>DGUP01000001.1 GCA_002394685.1 Treponema sp. UBA4307 | reverse complement strand
ATAAGTTGTTTTCATGACTGGGAGCTGTTTTTTTTGATAAATTCGTTGATTTTCAAAACTCGACATTCGGGCTATTAAAAAATATTATAACACAAAAAATTTTATATCATTAATAATATTAAGTTATAAACCGGGTGGTTATTGTCAGAATTTTATTTTTATAAACCGAATTGAATTAATTACTGCGCGAATTATTTCATCACAAAGAACGGCAACAAAAACACAAAGTGCTGCAAGTCCAACTACACTGAAGGTTCCAAAAATCTGAGTAAAGAGCATCCATTTTGTATCGCCATAAACGACCATTTTATAGCAGTTTTTACAACATCCCGGTAAAGTCTGTGGTCTCTGGCACCGGTTGCCTCTCCTGTAAGAGTAATAGAAGGATAAATTAAAATCTCTGTTATATAACATAAGCTTACATGAAAATTTCTGAATTTGAAATTATTATATTATACCATACAGAGGAATTGTATATTCTTCTAGAATCAATTTATAAATACAAACCATATAGCACCGGGAGAGAAACAAATGAGATTTGGTTTAAAATTCAAAATCATCGTATTCGTTGTCATTTTAATTAACTGTGCAGTTATTCTGCTTGGAACCATTGCAAGACATGAACTGGCATCTTCGATTGTAGCAAACACTCAGGAAATCATGAACTTGAATGCACAAAAATCTGCTCAAATCCTCAGGGATGTAAATAAAAAGGAATTCTACCTTCTGGATTCTATTGCATCACTGCCTTTTATCAGGGATGAAAGTATTTCCCTTGAAGAAAAAACTGCCCAGCTTGAAGCCATTGTAAAAACAAATACTGAGCATTTTGAAAATCTGGCTTTTTACAGCGACAAAGGTATTTGTATCAGACCAGACGGACAGTACGTAGATGTATCAGAAATTGATTTCTTCCTTCAGACTATTTCAGGAAAACGGGTTGTAATTGATCCTCTTCCAAAAAGTTACATGATTGAAGGCGGTTCAGATGATACTATTATGTTCTATTGTGTTCCAGTTTACAGCATTAATAATCCTTCAAAAGCAATCGGTATTCTTTCCTCAATCGTAAATGGTTCTGACGTTTACAATCTTTCAGAATCAATCTTAATCGGAAAAGAATCTCATCCAAGAATTATTTCTACAAGCACAGGTATGACTGTTGGCCCTACAACTTATGATGGTTTAAGTGATGAAGAAATTGCTGCCATTCAGGAAACTGGTCAGGGAATCAAAAAAGAAGTTGAAGGAGAAAAAACTGACTGGGATAAAATGATGGATTCTGTTATTGCAGGCAAATCCAATTTTGAAATTGTTAAAGATCCAGTCTCAAATGAAAAGAAAGTTGTTTCTTATGTTCCTGTAGGAGATGAAAGTGGATGGTCTGTATTGTGTGCCGCTCCATACAAAGAATATTTTGAAGGAATGACCAGAATCACAAAGATTATTTTAATCTGTATAATTGCAGCAATCATTATTGTTATTGCAACAAGCTGGATATTAATTTCTGCCCTTATTAAACCTCTGGGATTTGTTAAAACTACAATCAATGATATTGCTACAGGAGATGCGGATCTTACAAAGAGAATCAATATCCGCCTGAATGATGAAATTGGTGATGTTGTAACAGGCTTTAACAAATTTACAGAAAAACTTCAGACCATTATCTCTCAGGTTAAGAAATCCAGAGACAATTTAGGAAACGCTGGAATTTCACTGGATACATCTACTCTGGAAACTACATCTTCAATCGATGAAATTCTTACAAGCATTACTTCCGTTCATAATCAGATTGACAATCAGTCAAAGTCAGTTCAGCAGACTGCAGGTGCAGTTAACGAAATTGCAAGCAACATTGAATCTCTCGGCCACATGATTGAAAGACAGTCTGCAGAGGTTTCAGATGCTTCTGCTGCCGTTGAACAGATGATTGGAAATATTAAATCAGTAAACTCTTCAATGGAAAAAATGTCCAGTTCCTTTAACGGTCTGGCAGATTCAGCACAGTCTGGAATTGAACTTCAGCTGAATGTAAACCATATTATTGAAGAAATTAAAAATCAGAGTGAAACCCTTCAGGATGCAAACTCTGCTATTGCAGCAATTGCAGCACAGACAAACCTTCTTGCTATGAACGCCGCCATTGAAGCAGCCCATGCAGGTGAGGCAGGAAAAGGATTCTCTGTTGTTGCAGATGAAATTCGTAAGCTTTCAGAAACTTCAACTGCTCAGTCAAAGACAATCGGTGATCAGCTGAACAATATTAAGACTTCTATTGATACAGTAGTTTCTGCTTCTGAAGAATCAAGCAGGGCTTTCCAGTCTGTAACAAATAAAATTACAGATACAGAGCAGCTGGTTCATCAGATTCAGGCCGCAATGGAAGAACAAAACACTGGTTCAATGCAGATTTCAAAAGCTCTTCATTCAATGAACGATTCTGCAATTGAAGTAAAAACTGCCAGCGAAGAAATGTCAGAAGGAAATAAAGCTATTCTTGAAGAAGTAAGAAATCTTCAGGATACAACTGGAATTATACAGACCAGCATGGATGAAATGACAGAAGGTGCAAAAAGAATCAAAGAAACAGGCCTCAACCTTCGTGAAATTTCAGAAGAAATGAAGGAATCAATTAACGAAATTGGAAGTCAGATTGATAAGTTCAAAGTTTGATTTCTAAATTAATTTACAAAATTAATCCTGGTAATGGCAAACCTTTTCCAGACTCAGCCCAAAAGGGCGGTCAGTCACTACCAGGATTTTTATTTTTAAAGACTGATGGAATTTATATAAGCCAGAAGTTTTTCTGCAAGGTCCCCGTTTGAAATCAGTGAATCAGAAAATGACTTAAAGGATTCTTTCAACTGTTTGTAATTCAGTAAAAGTTCAAATAAAAGTTCTCCTCCATCTTTTACAAAAATGTTTTCACCATTCTCCTGGTAATTCTGAAAAACCTGTTCTGCTTCCTGCCCCAGAGGTAAATTAAAATTTCTGTTGTACATAAGAAAAAATTTCTTTGTCAGATTAAAAAGTTCTTCTGAAAAGAATGGTTTCATTTTGTTAACAAAAGCATCTACTTTTACAAGCTGAAACTCTTCATCCTGAACATAAGCGTGCCAGAAAAATGGAATACCGCACAAGGCTGCCCTTACAAAAGAATCTTCTCCCCTGACAAAATTAAAATGCACCAGAGTCAGCAGAGCATCCCACTCCTGCTGTTTTAAATATGGAAGTTTGCAAATTTTAAAATCTACATTTTGTTTTCTGCATTCCTCTAAAAATCCTTCCTGAGACAAACCGTTTGCAAGAAAAACACTGATATAGGCAGAAGGATTTTTTTCCAGAAGAATTTTTTCATATTTTTTTAGTGCAGCAATTACCGGGCCATATTCTCTGGGATAGGAAAAAAATGTCAGATTAAAAGAATTTTCATCTTTAAAAGATTTCAAACTCTGTTCATCTAAAACGGACTGCAGTTTATCCTGGGCAAAATTTCTATCTTCCACACATTTCAAAAAAACTTCATCAAAAAGCAGGCCTCCAGTTTTACTGGTAAAACCTGGAACGAAATTCATTTTTTTAATATAAGGGCTTCTTGTTCCTCCCTGAAGAAGATGAAATTCTTCAGCCCAGTCATCAGGAGTTAAATATTCAACATTTACAATCTGGGTAAAGTGAGTATTTTTTTTATCAAAAAGGATTTCTTCCAGCCATTCAGGACGACCGCACTGAAAACATTCCAGCAGCACTTCCGGAGGATTTAGAGAAAACTCTTTTCTGCATTCTTCATCTGCATTCCAGTCAAAAACCGTCCACTGAATTTCACGGGAATTCAATTCATCAAAAAAATAAAAATTCTGAACTGGAGCATTTTTATCAATTCCCTCAGCCATTTTTGAAAAAGATTCCAGATTACTCACAATGAGACGGATTTTAGCCTGAGGATTTTTTCTGCTTATTGAACGGGCAAGGCGGTATACAAAACCAATATCACCATAATTATCAACAACCTTGCACAAAAAAGTAATGTTGTTTTTATCCATAGGCCCATTATGTTTTTTTTACAATTTTTTTTCAATCAAGGGGATTTTTTTGTCAGATTTTAAAACTTCTCTGCATATTAATAAATAAAGAGAAAAATAAAAAAGAGGTACTTATGCAAATTTATAGTTTTTCTCCCTTTGGATACGAGGGAGCTCTGGTAAGTGTGGAAGTTGATCTCAGAAGAGGAATTCCTGCTGTGGATATTGTGGGGCTGGCAGATGGAGCCATAAAGGAAAGTCGTGAAAGAATGCGAAGCGCCATCAGAAATTCCGGATTTGAATTTCCTCCTGAAAGAGTTTTAATCAGCCTGTCTCCTGCAGATCTTAAAAAGGAAGGGGCCGGATTTGATTTACCAATTGCTCTTGCGGTATTAAGTAAAAGTCTTGGTTCTGATGGGGAAGAAAATCATTATTTGAACCAGGATTCAATTTTAATTTTAGGTGAGCTGGAATTAAATGGAAATGTCAGGCCAGTCCGTGCTGTTCACGCTGCAACAACAACTGCTTTTGAAATGGGGATAAAAAAATGTATAGTTCCCAGCGCAAATCTGGAGGAAGCAAAAGAAGTGAAAGGCATGAAAGTTTTTGGAGCAGATACACTTTCTGATGCTTTCCAGGCACTGCTTAATGATGAACTCTTTACTTCTTCCCTTTCTGATCAGGAGAAAAGTACTCTGCCCCAGGGAGCAGTTGAAGTTGACGGAATTTTCTTTCCAGCCGTTGATTCTACCATGGAGTACGGAGATGTGAAAAATCAGGAAAGGCTTGTAAGGGCTTTGCAGATTGCAGCTGCAGGAAGACACAATCTTATGGCATACGGCCCGCCTGGATGCGGTAAGACTCTGGCGCTGCAGAAATTCCAGAGTCTTCTTCCTCTTTTAACAGTTGATGAAGCTCAAAGCGTAACCAGAATTTATTCTATTGCAGGGTTACTTAAGCAGGGACAGTCTCTTTTACGGACCGCCCCTTTCAGACAGCCCCATCAGACTTGCAGCATAGAAGGAATGTGCGGAGGAGGCGTTCACTGTATTCCGGGAGAAATTTCTCTTGCCCACAAAGGAGTTCTCTTTCTGGATGAGGCTGCGGAATTCCGTTCCTCTGTTCTGCAGATGCTCAGAGTTCCACTGGAAGGAGGCAGCATCACTTTAAGCCGTGCAGGAAGATCCACTACTTACCCGGCAAACTTTCAGCTGCTCATGGCAACAAATCCCTGCCCCTGCGGAAACTTCGGTTCAAAAACCAAACTATGCCTTTGTTCAGGAAGATCCATTGAACAGTACTGGAAAAAATTTTCAGCCCCTCTTCTGGACAGAATTGATTTTCGAGTTCACGTTGAACTTGGGGAAAATATTCCTTCAGACTCAAAAGGCATTTCAACAGCAGAATTAAGAAAAGGAATTGCCCGTGCAGTAAAAGTTCAAAAGGAAAGACAGGGAAAATTAAATTCCCAGCTCACACCCCCTGAAATGGAAAAGTATTGTTCTTTGTCAAATGAAGTGCATGACCTTTTGGAAAGCAGAAGCAGCTCATACGGTTTTAGTCCAAGAAGCCTTGCAGGCTGCATAAAAGTCAGCAGAACGATTGCAGATATGGAAGGAAAAGCTCAAATTGATTCTGATTGTATGGCAGAAGCAATCAATTTCCGCCACGTGGAAGAAGATTTTATCATGATGTAAAAAAAAACACTCCCTGAAAACAGAGAGTGTTTGTTACCGGCTCTGAGACTTGAACTCAGACGCCCGTGAGAGCAACAGATTTTGAGTCTGTAGTGTCTACCATTCCACCAAGCCGGCACGGTTTTTGTACTATAACAAAAGACACATATTTGTTCAAGTCCCCGAAAAAAGTAAATGGAGAAGTATTTATGGATGAAATAAGTTATAATATTCTTCTGGAAAAAGTTCTTGAAATATCCAGCAGAAATTCACTTTTATTTTCAAGGGCTGACATAATGGAGTCAAGCATGAAGTACAGGAAAAGTCCTGAAGAAGTATTAAAAAATATTTTTGGTTATGACAAGTTCAGGCCTCTTCAAAAAGAAATTATTCAAAATGTTCTGGACGGAAGAGATACTCTTGCTGTCATGCCCACAGGAGGAGGCAAATCCCTCTGTTACCAGATACCTGCCCTGATTATGGAGGGAATGACAGTTGTCGTTTCTCCACTGATTGCCCTCATGCAGGACCAGGTAGCACAGCTGGAGGCTCTGGGAATTCCCGCAGTTTACATTAACAGTTCACTGTCCTGGGAAGAATATGTAGATACCTGTACCAGAGTAAGCAGCGGTAAAATAAAACTTCTTTACCTTTCACCGGAAGGTCTGAATACACAGAAAATCATATCCCTGCTTTCCTCTGAGGCTGTAAAAATTGACTGCATTACAATTGATGAAGCTCACTGTATAAGCGAATGGGGGCACGACTTTAGACCAGATTATCTTGAAATTAAAAATCTCAGGAGTCAGTTTTCCCAGACAGTATTTCTTGCATTAACTGCAACTGCAACAAGAAGCGTTCAGCAGGATATTGTTAAACAGTTAAAAATGCAGGATCCGGCACTCATAGTTTCTGATTTTAACAGGCCAAATATCTTCCTCAATGTTCAGAGAAAACAGAAAGGTATAAATCAGATTATGGAATTTCTTCAGGAACACAAGGGACAGAGCGGAATTATTTACTGCTTCTCCAGAAAAAATACTGACATGGTTTACCAGGAACTTAAGGAATTAAAATTCAATGTAACAAATTATCATGCAGGATTAAGTGATGAAGAAAGGTTCAGGCATCAGAATGATTTTATCCACGACAAAGTTCAGATTATTGTTGCTACCCTGGCTTTTGGTATGGGAATAAACAAACCTGATGTAAGATTTGTTATTCATTACGATATGCCTAAATCCGTAGAACAATACTATCAGGAAATTGGAAGGGCTGGCCGTGACGGAATGGAAGCAGAGGCACTTCTTTTGTACAGTCCGGGTGACATAAATAAAATCAGATTTCTCTTTCAGGATTCAGAAGATCCGGTTAAGGCAGAAAAACTCCTTCAGGGAATGATCTCTTATGTGGAGACAAATCAATGCAGGAGAAAATCCCTTCTTCAATATTTTGGGCAAACCTATAACGGCAGCCCTTTCAGTACAATCATGCAGAACTGCTGCGACTTTTGTTCCAACGGCCCACTTGCTTTAAGAGATTTTACCACTGAAGCACAAAAGTTTATGAGCTGTATTTTACGGGTTCGGGAAGGATTTGGGGCAGCATATATTATCGATATTCTTCTTGGATCAAAGAGTGAAAGAATTTCAGAAAACGGACACGACCTTATCAGCACCTATGGTATTGGCCGGGAATTGAAAAAAAATGAATGGCAGGAATTAAATGACTGTCTCCAAAGAGAGGGATATATTGGAAGGACAAAAGAATACAGAACCCTCTATCTCACACATAAAGGCAGGCAGGCTCTTTCTGCCAGAGAAAATATTCTTCTTCCCCTTGATTTTGGAAGAAAGGCTATTTCTACCTCAGCTACAACTCAAAAAGCCAGTCATTTTATTTCAGGAGATGATAAGGAAGGACAGAGAATCGTATCGGATTTAAGGAAATGGAGAACTTCCATGGCAGAAGAATTAAAAGTTCCGCCCTACATTATCTTTGGTGACAAAACCATGTACGATATTGCAGTTCGAAAACCTCATACACTCTCAAGGCTTCTTGAGTGCCACGGCATTGGGGAAAGCAAAGCGGAAAAGTTCGGCAATGCTATTCTTGAAATTATAAACCGCTGAAAGCATGAAGATTTTCAGGACAGGCAGAAGGTAAACCAAAAGCTCTACCTGAAAATCTTCTTATAATCAACCAGCGATTTTATTTCTTAAACTGGAAATTGTAGAAATCAAAATTTGAACCAGGAAGGAATACAAAGCTTACTTTATTTTTTCCCTTTACACCCTTGATGTCAAAAGTTTTTTCTTCAATACCTTCACCTGCATCAAATTCAACAATATCATTAAAGTCACCGCTTTCGCCGGAGAACTTTACGTGAATTGTATTGTGAACGTAAGAGCGGCCCCAGATTGTTAGTTTTGAAGCCGGAGTATTTTCAAAATCCATAGCATCAAAATCAAGAACCACATTGTTTCCAATTCCATTTACAGAACATTCACCCTTTGTAAATGCATCACCAAAAATTAATGAAGCATCCAGTGCATTTAATTTTGCAAAGGCTTTTGATTTCTTGTGGAATTTAAATCCCTGAACTGAAAGTCCGGAGAAGAAAACAAAAGTTAAAGTATGCAGGCCAAAAAGTCTTCTTGGCAGAACATAAGTATTGCTGTTATAAGTATTATAAATTGAAGGATGCTTATAATCACAATCCATAAGCTTTATTCCATTTTCTTCACTACCATCCCAAATCTGGAATTTTAATTCTGTATCAAAAGAGAAAATTGGAACTTCAAAAGTATCTGCTCCGTCACTGCCAAAATCCACTCTTTCAAAAGTGAATGAAACTTTTTCGTTGTGAGTAAAGGCACCTCCATCAAAGCTTAATTCAAGCGGCTTAGATGATGATGAACACTTGCAGGCTTCAATCAATTCATATGGTGAGCGGCTTGCCTTTCCAAACTCTTCTACATTAAATTCCAGTTCAGAAATAATTTCTGCATACTGGCTTCCGTTTGCACAGGTACAGGTCAGGCGGAAGGAACCGTCACTTACACCAGTTACAAGAGCACTTAAACCGTCAGGGCTGACTTCAACTTTTGCAGAATCAGATTTAACACCTTCAAGCATCATTGGAGTCCAGGTCAGTTTTACATCACTTGCATCAGAAGGAAAAACTTTTGCTTTAACCAGTATGCTTTTATTACTCTGATTCAATGTTGTTTTTCCATCGCAGATTAATTCAATTTTGCGTACAGGAACATTATTTTTTTCAACTGAAGAAATTTTTCCGCTAAGTCTGGCAGATTCATCCTGATCTACTTTTCCATTTTTGAAAACCAGAACACTTTCTTTCAATCCCTGAGAAGCAGCTTTTATAATAAAGTTTCCATCATCAGATTTTACTATTGCAAGAAGACGATTTGAAAAAAGTTTCCGGTCCAGAGTCTTTTGATTTTCAGACTGATACTGCTCATAATCAGTTGAGTCACCATTATCAGCACCAATAAGCCGTGCACCTTCTACAGAAAGGAAAACCCGTGAGCGGCTGTTTGCAACATCGATGCCATTTTCATCAACAGAAAGAACATCAATAAAATAATAACCTTCCCCTGCAAACTCATCTTCATTTTTAAGAATCAGTGCTGCTGCATCCCCAAAAGATTTTTTTACATCCCGGGCAATTTCTTTTCCTGCATTATCGTATGCCACTGCAAGAATTTCTCCCTTGTGGTAAGGAACCAGTTCCCAGGTTGCAGAAAGTTCTTCATCTGTAAGAGGATTCATTTTCTTTTTTCCAAAAGATTTACCGTTAACAAAAAGTTCAACTTCCGGAGCATTAGAATAAATTCTAACATCCACAAACTGACCTTCATTAAAATCCCAGTACGGCAGAAGATGAACAAATGGTTCTTTTTCAAAAGGAACCCAGCCGGCTTTGTAAACATAGAAAGTATCTTTTTTGAAGCCCGCTGTATCAATCTGACCAAAGTAAGAATTTTTTGTTGAATACGGTGTCGGTTCGCCAATGTAATCAAATCCTGTCCATATAAACTGACCCGCACAGTATTTTGTATCCCGGTCTTTTGTTACAACAACTGATGAAGATTTTGCACCCCAGTTTGTTGAACAGTTTCCCAGGCAGGAACACTGACTGTCCTGATATGTGAGCAGACGGTTTGAAAGTGGAAAATGATAAATACCACGGCTCTGTACAGTTGATGCAGTTTCACTTCCGTAGATACACCAGTGAGGATATTTTTTGTGATGATCTTCGTAAAGACGCTCTCCATAATTGTATCCGGCCAGATCAATTTCCTGAGCACAATTCTGGGCACCGTCCCATTCCATATAATTTGATCCGATTGTTACAAAACCATTTTTCAGAGGATCATGAATTCTGCAGACTGTCCGCAGATCTTTTGTAATTTCAAACCCGTTTCCTTCATGAGTATCGTAGATTTCGTTTCCTACAGACCACATAATCAGGCAGGGATGATTTCTGTCTCTTCTCACATAAGCAGCGCAATCCCTTCTGTGCCATTCCACAAAATAGTTTCCATAGTCAAAAGTCGTCTTTGGCTTTTCCCACATATCAAAACATTCATCTACAACAAGGAGCCCCATCTGATCTGCCAGCTCCATAAATTTTTCATCAGGAGGATTGTGGGAAGTACGGATGGCATTAACACCCATCTCTTTAAGTTTTAAGAATTTTCTTTTAAGAGAAGGAAGATTGAAGGCAGCACCCAGCAGACCAAAATCATGATGTTCACATACACCGTGAAGTTTTACGGATTTTCCATTAACAAAACATCCATTATCCGGATCAAACTGAATTGTTCTGAATCCAACGGTCTTTTTTTCTTCATCAATAATTTGTGCAGAATTTAAAACCTTTGTTTCCAGTACATAAAGATTTGCCTTTTCAGGAGACCAGAGTTCTGGAGCCTTTACAGTAAAATATTTTTTACTCAGGAGAATTTTATTTCTGTTAAATGATTCTCCCATTTCCGGAGCGAAAGGTTCAGTTTCTTCAACTTCATCTCCACAAGGTTCAAGGGCAAGGGCATTTCCATTTACATCATAAATTTTATGCTCAACTGTTAAACCTTTTAAGCCATCCTGCTGGTGACTTTCAATTTCTGTCTGAACAAAAACTTTCCAGTCATTATCTGAAACTTTGGAAGCAGAAAAATAAATTCCGTCATTAACAATACGGCTACAGCCTTTAGTAACAAGATATATGTCTCTGAAAATTCCGGCACCTGAATACCATCGTGTATTTGGAGACTGATACACACAAATTATCTGAAGGGAATTCTCCCCCTGAACCAGGTAATCCGTAATATCAAATTCAACTGTTGAATATCCGTATTTCCATTCTCCGGCTTTTTTTCCATTTACAAAAAGCGCCCAGTTCATGTAGACACAGCCGAATCTTAAATAAAATCTTTTATCCCCCAGGTTCTCAACAAGGAAATCTTTTTTATAAAAACCAACACTGTTCTGGTAAAGATTCAGGGTGTCACTAATAAGGTAATCATGTGGAATAGAAACTGATTTATAAGGTAATTTTTCTTTGCCATAAAAATCTTCCGGTTTGAATAAGACGGCCTTTCCATCAGCAGCAGTTTTATTTTCGATTTCAAGTTTTGTAAATGACCAGCCGTCATTAAAAAGTTCCTTCATATTATCTCCCATAAGAAAACTCCGCCTTAGCGGTCATGCAGAAGGCACAGTATGTGTGCCTCCCACAATTTGAATTTACCTGCACAATTTCAGGAATGTTTTTTACAATCACAGAGATTTAACAGTTAAAAAGTTTTCTGCATTCCAGATAGAATCTTTTTTCA
This sequence comes from Treponema sp. UBA4307, assembly GCA_002394685.1. Classification (GTDB taxonomy): domain Bacteria; phylum Spirochaetota; class Spirochaetia; order Treponematales; family Treponemataceae; genus Treponema_D. The sequence continues at coordinate 12,907 of DGUP01000001.1, read as the reverse complement.
CTGGCTTCACCCATGGAAAAACTTTTTCTAGGTAAAGGCCCCCTGCTGTTGATTGTTTCAAAGAAGGAATCCTTGGCAATAGGCGGAAGCAGAATACTTAACGTACCTGTTTCCCTGCCTAAACGGAAAACCTCCTCCTTTCCGTGAATGTAATCCATTTCTATTGGCTTGTCACCCTTATTTTTTTCGATAAATTCATCTAAAATTGGTTGAAATCTGGCCACTGCAAGCTCATTAAAGTCACATTCCAGCAAAATATACTTCTGCTGACCATCTTTTACATATACAAAGCCAAAGGAAGAATGAGAATTCTGAACCCGGGAAGAGAGACTTTCTTCATCATCACATTGACTAATTCTGCCCCCAAGAGCTGTTTTTGCATAATCGATTACTTTATCAGCCTCAGCTCCAAAGAGAACACGGTGAATTGGTTCAAATGTTAATCCACAATCATAAATATTAACAATTTCTACCAGGGCATAGCGTACAGGAGATTTTGTTCTTTCTTCAGGATGTTCTGCTTTATATTCGTCCCAGACAGCTTTTGCAGTTGCAAGGGAATGATTGCCATCACCTACTGCAAAAATAAATGCATTTCCCTGAGAATCAGTATTTCTGGATTTTATTTCTCTAAGGCTGTTGTAAATTGTTTCCAGTTCATCCTCAGTATTCAAAGCCCAGCCTGTAATTGAACCGGAATTAAGCATCAGTTCACCTTTATAGACGGGAGTCTTTTTTCTTGCAAGATTTCCACATCCTTCAATCAACTGTTTTTTTTCATCATTAACAAGAAGCATTATGTGTGGAAGTTCAAGGGCCGCACCTTTGCGGATTTCTTTTCTTGGAGGAATCCGATCTACAATAGTTGCTTCGGTTGCACGGATGAAAGCTTTACTGAAAGGCTTCCATTCATAAGTTTCAAGATCAATTGCGGCAATTAGGCCGGAGCGCGTTCTTCCGTATGCAGTTTTTCTTTCAACATAAATGAATTCTTTCTGGGCAGGAGAAAACACATTTTCTTCAAGATATTTTTTCATTTCCTTTTTTATCTTGCGGATTCTTTCTTCTTTGTCACTGTCATTCAAATAGACTTCCGGCAAAATCAAGTTGAGGGTTGAAACTTTTCCTTCAGCAGCCTTTTCAACTTTTTTCCAGTAAGATAAATCCTGAGTATACTGATCGCAGGCAATTACAGACCAGCTTGAAAGATCCAAATTTTCAGGCAGAAGGATTTCCGGCATCTGGATTCCAAATTCAGCAAAACTATTCATAGTAAAACCTCCCAACATTTATTTGAAAATTATATCTGTAACTTTTTTTTTGTGCTATAGTAAGAACTATGCCTAGTTTAGAATTTCAGCAGAGACAAGTACAGAAACAAATTCAAACTCTCAGCCAGAAGCAGATTCAATCCCTGGAATTACTTTCACTTTCCACGGAAGAACTTAAGGATAGAATTTATAAAGCCGCTCAGGAAAATCCTGCACTTATCGTAAAAGATGAAACTTCTTCAAAGAACCAGGTAAAAACTTCCTACAGAGACAATTACAGGGAAGCAGCCAGATTAGGCAGTTCAAGCGCTCAGGGGCAGCTGGATTCGGACAACTTTCAAAAAGCGCTGGAAGCAAAAGCAGACAACCGGGAATCCTTAAAAGAACATCTTATTTCCCAGCTTAATATGATGAATCTTCCGGACGAAAAAAAAGATTTATGCGAAAGATTAATTTATAATCTGGATGATAAAGGCTTTCATATTCTCTCCCCTCTTTCAATTTTGAAAAGTCTGAACCACAAACAGACAGCTGCATTTCTTGAACAGTGCATGGAACTGGTTCAGTCACTGGATCCTCCAGGAATATGTGTTACAAATGTGGAAGAAAGTCTTTATGTTCAGGCTAAGCAGAAAAATGCTGATGACCTTTCACTTTTTATTCTGGACGGTCATCTGGATTTTATAAATCCTCCCCAGCCCCAGAAAGCTCTTAAAAAAATTCAGGACTTTCTTAATAAACAGAAAGCTCTTTTTGGTCATAATACAGCCAGTCTTGAAAAACTTTACAAAAGGAAATTTGAAGAAGAGGATGTGGAAGCCTCAATTAATTTGATTCGCAGTCTTGATCCTTTTCCAACAAGAGATTATGGAAGCAGGGATACGGTTTACATCAGCCCAGACCTTTACATTGAACCTTACCCCCAGGAACTGTCTGAAAGTAATTTTCAGGAAGGACTTATTAAAGGCAAAAAAAATAATTTCTCCGTAAAATTATCAAAAGATTTTCTACCGGAACTTTCACTGAACAAAGACTTTGAAAAAATGGTGGATAAAAATTCTGACATTAAAATTTCAAGGCAGGATAAAAAGGAAATAAATGATTCCCTGAAAAAAGCCTTGAACTTAATTGATGCAGTTAATTACAGAAAAAATACAGTTCTTCTTGCGGCCTGTCTTCTGGTTGAAAAACAGGAAGAGTTTTTTATACATGGTCCAGGACATCTTCAAGCTTTTACCCAGAGGGAACTTTCCAAAATTCTTGAGGTTCACGAAAGCACAGTTTCCCGCCTGGCAAATGAAAAATTTCTTCAGTGCCACTGGGGACTTTTTGAAATGAAATATTTCTTTACAAATGCAGTTTCCCGTAAAGGCAATGGAGAAGGTCCAAGCAGGGACAATGTAATGTTTCTTATTAAAGAAATTCTCAGCCAGCACAGTGATGATAAAAAAGCTCTCAGTGATCAGAAGATTTCAGATTTGTTAAAGGAACAAGGGGTGTCCGTTGCAAGAAGAACCGTCAGCAAGTATAGGGCTGAACTGAATATAAAATCTTCTTACGACAGGAAATTTTAAAGGACTGACTTTTTTCTTCAATCGTTAAATAAAAAAAGACCTGCTTCTTTACGAAACAGGTCTGTAAATTACTTTAACAGGAAAGTAAAAAAATCATTCTTACTTCTTTTCCTGAACCTTATCCTTTTCCTTCTTAATCTTAACGTCAAGGACATCCATCAGTTTGTTCAAACCGGCAGCGAAATCAAAGTCGTCGCTAGTTACGTGACCATTTCCACCCCAGCGGAAATTAATTGTAGCATCGAAGTAGAACTTCTTTTCTTCCTTTACGCGAAGAATCAAATCTACAATCAAATTGTCAGCGTAATCTACACGCTTAAGTTTTGAATTGATTAAATCTGACTGATCTTTTGTTAATGAGAAACCTACAGCAGAAATTGATTTATTCATAATTTTTTACCTCTTTGATTTAGCATTTTCAATTCAGGCAAACTGCCCTACTTATTTAAAGTATAATACGCAACCGGCCAAAAAACAAATAGTATTTCCTGAACTTATGATTAGAACAAGTTATTATAACTTGACAATTTTCAAAAGCTCTGTTTTAAAAATACTTTTTTCGTTAACCGGAGCTACTCAAGAACAGCCGCTGTATCTGCCAGAATCTTAATTACAGGCAAATGCTGAGGACACATTGTTTCGCACTGACCACAAGCCACGCAGGCCGAAGCTTTAGAAGCCCCTTCCTGAGAAACAGCCTTTTTATATTCCTCATTTGCTCCCCAGCGGTTCATATCCTTTATAAGAATATTTCTGGCCTTAATGATTTCAGGGATTGGAATCTGAACAGGACAGCCTTTTGTACAATAGTGGCAGCCGGTACACTGAATGGTCTTAACATTTTTAAGAGCTTCCTGAACCTTTTTGATTACAGCCTCTTCTTCTTCATTAAGAGGTTCAAAATTTTTCATGTAGGAAAGATTATCTTCCATCTGCTCAAGATTAGACATTCCGCTTAAAACTGTCAGAATTCCTTCCATTCCTGCAGCATAACGGATTGCCCAGGAAGCTGGTGACATATCAGGATGATAATCCTTAAAGATTCCTGTAATTTCTTCAGAAGGATTTGCAAGAGCACCGCCCTTTACCGGTTCCATAACAACAATACTTTTTTTGTGGCGACGGGCAATTTCATAACATTCACGGGAAGCAATGCTTTCATTTTCCCAGTCTGCATAATTTATCTGCAGCTGAATGAATTCTACATCTGAATGGGCAGTAAGCAGTTCCTCAAGTAAGGCAGGATCTCCATGAAAAGAAAAACCGTAATGCTTTATCAGCCCCTTCTCTTTCAGTTCCTTTACAAAATCCCAGAGATGATATTCATCATATTTTTTGTAGTTTCCCCGGTCCAGTGCATGAAGCAGATAATAATCCAAATATCCGGCACCAGTTCTTTCAAGACTAGTATAGAATTCCTGCTTTGCGGCGGCTTCATTTTCTGCAATTCCTGCCATCAGTTTTGAGGCAAGTGTAAAACTTTTTCTTGGATGACGATTTACAAGGCATTCTCTGGCAGCTTCCTCTGATTTGCCTCCATCATAGATATAAGCCGTATCAAAGTAGGTAAGACCTGCATCAATAAAAAGGTCTACCATTTTTTTTGTCTGCTCCAGATCAATTGATCCGTCAGCCTGCTTTGGCAGCCGCATAAGACCAAATCCAAGTTTAGGAATTTTTTGACCAAACCAGTCACTCATAAATATTCTCCTTACAATCAGCTAGACCTATTATGAGACCAAAGGGCTTTTTATGCAAATACAATAAATCAAATTCTGAATTTTTATAAAAAAAGCGCAGAACAAAAAGTCCCGCGCCTTTTAAGCATAAATCACAGACAGCACATTATCAGTTTTGCTGTCCCTGAAATAAAATATTTCTTTCCGCCAGCCCTGAGTGTATAGCCCTCTAACGAACTTTACCTGCCTTCTATAGGCCTCATAAGCCAGCTCATAATTGTCCGGGTAAAAGTCGGAATAAAGCTCTTCTCCATCACAGATAACAATTGTACGGTACCGCTTGCTGCCAGAAGCTTCATGGAGCAAACCAACATCTACCCCCTGAACTTCGGTACGAACTAGAAAACCTGAATATCTTCTGACGTAATCGCTATAGGATAAGGAATTGTAAGTAACATCTTCCATATCATCCAAATCCGACTTAACCATATCTTTAATATAATGCAGATTTAACTAAAAACCATGTAAAAATCTACAAACTTGGCCAATAACACACTTTTTATGGAATATTGAAGGATTTTCTTTAAATCAAGATTCTCAGGCAGTTCTTCTTACAGCTGATTTCTACTTCTGTAGAATCTCCCGCGTATTCTCCATCAGCATGAACGGTCATTATCTGGTCAGAAATAATCTTTACTTTTGAAAAAGGTCTGGCCAGAAAGCCCTTAAGTTTCTGGTGTTTTCCTGCAGAAAGAAGGGGCAACTTAAAGAAAGTCATAATTTTCGGAATGCCGTGAGCCATACAGGCAGTGAGCTTACCGTCAAAAGTTGAAGCATCCGGAGCCATCTTAACTCCACCACCTTCCGTAGGGCAGTTCATACCGGCAAAGAAAATCTGCTTTGTAAATTCCTGTGGATATTCATCATCAAAACAAACTGTACAGCTGGAAGTTTTCATCGAAAAAAGGTTCACTACAGTAAGAATAATGTAAGAAAGTCCCCCCAGATGAATTTTGTTGAGAACTTTTTTTAGAAGGGAAGAATCTACTTTTTTGCAGACAAGAGCATCCAGTCCGCAGCCTGCTGAAATACCGAAAACTTTCTTTTCAAAGCCTTTTGCCTGTACTTCTCCAAGGTCCATCTTCATATCACCCTTGGAATTAATGATTTTCTCAATTGCCAGAAGGGCGATTCTTGGTATTTTCATTCCACGGGCAAAATCATTTCCAGAACCAGTTGGAATCAGACCAAAACTTACGTGTTCAAAATCTGTAATTCCATTGAGAACTTCATTTACAGTACCATCACCACCAACAACAACTATCCTCTTGTCATCGTCCTTAAGCTGGCAGATGTGACGGGCAATTGTTGCAGCGTGTCCTTTACCCTGAGAAATATAGCGCTTGTACTGAAGTTTTCTCTCTTCCAGAATGTGGGTTACCAGTGCCCAGGTTATTGCACCTTTTCCGCTGGCCCCATGCTCGTTTACAATGAAATAGTACATATAATTAAAATATACAGGAAAAAGCAGCTTTTGTTTAGAGTTTTTTGAATTTTTATGATTTTATCTTTTTCCTGTATGTTAAATCTTACCGGGCAAATTTTGATTCTAAGCGCGTTTCTTCTGATTTAAACAATTGAATATTATATTTTTCAATTTCGCTGAAATCATCTTCTGAAAAGTCTGGATTTACCTTGTATTCTTCACTCCAATAACGGCCCCAGTCTGAAAAAAAATTCTTTAACTCAGGAGATTGAAAATCATAGCCATGGAGAGCATAAATTGTATTTCTTACAAGCCTAAGCTGATTAATTGTATAGCATGAAATCTGTTCAGCAGAGGCTTTTTTTGTTGTATAAGGAAAATATGCAGGAAAGGATTTTGGACCGTAATCATGAAAAATACTCTGTGCATTAAAGGTAAAACAGTCTGTATAGGAAGGCTCAGTATTATAAAAAACAGCCCGCCACTTATTATCAGCAATACGCTTCCAGGACTCTGACTGAAGGGAAATGAATTCATGTGGCAGATTATTTTCTACAATCACGGTAATTTTTCCTATTTTATTTGCCCAGCTTGAACCTGTTCCGTAGAGATATTTGATGATTCGCGAATTATCGTCGTGTCCATATTCTGATTTATATGAAACTTTTGTTCTGGTAACCGACTTTTCTGCAAAAGTAATCTGTCTTACATAAGCATTAACAAGTTTAGGGCTGTCAAAGTCACTGTTTGAAAATGAACGGTCAATAAGCATATCTTTGTAGTCTTCTTTACGACCGTTGGTCCAGCATTCAAAGTCAAATATTTTTCCATGACCGCCTATTCCCGCTTCAAAGAACGGAAAACCAACGGAAAGACTTGTTTCTTTTCCCGGATTCTTAAATTCGAAATCTACAGTAACCTGATAATAATCTGGTTCACAGACAATATGGATTACTTCTTCGTTCATCTGGATTGAGGTATTTCCATCATCAGCGGGACGAAGATTTCCACCAGAGGTAAAAAAATAAGTATCATTTGCAAACAGATTAAAACTTAATAGACAAGAAATAAAATAACAGATTAATCTTTTTTTCATATCCACTCCTCTTTTCAAACAGACGGGCTAGCGACTGTTTCTGAATTACTAAAGAAGAATTTTAATCAATTTGATTTTTTCATGCAATATACAGACGCGAGAGCGTCTGCGCCCGAAGTAATCAAATAGTACATACAGGAAAAAGCAGCTTTTGTTTAGAGTTTTTTTGAAATTTTATGTGACACAGACGCGCCCCCCTATATGCCAAAGTGGAATGTTCAACTTCAAAGAAAGAATCCGGCATGTTACGCTGATTGAACCAGATTACATCGATTGTAGAACTACGCTGAACAATTTCAGAAAAAGAATATTCTAGAATTGAATTCAGAGTTCGAATCTGACCAAGAGTTCTTTCGTCAAATCGTTTTTTTTCCTGATTCGGAACAAAGGTATTCTTTCCACGAAGATTTCCAACAGTAAGAAGCAGTCCCTGGTGATATGAATGATTAAAGTTTTTTACTTCTGTAGATTCTTTGTTCTTTTCTGTCTGCTCAAAAATACCGTTTGACTCCAGTTCTTTACGATGAGATTCCAAAGCCCAAAGACCAGGTTTGATTTTATAGATTTCTGGCGGATGCTGGCAAAAGGAGTTTTAGTTTTCCAGGTACATTCAGTAATTTTAAAAACTTCCTGATACAAAGTTCCAAATGTGGCAATTCCACCGAGACGTTCTAATGTTTGAATTAGTGGTTCTCGGTGGGGCATATATTACTCTTCTATATCATAACTAGAAAAAAGAAGATCTAGTTCAGAGTATTCGTCTTCCTGTGCAGCTTCATACTGTTCATCCAAAAATTCTTCTTCCCTTTTGGCGTCGTAATATTCATCTGCATATTTATCATTTATTTCCTGAATTAATTGTTTAATATCAGGTAGTAAAGAATCAAAAGAGTGTATCCCCATTTTTTGAAACTCAGTTATTACATTGCTATATTCTTCAAGTCTATTAATAGGAATTCTATCGTCAGATATAAGTATTTTATTAGTAGATAAAAGTGAGTTAAATTTCGAAATGATTTCTTCAGAGGATATAAATATATTTTGATTATTTACTAATAACAATTTGTAGAGGACACAAATATCTTCTTGTAATAAAAATATATTTTTTAGCTTTTTCAATTCGGAATCTTCAATCTTTATAAACTCAAAACAAAGGAAAGTATCTATCATTTTTTGAGTAATAATTTTTTGATTATTGAGTTCATCGATAAAAATCTTACAAAAATCTGATGACAATTTTGGTTTATTAAGTTCATTAAATAATATACTTAATTTGTTTATTTTAAATTCAAAAACATAATTAGATGAATAATTATACGATTTTGGTAATAATTCAAGAGAGAGGTTTTCACAAAGAAAATTAAAATACTTTTGTTTTTGCTCAAATGAAAAGTCTTGTGATATATACTCATCTTGATCCCAATAAAGTTTTTCGAGAGTATAAAAAGTCTTCTTAATAGATGATGTCTTAATAAAATCTTCTAAATAATCTTTTACTGATGGATTTTGGAATAATATGTAATTTTTTCCATCAATAATAAATATTTTTATGAAGGAGTTTTCCAGTTCACCAATTCTTTTCTTGAATTCAATATCAAAATCGATTTCAGTTAATTCATTCTTTAGTAATTGATAAGAAAAACATTTTAAGACATTATATTCAATATCTCCTCCAAGCAATAGTAGTGTAAGAAGAATACATCGGCTTTTATTGTCACAAGCATTATTAAAAGCATAATCCCATATTTTTTTAGGATTATTCAGATTTTTAAGAATTGCTTTATAAAAATCTTCATCATTTAAGTTTTTTAATTTGTAAATATCAATACAGTTTTTTTCAATAATTCTTGGAGAATAGTTTTGATGTTCAATAATTTTAAGATATCTTCGATTAGTTAATAGATAATCGCAATAAGTTTTATTAATTTTATTATAAAATAAGTGATTATATAAAATCTGAGCTTTTTGAAATAAAGAATAATTTTTCAATTCAAGAATAGATTTATCTAAATTCAAATTTTTGAATTTTTCATTACTAATTACAGCCTGATTAAAAATATACTCTCGAGTAGTAAATACCATTTTATGATTTTGGTCTAACGAATCAACAATTAGTTTTAAATCATCAAAATCAGTGTTGTTCGAAAAATTTGTATCACCGAGAAAATCATCCTAAAAAAAGACTTGCTTGTCATGAATATCTCGGATAGAAAAAAAATCTTTTAATGAATTCATCTTTATAAAATGATAATCATTTTTTATATAATATAAGCATAATAATTCTGCCATTGTTGTTTTTCCAATTCCTGGAACTCCAGAAATAAGACAAAAATTGTTTTCTTCTATATGTTTTAGTGCTTTATCAAATTGAGAATTTGGAACCCACATTTTACTTTTTCTTATTATATCTTCAAGATACAAATTAGAACGTTCATATTGTTCTTTATGGACAATGTGATCTAATACAGTTGTAGAATTAAGAAATAGTTTAAGATGATGCTTTTCAATTTCTGGATTCTCTGTAAGATAATTATTTATTTGGGTTTTATCCCATATATCTTCTGAAATCAAATTTAATTTCGATAAATCTGAAGCAAGAGTATCCTTATTTCCAGGTGTGAGAGCTTGTGAGGTAAAAACTATATATTTAGTAGGATTTAATTTTTTTGCCTTATCAATTTCCTTTTTAAGAGCTGTCCTTAAAGATGAGAAAGATGATTTCAGATAATGCTTGCATTGACCAATATAGATATCAGTATTTGTGGTACTACGGATATCTATTCCACCATCTCTACCAGATGTAAAACCTTCAAATTTTCTAGAATAATTTTTACTCGCTATTTCTGCAGCCAGTTGTTCGAAATCAAATGGCGATAAATCAGCAAAATCATAATTTGCCATACATTTCCTCTTTTTTTAATTATTTACATAACGGAAGTAATTCTTCCACTTTTTTTACTATTTCATCTTGCTCTTCCATAGGTGGTAATGGAATAATAAGCTTTGCTAATTGGTTAAGGTAAAAACCTTTTTGAGCAGTTCCAGTTGCATTATCAATAATGAAATATTGAATGAATGGTGCATCCAAACAATATTTTAGAAACTTGTTATAAATCTCGGTTTTTATGACGGTAACACTTCGTTGAAAACAAATATTTTTTGAACCATCATATACACAACTTCTACCAAGCGTTCCAACAGAAGTAAAGAAAATATCTCCTTTTTTGGCCTCTGTTCTTTCATTTTCAACTTCAAAAACTTCTTTAGAAAGATATCTTACTTTTTCTAAGTCAACCAACGAGTCGTCATTTATATTTTGCGAAGAAGCCATAATATATTCTGTTTTTGTTGTCAATCCTGCAGGAGGATTATGATCGCCATCCACAAGTTTAGTACAAATATCCCCTAACCTACACCAACACCAGCTCTCCGGCACTTCAAACGGAATCTCCTCGTCTTCAATCTCACTTGCAACAACAGGTACAGGCTTCTTAGCTTTTGAATTTTTCTTCAAAGATTCTTCCCATTCGGCAAGGGCTTTTGCGTTGCGTTCTTCTATAATTCGGTCTAAAAGTTGTTTTCCACTTTCTTTTATGGTTGCGGATTTTCGCCAGGCTTCTGTTAATTGCCCGGTAATTGCTTCTTGCAAAATGGCTTTTTTTACTTTGTCTGGAAGTGAGTTTTTTAATTCTTCTTTCTGGAGAAGAGCATTTTCGTAAGCGTCTACTAATGGCAGCACCTGTTCAAGTTTTGCAACTATGGCTTTTTGAACGGCAAGCGGAGGGAGAGGAAAAAGCATAGGATAAATTTTTTTACCCGAGACAACAGGTTGTGCAGTTTTATTTTGTTGTTTTCCTAGGTCAAGATGCCTTAAAGCAGTAATTAAGAATTCTCGATTTAAAAAGGTTTTTGAATAAGTAGTTATAAAAGCATTATCAGTTACCCAAGCTTCTCTCGCTGTTAGATGTACACTACCACAATAAAAACCAACTCGACCAATAACTATTGTTTCTTCATGGACATTTGCAACATTATGATAACCAGTTATCCCGTTTCCACCATAAACTGGCACTGAACCATTTTTCATAGCTGTAGAAGTAAGCATATCTCCTGAAGATATATTTATCAAATCTCCTAATCTACACCAGCACCAGTTCTCTGGAATATCAAAAGGAATTTCCTCTTCATCAATTTCACTTGCAACTACAGGTGTAGGCTTCTTTGCTTTTGGGTTCGTCTTTTTTGCTTCTTCCCATTCAGCAAGTAATTTGTTATTGCGTTCTTCAATAATTCTGTCTAAAAGCTGTTTGCCGGTTTCTGGGGGCGTTGCGGGGGATGCCCCCGCAGAAGGGGTAGCGGAAGACAGTTTACTGGCTGGAGCGAGGGGAAGGCTTTCCCCTTCAACATTATTAATCAACTGTCCTGTAATTGCTGCCTGGAGAATGGCTTTTCTTAAACTTGTATCTTTCTTAATCTGTGCCATACTACTTATGCCTCGCTTGACTTTTCAGCAATATCTGCTATAATTGAATTATCGACGTGAGGTGTCTTAGTTGCCCTGTTCGCTGTTTCAGCCGCGTCACTCAAGCCTCGGAATCTTTCTGAGGCTTTATTTATTTCATCAAGTTCTATTGAATATATTTTGTGTCCGTTAGCTATTGATTCTTTTACAGTAATCAGTACATCGGCTTTTTTTCCACTTTTCAAAATTGCAGCAGAAACAAACCGCTTTATTGAAATTACATTCGGATCGTCTGGATTTTTTAAATTTCCATGTAAAGTTATAAGGATTGCACTTTCGTACAATGGTTTTATTTTTTCGGCAAGCTCAAAATGCTCATCTAGAGTAAAACCATTTGCTTTTGATTTTTCAAGAGCTTTTGCACTTGTCATTTTATCAAGGGATTTCTTTGAGAAATTTGCTTCTATTCCAGTACTTATATTTGTAATTTTGCCAAAAGTGGTTTTAAGTTTTTTTAATAATTCTTCTCGTTTTCTGGCTGCATATCCAGTTTTCATTTAACTTGCTCCTGTTTTGAAACTCGTGCAAAAAATGCACAAGTTCAGCCCTTCTTTATGTACCAACTTTTGCATTTTTGGTACATATTTTATTAACCTTGTACTAAAAAACTGGGGTTGGTTACAAAGCTACAATTCAATTCCAAGTATCTGAGTAATTTTAGAAAGTGTTGCATTTATCTTTTCATCAGCAGCTTCGCTGTGTTTTTTGTAGTTCAAGATAGTATCTTTTATACTAAGAATTTCTTCTTCCTCTTTTGGGTATTTACAAAGATCAAGATTGTAGCCATTTGCAATAATTTCAGATTTTTTGAAGCAGCGGGCTTTTTCGTTTCCTTCTTCGGTAATTTCTATTCTGTTGTTCCACCAGGCCTTTACAATTTCCATGTGTTCATCGGTAATTGGCTTTGTCTTTGAGAAGTGCTTTAAATCTTCCGGCATATCCATGCGGTAAATCCAAAGATCTTCAGTCGGCTTTTTGTTATCAAAGAAGAGGATGTTTGTAGTAATACTTGTGTATGGAGCAAATACGCTTGAAGGTAAACGGATAATTGTATGAAGATTCATTTCTTCAAGAAGCACTCTTTTAACTTCTATACTTGCGCCGTCATTTCCAAAAAGGAATCCATCTGGAATAATTACACCGGCACGTCCATTCTGTTTAAGTCGTTTTGTAATATAGGCAATAAACAAAACTGCGGTTTCACTTGTCTTGAATTGTGCAGGAAAATTAGTAAGTTCTGCAGCTGTCGTTACCCCACCATAAGGAGGATTCATTGCAA
>DGUP01000027.1 GCA_002394685.1 Treponema sp. UBA4307 | reverse complement strand
CCAAAACCATTAATAGCAACTCTAACTGCCATGGATTAAATCTCCTTAAAAAAGAATTTTATAATAACAATTTAATGAATTTACACCAAATATTCAACAACAAAAAAAGCTTTGCCTTTTACCGGCTGCTTTCAATGGTCAAAAGAAAAGATTAAAATCAGCTCCGGGCGATCAGCTTATTAAGATAATTAAGGACCCTTTTTTTATCTCCGCTCCAGGCAGGCTCTATAAGAATCCGTTTTGGTCCATCCCCTGTCATTCTGTGGATTACAGTTTCTGGAGGGAGGAGTTTCAGGCACTTGATTACCAGACTGCAGTATTCTTCCATAGAGTAAATCTTAAAAGGATTTTTCTTAAACTCTTCTCCCATAGCTGTTCCTTCCAGAACTTGCAGAAGCTGGATTTTAATCCCGTCAAGTACAGGCCTTAAATGAGAAAGATAAGAAATTGTTTCCAGCATCTCTTTTTCCCCCTCCCCCGGCAGTCCAAGAATTACATGAACAATTACTTCTATATCAATATCCTTCAAATCCTTGTACGCTTTTTCAAATACTTTCAGATCATAGCCGCGGTTAACAGCATCTGCAGTTTTCTGATGAATTGTCTGAAGGCCCAGTTCTACAGTTACAGGTTTGATGGAATTTACCTTTTTCAGCATTTCCTGAACTTCTGGACCAAGACAGTCAGGCCTGGTTCCTATGGAAAGGGCACAAATTTCTTTCTGTGAAGCAGCAGTTGTAAAGATTTTTTCCAGTTTATCTAAAGGGCCGTATGTATTTGTAAAGGACTGGAAGTAGGCAATATATTTTCTATCCTGTGATTTGATTTTTGACGGGAACTTGGCATCTACCCGGCTTTTTGCCTTTTCTATCTGAAGGAGTACATCTTCATCAGTTTCTGCAAAATCCCCAGATCCTCCCTGTGAACAAAAAGTGCAGCCCCCAAAGGAAACTTTTCCGTCTCGATTAGGACAGGTGGAAGCGGCAGAAAGGCTAAGACGGTAAACCTTGGTGCCAAAACGTTTTTTATAGTATTCGGAAGCTGAATTTATTTTCAATTTTTACGACCGGAATCATCATGATGAACTGGAGGAGTTGAAGCTTTTGTGCGTGAATCAAAATATCCACCATCTTCCAGATAGCGGCGGCGGGTAATAATTAAGTTGATTAATTCCTGATACATATTAAAATCAACTTCAATTGCCATTGGGAGAATAAAGTATTCTGTTTCATCACAATAGCGTTCAATGAATTTTGGATCAGTTACAAATCCCAGGGAAATCATATTTGAAATACGGTCTGCGCATTTAAGGATTTTAGCTTTCTGACTGCCGGAATCCAGGATGCGGTGAAGAAAAGCCCTCTTATCTTCATCATCCCGGCGGGTAACTTCCATAACAAGCTTAAGCACTTCAGAACCATCTTCATCAGCATTTACAATCAGATTAGTATCAAAACCGGGAATATCTTCAACAGTATCGTGACAAACACTGGCCTTAAGAAGAACAGAATCAATGTATCCATAGTCAATGAGAATGGCAAGAGTGTCCATCTGATGACGGAACATATTTCCTCCCGCATGACGAGCCTTACCTATCAATCCGGCAGCCAGCTGCATGTAAGGAGCAAGGCGCATATCTGCAAGCTGCTTCATAGACTGATTGTCCATATTGTTAGGCTTATCGGTTCTCATTTCATAACGCTGTTTAGATGCCATAGACTGTTCTCCATATAAAAATAAAAGCACGTCGCAGTAAATTATACCACGACATGCTTGTGTAAACACTAGTTCTTTAAGCTTGCAATGTAGCCTTCGATTTTTTCAATCTTGTTTAAGCTTTCCTGAAGGATTTCCTTTTCCTTTTCAACCAGTTCAGCAGGTGCGTGCTGAGCAAAGTTGCCGTTTAACTTGTTCTGGCTGCGGGCAGCATACCCCTTTTCAGTTTCCAGAGTTTTGTTAAAGCGCTCCAGGAGTTTTTCTTTGTTAATATTTTCATCAACAAGAATAAAGGCTTCAAAGCCATTACCAACGGTTCCGATTGAAGATGCAGGTTTAGCCTGAACAAAATCCACAGTCTTAACACCAGCAAGGAGAGAAATCATATCAACCTTTTCGTTGCATACTTCTGCAGGGCTACCCTTTGTAATAAGGAGAGCAATGTTTATCTTTTCAGCAGGATCAATTCCACATTCTACACGAAGAGCGCGAACCTTACCGATTAAATCCTTAAGTACTTCAAATCTTGTTGTAATTTCAGGATTGTCTCTTTCTGCTTTTACCAGAGGATAAGGAGCATTTATCAAAAGACCTTCATAAAGTTCAGAAGCAATAATAACATTGCCAGAAGCCTTCTTACGGTTTTCAATAATTTCCTTAAGAGGAAGCTTTGAGTAAATCTCTTCAGTAACAAATGGAAGATATGGATGAAGAAGTCTTAAGCTTTCTTCAAGTACGTTGAGAAGAACAGATACAGCCCTGTCTTTTTCCTGGTCATCTCCATGCCAGAAACTGAGCTTTGTTGCTTCAACATACCAGTCACAGAAATCATTCCAGAAGAATTCGTAAAGAGCTGAAGCACCGTCATTATAGCGATATCCTTCAAAGGCAGAGCGGGCATTTGTAACAGCCCTGTTCAGTCTTGTGTAAATCCAGCGGTCAATTTCTGTCAGGTCAGAATCCTTTACAGGAATTAAAGTTCTTCCTTCAAGATTTCCTAAAATGTAGCGGCTTGCATTCCATACTTTGTTACAGAATTTACTTCCCATCTTAAAGGAATCCTTGTCAACCAGAACATCCTGTCCCTGAGCACACATAAAGGCCAGTGTATATTTAAGGGCATCTGAACCAAATTCATCAATAATATCCAGAGGGTCAATTCCGTTTCCAAGTGACTTGGACATTTTACGGCCCTGCTTATCACGAACAAGACCATGAATGTAAATATCATGGAATGGGGCTTTTCCTGTAAACTCAAGACCAGCCATAATCATTCTTGCAACCCAGAAGAAGATGATATCATAAGCAGTTACGAGGGCTGTTGTAGGATAGAACTGAGCCATATCCGGTGTCTTCTCAGGCCATCCAAAAGTAGAGAAAGGCCAGAGCCATGAAGAGAACCAGGTATCAAGAACATCTGGATCCTGTTCAAGATCAGAAGCTCCACAGCCGCATTTTGGACATTTTTCAGGATCTGTGCGGCTTACAATAACTTCACCACACTTCTGGCAGTACCATACAGGAATTCTGTGTCCCCACCAGATCTGACGGCTTACACACCAGTCGCGGATATTAACCAGCCACTGCTCGTAAGTATTTTCCCACTTCTGAGGGAAGAATTTAATTTCACCATTCTTCCAGGCAGCAAGAGCCTTATCTGCCATTGGCTTCATTTTAACAAACCACTGATCACTTAAATAAGGTTCAACTACAGTTTTACAGCGGTAACAGTGTCCTACAGAGTGAACCATTTTTTCTTCACCCTTAAAGAGACCTGCTTCAGTCAAATCTTCAATTACAAGTTTACGTGCAGCTTCAGGCTTAAGTCCCTGATATTTTTCAGGAACATTTTCGTTAAGTCTTCCATCAGGAGTAAGAAGGTTGATTACTTCAAGATTGTGACGCTTACCAACTTCCCAGTCGTTAGGGTCATGAGCAGGAGTAATCTTTACCATACCGGTTCCGAATTCCATATCAACATAATCATCTGCAATGATAGGAATTTCTTTTCCTGTAAGAGGCAGCTTAAGTTTTTTACCAACAATTGCCTTGTAACGATCGTCTTTTGGATTAACGGCAACTGCAGTATCACCAAAGAAAGTTTCCGGACGGGTTGTAGCAACTTCAATCTTTCCGCTTCCATCAGCATATTCATAATAAAGGTGATACATTGCACCCTGGGTATCCTCATGGTCTACTTCATCATCAGCAAGGGCAGTACCACAGCGTGGACACCAGTTTACAAGACGTTTACCACGATACATCAGTCCACGTTCATACAAAGTTACGAAAACATCACGAACGGCTGCAGACAGACCTTCATCATAAGTAAAGCGTTCCCTGTCCCAGTCAGTTGAGTTGCCAAGTTTTTTCTGCTGTTTTACGATTATATTGTGATGATCTTCCTTAACTTTCCATGTGCGCTCAATAAACTTTTCACGGCCCAGATCATTGCGGCTAAGGCCCTCTTTTTTAAGCTGGCGTTCTACAACATTCTGTGTTGCAATACCTGCGTGGTCAGTTCCTGTGAGCCATAAAGTATTGTCCCCGTTCATACGGTGATAGCGGACAACAATATCCTGAAGAGTATTGTTAAGACCGTGTCCCATGTGAAGAACACCAGTTACGTTTGGAGGAGGAATAACCACAGTATATTTAGAGACGACCTTATTTTTAGATTTTTCAAGATAAGACTGGTGCAGCGGCGATTCTGGATCTGATGCTGGTTTGAAGCACTTTTCATCTACCCACTGCTGGTAGATTCTGTCTTCGAATTCTTTTGGATTGTAAGCTTTTTCAAGTTCAATAGCTTTCATAAAAAGACCTCTCTAAAAATATACTTAGGAAATGATTATATTGTTTTTTTCACTTACATTCTAGTGGGAATTCTGGGGATTTTTTCATATTTAGCCCGAATGTCGAGTTTT
>DGUP01000005.1 GCA_002394685.1 Treponema sp. UBA4307 | reverse complement strand
AAACTCGACATTCGGGCTAATTAAGTTCAAGCTCGCTGGAATAAAATTCCTTTATTGCCTTAATCATATAGTCCACATCTTTTGAACCGGCACTTTCATTTGGAGAATGCATTGCCCATTGAGCAATACCAATATCCACTGAAAGAATTGAAACCTGACCGTTGGAAATATTTCCTAAAGTTGAACCGCCGGCACAATTTGAATTGTTTGTAAAAATCTGATAAGGAACTTTTGCTTTTTCACAAACCTGTTTAAAAACAGAAGCACTTACTGCATCAGAAGTGTATTTCTGAGCTGCATTGAATTTAATTACAGGTCCGCCGTTCACCTGAGGACGATTTACAGGATCTGCTGCAGAAACATAATTAGGGTGAAGGGCGTGAGCATTGTCAGCACTAACAAGAAATGAATTTGCAACCGCAGTTTGATAAAGTTCTTCATTTCTACCGCAGCATTCATTAATTCTTCTGAGAGTGTCCTGAAGGAATGTTGAACCTGCCCCCTGTCTGCTCTCGCTTCCAACTTCTTCATTATCAAATACAACAAAAAGCTGCACCATATCTTTTAAAGGAGCCGCAGACAAAAATCCTTCAAGACAGGTATAAGCACATTCAAGGTCATCAAGTTTTGGACTGATAATAAATTCTCCGTCCTGTCCCCAGATTTTTCCCTGATCCCTGTTATAAAGGAAAAGATCATAACTGACGATATCATCTTCCTTTACTCCGGCCTGGTCTGCAAGCATTTTCTTAAAGCGGAAATTTTTATCAGCAGAAATTACCGGACGCAGTTCATTCTGTATGTCAAAGTGGTGACCTTCATTTGCTTCCCGGTTCATATGAATTGCAAGGTTTGGAATTGTTACCAGGTCTTTATCAAAATTAACAAGAACCTCTTTCAGGGAGATTTTGTTTTTTTCATCTGAATTCTTTACAAGGATTCTTCCGGCAATACTTAAAGCCCGGTCAAACCATGGAGCAATAAGCATTCCGCCGTAACGTTCAACATTAAGAGTTGTCAGGCCTTCACTTTTTATCTCCGGATTTTCTTTAATCTTAAACGAAGGAGAATCGCTGTGAGAAGCAGTAATTAAAAATCCCCGGTAATCAAAAGCAGGGAGCTTAAAGGAAATTATTGAAGAATTATTTCTTGTAACAAAATAATTTTTTCCTTCCTGCAGATTCCACTTTTTTCTTTCATCAAGTTCTTCGAAACCTTGAGCAAGAAGTTTTTCCTGAATATTTTTAACAGCGTGAAAACAACTCGGACTATTTTTTATAAAATCCAGTAAAGCATTTGCAGAATTCATTTTAACCTCTTTACGTATCAGAAAATTACCCAGAAGGTAGTTCCATCTTTTTCGTTACTTTTAACGCCATATTTGGCACCATGATTTTCCAGAATTCCCTTTGTAATTGCAAGCCCCAGCCCCGACTTTTGACCAGTCAAACGCTGCTGACGGGCGGTAAAATATCTGTCCCAGATAAGTTCAATATTTTCAGGAGGAATAGGAGTGCCGTAATTCTGAACTCCAAGATATACTCCATGAGTAAGTTTCTTTATTTCCACAGAAATTTTCTCACCTGCAGGAGAATGTCTCAGAGCATTATCAAGGAAATTATAAAGAACTCTTTCCAGCTGCTTACGGTCTCCGGTAATCATACATTCATCTTCAATTTGAATATTCATCCTTTCTGTTCCGAACTGGTTTATGATATCGTGAGCCATACTGCTTAAATTAAATTCTATCTTAGGAGGATTTTTTGATTCCCTTACGGCAGAGTAGTCAAGAATATCATTTACAAGATTTCCCAGACGGTCGGTTTCCCGAATGATTATATCAGCATCGTGATTTCGTTTTTCTTCATCGCTCCAGGTAAAATCCTTTAAGCTTTCAGCATATCCTCTGATAAGCGTAAGAGGAGTGCGCAGGTCATGGGTAACATTTGCCAGCAATTCAATTCTTGCTTTCTGAATTTTTTCATCAGAAATTCTTCCGCTCATAATTACTGCAAAAATAAATGCAAGGAGCAGAGAAAGAATACTTACAATTATCAACTGAAATCTGAGTATATAAACTGTTCCTCCAACAGCTCCAAGATTTTCAGCAAGTACGAGAATCTGACTTTCATCATTAAGATAAGAGGCGTAGATAAATTCGTTTACCTTTGTTACCACTTCAGCAGAAGATTCTCCAGATGCCTGGAACAGAGCTGCAAAATCTTTGTAATGTTCACTAAAATGAATCTTAAACTGATAGAATAAAAGTTTATCTACAAGTGAATTATCACTACCCTTTTCTGCACCGAACAAATTTTTTTCCTTGTCATAAGGAGAACTGTGTTCATCAGTAACGTAAATTATTTCAAGATTTTCGTCATACACAATGGCCAGAAGATGGGCTTTTACAACTTCTTCCATAAGGGTTTGCTCAACATTGCTGGACTTACAAATTTTTTGTGCAGCATTTTTTACAGATCTTTTCTGAAGATAATTATACAATCTCTGGAGGAAAACTGTTTGCATAAGCCAGAGAGTTGAAAAAATGATTACTGCAAATATTACAAAAGAAAACCAAAGTTTTCTGGTTATTACGAATCTTCCGCTCTTTTTTCTATTCTTCGATTTCAAATTTATACCCTACCCCACGAAGTGTCTCTATATAATTACAATTTTTGCCAAGTTTTTTTCGTAAAAGTTTAACCTGCCAGTCCACATTTCTATCATCAAGATAGTAGCCCTCTCCCCACACTCCGTTCAAAATCTGGGAACGGGTAAGAGCCTGCCCTTTGTGATCAGCAAAATATTCCAGCAGTTCAAATTCTTTTACAGTAAGATCAACTTTTTTATTTTCAGCAAACACATTACGACCAGATTTATCAATCCGTAAATTTCCAAGTACAAGAAAATCATCCTTTTGAGAAGATAAATCATTTCCACCACGTCTGAGAACCACATTAATTCTAGCCATAAGTTCCCTGACAGAGAAGGGCTTTACTACATAATCTTCAATACCTAAATCGTAACCGTGCAGTTTGTCATATTCAGCGCCTAAAGCCGTAAGCATTATTACAGGAATTTTTTTTGTCTTATAAATTTCTTTTGTTGCGGTAAAACCGTCCATCTGATCCATCATTACGTCCATAATAATAAGATCGAAGTTTTCAGTTTTACAAAATTCAACGGCTTCCAGACCATTCTTAGCATGAACACAAGTGTGACCTTCCCGGCTGGCATACCCTTTAATCAAGTCATAAATATCAATTTCGTCATCAGTAACAAGAATTCTTGCCATACCTCAGTATAGCACTTTTTTCAAGTGAAAAGAATCTGGAAAAATAAAAAAACAATTTTTTTATTACATGATTTTTTCAAGGGGAGTATAATATTTGTTACTGGAGGAAAAATTTGTATCAAAATAAGGAAAGAGGGTTTTATTATTTACACATTATTATTCTTCTTTTTTCAGCACTTTTAATATTATATGGAATAAAAGGAAGCATTCAGGAACGTTTATTTACACTTCAACACTTTTCGATTCTTACACTTTTATTGTTTATTAAAACATTTGCCTTTCTTTCAGCAGGATTTCTTTTTGCCATACTTTTAAAAAAAGTGCTTAAAATCCAGAAAAGTGAAGACTCTTTTTCAAAAAGAACTATGCCATTTTTAATTGCCGGCTGGGTCTGTTATTTTATTTCACTTTTTATTTTGATTCTGAAAAAATGGGCCTATGACCGTTTTCCCCTGGACCAGCCGGAGATTACATACCTTACACTGACTAATGTTAAAGGTGCAGAAATTGATAAAGAAATTTATTTTGAAGCAGGAGGAATCTTTTTTGCAGCTCTTATAATTTCTATTGTCTTTTTTCTACTTACATTTTTTATTCAAAAGAAAAACAATTCATCATTCATTTCTTCAAGAAGAATAAAACGGATAAACATAAATCTTTTATATTTTGTATTTGGAATAATCATTTTACTTTGCTCTGTATTTGATTTTTCAAAGGATTTACAATTAGGAGAATATTCCGCCCTTATTAAAAAATATTCTGTTCCTGCTGCTGATTCAGAATTCTATCGTACGGAATACAAAGTTCCGGAATATGACAACATTATCTTTCCGGAAAAAAAGAAAAACCTGATAATTATTTTAATGGAATCCATGGAAAGTTCCTTTGCTGATAAAGAGAACTGCGGTGTAATGAAAAGAAATCTCATTTCTCACCTTACTAAAATTGCTGAAGAAAACATTCATTTTTCCAACACAGAAAAATTGGGCGGCGGAACAGAGTTGTCCGGTACAGGCTGGACTATTGCTGCAATGACTTCAAAATTTGCAGGTTTGCCTTACAATCTTCCGGGCTCAAATAATCATGATCATTCATATTTTCTACCTGGAGCGGTTACCTTAACAGACATTCTTGACCACAACGGATACAATCAGCTTTTCATTTTTGGAAGCGATAAACACTTTGCAGGAAGAGATGCCCTTCTGGAAACACACGGAAACATTCAGGTACATGATATAGCCTGGTACAAGGAAAATGGAATGCTGCCTCAGGACTATTCTGTATTCTGGGGATTTGAAGATAAAAAACTATACCGGTTTGCAAAAAATGAATTAAACAATCTGTCAAAAGAAGACAAACCTTTTATGTTCGGACTGCTCACCGTTGATACACACATCCCCTCTGGCTGGCAATGTGAAGACTGTCCGCAAACAGAAGACATGCCTATTAAAAATACAATACTTTGTGCAGACCAGATGGTTTATGATTTTCTTGAATGGTGTCGGGAGCAGGAATGGTATGAAGACACAACAATTGTAATTATGGGCGACCATTTATTTATGGCAAATGAAGAGAACACTCCTTTTGATAACAATGCCTACCTTACAAGTCACAGACAAAAGAATGAACTGAATACAATGGACGGAAATCCAAGACGCTGGCTGGATATTTTCATCAATGCAACTCCTGTAACAAGTTCAGATAATTTCAAGAACAGAAAATTTTCTTCATTCGATATGTACCCTACAATTCTTGCCGCACTTGGCTGTGAAATACCCCAGAACAGACTGGGCTTAGGAGTAAACTTATTCAGTGAAGAAAAAACTTTATGCGAACGATATTCAGAGGATTACATAAATAAAGAAATCATGAACAGAAACATTCAGTATGAAAGCATGATTTATGAAGACGAATAAAGTTTGTGGCAAAAAAAAATTGCAAAAAAAATTTGGCTGAAACAAAGCCTACTTAATAAAAAAATCCCGCATCTGTGAAATGTACTCTACTTCACAGTGCGGGATTATATGTTCAATAGGAGGATTTTTTTTTAGATTAGTTCAACTGGCCGGTTTTGTTTAAGTAATCAAGAAACTTAAGACGCTGAACTTCACTCATTGAATTAAATTCTGAAATACGAATTTCTTCCTCGCTTCTGGAATCTTCAGCAGGAGCTTCAAAAGGGTCAACACCAATGCTTGTAAGGTAAGCATAGAACTTGCCCCTCTGAGTAGGAGTCATGTTTGCTTCTTCAATGGCCTTCTTTTCAGCAGCACTTAATTCTTCTACAGGATTTTTTGCAGCTTCCTTTTCAAGAGCTTCACGACGGGCCAGATTATATTCAGGCTCTTTTGATTCAGCAGCAAAAGCTGTTCCGGCTGTCATTGTTAAAGCAGCTAATACGATTGGAAAAAGTTTATTCATAATATCACCTCATAAAAAATATTTTGTTTGATTGGAATTAAATATTTAATTCCCTGTGTCTGAACAAAATATATACAGGTGCAGTGGAATGAATAAGGAATGTTTGTGGAATTTATGTGGATTTTTTACCGTCCCAAATAATTTTTTTCGTAAAAAAATCAGGTATCTGGACACAACTTCTCATCATCCAGACCTAATAATTTATGTAAGTTACTTTTGTAGAAGTTGAATCTCTTTTGCTCTGGTAAACAGCCGCATCTACTTCACTATAAAGTTTCTGAAAATCAATTTTACAGTCAGGGGGAATAATTCCAACACCAATACTGGCGCTTACTTTTGTACCCTTGACCTCTTCAATATTCAAATTATCCAGACTTTCCGAAAAACGTGTTGTAAGATTTACAGCCACATCTTTTTTACTGTTCCCTGGAATAAAGATTGCAAATTCATCTCCTCCCAGTCTGAACTTAATATCCTGTTCCCTGAAAACTTCCCGGATAATATTTGCAAAGGCAATAATAACATTATCCCCGGCCAGATGTCCGTAAGTGTCATTGAAAAGCTTAAAGTGGTTAATATCCATTATGATAAAGAGTCCACCCTTAAGACTTGCCAGTTCCGACACAGTTTTATTCTGACCGCTTACTCTGTTAAACAAACCTGTCATCTGGTCAGTTTCAGACAGATGGATAAGGGACTCTCTTTCTCTTTCCGCTTTAACGATTGCATCAATATTCTTAAAACCAGCCAGAATTATAGGATCATTTCCAGGCTCATTATCAAGACGAACATACTTAAACTGATAATACTGAACCTGACCTTCAACAACTGCACGATATGAAGAAACATACTCTTTTGAATCAGCGAGTTTTTCCTTTATAACATCCAGACTTATTTCATGCAGCATTGATTCTTTATCTGCATCAAAAACACGATCCTTAATGTACTGGCGGTAAACGGCATCGTAAGGGTAAACCAGAGCTTTGTTATCTTTTGAAATACCCGCCGTAACATATCCGTCAAGTTTGATAATTGAAACGCTTCTTGTTTTAGCATTAACTTTATAAACATTAAGATAGTCGTTACTCAAAGCCTCAACAATCTTCAACTGTTCAAGGAGGTCAAATTCTGAATTCTTCTTTTTCTGAATATCCATTAAAAGTCCAACAAACTTCAGTGGAGAACCATCTTCTCTTCTGGAAAAAGACCCCAGCATTTGAAACCAGCGAAGGCCTCTGTCTTTTGTATAAATTCTGTATTCCACATTAAAGTTTGTCTTTCCACTGTAATCCTTGACCGCATCCCAGTAGGCATTTAAAACTCTATCTTTATCTTCTCCGTAAAGCAAATCTGTCCATGACTCAAAGGCCTCAGGAAAATCTTCCTTACCTTCGTAGCCCAGCATATGGCGGAAAGTGTTGCTGTAATAGCTGGAAGTGATTTCATTGTCCACATTAAAAAGCATGCCGCAGGAACCCGATCCCAGCGCTCTGTGAATTAATTCCATGGAAAGGAAATCTGATTCATATTCCTTCAGGAGCATTTCCCT
Source organism: Treponema sp. UBA4307 (assembly GCA_002394685.1). Classification (GTDB taxonomy): domain Bacteria; phylum Spirochaetota; class Spirochaetia; order Treponematales; family Treponemataceae; genus Treponema_D. The sequence continues at coordinate 9,949 of DGUP01000005.1, read as the reverse complement.
GGAAATATTTTCAATCTGACTGCGAACAAGTTTATCCACATCCCTGAAAGCCATTACAAAAAATTCTGAATGGGTGTCAGTAAAAATCATTTGATGATAGCTGGATTTTCCAAATTCATCTATGCGGGAAAAATTTATTGTATAAGTATCATTGTTCTTAAGATTCTCTATGATTGCACCGGGAACTACTTCACGCAAAACTCTTTCCCTGTCCTGAGGAACAATATAATTATCCGCGTATTCAATAATCCCCTGATTATAGTTTCCAATTTCAACCAGGCGGGAAACTCTTTTCTTCATTTCAGGATCATCACCGGCCTTAAAGAGAGTCATTTCCATTGTATTTTTGTTGATAAGCCAGATGGAATAAAAATCCTTCATCAATCCTTCAATTACAAAAAGCCCCCTCTCCACACTTTCCTGTGCTGCAACAAGCTGACGCCTGGACTGAGTGACGGCTGTAATATCACGGGCACTGCACATTGCAATTATGTCATTGGTGCTTTGTTCCCTCTGGAGAATCATCGTATGCTGAATTGCGTGAAGAGAATTATCCTCGTCATATACTACTTCATATTCAAAAGATTGATTAATATTTCCCTTATCGAACTCTTCAAGAATACGGTTCTGATTAAAATAATTTCTGTAATCTTCAAGAGCTTTTTTTCCAATAATCTGTTCACTGCTTTTCCGGACAAAATCCTTAAGAGGGCACGGAATAGGCAGATTCATCTGTTTAAGAAGTGCATGACCTTTATTATTTCTGTAATCGTAAATTTCGTCTTCAATCAGGTTTCTGGTGATGTTGATATTGTATATACGGACAACATTTGTAATTTTGACCTGTCTTTCCTGTTCCTTTTTGGAAACAGTCATAGTAAGTCTGGACTTTTCACCATCAAGAGCAATAAGTTTACTATTAAAATCTTCTACAAGTTTTCTTTGACTTTCAGGGTATTCTTCTGGTCGTAAAAGTCCCAGCACCTGCGTTTTTTTAGACATTTTTCTCTCTCCAGACTTCAAATCAAGTAACTTATTTAAATAATATATCCACATATTAAAATTCGCCATTATTTTTTTATTTCTAGAGGAAAATTTGCACTTTTTCTGATTTTTTTTGACTTTTTCTTGACAGATGGATTTTTACGCATTATATTTTACTACGTCAGTCGTACTATGACAAACATAGCAACGTCTGACAATGTATCGACAGTCAAAGTATTTACTACAGAATCATTAATCTGGAGGTCATTTATGATTACTATCAGTAGTGATGTTATACGAGGGTATAACGACACAATGATTTTGTACCTTTTGAAAAACAAACCTTCCTATGGATATGAAATTTCCAAGGATATAAAGGCACTGACAAATGAGAAATACATCATTAAAGAAACAACTTTGTATTCTGCCTTTACACGAATGGAAACAAATGGATTTATAGAATCCTATTCAGAGGAAGCAGAAAACGGCAAACGAAGAACCTACTATCGTATTACGCAAAAGGGACAAGATTATTACCAGCAGAAGTGCGACGAATGGAATCTTACAAAAGAAGTTGTTGAGCACTTTATAGAAAAAAGCCCGGTACCTGTAGAATTATAGGCGGGTTACTGAGAAGGAGTTAAATATGGACACAATAAAGAATTATTTGGAATCAATGTTCAGGGGGCTTCCACAAACCGCAAAAGTTTTGAAGGCTAAAAAAGAACTGGGCCAGATGATGGAAGATAAATACAGCGAACTCATTAAGGAAGGAAAATCCGATAACGAAGCAATTGGAACAGTTATTTCCGAATTTGGAAATCTGGAAGAACTGGCTGCGGATTTAGGAATTGATGATGTTTTCAACTCAAGCAGAAATTCAAATGACCAGGGTTCTGCTGCAGCACACGATGAACCAAAAAGTCAGGAAAATAAATCTTCAGGTAAAAAAGAAAAAGGAAAAGTTAAATACAAAAACAGAACCTGCAAAACTATTATGGAAGTTTACTGGCCAACAGCAACCTGTATTTACTTCGCTTTAAGCTTTCTCACATTTCGCTGGGGTGTTACATGGATGATCTGGCCTTTAGCAGGAGTCTTCTATCCTGTACTCAGATCACTTCTCACTGTTGACGAAGATGATTCGGATTTGGAGGAAAAATAATATGTCAAAGAAAAAGCTTTATCTTACAATTTTGTTTTCAGTAACTGCAGTTTGTATTATGGGTTCAATTATTTACCGTAACATAAATTCCATTAAGCAAGCCTTCAGCCGTTCAAAGATTGAAACCTTGGAAGAAGACACTTCTGACAACAAAAAATATTTTGAAAAAGAACTGAGTGAATTTTCTTCAATAAAAGTAGATTCAGACATTATGGCCGTCCACATTAAACAGGGAAGCAGTTACGGATTAAACTGCACTTACTCAAAATCTATATTAAAGCCGGTAATCTCCCTGCAGAACGGCCAGCTCTTTGTCACACAAAATATTCCGGTGAATTATCTTCCGTCAAATTTAAAGTGCACTCTTGAAATAACAGTGCCCCGCTTCAGCAGTCTGAATCAAATTGAAATTACAACAGATGTTGGAGGAATGAATCTGGAAGACCTGACAGTCAAAAAACTGAAAACAAAAAGCGATGTTGGCGCTATACGGATTAAGAATGTAGAATTCAATTCACTGGATGCACATTCAGATGTAGGCGCAATCAACATCTCTTTACTGGATTCTGTGGACAACTATTCAATGGATGTTGAATCTGATGTAGGCGCAGTTAATGTTGCTTCAAAGAAAGTTAAGCACAATTCCTTCAACCAGAATTCAGACAGTGGAAAAAGCATAACAGTTTCTACAAATGTAGGAGCAATAAATATAAACTAATCAACAGAGCAAAATTATTCTGGTTCGCTGGCAGAGACTCCTTCTCTGTCGGCGGGCCGTTTTTTATTCCTCGTCTGACCAGTCTTCCTGCTCTGACCAGGATTCTTCATTCTCTTCTGCAATTTCATTCCAGCGGGAGGCTTCTGAAGGATTTTTTTCTGTACCTTCTCCATTTTCATACATTTCTGCAATGGCAAACTGAGCTTCATTCAAACCATTTTCTGCTGCTTTTTTCATCCAGCCAAAGGCTTCTTCAAGACGGCCTTCATTTTTGCAGTGCCAGGAATAATCAAACTGGGCTTCAACTGAACCTTTTTCTGCAGCTTCCTTCCACAGCCTCATTCTTTCTTCTTCATTTTTTTCTACACCAACTCCCTGAGCATAACGGTCTGCCAGTTCGTAAAGTGCATCTGCATCACCTTTATCAGCCTCGGCCTTAACCTTTTCAAATTCCTTCTGCTGATAAGCGGCTTCCTGTTCTTCATATATCTGACCAAGATAAAGCTGAGCTTCCAGATCACCTTTTTTTGCATAAGGATCCAGTCTGTTGATTAAATCTGTGGTATCTTCCGCTTCATCGTATATTCGGTCAAAATCCTGGTCTGTCAAAGGAGTATAATTTTCTTCCGCTTTAGAATTTACAAACTCTCCTTCTTCCTCCATCTCAACCTGAAGACATTTTGTAAAACATTCTGAATCAGTAAAATCCCTGTCCATATATTTGCGGAGACTGGCTTCTTCCAGAACAAGAGATTTTCTTTCAGACCAGATAAGTTCATCTTCCAGATACTGAATGGCATCAAAAGAAATTCCCGGATTCAGGCCCTTTTCTTTTTTAAAATTACTATATTCTTTAAGAAGAATTTCCAGATCATTTATAATTTCTTCATTTGAATCACTCATATAAAACTCCTGCTGAAGGATTAAATCTTTTTCAATAATATAATTTTATTGTGAGAACATAAAGTAGTGAAAGATTTTACAAATTCCACAGAAATTCCACAAAACTTCCATTTTCCTTCCACTGTACAAATATATACTCAAGTCAAGATAAACAAATACTTTAACGGACATTACCGCCGGACAAATAAGTGGCTAACTGCCTCGCCACAGTCTGACGGTAATTTTTTTTTGCCCATAATTCAATTAAAAAACAGTTTCCTTTATTTTAAAGGAAGATTATTATAAAGGAATAATATTCAGCATTCACCACAAAAGGGAGAAAAATATGAACTATTACGTTGATGCAAAAGTTACAACAGAGGGAGACGGTTCAAAGGAAAAACCTTTTTCTAAAATACAAATGGCAGCAGATCTGGCACAGGCAGGAGATACAGTTATTGTCGCCCCAGGCATTTACAGGGAAAGCGTAAATCCAAAACATTCAGGGCTGGAAAATAAACCTGTTACTTATATAAGTGCAGAAAAAAATGCTGCTCACATTACAGGAGCCAAGGAAGCAAAAAACTGGACTCTGCTTGAAGGAAATGTTTACTACACTATAATCGATAACAAGATTTTCGGAGATTACAATCCATATACAACATTAGTAAGCGGGGACTGGTTCATTGCCTACATGATTGCCCATACCGGTGACATTTACTTAAATGATAAATCACTTTACGAAGTAACTTCACTGGAGCAGGTAAAAAATCCTGTAAAATCAAAAGCTTCCTGGGATCCGGATTTTTCAGTTTACACGTGGTACGCTGAAGAAAACGATAAAAATCAAACTGTAATATATGCAAACTTTCAGGGCAAAAATCCAAATGAAGAAAACGTGGAATTTTCTGTCAGAAGAAACTGCTTTTACCCTGAAGCAGAAGGAATCAATTACATCACCCTTAAAGGATTTAAGATTTCTAAAGCAGCAACACAGTGGGCACCTCCAACCGCTTATCAGGAAGGAATGGTAGGACCTCACTGGTCAAAAGGCTGGATTATTGAAGACTGCGAAATTTTCGAATCAAAGTGTTCGGGTATTTCTCTTGGAAAATACAAGCAGGAAAATAACGACAACAAATGGCTCAAATGGAAATACAAGGATGGAACTCAAACCGAAAGAGACTGTATATGCCAGGCTCAGATTGAAGGATGGACAAAAGAAAAAATTGGTTCCCATATAATCCGCCGCTGCAACATCCACGACTGCGGACAAACAGGAATTGTTGGACACTTAGGCGGTGTTTTCTCCCTGATTGAAGATAATCACATCCATCACATTAACAACAAACAGAATCTGGCCGGAGCAGAAATTGGTGGAATTAAGATGCACGCTGCAATCGATGTTATTTATAGAAGAAACCATATTCATCACTGCACCAGAGGTCTCTGGCTGGACTGGCAGGCTCAGGGAACAAGGGTTACACAAAATTTCTTCCACGACAACACACTTCCTTTTGACCACTTAATGTGTGGAGAAGCAATGGGCGGAAACGGAGAAGATGTTTTCATTGAAGTGTCTCACGGACCAACTCTTCTGGACAACAACATTTTCCTTTCTGACAGAGCAGTTAAAATGGCAACCCAGGGAGTAGCCCTTGTACATAATTTCATTGCAGGTTCCTTATGTGCAGTTGGAGTTGGTGTAAATAATGGAGCAGAAAATTCTCCAAGATACACTCCATATCATCTGCCACACAGAACAGAAATTGCAGGCTTTATGACAATTCTTCACGGAGACTGTAAATTCTACAACAATATTTTCTACCAGAAAGAACTCAGGCCTTTCCTGAAAAAGGTACAGGATGAAACTCAGTTTAATGACTGGGATGACAACCGTGTTGAAGCAGGAACTTTCCCTTATGATGATTACAAGACTTTTGAAGAATGGGATAAAATGTTCCAGGGCTACTGTGGAATGGGTTCCCCTGCAAGTAACCGTTACTACACTTCACTGCCTGTCTGGGCAAAGGGAAATGCTTACTTCAATGGAGCAAAACCAATGAAAAAAGAAAGTGACGCTTATGTAAACAATCAGGCCCAGATCAACATCAGCTGGAAGGAAGATTCTGAAGGCAGAATTTCTTTCACAACAAATCTTAAGGATTTCCAGAAAGATTTAAGCTGCACTCTCATTAAAACAGATGATATCCCAATGGCCTTTGAACCGGAAGAAAAATACGAAAATCCTGACGGCAGCCCGATTACGTTTGACACAGACTTTTACGGAAAACAGAGGGGAGAAAATATAATTTCAGGACCTTTTGCCATTTAAAAGTTTTCAGACAAAAAATAACCCCGGCTGCAAAATAAGTTTTTCTTACTAGAGCAGCCCGGGGTCTTTTATGTGTCAGATGAATTTTTTATTTCTTTTTTTACAGAATCCCATATGCATAATCTGAACACAAAGCCCTTCGTCAATTGTCAGAAATTCTGCTGATGAATAATCAATTCCGCCTTCTACTCAACCTTGAACTTTCTGATTAAGCTGCTGATTTCATCAATTGCATCTTTTGTTCTCAGGGCAAGGTCGGAAACATTTTGAGTTGCCTGACTGATCTGCTGCGAACCTGAAGACATTTCATCCATGCTGTCCATGATTGTATTGGAAATTGTGTTAACGGATTTCATATCACTTCCAACACTGCGCATTCCATCTTCCAGAGCATGGGCACTTTCATCAACAAGACTTGATTCATTCTTCATGTTTGAAAGAGATTCCAGAATCTGAGCAGAACCAGTATTCTGTTCCTCCATTGCATTGGAAATTTGAATAACAAGTGGATCAACAACAGTTACCTGACTGTCAATATTTTCAAAGCTTGACTGTGAAAGTTGAGACAAACGTCCGCCTTCAGAAATCAAATCTGTAATGTCTTTTATGTTGTCTTCAATTGACTGTGCCTGGCTGCTTGAATCTTCAGCAAGTTTACGAATTTCATCAGCAACAACTGCAAATCCCTTACCTGCTTCACCGGCATGTGCAGACTCAATCATTGCGTTCATGGCAAGAAGGTTTGTCTGGCTGGCAATAGTTTTAATCGTATTGTTAGCATCAATAAGAACTCTTGAACGATCTTCTACCTGTCTGATAAGTTCAGAAGTAGACTTTACATTTTCAGCTCCTTCCTGAATAACCTTCTTAAGGCCAATGAAGGAATCAGACATCTGGCCGGCAGATTTTGTTACGGAATTAATATTTCCAATCAACTGTTCAATTGCGGCAGAAGATTCTGTAATATCAGAAGACTGGGCTACAATGTTTGACTCCAGCCGGGTCATCTGATTTTCAGATTTTGAAATAATAGTGTTGGTATTATTTACAGCGTTTACCTGATTCTTAGACTGATTTTTAACAGATTCAATATTTGCCATAATCTGAGCTGTAGCACTGGCAGTTTCCTGAGAAGTAGTGCCCAGTTCATTTACAATCTGATTAACTTCCTTGGATTTTGCAAAAATATTTTTCATGATTTCCTGAAGCTGAGCAATAAATTTATTTACTCCGCTTGAAAGAACAGCAATTTCATCTCTTCCCCGCACTGGAAGGCGCTGAGTTAAATCTGCATCTCCGGAAGAAAGGTCGTCAATTGCTTTACCTGTTTTATTAATTGGATGAATGATGAACTTTAACATCAGGAAAATTATAAGTGCTATGATAACCAGAATATTTGAAACCTGCATTGAAACAATAATTCTGTTTACGTTGAAGGTGGCTTCATTCATAGCTTCAACACTTTCACCAACAAAGAGATAAACTCCGGAAGCACCTTCAAGAGGCCAGTAATAGCCAATGTAATCTTCATCTTCAATTTTTACTACATCGCACCATTCTTCTCCACTTCTCAGCCTTTCATAAACAGAATCACTGATTGTAGAATTTGCAAGACCTTCGAAAGTTGTATAGCGGCGCTTTTTTCCTTCTACAATTGTAAATTCACATCCAACGGATTCAGGAAAACGGTTCATAAATTCCGGAGTAGAAAGTTCTGTAGAAACCTCAATTGCTGCAACAACTAAATCATCATCCTCAATAGGTTTAACACATGTAGCATACAGATGACCTCCGCGCCACACATAACCAATTGTTTCTTTTCCTTCAAGGGCTGCAAGAATTTCCGTATTTGGAACTATATCTTTTGCATACTTTGGTGGTGATGCAAGTTGCTGATCATGATTGAATATAGAAAAATATTGCACATCCATGCTGTCAACAACAGTTTCATAAATAAAATTCTTTGTCTTTTCATCAGTTCCAGAAACAAAAAAATCAACAAAAAAGGAAGATAATTCATCAGCAAGGCTTTCTGTGTATTCAAGCTCCTCATTCATCAAATCATATGCAATAAGTTTGTCACAGCCAACAACATCCTTGGAATTAGCAAGCCAGTGTTCTTTAACAACTTTAACGGAATTTATTATAAGTAAGGTAGAAGAAATGCTCAGGAATGCAACGACAGGAACCAAAAACTTTAATGACAAAGCGGATATTTTCACTTTCATTAGCAACCTCTGTATATTTAATATTAATCCCACAAAAGGGAATAGTCAAATTAACTAGATAAATTAGAGATATTTTATTGGATATTTTGATAAATTTTAACCATTTTTTGAGAGAATTCCTTTACATTATACTAGTAATTGAAGCTGAACATTTAGAAATTCCCAAAAAACTGAATGAATCTTTGTCCAGGCAAAGTGATTGAGAAAATTATAAACTTTTTTGAACTTTTACTTTTTGCAGGATTTCTGCCGGGGGAATTGGCCCGTCACATATTTATGCTTTGAGTTTGTAGATTTCTTCCGCAGCAATTCTTGCTTTGGCAACAATATCCCCCGCTTCTTTAGGGAAGCAGTAGTATAAAGTTTTTGTGTTGCCTATACAAATCATATCACCAAGTTCATACCAGTTGTAATCTGAATAAAGACTGTGACTGACTTTTGGATTCTGTTCATAGTGAAGTTTCCCATTGCATCCATCAAGAATAAAGCCTTCTTCAGAATGAGTTAAATGTCCGCTGCCAACATGATAAATTGATTTAGTGTTTACCATCATGTAAATTTCTACATCACTTTCTATTCGATATGTACCGGCTTTAATTTCTTTTTTTACTTCTTCCCTCTCCCATTTATACCAGGAAGGGATATGAGAAAATTTTTCATCAACAGGTTTACCCGCAAGCTGCTCCATACGGCCAAGTTCAGACAAATTCCATTTTGCACCACAGGCAGAACAGGCAAGTTGAATTCCTCTTCCCAACATGTGACCTTCACTTCCACAGCAGGGGCACTTGTACAAAACACGGTTTAAACTGTCAGCACGAAAATCTTCATTTACCTTAATCTGATTTTTCTGCTGCCATTCCCAGGCGTCAAATGTAAATTCTTTTTGAAGGATTGAATCTATTTCCCTGGTATTTTTATTTTGAATTTCTTCCGGAGAAAGAAGATATTTTACATCAGCAGAAACATCCACCTTACGCTGCTGCAGATTATTGTATAGAGGATTATGATGAAATGCACCGTATGTTTTTATCATCACTACAGGAACAGATAAAAGCTTAATCAGTTTTGCCATACTGTCATTAAAAGGCGTTGCAGTACCATCAAAACTATAACTTGCTTCCGGATAAACTAAGACCGAAGATTTTAACTTTTCTAGTGCATATTTTATGTGACGAATTAATTTAAAATCTGTTACAAACTTATTTGTAGGAATGCAGCCTAAATGCCGCATAAGCCATTTTTTTCCTACAAAGCCATCACTGGTGCAGACAATATTTACAGGGCGGGGATAAAAAACTGAAGAAACAATTTCAAGATCTTCAAAGCAGGAATGATTCATTAAAATCAGGCAGGGTTCTTTCTTCCCAAGTTTTTCCATTCCTAAAAAATTGCATTTAAAATTCGTTGCCTTTAATTCAAGAGCCCCTGCGGTTTTCATAAGCCAGCGGAAAAACATTCCAGGCTTCAGCGGCTGGAGCACTTTTTCTTCTTTCAGGGAAATAACTTTTTCGTAATCAAGATCTTTTACTTTTGTCTTCATATTTTTATTTTAAGCCCTGTTATTAAAGATATCAAAGAAAATCTTTTACTATTTTTTGAAATATACTAGTAGCCCGAATGTCGAGTTTTGAAAA
>DGUP01000051.1 GCA_002394685.1 Treponema sp. UBA4307 | reverse complement strand
TGATTTCCGGACATCATACAATGCTATTTGTTCCGACATTTCAGATTTAACCTTTGTTTCAGCAACAAGAGCAGGGACTGGATCAGATGTATGGTCAGGAGTAAGACATAAATTTATATATACCTGCAACTTCACCACAGACACCCTTGGAATCGATGTAGCATCTAATGGAAATTCAGCACTTCCAATCCACACTTACTAGGATTTTCAATTTATGAAAAGGTGTTCATAAAAAAGCAATACAACCCCGGACCAAAATCCGGGGTTATTTTTTTTACTCCGGCATAGGAATATAAGTGCATCTGTTGCGGGGAAGTTTTTCTACATATTCTTTATGAACATCATATTCAGCTTTACTTGTATAAACCCAGAGGACATTAATCAGACGCTTGGTTTTATAAACAGGAAGTCTGGCATAACCATCTGTAAAATAAATCAATCCGTCATACTCCGGATGACTGCTATAATAATCTGCCACCGGTTGAAAATTTGTACCGCCCCTTCCCTGAATTGTAATTTGATTTTTTGCTTTTTTCATTTCCACAGGACGTTTTGATTTAAGGGCATAGTCAAACTGAAACACATCCAGATTCTCAATCCCGTATTTGAAAAATTTATTTATGATTCCGTAAAAATATGACACTTCTTCTTTGCTCACAGAACCGCTTACATCTACTGCCAGTAAAAGATTTGCTGCCAGGTCATATCTGCTACCCATCATTTCAAATCCAAAACGCCGGCTTGGTTTCATTCTGGTAAGTTTTCTGTGACTTGAAGTTATACTAGTCTTAAAGGAATGAAGAATCTGCCTGTAATCAAGTTCCACATGCAGGCTTGCTTTAAGAATTTCCTGAAGCTCACCTGGAACAGAACCCCATAAATCCCGCTCCATTGCCCCCTGAATACATTCATTTATGGAATTTTCAACTTCCTGATTTTCTTCCCACAGTTCAGACAACTCTTCTTTTTTTTCGCTGTCCATGGAATCAAAAGGATTATTTCTTTTATCAGATGAATCTGTACCCATATTTTCAGCAGAAAGGTCTTCTTCTCCACTTGCGTCTGTACCTTCCTGAGTACTATCATCTGTACCCTTTTCGCCTTCTTCCACGCTGCCATCAAGTTCATTTTTCTGAGAATCATCTTCAACCTGCTGCCCGCCTTCTCCAGAAGACTGGCTCTCTGCTTCATCCTCCGTAGTCTGCTCCGAGCCACCCTCATTTTCTCCCATATCTGGAAGGGGTGCCGGCTCCGTATTTTCATCAGCCTTACTTATTTCATCAGACAAGTCCTGGCCAGCAATATTTTGTTCTTCATCATTTTTATCTTCATCAACTTCATTTTGCGTTTCAGGTTCGTCGTCTTTTTCTTCTTCAGATTCATCTTCCGGCTTGCCATCTTTATCAGCCTTATTTTTCCAATTTAAAAGCTGATGATAATATTCTTCAAAACAAAGCTTATGCTGTAAATTTTCAAAATCTTCAACTCTGTCTGTTTTTATTCTGATTTTATAATTGTCCGTTACAGTAACATTACTGGCAACAGTTAAAACTTCACCTTCTGCATTTGAAGGAAGTCTCTGATAAGGATGCTTCAACAAAATACGAACCATCTCCAGCTTAAGAAATTCTTCCATATCCCGGTCAGATAAATTATTTAAAATTGAATCATTATATTCAATTCTCCCCTGACCTGTTCTGAATGGAATACTCAGCCTGGAATTTTCCTTAAACTCATGAGTACAATAAACTGAAAAAAGAAGCGGCTCACTCAAAAACCATTTTTCACCAATTTTCGAAATCCGCTTAGAATTATCAATCATATTTTACAGCGTACTTACAAAAGTCATAAACTTTGCAGAAAGGGCCGGACAGTTATCCACAACAAATTTTGCACAGTTCGGATAATTTCCACTTACAAACAAATTAACAAAATGCGCCTGGGCCTCACGAAGCTGATCTTCCTTGAGCAAATCAAAATAGCATTCGAAATTTTCCTTAATGATTTCAACTTCACTTTCTTTATAGGATTTTGATTCTATAAATTTATAAAGTGATTCATTTATGATTGCCAGTTCCGGTGTACTGCATTCCACGATTTTTGATTCCAGTTCAAGAATATCTCCGGTGAGAATTGTTTTTGCAGACAAGGTACTTCTTTCAGAAACCACTGCAAAGAATTTTGATGCAGCAGGTATTCCCACAATTCCCGCAATCTGCTTTTTATGAACATCCTTCAGTTTTGAGGATTTTTTTATTATGCCGGAAACTCTTTCCCATCCGCGGCGGTCTGGAGTTTTTACCAGCCCCTGATCTTCCCGCTTAAATTCATCACCATCCAGCATGTCAGGGTTTTCATTTATAAAATCGATTACCCGATTGTCCAGTTTTTCTTTTTTTGCCCAATCCAGCCATTCGTCAACAGTCGGGCGGAATTCATAAATATTAAATCGTGAAACAAGAGCAGGATCTAAATCAGTAAGCTGATATTCATCTCCTTCATTTACAGCAGAAATAATACGGCTGCCTTTAGGAAGAGTTTTCCCTGCCAGTTTACGATTCAATGTTAAATCCATAACTGTCTGCAAAACTTCAGGACGTGCACGGTTTAATTCATCAAGAAAAAGTACTACAGGTTTACTTTTTGAAGAAGGCCACCAGTAAGGCATAATAAATTCCGTCTTACCGGATTTTTCATCAATATGTGGCAGACCGATTAAATCTCCCGGATCACTCATCTGACCTAAAAAAAGGATTATTACTTTCTGACCTTTTTCAGTAAAATATTTTTCAAGTATCTGCGACTTACCAATTCCATGACGGCCGGTAAGCATAATATTCTGTTCAGCAGGTGTAGATTCCAAAATCTCAATTAATTCTGTTGAGTTTATTCTGATTCCCATCTTATTTATCCCTTATCTCTCCATTATACAGTATGAATTACTTCAACTAAAGTAAAAAGAATGTATTTTTTTGCTTTGCGGGTCATTTTATGTCCCACTACCCGTTCTATAATTTCCTCATAATTCAAAACAGTTCAGGAGGTTCGTATGACAGCCGTAAATCAAATCTTAGAAAAAGCCCTTGCCAGGCAAAGACTTAACGCAAAAAGAGCGGAAAGAAGATCCCGATTAAAAAAAGCTCTGCGCTACATTAATTCGGTTTTAATTTCCTTTACTTTACCTGCATTTTTATCATTCCTGGGAGCTGCAATTCTTCCATTAATATTTCCTGCTTTCAACAAGGGCACTCTTCTATTTAACTTCATCTACTGCTTCAGCAAAGTATTTTTCGTCTGTACCCCATTCCAGGTCTTTTTTATTGTAAAACGCACCAAACCGGAAGAATTTAAAGAAACCGAATAATCATTAAGCCGCCACTTCCAGATTCCGATAATCTAATAAACGGAGGCGGCTATGAAAGTTGTTACTTTTGGTGAATTATTATTAAGACTTGAACCTGAAGGCTATTACAGATTTGTTCAGGTAGACAGAATGACTTCAACATTTGGTGGTGCTGAAGCTAATGTTGCAATTTCTCTGGCAAATTTTGGAGTTGATTCAACTTATGTTACAAAACTGCCGGCTCATGAAATTGGTCAAGCCGGTGTTAATGCCCTGAGAAGATTCGGCGTTGATACTTCTAAAATTATCAGAGGCGGTAAACGAGTTGGCATTTATTACAATGAAAGAGGTGCTTCTCAACGTCCATCAAAATGTATTTATGACAGAGCCGGTTCTGCTATTGCTGAATCTTCTCCGGAGGATTTTAACTGGTCCGAAATTTTTGCAGGCGCTGACTGGTTCCACATAACAGGTGTTACTCCCGCTCTCGGAGGAAATCTTCCTGCAATCTGCGAAGAGGCATGCATTCAGGCAAAAAAACTCGGTCTTACAGTCAGCTGTGACCTGAATTATAGAAGCAAACTGTGGACAAAGGAAGAAGCCAAAGAAACAATGAGCCGCATTTGTAAACATGTGGACATTTGTATTTCAAATGAAGAAGATGCCCGTGATGTTTTTGGCATCGAAGCAGATGATTCGGATATTATCAACGGAAAACTAAACAAAGAAGGATATAAAAAAGTTGCCCTTAAACTTTCTCAGATTTACGGCTTTAAAAAAGTTGCAATCACTTTGCGTACATCAATTAATGCAAATCACAATAAGTGGGCTGCCCTCTTCTTTGACGGAAAAGATTATTTCTTCAGCAGGGAATACGATATGGTAATTGTTGACCGTCTTGGAGGCGGAGATTCTTTCTGCGCAGGACTGATTTATTCTCTTCTTAACGGGGAGGATGGTCAAAGAGCAGTTGAGTTCGCTTCAGCTGCATCTTGTCTTAAGCATACTATTGAAGGCGATTTTAATATGGTTTCCCTTGCAGAAGTTGAACGCCTTGCACACGGGGACACTTCCGGCAGAATTATCCGCTAAGAAAATGATTTTCTAAAAGGATGAAGAAGATGGAGTTAAAAAAAGCTCCATCTTTTTTTTATTCGTCTACGCCTAATCCAAAAAGGGCAAAATCTCCCCTCACCGGATCACCTGGAAAAGCTTCTTCCATTTCTTTTGTCAAAGCAACTGCTGTTTTTAAACTGGCCGCCTGTATGCTTCCATCCGCTTTTGAAGGTATAAGGCCGAACTTTGTTGCTTCCTGCATTACGTGGGTATCCAGCGGCATCAGCAGTTTTTCTTTTGGATACCAGTCAGTCCACAGACCTAAATCTACAGGAGAATTATTCCGAACCATCCATCGCAAAAACATATTCAGTTTTTTTGCCGCACCATTTTTTCCCCGGGCAATCAGTTTACACTCTTTATCAAAAAATTCCGGAATCAGCTGGGAAAGATAAAGATTTGTATTTTTTTCATAAGCCTTTCTAAATACCAGGCCCAGACTTCCATATTCCTTCAGAATATTTTTTATTCCTTCAAAAAACAAATTCATGTCCTTACAAGTGTAAACTCTGTAAAAGGATTTTTCTATCAAAGGAAAGAGTGATTTATATTTTTCTGACAATATCCAGCTGGAAATATCTGCGCCTGCACTATTTAAAATAATTTCTATGTGCTGCAAAATTTGTTTCCGGTTACCAAAAGCAAGATTTGCACTAATAAAAGCAGCAATCTCCTGGTTTCTTACATCAGAAAACCTGTGCATAAACTGAGACGGGTCTTTTTCTATAAAAGCGGGCACTTCGTACTTGTCTGCCAGCATCTTCAATTTTTTTTTCAAATCTTCTTTCATTTAGACTTCCTGCTTTCAGTATAAAGAAAAATCTATTGAAGGTCTAAATATTTTACCTTGCACAAGGCCTTTTTTTTGTGTATGAATTTTACTTATATGGATATCTTTAAAAATCTGAATGATGAACAGACTCAAGCTGTAAAAAATACGGAAGGCCATATTCGGGTACTTGCAGGAGCCGGCTCTGGTAAAACAAAAACTTTAATCAGCCGCTACTGTTACCTTGTAAATGATTTAGGAATTTCTCCAAAAAACATTCTTTGTGTAACCTTTACAAATCGTGCTGCTAACGAAATGAAATTCCGCGTAAGAAAAATTCTCGGTGACCAGGACTTAGGATTAATCTGCACATTCCACGCTTTTTGTACACAGCTCCTCCACGAAGATATTAACGTTTTAAATTTTCCAAAAGATTTTGTCATCCTTGATAAAGAGGACTGGCGCTCAATTCTGCTGCGGGTTTTTGAAGATATGAATTTAACCTTAAAGGAAACAACTGTCCAGCGAAAAATTGATGAAGTTCTTGAAGGAAAAAAATTACAGGCTGACACTTACATTAATTACATTTACAAACTTAATAATGAAGAATTAAAAGCACTTTTTTCCAAACCAGGTATTTCTCAAAATCAAGAAATCTTTCTCCGCTTTCTTTACGAACAGAAAAAATGTTTTGGCGTAGATTTTAATGACCTTATAAATTTTACAACCTATATCCTTGAAAATTTTCCAGAGGTGCGGGAAAAATGGCAGAACCGCATGCAGTATGTTATGGTTGATGAATTTCAGGATGTTTCAGGCAAGCAATACCGGATTGCACAAATTCTAAGTGCTAAACATAAAAATCTTTTTATTGTGGGTGACAGTGATCAGACAATTTATTCCTGGAGAGGCAGTCACGTAAATCTTATTCTGGATTTTGATAAAAAATATCCGGATGCAAAAACTTTTCTACTGAACAAAAATTACCGCAGCACACCGCAAATTCTTAAAGCTTCAAACACACTCATTGAAAAAAACAAAGTGCGTTATCCAAAAGAACTTATTCCAACTGTAAAAGATGGAAATAAACCGCTGTACTTTCACGCTCCCAGCGAAACTGAAGAAGCACAATGGATTGCAGAAACAATCAATTCGCTTCATACAGAAAAAAAAGTTCCTTTCAAAGATATTGCTATTCTTTACCGGGCCCACTATCTCAGCCGCTCCCTGGAAGAAGTTTTAATTAATGAAGACATTCCATATAAAATTCTGGCGGGGGTTGAATTTTACAGCCGTCGTGAAATAAAAGATATTATTTGTTTTTTAAGAATGCTTACTGCTCAGGATGATATTTCTTTTTACAGAACAGTCAATCTTCCTTCCCGCAAAATTGGAAAAACAAAAACTGCCTTCATTAAAAAATTTGCTGATGAAAATAATCTGTCGGCTTATCAGGCTTTCAAGCATCTGGTGGAAAATAATTCTGAAATGTTTAAGGGCACAAAGGCCAGGGAATATATCAATGCAATTGAGACCGTTAAAGATATGCTGCCTCACCCGGAATCAGAGGCACCTGTTCTTCACAAGCAGGCAAAACTTGGCGACATTCTTCAATCGCTTCTTGATTTAACTGGCTACGAAGCATTTCTCCGTCTTGAAGCAGATCAGGACCGGCTTGATAATGTTGCGGAATTTAAGCGAAGTGTTAATCAAGCCGGACTGGATGATGACGCAACACTTGAAGGTTTATTAAATCACATTGCTCTTTTTACAGATTTGGACCGTGATGATGAAAAGGATCAGGTAAAGATGCTTACAATTCACGCTGCAAAAGGTATGGAATTTGATAACGTTTTTATCTGCGGATTAAATGAAGGAATTTTCCCAAGCCGTAAAGTTAATACGCCAGAAGACATGGAAGAAGAAAGACGAATTGCTTACGTTGCTTTTACCCGGGCCAGAAAAAATCTTTTTTTAAGCGACTCTGAAGGTAAAGCCAATGACGGTCTTTTTAAATATCCAAGCAGATTTATTTTTGATGCAGACATTGATAATCTGGAACTTGTAAAGCAGCTGGATAAAGATTTACTTGAACAGGCCCAGCACATCATCCGCACAGATGAAAAGAAACTTGATTCCATGAGAAGTTTATTAAAACAGGGACAGTTTGTTATGCATCCTGTATTTGGAAGAGGACGCATAACCCTGGTAAATGCAGAGGCCTTCTGCTACATGGTCAAATTTGACAATATGCAGACAGACAGAAGCATTCAGTTTTCAGCAAAACTTGAACCGCTACCAGACGAATCTGTACCCATTATTTAATCAAACAGGGCCTCAAAAGCTGTACCCTTCAGGATTAAAAATCTGCTGGCATAAGACATAAAATAATCTTCATCAGTCAGTTTGTAGCACTTAATATTTCTTCTGACTGTATCAGCCGGCACCATGTTTTTTTCATCCTTAAACACTTTTGAATTGTATTCCCTGACACCAATCTGACTGTTACCTCTTGGAAAAACTTCCAGGTCCATATCATCACTGCCTATCAGTTCTTTATCATACAAGTCATCAAAAGCACAGTTTATGAATGCAATATTATCCCAGTTATTTTTTGTTTCTGCTGATGCCTTGCCTTCTGTTCTACAGACAAAAACTTTATTATGTCTGCGCTTTACACATTTAAATGTTGAATTAAGGAAAACGTAGCCAGGCTTATCTGCAACTGCTCCTGACTTAATTGCAGCCGCATCATATTCTCCACGGTTGTCTTCAATCAGATTAATCTGACAGTCCTCAAACAAAGCAACTTCTGGTTCACCATAAATAAAATCTTTGTCGCCTTCAATGTAGCAGTTTTTAAACCAGGTAGAGCCTTTTACATACAGCGAATTTTGCCTTCCATAAATGCGCAGACCTTCAGCATGTAAAGTTCCCTTTTCATTATTCCAGGCAAAAGCCTCTGCACTATCAGCAAGAGTATTTTTATCTGTAACGGATTTATTGTGAGTATTTCTGATAGAAAAATTTCTTAAGGTGACCTGAGTAACATTTGGTCCAAAAATAAAAATTGCTCTGTTCTCAAGACCAGACTTATATGCTTCACAGTTGTCCGCAAGAATTTCACAGTTCTCTGCTTTAGTTCCAGGAATAGTTTCCATAATGAGTGGATTTGAAAGATTGTATTTTACCTGCTCACGATAACTTCCTGCTTCAATTGTAACGTGGACAGTTGTAGTTTTAGAAACTGCTCCTGTCATCACCATCTCACGTATTTTTTTGAATGCAGCTGAAATTGCCGCTGGTGAATTATGTCTTACACTTATTTCTAGCATTTTATCCCCCAGTTTTTTAACTTACCCGATATATATATTTTAACATAAAAAACACGATTTTCATTATAAATTATATCTAATGACAAATATTGTCCCGCTAAAATATATGACCTGAACTTTATTACTTTTTCTTAAAGAAAAAAGCCCCAGTCCGAAGCATTTGCCACAGAAAGGAGCCTTTCTAATTAATTTAATTTTTTATTTTGATGCAAGATATTCGTTTATGCTTGCAGCAGCTTTTCTACCTTCACCCATTGCAAGGATTACAGTTGCGGCACCAAGAACAATGTCACCACCGGCCCAGACTTTAGTCATAGAAGTTTCCTGCTTTTCATCAACTGTGATGTGACCCTTTGGATCAGTTTTGATTTCAGGAGTTGTTGCAGGGATCAAAGGATTTGAATTGTTTCCTAATGCAACTACAACAGCATCACATGGAATTTCATGTTCTGAACCTTCAACAGCTACAGGCTTGCGGCGTCCACTGGCATCAGGCTCACCTAATTCGTAAGTAAGAGCCTTAATTCCGGTTACACGGCCTGTTTCAGGGTCCCCCAGGATTTCAGTTGGGTTCTGCAGGAAGAGGAATTCAACACCTTCTTCCATTGCGTGTTCAACTTCTTCCGCACGAGCAGGCATTTCTGCACGGGTACGACGATAAACAACGTAAACCTTTTCTGCACCAAGGCGAAGTGCCATTCTGGCAGCATCCATTGCAACATTTCCACCACCGCAGACAACAACAGTTTTTGCTTCATAATATGGTGTGTCAGCCTTGCCTTTTTCGTATGCCTTCATCAGGTTTGCACGAGTCAAATATTCATTTGCTGAGAATACACCGATGTAGTTCTCACCTTCAATTCCGAAGAATTTTGGAAGTCCGGCACCAGTTCCTACGAATGCAGCATCAAAGCCCTTTTCACTAAAGAACTGCTGAATAGTAGATGTACGTCCAACCAGATAGTTGTATTCAAACTTAACGCCCATCTTTTCAAGATTATCTACTTCCTTCTGAACGATTGCTTTTGGAAGACGGAATTCTGGAATACCGTAAACTGTAACACCACCAGCTTTATGGAAAGCTTCAAATACAGTTACATCATGACCAGCCTTGCGACAGTCAGCAGCAACTGTAAGGCCTGCAGGACCAGAACCGATTACTGCAACTTTCTTTCCTGTTGAAGGAGCAACTGCTGGAGTAGTTGTAAGATTATTCTCTCTTTCATAATCAGCAACGAATCTTTCAAGACGTCCAATGCTTACTGATTTTTCAGCACTCTTGTATACCTTACCAACTGTACACTGTCCCTGACACTGCTTTTCCTGAGGACAAACGCGACCACAGATTGCTGGCAGCAGGTTTGTTGTTTTAATAATATCAACAGCCTTTTTAAATTCACCCTTTGCAACTTCAGCAATAAACTCAGGGATACGAACGTTTACAGGACATCCGTTAACACAAGGCTGATTTTTACACTGGAGACAGCGGTTTGCTTCAACAACTGCCATTTCTTTTGTATAACCAAGAGCAACTTCTGTCATCTGACGTGCTCTAACTTTTGGCTCTCCACTTGGCATAATCATCTGTGAAATTGCCATTCTGTCTTTATTTGTCAAAGGTCCAGCAGCAAGTTTTTCCTGGAGCTTTGCATATTCTTCGTTAGCTGCTTTTGCTAACTCTTCCTGACTTACAAATTCTGCCATTTTTTTACTCCTAAGAATTACTTATTTGCAGCTTCAAGCTTTGCGGCTTCTTCTTCCATCTTACACTTGTGGAAGGCTTCTGTTTCCTGAGGCTTGAAAGACTTCATACGCATCATCATATTGTCCCAGTCAACCTGGTGAGCATCAAAATCAGGTCCATCTACGCAGACAAACTTTGTTTCTCCACCAACATGAACGCGGCAACCACCACACATACCTGTTCCATCAATCATAATTGTATTTAATGAAACTGTTGTCTTAATATTGTATTTCTTAGTTGTAAGTGCACAGAACTTCATCATAATTGGAGGTCCGATAGCAATTACTTCAGCAGGTGGAACATCGCTCTGACACAATCTTTCAAGAGGAACAGTTGTTACACATTTTTCACCGGCTGATCCATCATCAGTACAAATAATTACTTCGTCACAAATGGCCTTCATTTCATCAACAAAAATCAAAAGATCCTTTGTGCGTGCTCCTTCAATAAGAATAACTTTATTTCCAGCAGCCTTAAGTGCCTGTACAATAGGATAAAGAGGAGCTGTACCAAAACCACCACCTACACAAACTACAGGGCGGTCATATTTTTCAATAACGCTTGGAGTTCCTAAAGGTCCAAGTACACCACCAAGATAGTCACCTTCATTTAATTTGGAAAGCTTGTATGTTGAAGCACCAACCGGCTGGAATGCAATTGCAACCCAACCTTCTTCAGCATTGGCATCTGCAATGGTAAGAGGAATACGTTCTGTTAAATCCTGGTCAACCATTACAATCAAAAACTGTCCGGCTTTGCGGTTTTTAGCAATATCAGGAGCTTCAAACTTGATATAAAAAACGTTCTCAGACAACTGACGCTTCTCGATGATTTTGTTCATAACAAATGTCCTTTAATAAAATTATCAGCACAAGCAACTGATGTAGAGTTTGGACAAAATTATACTATAGATGATATTTTTATTAAAGCAAATTTGTACAAAAAAGGCCGCCAACCCTAAGGCTGACGGCCTTTTTTAAGTATTTTTAGCAAAAAGCTGTTTTTTATTTCACAGCCTTTTCTGTCTGAAATCCTGATAAAATCCTATCAGAATCCTATACAAACTCCAACTTTTGCCTTCAAACCATATACATTGAAGGATTCCCTGAAACTTGAACCGCTTGTTCCTACCAGCAGATTTAACTGTGCAACACGGACGTTCAGTGAAAGTCCTGCATAATTTGAGAACACTTCATTCCAGTATTCGTGAGTAAGACTCAGGTTTACAATATTGTAAAGGCTGTAGGTTACTCCAAGAGAATATTCCAGAGTTGAACTGTCCTGCAGATTCCAGTCTTTACCAAATGGGTTTCTTGTTGCGAAACCGATTTTTGGTTCAATAAAGAGATTTCCGATGAATGGAAGAACAACTTTTCCCATCATACCAAATCTCATTGGACGGTTAACTGAATAAACTTCATGACCAAATGTCAGATCTGTAAAATCAGTTGTGTAGGCATAACTGATTGATTCACCTTTTGAGAATGAATCAAGGATTGCATCTACCTGACCAGTTGCAGTAGCTGTCTGAGTTGCAGAATTGCTCAGTCTTCCCGGAATTACAGGAATATGGGCATATCCTCCAATTGTAAAGAATGGAAAGAGCGGATATGTAACTTCTGCATCAACATCGAATCCCATTGTCTGGAACAAATCATTTGATAAAGTGCTTCCTATTTCTTCAAAAGCTCCTTCATTCATCTGCCAGTTACCTGTGAATACTTTTGACAGATCAATTGCAGTATAAACTGTATAAGTTGCAATTCCTTCGGCAGTTAAAGTTCCGTCAGAATTTGTTTTAACAGTTACTGTTGCATTTGGGTTTGGAATGTAAATGATTGGCATAAATGCAGAAGGTGTTACCTTAAACTGCAGCTGTCCAAATCTGAACTTTACCGGCACTGCTAATTCTGCATAAAGCTCTGCACCTGCGGAAACTTTTACAGTAGTATCTGTATCCAGTTCATTACCGTATGCAAGAAATTCCCAGAAGCCTTTTCCAATTCCAAAATTTGCATATCCGTCAAGTTTCAGAGCTGCACCAACTCCCCATCCTCCAATAAAGAAGTTTGAATAAATTGACGGCTCAAAAATTGCATCAAGTACGAAACCATCTTCATCCATAGAATCAGCAATTGCAGGAAGATCAATTACCAGATCTTCTACAAATACGTCATTTACAGGCATGAAACTTTCATCTACCTGAGCAAATACATCTACACCAAATTCAAAAATTCTTTCAGCAGAAACACTTGATGATGCTAAGAAAAGGGCGGCTGTTAAACATAATAATTTTTTCATATTACTCGCCTCCTTCTGAATTTGATTCACTCAGATTTAAGACTGTAATTGGTGTATCACCATCCATCTTAATTGAAACAACAACTGTTGCTCCAAGAGAGTCTGATGAATTAAGGCCGCTGCGTAAAACTGAAAGCTTAACAGGATCAGCCTCAGTTGCACCATTTCCAATAACAATGCTTACTTGTGGATTAAATGGATATGTTGTCATTACCCTGCGAATTTCTTCACCGGTAAGATCCAGTTTTTGTGCTCCATTTGCAAATACAGCTTCTTTATCAAGGCCGGATGCTTCATCAGTAATTCTAATACTACCTGTAAAGCCGTCAATTACCTTGTTATTTACATCATATGAAAGTCTGAAATATTCGATTGAATCTGCATACTGTGCAAACTGTTCCCAGCTGGCGGCACTTTCACGTCCAAGAAGATCTACAACTTCTTCACTGTCACTGCTGCTGCCAGAACCTGAGCCCGAGCCTGAATCACCAGAGCCTTCTTCTTCAGAAGATTCTCCTGAAGTCATAGCCATCATATCCATCAGATTCATATCAAGTTCGTCAATCAGTTTCAGTTCAAGAGGAAGTTCACAAACCATATCCAGAGAAATTGTTGTTCCTCCAGAAGCTTTTGCATCTTCAATCTGATAATTATACAGACTGATATCTTCTCCACCGTTTATTCCCAACTTGTAATTCATCTTAATATCAGTTGGAGTGTCATTCAGAATATCTGAAATATTGCCAGAGAAACTAGCCTTCTCTGCTGTAATATTAGACAGGAATTCACCGGCATTTTCTGATGTTAAAGTTACAATATCATCTGAAGGCCAGCTGATATTATCATTAAATGTAACTTCTTCATCATCGCTTGCTGAAGTACCCAGGAAATAATGCGATTTTTCAGTTTCATCGCCGTCTTTATAAGAGATACCCATATTTCCGGAAATCTTAATTGTATTACCAATTAAATCTCCAAGGCCAGTTCCTGCATCAGGACGCTGAGCATAGAAATACATATTAATATCTCCGAACTTAAGCTTCTTCAGATTTTCTTCACCGAAAGGAAGAGAACTTAACAAATCAGTAATAGAGAAACTATCAAGGCTAAAGTCTCCCTCCATCTTACTGCTGTCTCCCAGGTTAACAGTTACTTTATCCCAGTCGCAGAGGAATTTAACATCTGAAACTGAGAGAGTGTATTCTGAACCTGCATCCACATTTGTAAGAGTTACAACTCCTGTGTAATCTGTACCGTCAATTGTTTCTTCACTTCCAAAACCAACCTTAAAATCAATTACACCCTGAGTAAGATTGATTGTAGGATAAGCCTTAAACTTCTTAGTTACGCTGCTTGAATTTCCAGTTCCGTCAATTGTTCCTGAAATTGCACTTGAGCCTGAAATGCCAAACAATTCAGAAGCAATTGTTAACGGAATTGAGTTTCCTTCAGGCAGAGAATCTACAACCGTACACTGAATTCCAAAACCGTCGCTTTCTGTAGACTCAACTTCTGTAGCACTCGTATGCTTGTACTGATTGAAAATAATCTGCTTAACATAGCGGGTTACATTTTCATCAATTCTTGCACCTGAATCATCAAGGCTGAATGCCAGGCTGGACATATCAACCTTTACCTGAGAGAAGCTGTTAATATTAAAGGTAGCACTTACATCAACAACATCACCATTTTCAAGATCAATTGTTGCTCCATTACAAGAAACTTTAAGATTTCCATTTAATGTGATTGTTGTTCCGGCAGATTTAGAAATCTTCTGTCCGTTTAAATCAGCTGTTTCCTTCAAAAGTTTACTTTCTGAAAGTGCAGTGTCAACAAAATCATTTTCATCAATATCAAGGCCTGCACCGCTAAGAGTTAAATCTTTAAGAGAGAAAGTTGTACCAATCCATCCAGTTGGAACAGGAGCACTTAATACTACAGAACCACTATTTACAGTTGCATTAATAAACATTTCAGGAAGTGCTGAAACATCAATTGTCTGAGCTGGAATTTCAAGTGAAGGATCATCAAGGTCATCACTTGTATCTGCTGTTCCACCGGTGTAGTCAATATTGATAATTTTTAAGAGACTTACATCTTCCTTTGGATTAAAGATAACTTTGTAAGTATGAGTAGTTGTATTGTTTTCTCCGCCCTCATAAAGTACTGTGATTTTGATGTTCATCTTCTTTGAGATATATCCCTTAGAAAGAGGAATCTTTATTTCACAGCCATCAGTACCTTCAACATAGTCTGTAGTGTAACCGTCGTACTTATATGTATAAGTATTTTCTGCATCAGTAACATCTACCTTGAACTTTGCTGAAAAGCCTGTACCAAGAGCATTTGAATCTGTTCTTGAAATTGATGCAACAATGTAAGAACCGTCAGCATACTTCATAGCTTCACAGTAATCACAATTCATTGTATAAACCTGAGTTGCTGTTGCTGCAACTGATGGAAGTTCTTTAATAGAGAAAATCTGTGTTTCAGCACCACTTACTTCCGGAACGAAAATGTCCAGGAAACCTTTGGCTTCTGTTGTTACAGATTTTGTGAAGCTCATATTTTTAGAAATTCCAGGGATTGCAATACTCTGGTTTATATCAGACAAACTGGACTCGCCTAAAAGAGAATCCAGATCCAGAGACGAAAGGTATTCACTTGGATCAAAAGGAATATTAAACATTGGATAGTGAGCAAGGAAAGTTAAGGTGTCGTTGTCCGGATCTCTCTGTAAATCATAAACAGAAACCGTATTTCCCAATGATTCCTTTATTTTTGACATGAATACGTCTGTACTTAAATACTCGCTTATATCAATTGATGCCTTACCAAGAGGTACTTTAAAATCTGCGTCTGTTTTAATTGAAATTTTACTCGGTGTAGTAAGTTGACAAGAAAAAAATAATCCGCTGAAAAGAACCGAAATGATAAGCGAGCTTTTGATTAATGAAAGTTTATTCTTCATAAATAAATCCTCCACACAAAAAAATAATCACCAGCAAACAAAAACCAGTGATTTCAAAAACTTTTACTTATAATCCAAGTATAACATCTTTTACTATAAAAACAAAAGGCCACCCGACTTGTTACGCCAATTTTCCCCTATTTTTAGCCCTAAAGCCTTCGCAAAAAACACTATATATAGCGCTTTTTTAGAAAAATTTACGTTTTCGTGTCGAGTGACCCTTTTCTTAGAAAACTCTAATTATTTTTTATTATTTTTTGTCCTTCAAAAGTGCTGCAAATGGATTGTAATACATTCCATCGTCACTTCCAAAGTTCTGCTTTTCACGCTGTGGTCTCTGAGGCTTTGAACCAGGCTTTGCTGTAACTTTAACACCTGCTTTCTTAACCACAACAACCTTTTTCTTACCTTCGCTCTTTGATACAGTTCCGTCACTGTTAATTCTTTCAGCAGCGTCACTCTTCAAAGAAAGGCTGATTCTCTTTCTGTCTTTATCCAGGTCGATAATTGTAAATTCCTTAACATCACCAACTTTGATTACGCTCATTGGATCGCTTACAAAGTTATCGCTTAATTCAGAAATATGAATCAGGCCAGTTTCGTGAAGACCAATATCAACAAAAGCACCAAAGTCTACAACGTTCTTGATTTTACCAGTTACTTTCATTCCAAGCTTAAGATCTTCAAATGCAAGAACACCCTTCTGCATGATTGGTGCAGGATAGCCGTCACGAGGGTCACGATTTGGCTTTTCAAGTTCATCAATAATATCATTGATTGTTGTTTCACCAACAGAATATTTTTCAGCAAGAGCCTTCTTTGTATCAGCAGAAATTTTTTCGCCCTTCTTAACCATTGGAAGAAGTTCAGATGCAACTGGATAATTTTCAGGATGAACCCATGTATTGTCCAGAGGATTTTCTGATTCTGCAATCTTAAGGAATCCGGCGCACTGTTCGAATGCCTTTGGACCAAGACCAGGAACTTTCTTCAGTTCTTCGCGGCTCTTAATCTTACCGTTTTCATCACGATATTTAACGATTTTTTTAGCAAGACCAACGTTAATTCCGGAAACATATTTGAGAAGCATATAAGATGCAGTATTCAGATTAACTCCAACCTGGTTTACTACAGAGCCTACTACTTCATCCAGAGTATCGCTGAGCTTTTTCTGATTTACATCATGCTGATAAAGACCTACGCCAATTGCTTTAGGGTCAATCTTTACAAGTTCAGCAAGCGGGTCCTGGAGACGGCGGCCCATTGAAATTGCACCACGGATCATTACATCCAGATCTGGGAATTCTTCAGTACCAGCAGGAGAAGCTGAATAAACAGATGCACCACTTTCATCAACAACTGTGTATTTTACATCAGCATCTGCATAGTTTTCAGAAATTACTTTTGAAACGATTGCCTGAACTTCCTGTGAACCAGTACCGTTTCCTACAGCAACAACCTGAATGTCATATTTATCGATTGCATTATTAATCAGATTGTAAGCTTCATCCGGATTCTGATCCTGGAAAATCTTAAAGAATCCAAGATATTTTCCTGTTTCATCAAGAGCGGCACATTTTGTACCGTTGCGATAACCAGGGTCTACACCAAGAACACGACTTCCCTTGATTGGCTGAGTCATCAAAAGATTCTTCAGATTTTCAGAGAAGAGTTCAATTCCGTGATCATCAGCTTCATCTGTTTCATCGCTGCGGATTTCACGAAGTACTGCAGGGCTGAGCAGACGAACTACTCCGTCTTCAATTGCATCTGCATAATAGTTATTTGAAATCTTAACTTTATTCTGAAGCTCTTTAACTGCTGCATCAACATCAACATCCAGAGTAACTTCAAGCGCACCTTCTCTTTCAGCACGATTGATTGCAAGTACACGGTGAGGCTTAACCTGATTAAGAGGTTCTGAATAGTCCCAGTACATTTTGTATGTTGAAGTTTTTTCTGCTGTTTCAGCATCCTGTCCTTCAGGAACAATACCCTTTGTTTTAAGAGTACCAGTTGCCATATAAAGGTCATGAAGTGACTGACGATTATTTGTATCCTGACTCACACGTTCTGCAATAATATCCTTTGCACCGGCAAGAGCATCTGCTGCGCTTTCTACATTAAGTGCAGCATCTTCATTATCAGTCTTAACGAATTCAGCAGCCTTTGCTTCAACTGCTGCATCATCATTTTCTGCAATAATAAAATCTGCAAGTGGTTCAAGGCCCTTTTCCTGAGCAACCATACCACGAGTCTTCTTTTTCTTTTTAAATGGAGCCCACAAATCTTCAAGTTCTGTAAGAGTTTTTGCGCCCATAGCAGCATTGTAAAGAGATTCTGTTAATTTACCCTGATTAAAAATTCCCTTCACAATTTCAAGGCGACGGTCTTCCAGATTCTTGTAAGACTTAAACTTGTGGTCACAATCAGTAACCTGAACTTCATTAAGTCCACCGTGCTGTTCTTTGCGGTAACGAGAAATGAAGGCAATAGTACATCCTTCATTCACAAGGCTGATAACTGCGCTGACCTGCTTAATCTGAATACCAAGCTCGTCAGCAATCTTTTTCATAATCTCGACTTCATTTACTGTTAATGCGTCAATCTGTTCTTTTGTAAATTCCATAGGGTTGTTATTTTACGAAGTTTTTTACTTCTCGTAAAGTTGCAGTTTATTAAATTCATAAAAAATATTAATCTGTACCCATGAATAACCAAACTGTCCTAGTAACCGAACCCATTGATTCCAGTGCCCTCAAGCGTCTGACCGACCGTTATAACGTAATTTCAAGCGTAAACGAGTCAAATATTAAGGAAATCAATGCAGTTTTGACCCGAAAAATGGCTGTAAACAGAGATTTTATTTCTAAAGCCGTAAATCTTAAGGTGATTGCAAATCACGGATCCGGTGCCGATCAGATTGACCTGCAGGCAGCAAAAGAGTACGGCGTAAAAGTATTAAGTGCGCCGGGTCTTAATGCACTTTCGGTTGCGGAACTGGTTCTGGGATTTTTTATCAATTTAAGTTTTAAAATTAAATATTCAGATGAAGGTTTACGAATTGGTCAGTTTACTTCATTTGGAATTCCTGAACTGCAGGGAAATGAAATTTCCGGAAAAAATCTTGGACTCATAGGAAGCGGAAATATTGCCCGCCATCTTGCAAAATTAATGTCCTCTTTTAATATGAACATTTACTGCTGGAATCCTCACAAATCTGCACAAGAATTAAGCGAACTTGGTTTTAAAAAAGTTGATTCAATTAAAGAATTGTTAAACAAATGTGATTTTGTCAGCATTCATATTCCACTGAATTCAGAAACAAAAAATTTGATTAACGGTGAAAGTTTTTCAAATGCAAACCCAAATCTCATTCTGGTAAATACATCCCGAGGTGGAATTGTTAATGAAACTGATTTATATGCTGCTCTCGTAAACAAAAAAATTAAAGGTGCAGCATGTGACGTTTTTACAAAAGAACCGCCGTCCAAAGATTTGCCGCTCCTTCATCTTGCAAACTTTCTTGCAACCCCTCACATTGGCGGAAGTACAAAAGAAGCACTTGAAAGAGTCGGCAATAAAACCGTTGACAATATCATTTCAGTTTTAGAATGATTTTCTGATTTTCTTCCGGAGCGTTCCTTAATATCTTCGACGGGCCATCCGCCGCTACGCTTTGCTCCGGTATTTTCAGAAGTGGAATCTTTCAGCTTCCCCTTCTGAAAACACTACCTTCGGTACGGCTCCTGTCCCGGCTAGTCTTCTTTTTTCATTCTTCTATTTCTTTTGACTTACAAAATCTTTCTATATACTTTCGAATTACGCTCAGGAGTCCATTTAGCTTTTCTTTCAGCAGGAATCGTATCTATGGAATCTGCAATAAATCCCAGTTTTTCAAACCAGTCAGAAGCCTGTGTTGTCATAATAAATACAGATTTTGCACCTGAATTCTTTGCCCTTTCAAAAAGATTTTTAATTAATTTTGGACCGATTCCCATATGCGCAAAATTTTCATCTACCGCTACAGCCTCAATTTCACACTGACCACCCGCATACTGATGAAGACCGGCGCAGGCGTGAACTCCACCATCCAGTTCGTAAACAATAAATTCATCAACTAATTCTGCAAGCTGAGATTCCGTTCTTGGAAGAAGTTTTCCTGAATCTATAAAAGGACGCATAACTGTAAGAACCGGTGCAATATCTGTATGAACCATCTGACGAATTTTGCCATAGTTGTTTGTATAAATCATTGTTCCTGAACCCAGGTCGCTGAATATTTCACACGGCAGCACTCCATCTAAAGTACCATCTACAATGTGAACGCGGGTAACTCCTTTTGTACAGGCTTCACAAGCTTTTTCCAGAACTGACATTATTTCCAGGCTCGCAGAATCATTCAGTTCTCTGTTAATGCTGATAAAATTTTCAACTTCATCCAGATTCATTGCTGCCACATCACCATTTTCTGCAATAGCAAAACCTTCTGGAATTTTATATTTTGCACCGTTGATTGATCCTGTCTGCATTACATAAAAAAGTTTATCAGCCCCCAAATGAATTGCAACCTGTTGGGAAAGAGAAACTGAAGAAATATTATAAGGCCGGCCTGCTGCATTCCATCCAATACAAGGAAAGATTGGAATAAATCCATCATTCAAAACTGTCTGAATTGCTTCTACATTCAGGCGTTCAATTTCTCCGGCTGTACCATAATCGAAACCGTCAATTATTCCTTTTGAGCGGCCACGAACCCAGTTACCGATTACAGCTGTAATATTATTTGCCGCAAGAGTTGTCATTACTGTATTTGAAACATCAAAGGCTGCCATCTTAATCAGAGGCATTGCGGCTTCTGGTGTTACCCTCACCTGATTTTTATATGTCCATTCGATATTGTTTGCTTTTAAAATCTGGTCAATACGACTTCTTGTTCCAGGAATAATAATTACTTTCAGCCCCGCCTGATGCAATAATGCAATATCCCTTACGTGACTTGTAAAAAGAGGTGATTCAATTGTTTCATCATCCAGGTAAATCACAATAACTGCATTCTTAAACTTCTGCAGATATCTGATAACACTGCGAATTGAAGCGGCTTTTCTTTGCTGAGGTGTTTTCATATTTTGAGCATAACATTTTTTTTTCAAAAGTAATAGAAGGAAAAATTGTTAAATGTTAAACTCAATTTATGAGTGATGGAACTTATCATAATCCAAATGCAAAGCCTAATTATCACAAGATGCTGCTGGAAATTATTGAAAATGTAAAAACTCAATATGAACACAAACCAAGTCTTTTGCTTCACGCATGCTGTGCCCCCTGTTCATCTTACTGCATAGAACTTCTTTCACAAGTTTTCCAAATCACAATTTATTATTACAATCCAAATATTCATCCTCAATCTGAATATGAACGGCGCTTAAACGAGTTGAAAAAATTTCTTACCCAGTTTCCACAGGCTGTTCAGGATAATGTTAAACTTGTTCAGGCTGAATATAATATTGAAGATTTTTTTCAGGCAACAAATGTGCGAAATGAACCTGAACTACAAACAGAAGCAGAACGTGGTGAACGATGCCGCCGGTGTTATAATCTCCGCATGTCAAAAGCCTGGGATTATGCTTCTTCAAATGGATTTGAATTCTTTACCACAACCCTTTCCATTTCTCCTCATAAAGATTCCATGATGATTAATGAAATTGGTTTTAATCTCCCTCTTTCCGTAACAACAAAATATCTTCCTGCTGATTTTAAGAAAAACTCCGGTTATTTAAGGAGCACTCAGCTCAGTAAAGAATATGGATTGTGGCGGCAGGACTATTGCGGCTGTGTCTATTCAAAACAGAATATGAAAAAATCGGATTAAAATCCAAATCTGTACCTGTAAATGGGTACAATTCTGAACACACTTTTCCTGCAATAAAAAACCGCTGGACTTTAACTGCATTTCCTTAAAGGGTACAGATTTTTCCAGCGGTTATTTATTTTGTAATTGATTCCTTAATTATCAACTATTACTCAACAGCAGCATCTACAACCTTAGAAGTTGTGATTTCTTTTCCGTCAGCAGTTAAGTTTGTTCCATCAATCATGAAATGTTTACCGGAAATCTTCAAAGTGATTTTTTCCAGTTTATCAATCTTAATGCTTTCAGGTTTCTTAAGTGATGGATCTGCACCTGCTGGAACAACTGGTGTACCTGGAGCAGCCCAAGGAGCTGTAATCAGTTCAACCTTTTCCTTTCCATCTTCAGTGTAGTCTGCTGCAAGGAGCATACCATGGCTTTCAACACCGCGCATCTTTCTTGGTGCCAGATTTGATACCAGGATAATATGCTGGCCAAGAAGTTCTTCCGGCTTAAGGTATGGAACAAGTCCTGACTGAATGATTCTTGGAGTGCCTGAACCATCATTCAATGTTTCAATATACAGCATTTCACCTTCTGGGTTACGGTCAACCTTAACGATTTCTGCAACACGGAAATCGATATTTTCATTAAAGAATGCAACCTGATCTTCTGCAAGCTTTGGACCCTTGTCTTTTGCAGGAGCCTGTGCTGGAGCTTTTTTAGCTTCCTCTTTTGGAGCAGCCTTTACAGCAGCTTCTTTTGGTTCGTGTTCAAGGAGATAATCCAGATCAATTTCACCAGCAACGCATGGAACTCCAACCTGCCAGTTTTCAAGAACCTGTGGATGAATTTCTCCAAAAATACCGCACTGCTTTCCATCAACAATAATTCCAGCCTGACGACCAGGAATAAAGCGAGGGTCATTTGTTTCCTTAACTTCATATTTATGATCGAGATAGTATAAAAGTGTGCTTACTTCTGCAGCGGCATCGTTAAAGTTTGCATTGTTTGAAGCAGACAGGAATCCAAGACTCTGAACAGTTTTAGTTCCAGTATTTTCTGAAGGATCAATGTATGCAATTTTTCCAACTTCATAAATCTTATGTGGATAAACTGCATTTCCACTCTGTGCTTCAGCTTCAAAAAGTGATGCAATAATTGACGGACGAATGAACTGATAGTTTTCACTCATAGGGTTTGCGATTTCAATAACATCCTTTCCATCAATATTCATCTTATCAATATATGTAGCCTTTGAACCAAGATAGTTGAAAATCATTTCCTGGTAACCAAGACCTGACATAATATTCTTTACGTTTCTTGAGTACTGAGTGATTGGAAGCAGACGACCAACTGTAAAATCATTTGGTGACTGAGGCTTAAAGAAATCTACATCCATACCAATCATTACATCTTCAATAACATCAACTTCGTGGAGGAAGTCGTTGCGGTATGCTGCAGGCTGAACAGTGAAGATTGTTTCGCCATTTTCTTCACGACAGGTAACTTTATTTCCCATCTTTGACAGAGCTTCAAGTACCTGATCCTTTGAAAGATCTGACCCCAGCTTCTTGTTGATTGCAGAAAGGCGGGCATCTGTTGTTGTCTGGAAATAATATGGTGTAACAACGTCTTTGCCAAAACCTGTTTCATATTCGTGGTGAACTTTTACAGGAAGAATTTCATATCCTGCATCGGCAAAGTCACAGGCCACAATATTTGCTGCAAGCATAAGGCTTTCCATTTCAGCACCAGTCAATTCAACCATTAGATTTGTATCACCAACTTCAACCTGACCGAGTGTTGCAGAGTTGATAATTGGAGACATTGACATTACTTCGCCCTTATCATCCATCAGAACCGGATACTTTGCGCAATCCTTCAAAATCCATCCATATTCTTTTCCCTTTGGATGTGTCTGCACAATTTCCCGAAGAGTCTGCTTTTCAGTTCCCTGAAGCGGTACAAAACTCAGTGCATCTGGATCTACTGCATTAAAATGAACCGGCCACTTAATATCAGCTTCACGATATACGCCCATAGAAATAGTCTTACGCTTTCTACCAAAGTTCCAGCAAAGCTTTTCCTGTGTCTGCATAATATCTACAAGCATTGGTTCATCAATTGGTTTTCCTGAAATAACAAAGGCAACCATAAATGGACGGATATTCTTAAGTTCTGGATCTACAAATGCCTGGCGGTTTCCAGTTTCCTTATTATTATCTTTTGAAGAAAGAAACTTTGAATAATCAGAGTGTGCAGCTCCTTCATATTCACGAAGACATCTTGTAACGCCACCAGTTGACCAAAGGTCAGGACGGTTTGTATCGTTTAATTCGATTTTGATAACTCTTTTATCTTCTGGATCCTGTGGATTTGGCTTTTCATCAAGTTCAGCCTTTGCGTGTGTTAATTTCTTTTCAAATAAGTCGTCGTAATTGTATTTTTTTCCAAGTAAGTTGAAAAACAGTTTTTCGTTGACTTCGATTTTTGGCATCGTATCCCACCTTGTATTATAGTAAAAAGTGATAATATTTTACCGAATTGCCTTTATATTGTCTAGGAAATCAATTTTAACCATCACAATTTATGCTTATCGTTTAGAGCGGGAACGTGTACTGTCGTATTTAACATCCTTCAAGGATTCAAATGAAAGGCCCATATACTGCCCTACTTGTTCAAGAAATTGTCTGGCAGTCTGAAGTTTTTCATTTTGGGATAGAAATAATTGATATGGTTCAATTTTCAGGACTTCAACCAGGGCATCCAGATTTTCGATTGTAGGAAATCCTTCTTTTCTTTCGTAATTCTGAACAGTATTTTTTGAGACGTTTAATTTTTCTGCCAATTCTTCCTGTGTTAAACCGGCTTTTTTTCTATAAATTCTTACGTTTTTAGAAAATACCTCTAACACTTTGGACTGCTTATCTGCCATATTTTTATTTTATCTACAGATAATTCAGCTTAAAACTCAGAAAAATTGTGCTTTTTTCTACAAAAAGACCAAGTTTAACTGTGCTTTTTCAAAACTTGATATTCTGGCTAATAAATATATTGCCCTTTTTCCATATTTTTATAAATTCAATAAATAATGATATTATTATTTAATTGAAGGAGTTTTTATGCCAGCTTCCAGGAATAAACGCAGAATTTTCATCATTGTAATTTCAGTTTTTTTAATTGCAGGAGCCGCTTATCTTTTTTTCGGGGACCAGATTTTTTCAAATGATGGATTTTCCGCTGCAAATCAAGAGACTTATGCTTCCTTTTACAAGTGTGTAGAAAATCAGACTGTGGAAAAGGTTAAAATCAGTGAAGATAAAATTGAATACTGGCTCAAAGGTTCAGATGTTAAATATGTTACTCAAAATCCAGAATCACCTTCACTTAAAGAAACTTTGCTTAAAAATAATGTTCAGGTGGAAAGCAGTAAAAGTTCTTCCCAGATAATCAGTTTTATTTCTGATATGATTTTTTACATCTTCATTGCAGCGATTTTAATTATTGCATTCAGAAAAGTCTTTTCGCCTACAGCTTTTAAGGTACAGCATAAAACAGGAAAGAAATTTTCTGATGTGGTTGGAATGGACAGCCTGAAATCTGACATGAAGCAGATTATGAACATCATGCATAATCCGAAAGAATGGGCCAGAAAGGGAATCAGAATGCCAAAGGGTATTTTACTTGAAGGTGCTCCTGGAAACGGTAAAACTCTTTTTGCAAAAGCCCTTGCCGGTGAAGCTAATGTAAATTTTATTCCTACAAAGGCAACGGATTTTGAAAGTATGTTCATGGCCATTGGTCCTATGAAAGTAAAATCTCTTTTCAGAAAAGCTCGCCGCCACGCTCCGTGTATTATTTTTATTGATGAATTTGATGGAATTGGAACCCGCCGAAACTACGCAGGCAGTGCTATTGAAACTGAAAATACCAGAATCGTTACCGCACTTTTAAATGAGCTGGATGGATTTGAACCTGCATCCGGAGTACTGGTTCTTGCTGCTACGAACAGTATTCACGCTTTAGACGAAGCACTTATCCGCCCTGGACGTTTCGATGCAAGATTTACTGTTCCCTATCCGAATAAAGAAAATATTAAACAGTTGGTTAAAATGTATACAAAGGGAAAATCTTTCACTCCAGAATGTACTGTTGAAAAAATCGCAGATCTTTTCAGCGGATATTCTTGTGCAAAGATTGAATCAGTTTTAAACCGGGCTTCACTTATAGCTATCCAGAAAAACAAGTCATCAGCTGATATGCAGGATATTTCCGAAGCCATAAAAGAACAGGAGTCAGCAAAATGAACAGCCTTCAGAATGTAAACACAGCAAAATCGTTAATTTATGAAATTCTCCCACTGATTGATGATGCTAAAACAGATTTGAAAAAAGCAAGAATGTGGGGAATCGGAGACCTTTTAGGCGGCGGATTATTTTTTGATCTTTTCAAGCATATGAAAATGAATAATGCTAAATCCCAGATGTATGAAGTAAATACAAAACTGAAAGAACTGGAAAGAGTTTTGAGCTGTATTCAAATTCCTGGAGATTACAGGATGAATGTAAACGGTTTTCTGACTTTTGCAGATTTTCTTTTTGACGGTGTTATTTTTGATGCAGTAATGTTCAGTAAAATCTGGCAGAGCATTGATGCCCTTGAAGATCTGGAAACAAAACTTCAGCAGACTTTATCTGCACTGGACCGCATGTCCTTCTAATTGTAACTTTATGAAAATACCATTACACTTAACTACATTCAAAAGGAGCTATTGATGAAAAATTTTTACGAACCAGGTGAAATGATTGAAACCACAGTTGTTGCCATTACAAATGACACAATCTTCATTGACCTGGGACTTAAAAGCGAAGGTTTTGTTGATAAAGCAGAACTTACTGATGATTCAGGAAATGTTTCTGTAAAAGAAGGAGACAAGATCAAAGTATATTTTACTGGTAACCAGAGAGATGAACTTCACTTTACTACTAAATTAAGCGGACCAAAGGCTGATAAAGATCTTCTTGAAAATGCTTACAAAAATGGTATTCCGGTTGAAGGTCATGTTACAAAGGAAATTAAGGGTGGATTTGAAGTAATGATTGGAAACACCCGCGCTTTCTGTCCTTATTCACAGATGGGTTACCGTCAGAAAAAAGAACCTGCTGAATATATTGGACAGCACTTAACCTTCAAAATTTCCGAATACAGAAACGAAGGAAAGAACATTATTGTTTCAAACCGCGTACTTCTGGAAGAACAGGCACAGGCAGAACTGGATTCACTTGCTGAAAGCATTAAGGTTGGTGACACAGTTACAGGTACAGTTAAATCAATTGAAAGCTACGGTGCATTCATTGACTTAAACGGATTCCAGGCCCTTCTTCCAATTTCAGAAGTTTCAAGAACCCGTGTTTCAAACTTGAATGATGTTTTAAAAGTTGGTCAGACAATTACTGCAAAAGTAATTAATGCAGACTGGAAACGTGAAAGAGTTTCTCTCAGTACAAAAGAGCTGGAAGCTGATCCATGGGATACAATTGCTGAAAAATATCAGGTGGGTTCAAATTTCGATGGTACTGTTTCAAGAGTTGCTGATTTTGGTCTTTTCATTAACATGGACAACGGAATTGACGGTCTTGTTCACATTTCAAAACTGGGCGTTGACAGAAATACAAATCTGAAAAAGGTTTACAAAGCTGGTGACACTCTGGCAGTTACAGTTGATGGAATTGATTCTGTAAATCACAAAATTTCCCTCAGCCCTGTAATTTCAAACGAGGAAGAAAAAGAAGCAACTGAATATCTCTCTCATCAGTCTGATGATGGGGACACTTACAATCCATTTGCCGCACTTCTCAAAAAATAATTTGAGTACTTTGATATAAATCTGTACCCATATTTTATCAAAACAATTAAGCCCTGAAACAAGTACAATTCAATCTGTACCCATTTCAGGGATTTTTTTTATTATTGCAGTCATATAAGGCCTGACTCAAAACAGACTACGCCGGATTGTAGCAGCGCGAAGCGTTCTGAAGCGCAGCGAAAGAATGGAGTGCAACGGAACTGCGGAAAGCCGGGATTAAGTTTGCCCCCTATCTTTTTTTTAGCCAGTATTGTCTGATAAATCTAGTACCGTCCAGAAAAAGAATTTTATACGACTAAATTGCATCATCAAGAACTGCGCTTGTTCCTGTTCCATTTTGAGTGATAGTAAAGGCGTCATCAACAGTTGTAAAATGCTCAATGTTATTTGAGATAAGTTCAGAGCTGCTTGCCACAAGTATCTGTTCACCTACAGTCCAGGTTCTGTTCTTAGTTGCATTTGCCAGATATTCACTTTGACTAAGCAGAGTGATTGTTGCAACCGTTCCGCTGCTTGTAAGGTCTCCGGCAATTGTAATCTTAGTATTCTTTCTTTCAAGCAATACAGGCGTTGTGGCATCAATTCTTGCGCTTCCACTCATTTCAAGATTTGAACTCGACTGCATAACGTCTACGCCTCTCTCGGTATTAGTATCTCTGTAAATAAAACCACCTGACATAGAAAAAGTACAATCTTTGTATAAAAGAATTTCTGTTCCCTGTTTCCATCCGCCGGAAGAATAATTGTTATTACAAATAGTTCCACCTG
This sequence comes from Treponema sp. UBA4307, assembly GCA_002394685.1. GTDB lineage: Bacteria > Spirochaetota > Spirochaetia > Treponematales > Treponemataceae > Treponema_D. The sequence goes on along the minus strand of DGUP01000051.1, from coordinate 129,889 downwards.
TCATTTCAGCATGAGAAGTAGATTGCAGGAAGATTCCACCGCCTCCATGGTCTGCATAATTGCCATAAATTGAACCTTCAGTGAAATTGAATGAACAGCCTGCAATATAAAGACCTCCACCGAAAGAATTTTGTACATCTTTCTGACAACCATTGTAGGCAATTTCTCCACCAGAGAGATTCAGAGTAATGTTCTCTACAAACGAATTACCAGTATGAGCAATTCCTCCACCCTGGTAAGCATAGTTGTAAGCTATCATTGCACCAGTTTCAATTGTTACGCTGCCTGTTTCAAAGTATACACCACCGCCAAGGTTTGCGCTGTTAGAATGCTTATCAATTTCAGCATAAACAGTTTTATTCTTATCACCAATAAGACTTCCGTTTGCCAGGAGCAAAGTTCCTTCTGTGTAAATACCACCTCCGTTTGAACTGGCCTTGTTACCTGCGATTACAGAACCTTCTCCCAGGGTTACATTGCTACCACTTGCAGCATAAATACCTCCACCGTTTACGGCACTTCCTCCTGTAATTGTAATATTTTTGATAAGTACTGGAACTGATGTATTAATTGTTAATGCGCTGCCTTCATTGTTACCATCAAGAACTCCTACAGTCTTTTTGTTGCTGATGGTAATTTGTCTTGCCTTACTTGGAGTGATTGATGCCGGAATTGTTTGTGGTCCATTAATTGTTCCTAATACATAAATTTCAACGTCCCGTTCACTATCATCTTCCATCGCTGAAACTACTGAAGCAGCTTTTGTAACAGATGCAAATGGCTTTGAAATACTACCTGTGCCTGTTTCATCACTTCCTGCTTCACCAACATAAAGTTTTGAAAGAGGTTTAACTTTTATGTATTGAACTACACCATCACTTTCAACATAGTGATTTTTTTCTGCGTAAGCGGTAACTGTATATGTTCCAGCTTCTGAAATTTTAATTTGAGCAGGAGCTATAATTTTTTTAGCAGAAGATTCCTCTCCATCCTTTATAATTGTATAGCAGACAGATACATCGCTAACAGTTGATTCTGTTACTGTTGTTCCTGGATGTTTTATATTTAAAACTGCATAACCTGTCTCTTCAATTGCAATTGTTTCAGGATTTTCCTGTGTTGAACCTGAAATTACAATTCCATCAATGTCAGAAAATTCTGGAGGTGAAAGCTTTTCTGTTTGATTTGAAACTCTGGAAATTTTCGAACATAATCCATCATAATCTTCAAGATAAACTGTATAAGTTACAACGTCCTGTGTAGGAACAACGCCTGTTCTATAGTAGCAGACTGTATAGCCTTCAGCAGGAATTGTTTCACCATCAAATATTGCACCATCTTCAACAGCTGATGTAAGTCCTTCTGGAGCACTAGTTTCAATTAAATTTAAAAAATTATCCCATACCTGATAGCGATTATCGTTGATGTGAATATAATGTTTATCTTTGTCGTGAGGTGATTTTTCAAGCAGACCCTTTGGAAGATAAAAACACAGAACATACTCTTTTTTTTCAGGATCAGTTGCTTTTGGAGCTGTCTGAACCATAAGGCCTAATACTGACGGAGGTGCTGAATTGCATTTTAGAGAAAAAGAAAACTCTCCAAAGTCACGCAGTGTTTCGCTTTCCTGAATCGAAATTGTTCCACCAATTGGAGCTCCAGCTTCGTGTTTCTTAAGAAATTCTTCAGGGAATGTTAAATGCATTAACGAGCGATTGCTGGATATCTGGGTAATATAAACTGAACTGCTGTCATAAAGGTCATTTACAAAAGTAAATGTATAGTTTAATTCATATTTCTGTGGATTCGTAAGATAAATTGTAATGGTCTTATCCGAATCACTAGAAAGACAGTCTGTTCCAGTTTTATCCTTAAGAGTCCCTTCTGGAGTTTCAATTCTTCCTATTGTAGCTGTTTGCGTATAGTATTCGAGGAAGTCTGAAAGTGATTTATTATAATATTCACAAGATGTTAAAATCATTGTGAAAAACAATAAAGATGCATATAAAAATGCATGTTTTTTTAAATTAAATATTATGTTCTTCATATTCTCCCCATGTTGTTAATCCAACAGTTTCCAAAGAATTAAAAATACGAGTTAAAATAAAAAAACTTTTCTTGAAAAAACTAACGTTTAGAAGAATAAAAAAAACTAGGGTTTGATAGAATAATTAATTCATATTATGCAGCAACGAAAATGAATATAGCAGGCTTGTTCCGCTGACAATTTTTTAGGATATATTGTCTAAATCTCAAATTCAACATTAAAGTGTTTAATTTATTGTTATAAAAATATAAATTTCATTATAATTTATCAAACATGCTTTAATTCCAGAAATATTTATATTTTTTATTGACTGAAAACTAAGTTTAATGGAAAAAAATCAGCATGAAAGGGAGAAGGAAGATGAATCTTGAAAAACGTGAACAGAAAATTTTAAACGCTCTTGAAAAAACAGGTGAACGCTATGATATTCCAGTAATGCTCACAGGAATTGATGAACTTGTTTATAAGCATGATCCTCATTCCAAAGAAGAATCCCGGCTTAATCTTGTTATTGAAGACTATCTTTTTGAAGAAGCTGAATCTGCCCCGCTGAATGCCCATCTGAATATAAAAATTCATAAGGAAAGCACCCCGCTTATCAATTTTCTAAAAGAAAGTTTTGGAATTATTGGATGGGTTGCAATTTGGGAACCGGTTACCTATTTTCTTTATGGATGGCGAGAAGGTGGTGCAAGAATTAATTATGCAATCCGTCTTAAAAATGCAAAAGTCAGCATAGAATGATTTATAAAAAAAAAGCAGGTGTCTGTGTTATTTTTTTCACAACTCCTGCTTTTTAAAATTTATAAAAAATTTTACTGTTCTTTTTTTGAATACCATTCAAAAATGAATTTGCCGGATTCACTTAAATCAGTCTGTACCCATTTTGAGTTTTTTCTACAGCCTGAATTCAAGGCAGATGCAGTTTCATTTTTGTTAGCCAGGGACCAGTTCATGTAAGAAATATTATATTCATCCAGAAACTGTAACCATATTCTGCTTTCATATTCGTTATATCCGCCATTTCCTGATGCATCACAAGTTCCAAATTCACTTACAAAAATAGCAAGGCCCTGTTCGTATGCTTTCTGAAGGTTACTTCTAAGCCATTCCTTATGAGTATTAGCATAAAAGTGAACTGAATACATTACATTATCAAAATCAAGTGGAGCCGGAATTACTGCATCAATTTTCTGGCACCAGTCCGGAGTTCCAACAATTACAATGGCATTCTTATCATTTTTACGTATTTCCGGAATCACATAATTTGCATAAGATAAAATATCTGACCAGGAAGTACCGCTATTTGGCTCGTTACAAATTTCATACAGGATATTATCATTTTTCTTGTACTTACTGGAAACTTCCTGGAAAAACTTTTTTGCTTCTTCCCTGTACACTTCTGGATTCTTATCATTTAAAATATGCCAGTCTACTATTACATACATTCCTAATTCGGTTGCATAATCTATTCCGTTGAAAACAAGATTTTTAAGATATTCCTGATTTCCTCCAGTGCAGTAACCGTTGTATTCTGCAGTGTACATTGCAAGACGGATACAGTTTGTATTCCATTCATCTCTTAACGATTTAAATGCTTCTTTGTTTACATACTGCGGGAACCAGGCGATTCCATGGGTACTCATTCCGTAAAGTTGAACCGGATTATTATTTTTATCAACTAAATCTCCGTTTTCAATAGAGAGATTTCCGTGTTTTTCAAAAGGTGTTTTCTTTCCAGCTGCAAAAACTGACGAAGCAAAAATCATCAGAATCAATCCACAACATACAACCTTCTTTAACTTCATAATCAACCTTCCTTTATATAAATTATATTAAATCTTCTTTCCATCAAGAATTGTTTCAACAAGTTTTCCGTTTTTATAAACCAGTTTTAGTGAAAAAAAAGGATGATTTTCTTCCATAAGTTTAAGAAAAATCAAATCCCCTTCCCAATGTTCCAGATTTATAAAATCATTTTTTTTAATCCATTCAAGTTTACCTTCATCACATTCTTTTATATCTCCAGTCCATTCTTCCGCTGTATAAAGACACATATATTCAGCAGGATCATCATCAGACACAAAAGTTACAATTCCCCGAAAATCATATTTTGTCAGGGTCAGGCCTGTTTCTTCCTTAACTTCCCGCAGAAGACATTCTTCCGGAGATTCACCGGCTTCAAAATGTCCTCCCACTCCAATCCATTTGTTATGATTAATATCATTTTTTTTAACAATCCTATGCATCAAAAGATACGAATCTTCTGTCTGCAAATAACAAAGTGTAGTTAACTGTGATTTCATATTCATTTTCCCAGATTTTCAAAATTGATAATATATTTTACACTCAATTTGTTTTTTAACAAATTATAAATCACTTTTTCCAATACTACTTTTTTTTATTTTATAGTACACTTTGCAAACTATGGCAAAAGATAAAACCTTTGACCTTTTCAGGCTTCTTAAAGTAAATCCAGATATTTCCCTCAAACAGCAGATTTCCTATGTATGGAAATTAAGTCTTCCTGGAATTTTTGCACAGATTTCTTCAATTTTGATGCAATATATTGATGCTGCAATGGTCGGTAATCTTGGTGCAAACGCATCTGCAGCAATTGGTCTGGTTGCATCTTCCACCTGGGTACTGGGAAGTCTTTCAAATGCATTGTGTGTAGGTTTTACTGTTCAGGTTGCCCATTCTTTTGGAGCTGGAGATTACAGAAAAGCCAAATATATTTTCAAAAAGTCGATTAATACTTGTTTTATTTTTTCTTTTCTACTGCTGATTTTTTCTTCTGCAATTTCTTACTTTCTTCCTACATGGTTAGGAGGCGCTTCTGATATTCGTTCCGATGCATTCTGGTACTTTTTAATATTCGGACTTTCTACTCCTTTTTTCATTACTGTATATCTGATGAGTGGAATGATGCAGTGCTCAGGAAATATGAAACTTCCGGGGATTTTAAATGGAACAATGTGCCTGCTGGATATTGCCTTTAATTTTCTTTTTATAAACATACTTCATCTTGGAGTTAAGGGCGCAGCTTTAGGAACAGCTTCTGCATCTCTGGTAACAGCTTTGATTATGTTTACATACGAGTGCTTCTTTTCAAAACTGGCATTCTTTACAAATAAAACTGTACCCCTTACAGGTGACAGTTCTCTCACAGAAGACAATCTGTACCCGGAAAAATCTGTACCCGATAAAGTTAAGTATAAGGGTAGCAGGATTGTTTTTAATGCAATTAAACTGGCCCTGCCAATAGGTCTAGAATCTTCTGCATTTACAGGGGCACTGGTTGCAGTTTCACGAATTATTGCCCCTCTGGGAAGTGCTGCACTTGCGGCAAATTCTTTTGCAACAACCGCTGAAGCACTCTGTTATATGCCAGGATACGGTTTTCAGGAAGCAGCCATCACTCTGGTAGGACAGTCTGTTGGAGCAAAACGCAAAGATCTTACGAAATCATTTTCAATTATTACAATTCTGGCCGGTGTTTTGATTCAGTCTATTATGGGTGTAATAATGTATTTCTTATGTCCTTACGTAATGGCCTTTTTATCTCCTGTACAGGAAATTCAGATGCTGGGTGTAAAAGTTTTGCGGATTGAATTATTTGCGGAACCTTTTTACGCCGCTGCAATCGTCTCTACCGGATGTACAAGAGCAAGAGGAGATACGCTGGTTCCAAGTTTATTGAATTTGTTCAGCCTTTGGGTAGTTCGAATTTCTTTATCATTAATCCTTGTAAAACCATACGGATTAATCGGCATATGGATTGCCATGACAATTGAACTTACTTTCCGAGGATTAATTATGCTGGCACGACTCTTTATTTTTCCAAAAAAATTACCCTGCTGATGAAGAATGGGGCATTCAAAAAAAATGTTGTTAACAGCTGAAACAGTTTCTATTAATAGAAACGTTTATTACACGTAAGAATGCTCCACATTTATATCAAGACTGATTTTTTCATCTTCTTTTTTAAACAATTCTTCTAAATCTTTTTTTATTTTTTCTGAATCATATTTTTTCTGTCCAAAAGGAAGAACCAGGTCAAATACAAAAACAACATTTTCATTCTGTTTTTTGATTGTCTTAAAATCATGGAACCTGAAGTCTTTATCATATTTCTGAATAATTTTTTCTGCCAGATTTTTATAGTTAATATATTTTTTATCATTCAGGGCAACCGGATCCATATGAAGGGTTATATCTACATTAAGATTCTTTAAAATCTTCTTTTCAGCAGCATCTACTCTTTCATGTATTGTTTTTATATTCAGCATATCTGAAACCTCTACATGAGCTGAAGCAAAGACTTTTCTAGGTCCATAATCATGAATTATTAAATCATGTACGCCAACAATTATTTTTTCTTCCAGCAGAATTTCATAAATCTTAGACACAAGTTCTTTTGAAGGAGCTTTTCCCAGCAGAGGATCCAGAACTTCCTTAAATAAGCTTAATCCGGAACTTAAAACAAGAAGACAAACTAAAAGACCTGTAATTCCATCTGCCCTTTTGAAGGATGTAAAATTTGTGATTAAAACTGCAATAATGGTTGCTGCAGTTGCTAAAATATCCATCAGACTATCCTGACGTACAGCCTTCAAATTGATGTTATCAGTTTTTTTGTATCCTATATGATTATATAAAACCATTATCAGCTTTATAAAAATAGACAGACCCGGAATTATATAATTCCAGACTGAAACTTTTATTTCTTCCGGATAAAAAATTTTCATCACGGAAACTCTTCCTAATTCAAATCCCATGAATAAAATAATGATTGTGACAATTAATGCAGCAACATATTCAAATCTTCCGTGTCCGTAGGGATGTTCTTTATCCACTGGTTTCTGAGAGATTTTAGTTCCTACAATTGTTACAATACTGGAACCTGCATCAGAAAAATTATTCAGTCCGTCAGCCAAAATTGAGATTGATGAATTTAAAATGCCTATTAAAATTTTTCCTATGGACAGAAATATATTTAATATTATTCCTGTTGTACCACATCTAAGACTTATTTTATCCCGATCATTTATTGTCATACATTTAAATTTAACACCTCCCTAAATAATAGCAATATCTAATTTATGAAATTTTCTTCCGGGAATGAGTTATAGAGGAAAGAATTATAATTATTTACACTATACACTTGTATTGTTTTATTGTATACTGATTATTGATGTTTCACAGAAACATACAGTAATTAAAAACAGACAAAATGGCTCTCTTTAAGTTACCTGGCCAAATTTAGGGGGACAATAAAATTCTTTTCCACATATTATCCACAAAAAATTCAACTGGCCCTGTTTATATTTTTTTATTGAATTTCACCTTACTGGAAGCTTAAAGACATAAATAAATTCTGTACCCTTCAGCAGGATTAACGTCTTGTAAATCAAGGGCTTTAAGTGAATTTAAGGGGCCAATTTGATTTTCTTATTTATTGCTTTTTTATTTCGATATCCAGACTTTTAATTCTAAACTTTCCTTATTTTTATCAACAATTTTGGTACTTATCCACAAATTATTCTCAGGTAATTTTACTCTCTTATCTTTTAAATTAACTATAAATGCTGCTACATTTCAATCGACTGTCAATGCATTATTATTTGTCACGTGGGTAAATAAAACGGTGCTAATAAAAAATATTGATATTACTCTTAGAAATATTTCCTGAATCAAAAATATGATTAATTTTTCTGAGTTTTAGATTTTAGCTGATCATTATTTATCTTTCTGGCAGTATTTCCTTTTTTACTATTTTTAATGTCTCACGTGATATATTATAGTTGAATTACTTTTTTTCCTTACTTGTATACCCAGATAATAATGAGATTCGATAATTTTAGCATTATCTAAAGATAGGAATGTATCTCTTTCATTGTACAGATTCTTTGAAAGATTTAATTCATATTAACGATATATTTTCTTTTATTTGCAGGGAAAAGTTTTATTTATAATGAAAATGTTTCCCGTGAAACTTTTTTTTGTGCAAATTTCACTTTTATAGGAATTCAGCATAGTTTATTGTTTTTTTTTACTACAGATTTATATTTTTCATGAACACCTATGTATTTGCCAAGTCCAAGACTATTTTTATTAATAAATTACCTCTAATACAATATTCACCTGCCCTTTTCTGGATTGTTTTTTGGAATGTATTTATATCCTGATGAAAATGTTTTTTTTATATTAAATCTATCATTATATTCGTTTCATTTCTTTTTTTATCTGAAAAAACTACAGTCTTTCTCTTGATTATTTATATTACAAGAAGAAATATTTCTGGTTATTTATATTTACTGATAATGAATATAAATCTTTTATATTAGATAAATAATTAATTCATATAACTAAAAATGTTTCATGTGAAACACTTTTAGTACAAACACGAAGCTACCCTTCACTAAAATATTGTAATAGATTTAAGTATAAAACTACTTTATTTCATTCAACAAGTATTCTTTACAAAAAAGGAATCTAACTTTATCTACATTCCTATTTCTTACTTTGGGATGAATAAATAGATTAAATTAACACATTTTCAATTAACTTCTCTCCGGTGCGAATACCATAGTTTCTTTTTGATTAACAAATAGCAATATTTAAAATGAAAAATTTATTTATTTTAAAACTGGGTGTTTTAATTCTTAATCACTTTAAAATACAAAAGAACTTTATAAGTTCACCAGAATAATCATTCAGAAAACATGAAACAATAGAACAATACTTTCTACTAATTTAGATAAACAAAAAATGTTTCACATGAAACATTTCAGTTTTATTTCTTAAGACCAAAAATGTTTCAAAATATTTAATTATTTTTTACGAAAAAAATTTTGTGAAAATTAATTATTATATTAAAAAGCTTACCATTAATATTACCGCAAAAGATCAAAAAGTTAATCTGGATTTTCGTATAATCAAAAATGTTTCACGTGAAAAAAAAATAGGTACAAAGAAAAACTTTCCTTGTACCTTTATCGGCTATATGGGAATACTACTAAGCAGTCCTGGTTTGGGAGACTCACTAAGAAGGGCTTCCTATTCATATAACCGTCCTCAGTATAATTTTTTTTAGTTATTATTAACACCAAATTATACTTTACCTTTTCCCCTAATATCGGCAAAAAAACACAGTTTAATTATATCTACTATACACTTGTATTGTTATAAAATTTCTAATTTATTTAAGTTTTTATGTTTCTTCTTGCAGAATCTTTATTTAAGATAATTTTATTTTATTAATCTTTTCGTTTCTATTCACAGAAACTGAATATATACTTTCTACCTTTTGCCAATACGTTTCTATTTATAGAATCCTTTAATTATTTATAAATATTTTCTATATAAAAAACAAAACACCCTACTCACTCTTAATCTATAAAAGCTACCATTCTATTTTCATACACTGGAATTAAATTATTAAGATCTCCTTTCCTTAAAAGTTCCTTCTCCAAACATTTATAAAATAAAAAAAAATCCAGCAGCACCTAAGAACCGCTGGATTATAAATTATATTTGCTTTTCGAAATTACTCAGCATTATTTTCTGCAGTCTGATTATTTTTTTCAGAATCTTCATCATCACTATTTGCAATTCTATCGATTCCTACAACATAATCCGGAGCTTCAATATCAACGATTTTAACTCCACTACTGCTTCTTCCCTGCTTAGAAATTGCCGATGCTTCAACTCTAAGAGATGTACCCTGACTTGTAATAGCCATAATACTATCATCCTCTTTAACAGTAAGGGCTCCAATTATTTCACCCTTACCATCAACATCTCCAAAGACCTTCTGGCCACCAGTACCTCTACCGTGAGCAGAGAATTCCTCAAAGTCAACTCTCTTTCCATAACCAGATTCTGTAATTACCAGCATCAGAGTTTCTGGAATAACTGGAGTTGCAGCACAAAGTTCATCACCGGAAGCAAGCTTCATTCCTGAAACACCACGGCTTGATCTTCCCATTGGACGAACATCTTCTTCCTTAATACGAAGAGCCTGACCTCTACGGCTAACCAGCATAATTTCAAATGAACCGATTGAACGAACTGTGCTGACCAGTTTATCCCCTTCATCAAGACGAATTGCCTGCATACCTTTCGCCTTAGCATTTCTAAACTCAGAAAGAGGAGTCTTCTTTACAACACCATTTGCGGTTGCCATAAACAAATATTCGTTTTCTGTAAATTCTTTGATTTTTTCTACAATGGTTATCTCTTCATCAGCACTAACTTGAAGCAGACTCTTTATATGCGAACCACGACTGGTCTTGCTGGCTTCTGGAATTTCGTGAACCTTAACCCAGTAAGCTTTTCCAAGATTCGTAATAAAAATCAAATGCTCATGAGTTGAAGCAACAAACATCTGATTAATATAATCTTCTTCAATAAGCTTTGCAGAAATAGAACCTTTTCCGCCACGTGCCTGACTCTTATACAGACTTACAGGAACACGCTTAATATAACCAAGTTTTGAGATAAGAATTACCATATCTTCTTCCTTGATCATATCTTCAATATTAATGCTTTCAACCTGACTTGCAATAATCTGTGTACGGCGGTCATCACCGTATTTTTCAGCAAGTTCTTTTGTTTCTGCTTTTACGATTCCAAGAATCTTTTCGTGATGTGAAAGAAGATCTTTACAGTAAGCAATAAAGTCTTCCAATTCCTGAAGTTCCTTCTTAAGATCATCCACATTAAGATGAGTAAGGCTTTTAAGCGGCATATCAACAATTGCCTGAGCCTGAATATCATCAAAATCAAATCTCTTCATAAGGCCGGCTTTAGCTTCATTTGCATCACGGCTGCCACGGATAATTTTGATTACTTCATCAATGTTATTAATTGCCTTAACAAGTGCCACTACAATGTGATGACGAGCTTCAGCTTTTTTAAGATCATACTGAGTTCTACGTGTAATTACTTCATCACGATGATTTACAAAATATTCAATTAACTGTTTAAGTGTAAGAATCTGTGGCTTAAGATATCTTCTTCCACCACCAGCATCCTGAGGAACAAGAGCAAGATTAATTACACCAAAATTGGTCTGTAAATCGGTTTTAGCAAAGAGCTGATTTAATACAACCTTTGTGATTGCTCCCCTCTTTAAGTCAATTACAATACGCATACCTGTGCGGTCAGAAGATTCATCATTACATCCGGTAATTCCATCAATTTCTTTATCCCGTGCCAGGTCAGCAATTTTTTTAACAATATTAGTTGTATTTACACCATAAGGAACTTCTGTAAATACAATTGATTCATTTCCTCTGTTGTCAGTTTCAATATTAAACTTTGAACGGATAGTAATTTTTCCACGTCCAGTTTTATATGCAGTCTTAATTCCTTCACGTCCATAGATTACTCCACCAGTTGGAAAATCAGGACCTTTTATGTACTCCATTAATTCATCAATTGAAATATCAGGATTATCAATGTAAGCACAGATTGCATTTGCTACTTCACGTAAGTTATGGGTCGGCATATTTGTTGCCATACCGACAGCAATACCTGTTGTACCGTTACAAAGAAGGAAAGGAAATTTACCAGGAAGAACTGAAGGTTCTTTTGTTGATTCATCAAAGTTTGCAATCATATCTACAGTATCTTTTTCAATGTCAGATACCATTTCTTCTGCAATCTTTGACATCTTGGCTTCCGTATAACGATAAGCCGCAGCAGGGTCACCAGCAATTGTACCAAAGTTTCCCTGAGGAGTTACAGTTGTATATCTCTGAGCAAAATCCTGTCCCAAACGAACAAGTGCATCATAAACTGAAGCATCTCCATGAGGATGATAATGACCAAGAACTTCACCGACAATTGTGGCACATTTTTTAGTTGCACCGGAACTTGACAGATGAAGCTGATCCATAGCATACATAATTCTTCGATGTACAGGTTTTAAACCATCACGAACATCAGGAAGAGCACGCTGAACAATAACTGACATAGAATAGTCAATGTAAGCCTGTTTTACTTCATCCTGAATAGAAATAGGTATTAATGTTCCACCCTCAGGTGTTGTGATTTCTTCCATTCTTATATCCTTTGTATTTCTTTCAATTATTAGAAGTCAAGATTTGCATAGCTTGAGTTTGCCTCAATAAACTGACGGCGAGGTTCAACTTCTTCACCCATACAAACAGAGAAAATTTTATCAGCTAAAATTGCATCATCAATTTTTACCTGACGCATTTTTCTGTTAGCCGGATTCATTGTTGTTTCCCAAAGCTGATCACCATCCATTTCACCCAGACCTTTATAACGTTGAACTTTAGCTTTATCTCTGTTTTCACCAAGTGCCTGTAAAGCTTTTTCTCTTTCTTCTTCTGTATAAACATAAACAGGAGTCTTTTTTCCAAACTGAACCTTAAAAAGAGGAGGCATAGCAAGATATACATAACCATTCTCAATCAGTTCCGGCATATACCTAAAGAAGAAAGTTAAAAGCAGTGTACGAATGTGAGAACCATCAACATCGGCATCGGCCATAATAATAATCTTATGATAGCGCAATTTTTTAATGTCAAAATCTTTACCAAATCCTGCACCAAGTGTAGCAATTACAGGATTTAATTTATCATTATTTGCAACTTTATCAGCACGTACTTTTTCTACGTTAAGCATCTTTCCCCAGAGAGGAAGAATTGCCTGTGTTTTAGGATCTCTACCTTTTTTTGCAGAACCACCTGCAGAATCTCCTTCGACAATGTAAACTTCACAAAGCTCAGGATTATGTTTAAGAGAACAGTCAGCAAGTTTTGAAGGAAGACCCCAGGAATCTCCAAAAGTTTTTCTGCGGCTGTTTTCCTTTGCTTTTCTAGCAGCAATACGGGCAGCGGCTTCACCAACAGCCTTTTCAAGGATTGTGTCAATTACCTTAGGATTCTGTTCACCCCAGATAGTAAATTTTTCCTTAATAAGCTGATCTACATATGTTCTTACTTCAGTATTACCAAGTTTTGTCTTTGTCTGACCTTCAAACTGAGGTTCAGGAACTTTTACTGAAAGGACTGCAGTTAAACCTGAACGAACGTCTTCACCAGTAAGAGTTTCTTTATCACCTAAACGCTTAGCAAGTTTTTCACGCTGCTCAAGGAATTTCTTTAATACAACAGTAATACCAGTTTTAAAACCATCAAGGTGAGTACCACCTTCACGAGTATTAATGTCATTTACATAAGAACAGATGTTTTCTCCATAACTGTCGTTATATTGCATGGCCACTTCAATCTGAACGCCTTCTGTTTCACCATTAATATAGATTGGCTCTGCAGGAACAACAGGTTTATCTTCATTTAAGAAGCTTACATAATGCTTAATACCACCTTCAAACTGATAAACAGTCTCTTTTGGATTTTCCAGACGTTCATCCCTGAAAGTAATCTTAATTCCAGGATTAAGGAAGGCAAGTTCCCTTAAGCGAATTGCAAGAGTATTATAATCGTAAGTTGTAGTTTCCTTAAAAATACTTCCATCTGATTTCCAGCGGATAGTAGTACCATGTCTGTCAGTTGTTCCAACTTCTTCAACTTTTGTTTTAGGAACACCAACTTTATATTCCTGTCTGTAATGCTTTCCTTCGCGATAAACATCTGCAGTAAGCCATATAGAAAGTGCATTAACGCAGGAAACACCAACTCCGTGCAAACCACCGGAAACTTTATAGTTTGATTTATCGAATTTACCACCGGCATGGAGCTGAGTTAATACAAGCTGAAGTGCAGACACTTTTTCTTCAGGGTGAATATCAACCGGAATACCACGTCCATCATCTTCAACACGACAAATATCATCTCTTTCAAGAGCAACAGTGATATTTGTACAATATCCGGCCATTGCTTCATCAATACTGTTATCAACAACCTCATAAACCAGGTGATGTAATCCATTTGGTCCTGTAGAACCAATATACATACCTGGTCTCATACGAACTGCTTCAAGTCCGTGAAGAACGTGAATATTACTTGCACTATATTCGTTAGCACTATCTGCCATTTTTAACCCCGATTTAAATGATTTTTATAGGATTTTTTTTACCGATTTTTTTGTGTTATATAGAACAAATCTGAGAAAAAAGTATATCTGTATTGAAAAAAAAAGTAAAGGCGCAATATAATTGAATCCTATGAACGATCAAGACTATAAACTATTATGGAATGAAGCTATCTCTCAAATACGGCAGGATTTCGAAGCACAGGGGAATATTAATGATTTTATGCTCTGGTTCAGAATGGAATTCGCAAGAGCCTCTGATGATAAAATCAATATTTATGTTCCAAGTGATTTTATGTGGGCTCAAATTCAGCAGAGAAATTACATTTCAATTATGGAGAACAAACTTTCTTCAATTGCAGGACGTAAAATTGTTATCTCTGGATATAAAATCAAAAGCTCTCAAAATATTATTGATAATTCTACTGCTGATTCTCAAATTTCTGTACCTGAAACTACTCAAAATTCGCAGATTTCAAGCCCTTCTTCACAATCTGTACCCACTCCACTTTCTACAGGCGTTGAAAATCTGGCCCCTAAAATTCATCCTCAGCTTAAAGAAAACTTTACTTTTGACACATATGTTACTGGAGAAAACAGCCTTTTCGCATACAATGTAGCTATTGCTGCTTCAAATAACCCGGGAAGCGTATATAACCCAATTCTTATTTATGGTGGGGTCGGCTTAGGAAAAACTCACCTTATGCAGTCAATTGGAAATAAACTTTACGCAGACAGAGGGGACTCTTTTAAAATCTGCTATATTACTTCTGAAAACTTTACAAATGAATTTACAACTTCCATCAGAACAAACACAACAGATAAATTCAAATCTAAATATAGAAAAATTGATCTTCTCCTCCTTGATGATATTCACTTCCTTATAGATAAACCTGGAGTTCAGGGAGAACTTTTCAATACATTCGAAGCACTAAGTCAGCACAAATCGCAGATGGTTTTTACCTGTGATAGACCAATTACCGAATTAAAAGGTATTGAAGACAGATTAAAGAGCCGCTTCTCCAGTGGAATTTGTATAGATTTACAGCCTCCTAATTACGAAACAAGATATGCCATCATTGAAAAGAAACTTGAAATTATCAATAAGACTTTAAGTCCTGAAGTAATTGATTATCTTGCAAAGAACATTCAGACAAACGTACGCGACCTGGAAGCATGTCTCAAGAAAGCTGTAGCCTATGCAGAGCTTATGAGTGAGGAACTAACTCTTGAAATAGTTTCAAAACTTTTCAAAGACACATTCGTTTCGCCTTCATCAACTGCACCCATAACCATTGATACAATCCAGAAGGTTGTTGCGGATCATTACAACATTTCAATTTCAGATTTGAAGAGCAAAAAAAGGGATAATAAATATTCTAATCCAAGACATATTGCAGTTTATCTTGCACGCCACTTAACAGAATTTTCACTTCCTGAAATTGGTAATGAATTCGGTGGAAGAGACCATACAACAATCATGCATAGTAACAGTAAGATTGAAGATCTTCTTAAAACTGACTCAGATCTTAATTCTACTATACAAATTTTAAGTAAAAAGATTAAGGAGTACAAAAAATAACTTGTGGAAAACAGCATTTTAATATGCTATAATTCTGTGGATAAGTTTATAAATTTGTGATAAAAAAAGAATTTATGTGAATTTGTGAATTTAATGTGAATTCAAATTCCCTTTAAATTCACATGCTAAGTTGTTATTTTATAAAGATTTAGATAACTTTTCCTAGAATTCACAGGACCTATTATTACTACTACTAAATTTATAAATTTAATAAATTTAGGAATGTTTAAGATAAAATAAACCATAAAGAAAAAGGAGTTTTTTATGAAGTTTACATTTGATAAAGATTTAATGGTCAAGGAAATTTCTGTAGCCCAGGAAATTATTTCAACAAAAAATGCAGGCTCTATTCTTTCTAATGTTTTGTTAAATGCATACAATAATATTCTTACAATCAAAGCTACTGATATTAAAGTAAATTTTGAAACAACAATTCCTGTACAAATAGAAGAAGAAGGATCAACAACAATTTACTGTGATAAGTTCATGGGTATTTTGAATACACTTCCTTCTGGTGAAACTGAATTCAATCAGGTTACAAATGGAGAAGATTCTTCAGTTTCAGTAATCATCAAACCAATTACTAAAAAAGTAAAATTCCAGATTAAGAGTATGTCTCAGGAAAATTTCCCTGAAGTTAATTTTTCTGATTCACTGCCATATTTTGAAGTTCCATCAAATGATTTTAAGAAGATGATTTCTCAAACATCATTTGCAGTAAGTGAAGATGAAACCCGTTATTTTATGAACGGTGTTTATTTTGAAAAAAAAGGTGATAATCTGAATCTGGTTGCTACTGACGGAAGAAGACTTAGTTTTGCAACAAAGAATATTCTTGCAGGAGTAAATGATTTTCCTTCTGCAATTGTTCATCCAAAAATTCTTAACATCATTTACAAACATGCTCCTGAAGAAGGAAATATAGATATTTCGATTGTTGATAAAATGATTTTCTTTAAGTTCGGAAATTATAAATTTGGATCCGTACTTCTTGAAGGTCAGTTCCCTAATTATGAAAAGGTAATTCCTTCAAGTCAGGCACATACAATGATTGTTGAAAAAAGCGATTTTGTAGAAGCTCTTAAGCGTGTTGCACTGATGGTTGATAAAAAAGCAGGAAGAATGTTCTTCAATGTGGTAGATGGAGTTTTAAAAATAACATCCCAGCAGTCTGAATTAGGCAGCGCTGATGAAGAAATCCCTTGTGAATATGCAGGAGACTCTTACGTAATTGCATTAAACTATCGTTATGTTGAAGAACCTTTAAGAGTAATTGACAGCGAAAGAATTGCTTTTGAATTTACAGAAGAAATGAAAGCTGTAACAATGAGGCCTGAACCTGCAAGTGATTATTTCCACATTATCATGCCGATGCAGAAAGAGTAGAAATTAGTTAAAGGTGCCTTTTTTATCTCTTAGCCTTGTAAATTTTAGAAATCTCTCAAATGAAAGCATTGACCTTTCCTCGAATGAAATTTTTTTCTGCGGGGAAAATGGTCAGGGAAAGAGTAATCTTCTGGAAGCTTTATATTATTCTTCATATGCTTCATCCTTTAGAACCCATAATGAAAGTGAACTGATAAAAAACGGCGAAAATGCTTTTAATATCAGAAGTATCTTCAGGGAAGAGAATGGAATAACCCACTCTACTTCAATGACTGTGGAAAGAAAGGAAAAACTTTCTAAGAAAATTGAAAAAGACGGAAAATACATTAAGGACAGAAAAGAATTAATAAATACAATGCCCTGTGTTCTTTACAGTCATGATGATATGGATTTTATCACCGGAGAACCTGAAAGAAGAAGGTTTTTTATTGATCAGTCCCTTAGTATGTATGATGTTCTTTATATTGATTTAATCAGAAAATATAAAAGAATCCTCAAAAACAGAAATATTTGTCTCAAGGAAGGTAAATATGAACTGCTGGAAACATATAATTATCAGCTGGCAATGACCGGTATTGAAATTCAGGATAAAAGAAAAAAGGCTATTTTTAAGTTTAATCAGATTTTTGGAAAAATTTTTGAAGAAATTACGGGAATTGATGGTGTTTCAATAAAATATTCACCTTCCTGGCATAACGATGAAAATCTTCCTAACATTGATTTTATCATTAATTACATAAAGTCTAAATTTGAAGCAGAAAAAGTTATGCAGACTACAATGACTGGACCTCACAGAGACAGAATCAACTTTGTTAGAAATGGGGAAGATTTTGTTTCAAAAGCATCAACCGGTCAAAGAAGACTTCTTGCCCTTATTTTAAGAAGTGCTCAGGCCATTTACTACAATCAGATTTCAGGAAGAAAGCCTGTACTTTTAATGGATGATGTACTTCTTGAACTGGATCCAGACAAAAGGCAGATGCTTACGGAAAAATTACCTCCTTACGAGCAGCTTTTCTGTACATTTTTACCAGGAGAACCTTACAAGAGGTATATAAATTCTTCTACAAAGGTGTATAAAATCGTCAAAGGAAAATGGAGTATTGTTGATGAGTGACCAGTTTGAAGATTTTAAGCAGATTATTAACAGAACTTTTGAAAATATAAAAAATGATGATTTGAACCGGGCAAACACTATATATAATGTCTGGAAAGAAGTTCTTGGAAGAATTAATAACAAATTCAACGAAAATGAAGGAAAAAATCTTGCAGATCACACTCATATTACTGATTTGAAGAATGGTATTCTATTTGTTGAAGCAGATCATCCGGGGTGGATTGAACTGCTGAAAATATATAAAAAATTCATTTTGACAGGATTAAACAGGACTCTTAAGGACGTTAAAATTGAAAATCTGGCATTCAGCCTTAAAAAAAAGAAAAAAGATCCTTATGAAGTAAAAAATGATGATATACGAAGGCAAAAAGAAGAGATGATGCTCAAAATGGAAATGGAGCAGAAGATTCTTGATGAAAAATATAAAAAAAGCAGTGAAATTGATGAAAAAAAGAATGAAAAGAGGGAAATTCCTGCTGAATTAGCTTCCGTTCTGGATAACCTTAGACAAGATATGTTGACCAACGGGGAAAATAAATGTTAATATTCGCTACTTTTTAGAGTTGAAAATAATTTTTATTATATAGGAGTGGTGGACAATGAAACGTACATATCAACCAAGCAAAGTAAAGCGTAACAGAAAATTTGGTTTCCGTGCTCGCATGGCAACACGCGGTGGACGCGCTGTTCTCGCAAGAAGAAGAGCTAAGGGTCGCCATAAGCTTACTGTTTCTGACGAAAAGAAACCTTACTGATCTTCCAGGGCTTAGGGATGGATACGGATTTGTTGAATAAAGGACGTTTTAAGCGTGTAGAACATCTAAAACGTCCTGCCGACATCCAGAAAATTTTTAGAAAAGGAAATTCCAGTTCTATTTATGGTGCAAAGATTTTCTATAGAGAAAATGGCACTGAATTTAACAGAGTAGGATTTCCACTTCCGCGCGGCTATGGAAATGCTGTTGAAAGAAATAGAAGTAAACGCTGTAGTCGTGAAGCTTATCGATTTATAAAGTCACGCCTGAACACCGGATATGATATCTTGTTTTTAATTTATCCCGGAAATGACTCGTTCCTCTCGCGGTGTGATCAAATAGCTAAATTATGCGAAAAAGCTGGTTTATTAAAGGCTTAAGTAAATTTCTTGAGAAAATTTTATGCCTTATAATAAGGTTTTATCAAATTTGTATCTCTCCTCTATTCCCTGGTAAGTGCAGGTTTACTCCCACATGTTCACATTATGCCCTTCAGGCAATAAAGAAACATGGACCTTTTAAGGGAGTTTTTTTAGCTGTTAAAAGAATATTAAGATGTAACCCTTACTGTGAAGGCGGATATGATCCGGTTCCAGAGTATTGGTTCGAAAAAAGGAAAAAATATGGATAAGAAAACGATACTTGCAATTGTCCTCTCGGCAATTGTTTTAGCAGTTTCTCTTTTTGTAGAAACAAAGTTTATTCTTCCTAGACAGGCAGCAAAAATGGAAGCTGCACAGGCTGCTGAGAAAACTGTAGATACTTCTGCAGAATCTTCAGAGGTAAGCGTTTCAGAAGCTGTTGAAAATTCAGAATCATCTGAAAACGTTGAAGCTGTTGTTGAAGAAAAGAAGGAAGAATTTTTCGAAATAAGAACTAACAAGGCTCTTGTAAAATTTACAAATAAGGGCGGCGATATTGTTAGTTATCAGTTGATTGAACATTTGGATAAAGATACAGGTCTTGGTGTTGAAATGGCAGATAACATAAGTTCAACAAACAGGGCCTTTTCTATTTCTCTTGGTGATAGCAAAAAAGAAATCAATGAAATATTCAATGTAAAGGAAGTGAGCAAAAACTCAATCGGTTTTTACAAGGATATGGTAATTGACGGTCAGAATGTTCGTGTTTCAAAACTTTATACCTTCCATGATGATGATTACTTATTTACTCTTGATGTAGGATTTGATGCCGGTGATTCTGTTACAAATCTTTCTTATCAGTTGAGAAGTGCTCCTCAGATTGGTCCACATTTTGACAGAAAGAAGGACAGATACGAAGTTCGTGAATATATTGCATTGAACGGAAACAAAAAATTCAGAAAGAATCTTGCTTCTAAAACTTATGATAAACCTTATTCATGGGCTGGTGTTGCGGGAAAATACTTTCTTACAATCGTAAAGCCTGAAGATATGACAAAGATGTCTTCAAGAGTAGAAAGTAATGCTGATACAACAAATAATTATCAGAACAGCCAGATTTATCTTACAAGAAATTCAATCGGTGAAAAGAAAACTGTAGACAGATATTATATTTATACAGGTCCAAGAAATGAAAAGGAACTGGTAATCTATAACTCTTCAGATAAGAATTCATGGGGTTTAGTAAACTCTAAATTTAACAATGCAATCAGAACAAGTGGTCTTCTTTCATGGATTGAAATTGCACTTAAATGGGCAATGGAAATGATTAATAAGCTTGTTAAGAACTGGGGTATTTCAATTATCCTTGTAACTCTTATCATTAAGATTCTGCTCTTCCCTCTCAACAAAAAGTCTGCAACTGGTACTTTGAAAATGCAGCAGATTCAGCCTCAGCTTAAAGAACTGCAGGACAAATATGCAAATGACAAGCAGAAACTGAATGAAGAAATGTCTAAACTTTACAAGAAAGTTGGATATAATCCTGCAAGCGGATGTCTGCCAATGATTATTCAGATGATAATCCTTTTTGCAATGTTCAATGTATTTAATAACTACTTCGAATTCCGCGGTGCAAGCTTTATTCCTGGCTGGATTGATGACCTTTCAAGAGGTGACAGTATTCTTTCATGGAAAAAGGATATTAAGTTTATTTCTACTTTAACACAGAACAATCTTCGTCTTCTCCCATTCATTTACCTTGCTTCTCAGCTGCTTAACGGTATTATTACACAGTACGGTGGTGCTTCTGCAGGTCAGAGTAAGGGACAGATGGCATTTATGATGTATGGTATGCCACTTCTTTTCTTCTTTATGTTCTATAACGTTCCAAGTGGTCTTCTTCTTTACTGGACAACAAGTAATATCCTTCAGATGGGACAGCAGTTTATCATTAATGGTATTACTAACAAAAAAAGAAAAGAGATGGAACTTTCAGCAAAACCTGTAAACGAAAACGAAGCAAAGTTTAAGGGTGGAAAGAAGAAATCCCGTTAATTAATTCGAATATTTAGGAGTGAAAATATGACATACGAATTTGAAGCTGAAACTGAAAAAGAAGCTATTGAAAAAGCTGCAGCAGAACTGGGACTTGAAAAAGATAAGTTCGATGTAGAAATCCTTGAAACACAGAAGAAATCTCTTTTTAAGAGAGGTTATGTAAAGATTAGAGTTCATACTCTTGATACAAATGAATCATCTGAATCTGATTACAGTGTAAATGATTCAAAATCAATAAAAAACTCATCAATGATTGCAAATCCTCTTCCTCAGGACGAATTTGAGCAGAAAATCATTGAATTTGTTAATCAGATTGTTAACAAAATGGGTTACGAAATTACAGCTGAAGTAATGTTCCGTGAAGAAAAGAAAATCGGCATTAAGATTACAAGTTCAAGTTCTTCAATTCTTATTGGAAGAAAGGGAAAGAATCTTGATGCACTTCAGTTACTTGTAAATGTTTACGCAGGACATCTTGGTCGTGAAGACGTAAGAATTATTCTGGACAGTGAAAATTACAGAATCCGCCGTGAAGAAAGCCTGGTTCGCCTTGCTTACGTAACAGCAGATAAAGTTCGCCAGAAGAGATCTTCAATCCTTCTTGAACCAATGAATCCTTTTGAAAGAAGACTTATTCATACAACTTTAAATGATATACCAGATGTTGAAACCAAATCCGAGGGAGATGGTTTATATAAACAGGTACGCGTAATCTACAAAGGAGTACGCTAATTTCACTGTTTAGAAGGTATTTTATGAAGAGATTTGTCAAAACTGCTGTAATTTCTGGTTTTTTGTTTATTTCTGCCCTTTCATCTTTTGCTTTAGATGCAAAGGATGTTGTCGGCGAAAAAAATTATGAAATTCTGAAGAAAAATACTTATATCAGCACATATCAGTATGGAAAAGAGAATTATAAGCTTTCCCTGGTTCCAGATTCACCCCTGTCAAAACAGATTCCAGGTAGCTGGAATAAGGGTGAAAATCCGGTTTATGTGATTGAGTATCTTTATTTGCTGAATAAAAAAGACCTTGTTAAAAAGGCAAACGTTACTGCAGATATCAATTATTCTTCACGAGTTCTTCGTTCCATTAGTACAATGAAGGGAATACAGTATTACTCAAATTCTGACAAAAAGTGGGAAACCCTTTACAAAGATGCATATACTGTGAAAAATTCATCAGATTACACCGCTGTATCAGATGATATTTACGGAAATGCAAATGGAAAGACCATTTATTGTTATTTGAAAGATAAGGGACTTGGTAATTTGTATTATCGTGTTGATTACAGACAGACCGCAGATGAAATAAGCGCCAGTTTTGACAACATTGAAGACATTTACAAGGGAATCATAAAGTGCGTTGATAAAAACAATCTTAAAATGAATATGGTTGTTATTGACTGTGGAGATGAACTGGTTGTTTATCTTGCAGGACGCGCTGATTTCCCTAAACTTGGTATTCTTGAGACCAGAATGAATAAATCAATTGGTGCAAGAGTTGAGGCTTTGTATACCTGGTATAAAAGTCAGTTTTAATTAATAAACGAGGTAAACAAATATGAAAAAATTTTTAACAGCGCTTCTTTTTGGAGCCGTTTTGTTATCTTTTGGAGGATGTATGCCTAAATCACTTGAGGGAAAAGAAGGCCTTTTTGCCGTAATGGAAACTAGCAGAGGAGAAATTGTTCTTGAATTGTATTACAAGGATTGTCCTCTTACAGTAACAAATTTTGTTGGACTTGCTGAAGGTACACTTAATGCAGCTAATGGAAAGCATTTTTATGATGGATTAAAGTTTCATCGTGTAATTTCAAGAGCAAATGGTGACAGTCAGGATTTTATGATTCAGGGTGGAGATCCAAAAGGTAATGGTACAGGTGGTCCAGGTTACAAGTTCCCTGATGAAATTGTTGATAAATATACTTTTAATAAGCCTGGTTATCTTGCTATGGCAAATGCAGGTTCTGGTCCTGATGGAATGGGAACAAACGGAAGTCAGTTCTTCATTACAATCATCCCTACAGACTGGTTAAATGGAAAGCATACAATTTTTGGTGCAGTTGTTGATTCTGACAGCCAGAAAGTTGTAAACAAGATTAAGCAGAATGATGTTATTAAAAGCGTAAAGATTTACCGTCTTGGTGATGAAGCAAAGGCTTTCACTGCAACACAGGCTGATTTTGACAAGCTGCTTCCTGGTGCAAAGAATGCAATTGTAGAAAAGAAAGAAGCTGCTGCTAAAGCTCGTATTGCTGAAGTAGAAAAAAACTTCCCTGGTTTTGAAAAAGATGAACATGGTATTTATTACAAAATTACAAAGGAAGGTACAGGTCCAAAGTGCGGCGGTGGAAAAAATGTAGCTACTGAATACAAGGGATATCTTGTTAACGGTATGCTTTTTGATGAATCAGCTGGTCGTGGTCCTCTTGAGTTTATTACTGATGGTGGTCAGATGATACCTGGCTATGATATTATGGTTCAGGATATGAAAGTTGGTGAAAAGCGTACAATCGTAATTCCATCTGATTATGCATACGGTGATTCTGGTATTCCACAGGCTGGTATTGAAGGCGGTGCTTTCATCGCATTCGATATTGAACTGTTGAGCGCTGAATAAATACAAACTTATTAAAATACAGGGTCACTGATTTTTTTTCAGTGACCTTTTTTTTGCAAAAAATCAATGGATAATCAGAAAAAAGAATTGGCAATCAATTACGAAAAAATTAAAGAGCTCCCGATTTATAGTCATCTGGATGATATTTGTGAAACGCTCAAAAATTCTAAAAGTAGGTTTCTGGTATTAAATGCAGAGACTGCGGCAGGAAAATCTACAGGAATACCGCTGGCACTTTTGAAAAACTTTACTCAGTCAATTTATATGATTGAGCCTCGTCGAATTGCTGCTATGAATATTGCTCACCGTGTTTCTACCCTTCTGGATGAGCCGTGTGGAAAAACTTGTGGATATCAGGTTCATTTAGATTCCATGATTTCTAAAGAAACCAGATTTACAGTTATGACAGAAGCCCTTTTTATCCGCAAACTTCAGAATAACCCGGAACTTGAAGGCGTTTCAGTTGTTGTTCTTGATGAATTTCACGAACGCTCTTTATATACAGATTTATCCCTTGCATTTCTTCGTGAAGTGATGGAATTGCGGGATGATTTGTACGTGATTATCATGTCTGCAACTATAAATTCAAAGAAATTAATTGCATATTTGTCAGATAATGCAGAAGAATATCCAAATTCTGTTTCCATGGGTACAGATTTGATGGTGACAGATTGTAAATCAGCAGTGCCATTTTATTTTGTTGAAGGAAAGAATTATCCAGTTGAAATTGAATATCATCCAAAAGAAACAGTTGAAAAAATAATTTTAAATCTAATTTCAGAAAATGATGGGTACAGTTCAGGGGATATTCTGGTTTTTCTTCCGGGAATTAAAGAAATAAGAAGGGTACAGAATATTCTTGAAGAATATAATTTGAATGAAGAAATTCTGATTCTTCATAGTTCTGTACCTTTTGATGAACAGAAAAAAGTTTTTAACAAGGGTACAGATTCGAAAAGAAGAATTATTTTATCATCTGCAATTGCGGAAACATCTGTCACCATTCCAGGAATAACGGTTGTAGTGGACACTGGTTTGGCCCGTTACAATATGTATAATCAGAATAATGGAATGGAATACCTTGTTACTAGAAACGAATCTGAATTTAATGCGGAACAAAGGGCTGGTAGAGCCGGACGTCTTCAGAAAGGAAAATGTATTCGTTTGTGGTCTTCATCTGAAAAACTCTTGAAAGAAAATGTTCCAGAAATACTTCGTTCTGATTTAAGCTCTGTACTTCTTGAATGCGCTGAATGGGGCGTTAGTGATTTAAAATCCCTCAGGTGGCTGGATCTTCCTTCAGAAAGTAGTTGTCAAGCAGCAGAAGAACTTTTGAAACTGCTTGGTTGTATGGATAAAGAAAAAAAGATAACTGAAACAGGAAAAGCAGTTTTGTCCTGTGGTGTAAATATTCGTACGGCATGTATTGCTTTAAGCGGAATTCCATATGAAAAAATGGAGTTATCCACAACTTTTGCCAACGATATTGAATGTGAATTGACGGATACAGATTATGATAAGCGAAAATCCCTTCAGAATCTGCTTTTTAGGGTACAGAATGCACAGAAAATTCACAAGTTTTCCAAGCAATTTAACTTAAATTCAACAGAGTTTTCCACAGATTATGCACTTTTGGCAGGATTTCCTGATAGACTGGGAAAAAGAATTGTATACAAAAAAGAAGCAAACAAAGAAGAAGTGTATTATCAATTTTATTCTGGAAAACTAGCCAGAATGGGTACAGATAAAATAACAAATTCTGAATATATTGTAGCAGTCAATGTGAATGCAGGTACAGATATTGGAATGATTTATAGTTTCCGTGAAATTGAAAAAACAATTGCTGAAAAATACATTCAATCTAAAAGTTGTGAAAAAACGGACATACTTTTTGATAAAAATAAGAAGTCAATTACTAAAATAAAGCGTTTAGTTTTTGGAAAAATAATTCTTAATGAAACAAAACTTCCTGTGGAAGAAAAAGATTACCTGGAAGCATGGAAAAATCTTGTGAAGGAAGAAGGCCTCTCTGCCCTTCCCCTCAGTGAAAAGTCAAAAAGTTTTATTAATCGAATTAATTTTTATCTAAATTCAAAAGGTGATGACAATTTAAAAGAAAAATTTGAATCGTCAAAAAATAATATAGAAGATTGGATTTTTCCATTTTGTCCTGCTGATAAAAATAATAAAATTCAGATTACAGAAAAAAATGTTTATGATGCCCTCTACTGGTATTTTGATGGAAACCGGATTGATAAAGAGGTGCCGGAAACAATAATTCTGCCAAATAAATTTAAATTAAAAATTTTGTATGAAAAACAAAATAATCAGATAATTCCTGCAGCTGAAGTTATAATACAAAAAATCTTTGGTTGCTTTGAAACACCTGAAGTTTTAGGATGTCCAGTGGTGCTGAAACTTTTATCACCGGCCCGCAGACCTTTGCAAATAACATCAGATCTGTCGAACTTCTGGAAAACAACATGGCCTGAAATTTGTTCAGAAATGAAGGGACGTTATCCTAAACACAACTGGGATTATAGAATTGCCGAAGAGGAGAATTAAATGAATAAAAAACAATGGGATGCATTTTGCAATTATAAAAGTGAAATAAAAAAATTGTGCTCATCCATTAACAAATTTTCAGAAGAACTTTTTTTATTGCAAAAAGAATCCTGTAAAACAGACACGCCGGATTATCCTCTTGAGAATGCTGTTGTTTACAATACTTCTTATGACTCTTTTACTGAATCTGATGAGATAAAGCTTATTGTGATTGGTGATAATCCTGGAAAAGAAGAACAATTAAATAAAAATCAAAAGTATCTTGTAGGACAAAGTGGAAGAATTGCAGAAGGATTTTTCAGACGAAATCCGGAACTGGAAATTGATTTTAGAAAAAATGTAATCATTACAAATAAAACCCCTCTTCACACTGCAAAAACTAAACATCTGAAATATCTTGAAAAAAATGGAAGTAAAGAAATCAGGGAAATCCTTCTTTCTGCGCAGATTAAAATGGCGCAAATTACTGGAGAGCTTCATAAAAATTTAGTTGAAAATTGTGAAGAAAATTCTTTTAAGCCTCAGTTATGGATGGTGGGCTACAATGAATTAAAAGGAAAAGGTTTGTTTGTAAATTACAGGGATGAACTTAAATCCTTTTACGAAAAAAATGCTCCCCAGTGCTGGGATAAAGTGTTTGTGTTTCAACATTTTTCAATGAACAGATTTTTAATTGATTTAAAATCCTACAGAAATTCAAATGAAAATTTGTCTTTAATGCAGTCTATTGAAAATCTTGGACATTTGCATAGAAACGAAATTTTTGATAAGAATTGTATTTGATAGATGGAGAATAAAATGAAAGTACATGTACTTGAAGTTCCACTTGATTATGGTGGAAAGCGCCACGGTTCTGATATGGGACCTTCCGCAATTCGTCTTGCCGGTTTAAGGGCTAAACTGGAAGAAATTGGACACACTGTTAATAAGGATCAGGATGTTATTAAGACAATTCCTCAGGAATATGTTGAACCTGGTAATAATCCAAAAGCAAAATATCTGCAGCCTATTGTTGAGTCTTGTACTGAAATGGCTGGACGTGTAGAAGAAATTTTGAATAATGGTGAGTTCCCTTTAATGCTGGGTGGAGACCATTCAATTGTAATGGGGTCTCTTGCCGGAATGCATGCCTGGTGTAAAAAACAGAATCTCAGACTGGGAGTTCTTTATGTTGATGCCCACGGAGATTTTAACACTACAGAAACAACAGGTTCTGGAAATATTCATGGACAGTGTCTTGCTGCAAGTGCAGGATATGGTTTGCCGGAATTGTGTAACATTTATGAAGCAGAAAGAAAAGTAAATCCTGAAAATATTTGCTACGTAGGATGCCGTGACCTGGATGTTGGTGAAAAAAAACTTATGCATGAAGCCGGTGTTACAGTTTTTACCGTAAGTGATATTGATAGAATGGGATTTGATGAAGTAATAAAAAAGGTAAAACTTTTCTTTAAAACCAGAGTTGATGTTGTGCACATAAGTTTTGATATGGATGCCTTTGATCCTTCAATTGCTCCAGGTACAGGTGTGCCGGTTCCAGGTGGTCTTGTTTATCGTGAAGGACTTATTCTTATGGAAGAGATGGCTGCCCTGAATATGGTTAAATCTATGGAAATTGTGGAAGTAAATCCTATTCTTGATAACCGTAATTCAACAGCAATGATGGCAGTAAGTTTAGCCGCCAGACTTTTGGGAGAAACTTTATACTGATAATCTAGATTTAGTGATTTTGTGCTGAAAGATCTGAAATGAATTTAGAACAGAAGCACTTATCAATTAAAGAAATTCCCGCATCTTCCTGAGAAAATTTCTTTGTGTAAATATTAAGAATTTCTTCAGGAACAAGAGCCCATCCTGTATTGATTTTATTATCTGTATAATCAGACATACATGATAAATAAATTATTTTGCAGGATGGGATTTTTATTGTATCTTCTGCAAGACAGAAAATATAACGGTTGTCGTTTTCAGAAACCCAGTTAAGAATTTCTTCATTTATTTGACTTTGATCTTTAATGAAAAGCAGTGAGGCTTTCTGAGAATTTAATAATTCTGCTGACAACTGATTAAATTCTACATTTTCCACGTAAAAATTATTCTTCTTTAAAGCGGCGGTGATTTTAGAATCCTGTTTGCTTGAAAGACCAAAACCACAGGTAATGGCAATTGGCTGCAATTTACTGTTTATCTGGGCAATTGTTGCCTTGTGGAGAAGACCGTGTTTTTCCAGTCCCTCCCCTTCCTGACTACTGTTAAGAGACTGCTTAAAAATTTGTAAACTGGTAAGCTTCTTTATAAGATTAAAAAGATTTGTTTCAAATATCAGATTAATCTGGTTTGAAGAAATTTCTCTGTAAAGGAAAGAAGCTTTCATTGACATTTCAAATTCAAGATTGATTTCAGCTTCGTCTAAATCCGCAAAACCGCTTGAAGCAACAATGGCCTGATAAGTTTCTATAATAGGATTTTCTGAATCTTCAAAATTATTCTCCGATTCAATTAAAACAGCGTGTGGGAGAACTTCAGCTTGAACTTCAGCTTCAATTTTTTCTTCTGAGACAAGGGAATCTTCAGCCACATCATCAGCTTCCACTGAAACTGGTTCAGGGGATGGTCCACTGGCAGAAGATAAATCTTCTACGGTGTAACTGTTATCTTCAATAAAATCCTGTGTGGCGGATTGGTCAGCCTGGACTTCTTCTTCGCAGTTTTCGGTCTGGGCTTCACTAATATCATCATCTGCTCCTGGCAGCATTTCTATGGAAGAAACATTATCCGAAAAAGGTGTAGAGAACTGTTCTTCAATTACCAGAGAGTCGCATTCGAAAATTTGCTCACTATTGTTGTTGTGGATTGGAATAAAATCCTCTTCCTGGGAGGCAGTATTTGTTTCGTAAAGAGCTTGGAAAGAATCAACTGAAACTGGATCAGAGTGCGACTCATTAACGGGTGCAAATTCTTCTTTGTAAGTGCTATCTTCAATAAAATCCGGTGTACCAGTTTGAGAATCTGGAATCTGATTATCGATTTTGCTTTCGTCAGAATCAGGATGAATTTGTATAAAAGTCTCTTCTTCGGAGAATTCATCACTTGTATCTTCATTGGATACTTCAGCAGTCACTTCATTTATATCCGCATAAGACTCTGAAGTTTCAGCTGTATTAATACTGGCGTAAGTCTCAGGAGTTTCAAGGTCATTGAAATCTGTATGCTTCTGAGCATCTACATCATTTATATTCGTAAAGGAATCTTCATCATTTTCGATAATTGAAGTATCACTTTTGTTTGCAGGAGTTTCAAATGCCTTTGCTTCTTCCAAAGATTCATCTTCAGCTGGCAGGGGCGCTTCTGGTGAAAAATTATCTCCAGAAGATTCTTCAGTTTCGGAAATAAGGTTTTCCACTTCTGAAAAAGAATCCTGTGCATAAACAAAAGAAGTATTTTCTTCTGAAGCCTTTGCCAGAATATCATCAACTGTTAAAACTGCACCTTTAGCCTTAGCCGGTTTTGCAGGAACATTTTCATCGTTTGCCAATTCAATCTCTCCATTCATGTTTCTCACGGGTACATTCTTTTTATCAGGAACAATAGCGTAATAACCCGACTTATTTTTTGAAACAATAAAACCGTCGTTCTGCAAATCATCAAGGGCTTTTGTAACTGTATTCCGTGAAACATTCAATTGAGTAGACAAAGTTCTGACTGAAGGAAGTTTTGTTCCCGCTGGAATTTCGCCAGAAAGAATCTGTTCAGAAAGTTTTGTATAGAGCTGAAAATAAAGTTTTATTTTGCTGGACTGATCCAGGACGAAATTAACTGTCTTCAAAGTATCCTCGTATTAAACTTTTTTAGATGTCCCAAAACGACATTTTTTATTATATCACGTAAATAATGATTTGTTAGGGTGAATTTGATTTTTGTGGAAAATTTTATGGATCGCAGCTGTTGAAATACCGCCCTCCAGGGCTCGGTCACCCTCGGTTGCCGCTTGCGCGTCAACTGGCTTAGCCACCCTTCCGCGCTGTGCTGCCTGTATATTTGTTGAAATATCATAAAAAAAACCGCCTGATTTCTAAAGAAACCAGACGGTTTATTATTCATAAGTTAATTAAAACTTACTTAGACTTCTTAGCTGTAGCCTTTTTTGCTGTAGAAGTTGTCTTCTTTGCAGCAGTTGTAGACTTCTTAGCTGTTGTTGTCTTTTTTGCAGCCTTAGCAGGAGCCTTTGTAGCTGTCTTTGACTTAATAACAGCCTGAGCACCAGCAAGACGTGCGAGTGGTACGCGGAATGGAGAACAAGAAACGTAGTTCAAACCGAGCTTGTAGCAGAGAGCGATAGAAGCTGGGTCACCACCGTGTTCACCACAAATACCAAGGTGAAGATCCTTGTTTACAGAACGTCCCTTAGCTTCAGCGATTTCCATAAGAGCGCCTGGACCATCTGGATCAAGTGTCTTGAATGGATCTTCATCGAGAATTCTCTGATCGAGGTAAGAATCGATGAACTTAGAGTAGTCATCGCGAGAGAAGCCGAATGTTGTCTGTGAAAGGTCATTTGTACCGAATGAGAAGAATGCAGCGTTTTCTGCGAGCTTGTCAGCTGTAAGAGCAGCGCGTGGGAATTCAATCATTGTACCGATTTCAAACTTGAGGTTAACCTTCTTTTCGTTGTTAACCTTAGCAATAACAGCTTCAGACTGTTCGCGGATCTGCTTAAGTTCGTTTACAGCTGTTACGTTTGGAATCATGATCTGAACATTGTGCTTAACATGTTCTTTTTCAAGTCTTGCTGTTGCCAGAGCAATAGCTTCAACCTGCATTTCGTAAATCTCTGGATATGTGATAGCGAGACGGCAACCACGGTGTCCGAGCATTGGGTTGTGTTCGTCGAGAGCGAATACCTTCTTTTCGAGAGTCTTTCTGTCTACGCCGAGCTTCTTTGAAAGTTCCTTGAGCTGCTTTTCATCTTCAGCCTGGATGAATTCGTTAAGAGGTGGGTCAAGGAGACGGATTGTTACTGGTCTACCTTCCATTGTCTTAATGATTTCATAGAAGTCTTTTTCCTGGTATGGAAGAATCTTAGCAAGGTTAGCCTTTCTTTCTTCTGTTGAATCAGAAATAATCATCTTCTGGAATGCTGTAAGTTTTGGTTCGTCGAAGAACATGTGTTCTGTACGGCAAAGACCAATACCTGCTGCACCAAAGCGGAATGCGTCCTTTGCGTTCTGTGGTGTATCACCGTTAGCGCGAACTTCGAATCCCTTAACTGTGTTGCCAGAAGCTGTCTTGCGAACTGAGTTGTTGCGGATTTCATCTGCCCAGCCGAGGAATGTCTGGAGGTCACCAGAAATTGTAGCTGGAACTACAGGGATAAGACCTGCATATACGTTACCCTTAGATCCATCGATAGAGATTTCATCACCCTTCTTGAAGATCTTACCGTTGATGTTGATCTTGTCTGCACCAACGAACTGAACTGCAGCACATCCACAAACACATGGTGTACCCATACCACGAGCTACTACAGCTGCGTGTGATGTACGTCCACCTGTTGAAGTAAGGATACCCTGAGCTGCTGCCATACCGGCAATGTCATCAGGAGATGTTTCTTTGCGAACGAGGATAACCTTTTCGCCAGCCTTTGACCATTCTACAGCTTCATCTGCTGTGAATACGATCTTACCTGCACCAGCTCCTGGAGAAGCGTTGAGTGCAGATGCGATTGGCTGTGTTGACTTAAGAGCCTTAGCATCGAACTGTGGGTGGAGAAGCTGATCAAGCTGTTCTGGTTCTACGCGGAGAAGAGCCTGTTCCTTTGTGATGAGCTTTTCGCCAACCATTTCAACTGCCATTCTAACAGCTGCTGGACCTGTACGTTTACCGTTGCGGCACTGGAGCATGAAGAGCTTTCCTTCTTCAACAGTAAATTCCATATCCTGCATATCGTGGTAGTGCTTTTCGAGGCGAGCGCGGATTGTGCAGAGCTGCTTGTAAATCTTTGGATTTGTCTTTTCGAGCTGTGACAGGTGCTGTGGTGTACGAATACCAGCAACAACGTCTTCACCCTGAGCATTCATCAGGTATTCACCCATGAATACATTTTCACCAGTAGAAGGATCGCGAGAGAAACATACACCTGTACCAGATGTGTCACCCTTGTTACCGAATACCATTGCCATAACTGTTACGGCTGTACCCTTGAGAGCGCCTTCCTTGATGTTGTTGAGCTTGCGGTAAGTAATAGCGCGTGGGTTCATCCAAGAACCGAATACTGCACCAATTGCCTTCCACATCTGCTTTTCTGGATCCTGTGGGAATTCTTCACCAGCAGGCTTTCTATCTGTCTTTGAGTTCTTATAGAGAACCTTGTACTTTGATACGATTTCCTTGAGTTCTTCTGTGTTAAGGTCTGTATCTTCTTTGATGCCACGGTGAGCTTTTACTGAATCAATAACTTCTTCGAACTTATCATGATCGATACCCATTGCAACGTTACCGAACATCTGAATAAAGCGGCGGTAAGCATCCCATGCGAAACGTTCGTTATTTGTCTTTGCTGCAAGACCAAGAACTGACTTGTCGTTAAGACCCAGGTTAAGAATTGTATCCATCATACCTGGCATAGAAATAGCAGCACCAGAGCGAACTGAAACAAGGAGAGGATCCTTTTCATCGCCAAGTTTTTTGCCCATAGACTTTTCGAGCTTTGTAAGGTACTTCTTTACTTCAACATCGAGACCCTCTGGGTACTTTTCGCCTAACTTGTAGTAAGCCTGACATACGTCAGTAGAAATTGTAAATCCTGATGGAACTGGAAGGCTCAAAGGAGCTTTTGCCATCTGTGCAAGGTTTGCACCTTTTCCACCAAGTTCAGCGCGCATTGATTCATCGCCTTCTGCGTCGCCGTCACCGAAATAATAAACATATTTGGTTTTAGCCATTAATGTCCTCCATATATATATGTGAAAAAATTATATAATTAAAAAAAATTACAGTCAACGGAGAGAGAGAATAAGTAGCGTACTTTCGGGCTTTTTAGCCTCTTTTTTGATAGAGAAAATAATTTTAAAAAATAAAATATATCAATTCCTGCGTAACTTTTGAGGCGTTTTTTTGTTTAACCAGTGATATATATTTAATGAAGAGAAAAAGGTCTTTGTTTGACTTTACATAAATATAAATGGTATACTCAGCAGATACTATTTAGGAGTTTTTCGTTGGCACGTTCACGCAGAAGCAGATACATTGAAAGAAGTTTTGGATCGAATGTAATGCACGGCATTGGTTATATGTTTACCAGAATTGGCCGCTTCTTTCTTCGTGTATTTAAAATTTTTGATCAGAAATTAACAGTGATGATTGTGCCTCATTCCAAAGGTAAGGTTTTCAATATTCAGACAAATGTTTTTGCCCTCACTCTTGGAATCATAATTTTTGCGGGAGTCATTGGTTCATTTTTTTATTTTAATCAGCGTAATATTGGAGCAACAGTAGAAATCAAAAGACTTCGTGAAGAAAACCACGATACTATGGCAAGTCTGGATGAACTTCGTGATGAAACAAATATTCTTCTTCAGACAGCAAAAAGTTTTCAGTCATCCCTCAGTCAGTCACTTTCAATGCTGGGAATTGAACAGTCAAATACGACAGCAGTTTCAGATGATGCCAACAGTGACCTTTCTTCTCTTTTTAATACACAGGACATTACTTCAGGAACCCTCAGGGAAACAACAGATATTCGTCAGCTGACTGCTTATCTTGACAGTGCAGTTGAGCCTGTTGAAGAAATCGGACGCATGCTTGAAAGTCAGGGGACCCTTTTTCAGGATATTCCAAGCATCTGGCCTGTTAAGAATGGTATTGGTCACATTTCAATGGGATTTGGTCAGAACCTTCATCCTATCAAGCAGACCTGGTACATTCACAAGGGACTTGATATTTCCACATGGCGTTCAGGAGATCCTGTTGTAGCAACAGCAAATGGTCAGGTAGTAACAGTTGGTTACAGTGACGACTTCGGTATTTTTATCATCCTTAAACATAAACACGGAATTTACACACGTTATGCGCATCTTTCATCAGTTCGTGTTTCAAAGGGTGATACAGTAACCCAGAGACAGGTTATTGGTACTATTGGTGATACAGGTATGACTACAGGTCCTCACCTTCACTACGAAGTTCATATTGGATCTGATGTAGTGGATCCATTAAAATATATTAACTTAAAGTAGTTCAGAAAGATGGCATTTTTTAGCGATGATATTTCAATCAACAGTATTCTCGGACAAGGTTCAGTATTTAAGGGAAATTTAAAGATTAACGGTTTCACAAGAATTGATGGAGACCTGGATGGTGATTTGGAAACCACTGGAAAGGTAATTGTTGGAGAAAATGCCAGAATCAAGGGAAATATTACTGCAAAATCTGTAACGGTGGACGGTGGAATCGTAAAAGGAAATATTATTGCTCCTGAGTTCGTAACCATCCATTCTAATAGTGCGATTATTGGTGATATTCAGACCAGAAGATTTAACGCAGATGACAATATTATTTTGAACGGTCACTGCATTGCCCTTTCTAATGAAAATGAATACAAGGAAGCGCAGGAGCGCTGGCAGAATGAAACTGCAATCGTTTCAAAATCTATTTTTGGCAACATAAATCATTCAAAGTCTGGTCAGAATTCCAGTGATCAGGATGATGTAAATGTTGATGAAAATCAGGTTAAAAAGCCAAGAGGTCTTTTTGCTAAACCAGGAAAAAAACGGTAATACAAATGGAATCAATTGACGCACTGGGCAGTTCCAGCCTTTATTTTCAGGCCGCTCAGGAAGCCGCAAAAGCACAAATCTCCTCAGCTAATAAATCTGAAAAAAAAGAAAACGTCAAAAAAAGCAAATTTGCATCCACTCTTGAAAAAACTTATGCAGAAGCAACCCTGCTTGAAGAAGGCCTACCTGTAGAAATTGCAGAAATGTCTGAAGAAGAAGCGGTTGTTTTTTTAAAGGATGCTGCAGATATTGCCGCTGATGAATTAAAGGAAAAGCAGTCGGCAGACAGTTTTGCAAATTACCGCAAAAAGGTGTCGCAGTTTTTAAGATATATTTCTAAAAATAATTATGAAGTCATAAAACATCAGCGAAAAGGATTTTCCCGCAAAAACAGAAAGCCCAGGGATCCTGCTTACGAAATTCAGGTCATCAATCAGGAGCTGGATTTTGTAGCCAGAGCCTTTCTTCTGGATCACAAGGCACCCATGAATCTTTTGGCCAAAGTTGAGGAAATCAGCGGAATGTTAGTAGACTTGATGGCAAGTTAATTTTATAATTTTAATTATACTATTGTTTGGAGTTACTGATGTCTGACATTTTTGAAAACGACATTGATAAAAATAACGAAGATTTAAGAGCGCTGGAAGATGAAGATGTTGGAAATTCTTCCGGTGAACTGGAAACTTTTATTTTTCCGGATACATTATATAAATTAAAACTGGTTTACTCTTTTGAAGG
The DNA here is from genome assembly GCA_002394685.1 of Treponema sp. UBA4307. Lineage (GTDB taxonomy): Bacteria > Spirochaetota > Spirochaetia > Treponematales > Treponemataceae > Treponema_D. The sequence continues at coordinate 93,856 of DGUP01000051.1, read as the reverse complement.
AATATACGCAACTGTTCCGGATGGAATGGAACTTACGCCTGGACAAAAAGTAATCATTCCTACACGTTATGGGGATGATCTTGCTGTTGTCCTTGGTCTTTCAAAACAGCCGGTTGGAATTAAAAAGAGCGATATTGTATGCGTAAAGCGTATTGCTGAAGAAAAGGATCTTCGTCATGCAGAAGATCTTGAAAAAAAAGAGAAGGATGCTTTTAAAACATTCCGTGAAAAAGTCGAACAGCATCATCTTGATATGAAACTTGTAACTGTTCACTTCCTGGTTGGAGAACCAAAGGCACTCTTTTTCTTCTCCAGCGACAATCGTGTAGATTTCCGTGAACTGGTTAAAGATCTGGTTTCAATTTTCAAAATGCGTATTGAACTGCGCCAGATTGGTGTTCGTGATGAAAGCCGCATTACCGGAGGACTGGGAGTTTGCGGAAGACCATACTGCTGTAATGCTGTAAGCGACAAACTTCGTCCTGTAAGTATCAGAATGGCAAAGGATCAGAATCTGAGCCTTAATTCTACAAAGATTTCAGGCCAGTGCGGAAGACTTTTGTGCTGCTTGAGTTATGAAGTTGACTGGTATGCAGAAGCCCGTAAGAAACTTCCAAATGAAGGAATCAAACTGTTTTATGATGGAACAAATTTTCGGGTAACTGAAGTAAATCTTATAACATCAATGATAAAAATGATGGGTGAAGATGGTCGTCTTCTTGAAGTAAATGCAAAGCGTTTTTCAAAAGATAATCAGAACCGGTGGCATATCAACTAAAAAAAAGAGGCGTGGTACAAAAACCGCGCCTTTTGTGTTTTTAAATAAGTATTATGTCTAGCAGCTATAAGATTATCTGAGAACTACAATTACATTATCTTCAGTTCCAGTGAATGGAGATTTACTGAAATCTGAATACATTTCAATTTGTTTAAAACCGGCTTCTTTACCAAATTTCTGAATTTCATCAGGGGTAAGAGGATAGAAAGTTGAATCTTCAAGGATTGGAAGAATTCTACCGTTACCAGTTTCAATTGTCTGATTAATAATTGAATCTTTTCCTGGATTAATGATTAATTGAGTGTTTAACTTTGTACGGATACTTTCTCTAGGAGCAAGAACTATTTTTCCGCCATTCTTGTATTTATTAAAGTTGATGAGGGAAACAATAAGAATTCCGCCTGGTGCAAGGAGCTGCTTAGCATCAAAGAAAAACTTTTTGATTAAAGTTTCTCCGTGGGTAAAACAGATTCTGCTTTCAAGAGAAGAAATAATGTTGTAAAAGCCCTTTCCTAAAAATCTTGCCATATCCAGGGTGGACATTTCAAAGAAGCGTACAGCCATAAGCTGGTTGCGTCTCCGGAGATTTGCAGATTTTAACAAATCTCTGTCAGTTTCAATCCCTGTTACATCAAGGCCTTCTTTTGCAAGGCTGTGTTCAAAGTAGCCTGTTCCGCAGTTTGTACGCAGAAGCTTTACAGGCTTTGGGAAAGTATCTATCAAATCATCATAAAACTTTTGTTGTGACTCGCTTACGACGTATAGTTCATCGTAATATTCAACAATATTTTTTAAATATTCCATACAATTGATTATAAAGCATATTATGGAAATTGCAAAATATTTGAAACAATTTTTTAAGTAAAAAAACAAATATTTTAATTATTTTAATGGATATTTACTCAGAATCATTTTCAAATTCGTTTAAAAGTGTAATTACCTGGTCTTTAAATTCTGCAATCTGTTCAAATTTATGCTCAGCAGCCCACTGAAGCTCATCCATTGCTTCTTTTTCCATTCCCTTTCTGGCGTAACAAACAGCTAAATCCGCATGAACAATAGAAGACAAATTATTAATATCCAGGGAATTTTCAAGCATTTCTATGGCTTCGTCGGTCCTGTTGTGTGTCATATAAAGTGAGCCCAGGCTTGCGTAGGCGGCGGCATTTCTTGTATTTAATTCAAGTGCCTTCTTAAAATATTCTTCAGCCTTATCATCATCAAGTTTAACTCTGTAAATCATTCCCAGCTGAAGAAGATTATCTGCGTCCGGGCTGATTTCAAGGGCCTTTTCCCTCCATTCAATTGCTGAATCATAATCTTCCTGCTGTGAATAACAGTTTGAAATATAAATATAAACGGATTCTTTTGGGAAAGTACATTCTTCTTCCAGGGCCATTTCAAAACAGTGGCGGGCTTCATCAAACTTCTTTTTCTGAAAATAACGTGCGCCCTGCTGAATATCCAGGTCTCCTGCAGGAACTACGCATGAGGAAAAAGACAGTCCTGATAAAATAAGTGCCAGTAAAAAAATTGCAGGCATACATCTGTGTTTTTTGTTAATAAAACCGCTAAATATTTTTTTTGTAAAATCCATGTAGAAAATATAATTATTAATTGAAGAAAAAGTCTATAATTTATGAGATAGAATTTTTTTTCCGCAGAATTAAAATCAAATCTGGAGATGAAGATGAATTATTCAAAGTTAAAAGAGCTGGATGATTTATTCGCTAAAGAAATTAGTCTGAATAAAATAAAGGATGCTTCAATCCACGTTGAACATAAGGGAAAAGTGGTTTTTGAAAATTTTTATGGAAATGCAAAACCTCGTTCTATATTTAAGATTTATTCAATGACAAAACCAATTACTTCTGTGGCTGCCATGATTCTTCTTGAAAGAGGAGTGATTGATCTTGAAGAAGCGGTAAGCAGGTATATTCCTGAAATTTGTGCCAGAAATCAAACTGTAATTGTTAAAGAAAATGAAAAGGAATATGGCAAGGAAAATTTAAAGAAGTCCAGTCGCGGAAATTTGCTCAGACCCTGTGGAAAAGATGTTAAAATCCGCGATCTGCTGAATATGACTTCAGGAATGATGTACCCGAATCCCTGCGAACCTTTTAACGAGGTTAATGATGTTCAATCTGATATGGAAAGGCGCATTGCAGGGGGTGAAAAGTTTGACAATACAAAAGTTGCTGTTGAATTAGCCCTGGCACCGCTTGCTTTTGAACCGGGAGAAGACTGGCTGTATGGAACAAGCGCTGATATTCTGGGAATTGTAATTGAAAAAGCTTCCGGTATGAATTTCGGTGAGTTTCTGCGGAAGGAAATTTTCCAGCCTTTAAAAATGCAGGATACCTGGTTTCATATTCCTGCAGAAAAGATGAGCCGCTGGATGAAGCCTTATTCCAGAAAAGAAGACGGGCATCTTGAAGACGTTAGTCCTGAAATGCTGGCCTGGCTTGGTCAGACAGATCCTACTCAGGAAGTGATTTTTCAGTCTGGGGGTGGTTACCTCTACTCTACTCTGGAAGATTATACGAATTTTGCCCATATGCTTATTAATGGCGGAAAATTCGAAGATAAGCAGATTATTTCTCCAAAAACAATCGAGTATTTTGGAATCAGTCAATTAAATGAAAAGCAGATGAAATCTTACTGGCTGGCGGATCAGGGGTACGGTTATGCAAATTTAATGAGGGTTATGCTGCATCCGGAAATGTCAGGTCTGGGGTCTGTGGGGGAATTTGGCTGGGACGGTCTTGCAGGAACTTATTTCCTTATTGATCCTAAGGAAGAGCTGATGGTTGTTTATATGCAGCAAATTAAGGAAGGCGGCGATCCTGTTTTAAGAAGGAAATATCGTAATATCATTTATAGTTCAATTTCTTAAAGGAAGATGATTCAGTCACTTTAAAAGACTTTGTATCATTTAAAATAAGAAATCCCGGTGAACATTCAGTTTTGAAGTACGCCGGGATTTTTTTATGATTCAAAAGAATTTGAACTTACTCAAATGAAACATTAGTTACGGCAAGACCCTTGAAGTCACTTGCTTTTGTTCCCTTTGAAGTAGAACCCAGGCTTGTATACAGTTCGATAGCAGTAATCATTTTTGTTGATTCAGGGAAGAGTGTATCTGTCCATGACTGACATTCTGTATCAACATAATAAACTGCATTGAAAGGAACCTGAATATCCTTTGACTGGTAGATTGATTTTTTATCTTCTCCACGTTTGTTGTAGTTAAGAGTACCGGCGCGGCGAAGTTTGTTATCTTCTCTGTTTAATGTAAAGATTGAGAACATAAATTCTCTTTTTCCATCTTCCTTAATCTGTGGATCGAGAGGTTCCCAGTCAACGTGAATCTTAGTTACAGAGCGAACCTGAATTGGTTTTGCAAAGTCAATTCTAAGACGATAGTTTACATCTCCATCCTTCTGAGCCTGAGCCTGAACGATGATTGCCTGTTTTCCAGAAGGGGCTTTACCCTTTGTTTGTTTTCCAGCTACGCCGTCAGCTTCAGCGGTAACAATGGAATCTGGTGTGAAAAGCAGGTTTGCGGTGGTTTCGGCATAAACTGTTGATGCTAAAAGTCCTGCAGCAGCTATAACAGCAAATAAAGCTTTTTTCATTAAATAATTCCTCCTAAAAGCGATATAAGGTAATTATAAATCACATTTAGCATAAATATACGGATAATTTTTCTAGTTTTTACTTAAAAATTTTTACTAAAATAAACATAGTAAAGAACAATAAATTTTTAGGTTTTTTTTGCCCACAAAATAACAAATAATTAAGTCAAAATCAGAGGTAAACTTTTTAAAGGAGTAAAGACGTGCCTACTACAAATAGTAAATTGACAGGACGTGAACAGGTTACAAGAGTTGTATACTGGATTTTACGCGTTGTGTCTGTTTTTTATGTATTATTCCTGTTTTTACCAAGTGTAAATCCAGCTCGTATTACATTAAACATTAACAGAAATCACTCGTTATTAACATCAGGATTTTTCTACAAGGTATTAACTGATGGTATGGGTCGCGGCATTCAGAAGGGTTGGATGTCACAGCAAGCATTAACAATTGACTTCCTTGCAAGTATGGCTTGTTGTATTGGTGCTATTCTTGCCGGATTTGGTGGATGTGCATCAGTAGGTAATAATAAACTGAGAAGATTTGCATCCTTTTTCTCAATTGGAGGCGGTGCTCTTGGTTCAGTAAGCGTATTTGGAATTCTTAAAGCCAGAAATATTCTTGCTGATATTGTAGCTGCAAAACCTTCTTATGCAGATAAGACAAATGTAAATTACAGTAACACAAATATTATTCTGTTTGCTGTTATTGCAGGACTGATTCTTTTCCTTGGACTTTTAGTACTTATTCTTAATAAGAAACCTGAAAAGGATGAAAAGTTTGAAATTGAACCTAAGTACAGACTTTTCCTTATGTTCATGCCATTTGCAATTCTGGTATTTGTATTCAGTTATCTTCCTCTTTGGGGATGGCGCTATTCATTCTTTGATTACAAAGCTGGCCAGACTCTTTCAATGCAGAACTTTGTTGGTTTCAAATGGTTTGTTGCTCTTGTAAAAGATCCTGCTTATGCAAAACTCGTTGGACGTGTAATGATTAATACTCTGGCAATGTCAGGTATTGGTCTTCTTACTTCATGGTTGCCAATGGTATTCGCAGTATTCCTTTCTGAAATTAAGAGTTCAAAAATACGCCGCTTTATTCAGACTTGTACAACACTTCCAAACTTTATTTCATGGGTACTTGTTTACGCTGTTGCTCTTGCAATCTTCAGTACAGACGGATTCCTTTCATCATTCATGGTACAGAACGGTTTCTGGGAACAGGGTAAAAACCTTCTCATGAGCGCAAAGGGTACATGGTTTAAGATGTGGGCCTGGGGTACATGGAAGGGCCTTGGATGGAGTGCAATTATCTATATTTCTGCAATTTCCGGTATTGATCAGCAGCTCTACGAAGCAGCAACTGTTGACGGTGCAGGACGTTTCCAGAAAATGTGGCATGTAACTCTTCCAGAACTTATTCCAACATATGTAGTACTTTTGACACTCCAGATTGCAGGTATCCTCAGCAATGGTATGGAACAGTACTTTGTATTCGAAAATGCCATGAACTCAAACTCAATTCTGGTTCTCGACCTTTATGTATATAAGATTGGTATTGGTAGTGGACTTATTCCTCTTTCAACAGTTGTTGGTATGCTTAAGTCTGTTGTTTCTGTAGTATTACTGTTCATTGCAAATAACATCTCTAAGATGATTCGTGGAACTGGTGTAGTATAATAAAGGAGAATAGAGAAAATGAAAAAGACATACCTTAAACCAGAAGATGTAATATTTAATTTCTTCAACTATTTATTCTTCTTTCTGTTTACATTTATTTGTATATTCCCTTTCTACTATCTTTTCATTAATACAATTTCAGATAATGAAATGGTACGGAAAGGTATTATAAACTTTTATCCAAGAGGACTTCATTTAAAGAACTATCTTGCTCTTCGTTCCATTAAGGATTTGGGCAGGGCCTTTATGGTTACTCTGGGAAGAACTGTTATTGGAACTTCTTTAATGGTTATGGCATCTGGATTTGTAGGTTACCTTATGACAAAGAAGGAAATGTGGGCAAGAAAATTCTGGTACCGCTTCCTTATTATCACAATGTACTTCAATGCAGGTATCATCCCTTGGTTTATGACAATGCAGATGTTAGGCCTTACAAACAATTATCTGGCTTACATCATTCCTTCAATTGTTGCTCCTTACAACATTATTCTTGTAAAGACATACATTGAAGGTATTCCAGGTGAACTTGAGGAATCAGCATCAATCGACGGTGCTTCTTACTGGGTTATCTTTACAAAAATAATCTGGCCTTTGTCAAAACCAATTCTTGCTACAATCGCAATTTTTGGTGCAGTAGGTAACTGGAACAGCTTACAGGATTCTCTTATCCTCATGCAGGCTGAACCTAAGCTGTTTACTTTGCAGCACATTTTGTACAACTACCTGAATAAAACATCAAACCTTGGTGCATTGATGAATTCCGGTACACAGATTACTGATGCAATGCGTGCTTCTCTGTATAATACTAAGGTTATTAAGTACACCATTTCTATGGTAACTGCTATCCCAATTCTGGTAGTATATCCATTCATGCAGAAGTACTTTGAAAAAGGTATTATGCTTGGTGCCGTTAAGGGTTAATTTTTGGCTAAAATGTTTTAACATAAGACGTTTTCACGAAATTTAAAAAATGGATTCGTCAGTTTTTAAATTGTTTGTTTCAGCAGGAGGAATTATGAAACAGATTACTAAAATCGCAGGAAGTTTGATTCTTGCAGCTGCAGCTGTTGGATTAACAAGCTGTGGTGGAAACACTGGTAAAAAAGGTGAAACTGTAACTTTACAGGTTTACGACCAGTTGGCTAACTACTCTGGTGAACAGATCGGTTGGTTCGGTAAGATTATGGAAGATAAATTCAATGTAAAATTGAATATTATTCCAGAATCTGGAAACACTTACACAACACGTATGGAAAGCGGTAACCTTGGTGATATCGTAATCTGGGGTGCTGATGGTGATGACTATCTCGATGCTGTTGATGGTGGATACCTTCTCGACTGGGAAGAAGATGACCTTCTTTCAGAACACGGTGCTTACATTAAGGATCACATGCACCAGGCTCTTGAAAAGAACCGCGAAGTATCTGGAACAGGAAAAATCTACGGTTTTGGACACGGTGTTTCAACATCTTCAAAGGACCGTCAGGGATTCTTCTATACATGGGATATCCGTTTCGATCTTTACGAACAGCTTGGTAAGCCAGAAATCAAGAACTACGATGACCTCGTAGAACTCTTTAAGAAAATGAAGGAAATCTGTCCAACAGATGATAACGGAAAGGAAACATATGCACTTTCACTCTTCCCAGACTGGGATGGTAACATGGTAATGTTCGTTAAGTCTCTGGCAACAGCTTATGTTGGTTGGGATGAATTCGAATTTGGTCTCTATGATCCAGAAACAGGTATCTACCACGACTGTCTTGAACCAAACGGCGAATATATCAAGGCAATGCGCTTTATCAACAAGCTCTATCAGAACAACCTTCTCGATCCAGACAGCATGACACAGAACTACGATGCAATGTCAGAAGACTACCAGAACGGTACAGCATTCTTCAACATCTTCAACTGGATGGGTTCAGGTGCTTATAATACAGACGCTCACAAGGAAGCTGGAAAGGCTATGTATCCAATCCGCCCAGAAGAAGCAAAACCAATCGTTTACGGTCAGTCTGTATTCGGTTCAAACCGCATCTGGTCTATCGGTTCTAAGACAGAATATCCAGAACTCTGTATGGATATCATCAACTGGCTCTGTACTCCAGAGGGATTCATGACATCACTTTATGGTCCAAAGGGTGTTACATGGGACTATGATGGAAACGGCAAGACATACTTCACAGAACTTGGTAAGAAAGTTCAGCAGGATCAGAAGACAATTATGCCAGCTCCATACTCAGGATCATACCAGGATGGTTCATTCCAGATGAACAACATCACATGGGCACAGGATGCAACAAACCCAGATTCAAATGGTGAAACATACAACAAGGATCAGTGGGCAAGCAACGCATTACCAGCTCAGACTCAGATTGAACAGGATTGGCGCGACTGGGCAGATGCAATTTCTGTAGAAGACTACCTCGGAAAGGGTAAGTTCGTAGTTGCTCCAGGTTCAGCATTCTCTATTGGAACAAAGGACGAAGACCTCCAGATGAAGGCTAACCAGATGCAGACATGTATCAAGACTGGTACATGGAACGCTCTCTATGCTAAGTCTGATGCAGAATTCGATTCACTTGTTGCTAAGATGACAGAAGAAGCTAAGGGTTACGGATACGCTGACCTCAAGGCTTGGGCTGACGAACAGGCAGCACGCAGAAAGGCAGCTGAAGACGCAGCAGCTGAGTAATTTCAACTGGTGTTCTAAAGCAGTTTAACTGTTGAACTAAATCCGCTTAAGTTTCGGCTTAGGCGGATTTTTTATATTTAAAAATAAAATAAAACTTGTGAAATTTATCCCTATTTATTGAGAAAAAAAAACGCTATATTTGAATCATGAGTATTTTTAATACAGAGGGTAAACTCTACAAAGCTATTACCTGGATTGGCAACATTTTTTTCTTAAATCTTTGCTGGATTTTATTTAGTCTTCCGATTATCACAATTGGTGCTTCAACCGTTGCGGCTCATGCAATGATGTTTAAAATCATGGAAAATAAGGAAGGCTATCTTTTTAAAGGATTTGTAAAAGAGTTTAAGGCAAACTTTAAGCAAGGGACAATTCTCTGGTTAATTACTGCTGTTGCAGGTTACGGAATCTACATAGATTTACAGTTTATGTTTAATGACAATTTTGACCCAAGTGTTTTCTTTATGATTTTCAGCATTGTTGGAATTGTTCTAGTTGTGTGTTCCCTGATTTATGTCTACCCTCTTAGCGCCAGATATCAGAATAAATTTTTTATGCAGATAAAAAATTCTTTTCTGCTTGCTACAATGCATCCCGTTAAAACATTAATTTTGCTGGTAATAATTGCCGTTGAAATTGCAGGAATGATGTGGAATACAGTTACAATGATTCTTGTAATTTTGATTGGACCAATGCTGCTGATCGCAACAGTTGCAGGTTTTGCTAAAAGAATTTTTGATGTTAACGATGCCCGGAATGCAGAAATTGGAATCAAACCAACCTATGTTAATCCGGATGATGAAAGGGACGCAGAAGAAGCAAAATCCCTAAAAGAAAATAAATATTCTGAAACCGAAATTCTGGATTCTTCAACAATTAATGACAAACGGTAAAGGAATCTAAATTAAAAAGCCCGAACTTTCAGGAAATTGAAAAATCAGTTCTTGAAAATCCGGGCCTTTTTTATTTTACATTTATAAAAATAGATTTTTCTTCTTTTCCGCAGACAACTGTTAATTGATGTTTTCCAATTGTGAGAGGAATGTACCACTCAAAAAGATTTTGTCTTCTGTCAAAGAATACACCATCAATATAAAGATCCGCAAAAGTTGAATCCCCGCCGTATGCCTTAACTGAAAAACTTTGCTGCTGAGGCGAAAGAGATGAATCGTAGAAATAAGTGGCCTTATCCTTAGGATAAAGAATTTCCAGACTGCTGCCACCTGTTCGGAAAGAGCCGGAAAAGTTTTCTGAGCTTGCCCAGTGCTGATACTGACTTGGATATTCAATCTGTACCCTGTTTTCTTTAACAATATGCCAGTCGCAGAAATCTGTACCCGTTGAAGCGTGGGAAGCATCCTTTGACTTTACATATTCCCAGGTTTTTGTTGGACAGAATTTGCCAGGTTTTTTACCAGAAAGAGAACAGATTTGCACTTTAGAATAAGAAAGTGGCTGAGCAAAAGGAGAGCCCGGACGGATTTCATTCAAATCATCCAGCATAATACGGACAATTGAGGCAGGAATAGAACTTCCTGTTTCATGAATGACCGTCTGACCTTCAAAGTTTCCCATCCAGACACCAACAGTAAATTCACTTGTAGCACCTAAAGCAATAATGTTCTGAAACTGATTTGAAGTACCAGTTTTAAAAATTGCCGGGTAAGGTGTGTCAAAAATTTGTGAATGTCCAAATCCCATAGAACGAGCATTTTTATCACTTAAAATATCGCAGAGAATGCGGGCTGTGTCATGCTGATAGACTTGATTTTTTGATATTAACGGACGCTTTTCTTCATCATCATAAAAAGTCAAATCTATAAGATTTCCATCCCGAGGGAAAACAGAAAAGGCTCTTGTCATTTCGTAAAGAGTTACTTCATTTCCACCCAGTGCCAGGGAAAGTCCGATGGACTGCCTCTGATCTTTAAGAGAATCAAACTGAAGTTTACTTAAAGTATCCAGGTAAGAATCAACTCCCACATGGTAAAGAAGATAAACTGCAGGTACATTCAGAGAAGATGCAAGGGCAACTCTAAAGCGGACTGGTCCGTTGTAGTGATTGTTAAAATTGAAAGGAACATAAATTTGTTCGCCGCCAAAATCCTGCGGAATGTCAGGCAGAATTGAATTCGGTTCAAAGCCGTGTTCCAGTGCGTGGGCATAAAGGAAAGGTTTCATTGAAGAACCCGGCTGATTCTTTACAAGAACTCCATCAATTTGTCCGCCGTGCTGCAGGTCTTCAAAAGAGGCATTTCCAACCCATGCAAGAATTTTGCCACTCTTATTATCAATGATGATTGCGGCACCGTTATGAATTCGGGCGTGTTTATATTCATCAAGTTTTTTTTGCAGAAGCCCTTCAATCTTTTCATTAAACTGATTGTCAATGCTAAGATACAGGTCCTGTGGAATATGTTTTCCCTCTTTTTCAAAAGTGCTGATTACATATTTGATAAAATGCGGGCATTTGTTAGGATAAACAAAATTTTTCTCAGGAGCGTAATTTGATGGACGTCTGGGAATTAATGAAAGAGTCTGGATTTGGTCTTTTGTCAGAAGGTTTAATTCCGTACCAAAAAAACTTCTTGCGGCAGAAGTAACCCCGTCAATCTGGTAACCAAAAGGAACGTTGTTGAGATAAAGTTCAAGGATTTCTTTTTTTGAAAACTTGGCTTCAAGATAAAAGGCCTTAAACATTTCCCCAACTTTTGTCTTGAGATTGATATTATTTGAAGAACGGGGCCAGATAATTCGTGCCAGCTGCATGGTAATTGTTGAAGCCCCACTTACAATTTTGCCTGCTTTTTTATTTTGTTTAGCAGCACGAATAACGCTTAGCAAATCTATTCCCGGGTGGTAATAGAAATTCTTATCTTCGGCTTTAATGAATTGCTGAACAACGGCGGCAGGAATTTTTTCCAGAGCCTGGTATTCCTTTCGGAGACCGTTGTCCAGCGGCATTATGTAAAGCAGAGTTCCATGGGAATCATAAAAGCGGGAGCTGTACTGCTGTTCTACAAATGATTTTAGTTTTGCTGAAGGGGCAATTTTTAAAATCAGATGTAAAACAAGAAAAAGAAGTACAGCTGCTAAGAAAATTCTGAGCCACTTTGGAATGCGGCCCAGAATTTGTTTAGAATTCAATTTCATTCGATGGTCCAGATTTTACCATTTGTTCTACCAAAGATTTCTTCCTGATACATACATTCTGCTGTTGCTGAAGGAACATTGTAAGTACCCTTGCGTGTTGCACGGAAGTAGAAGCTCATTTCCTGATATCCCTGATAAAGTGTATCAAAGAAATATTGAACTTCAGAATCGTAGATGGCCTGGTTTGAAAGAGGACCAAAGTATTCGTAGTACCAGCTGTTGTTACGATGAGTAAATGCATAATACAATTCTTCATCATCACAATCATCATAATAACTCCATGGGAAATCATCGTCGTGAGAAACACTATTATTATTAGTGTTCTCCTGTGAAGGTGTATTATCCCTTGGCATAGAACCTGTTGTAGCAAAGGCTGCGTTGAGAATTTCACAACCGGCTGGAACAGGAACACGGACTGCTACGTGAGCACGATTCTTTGTTGTAGAAATGCACAGTTTTGCTTTGTAGGTATTTCCCTGAATAAGTTTATCTTCTGAAACAGCTTTACCTGTTTTGGTATCATAGTAGATTACAGAAAGTGTAATTCCGTGATCCTTTGCGTACTGCTGATCAACAGGCACTGCATATTTCATGCTTGCTGTGTAGTAGAGGCTACCCTTACCAGTTCTTGAGAATGTTAAATTCAGCGGCTGATCTCTCTTAACCTTTGAAAGTGGAGCTTTCTTAAAGTCAGAGATTGTTTCTACAGGTTTTGAACTTACGCCCTTGAAGTTTCCACTTGCAAGAATATTGCTTGAAGTCATAGGAATTTCTTCATCAGGATTCTTTGGTTCTCCCAAAACCGCTACTGCTGCAAAATCAAGATTATCAAGATTATTGGCCTTAATGTAAGTGTATGTTGCATCAAGTACGCGGGAAGTTTCTGAAGTTGAATTCCAGTAACCGTTACTCTGTTTCTGAAGCATGGCAAGTTCGAAAAGCAGGTGCTGGTTAATATCATCCTTTGGATTAAGGATAGAGTTCAACTTGAGAAGAAGAGCATATGCTGTTGAAGAACCACGTGTAAATGGATCCAGATAGATTGAATTTGAATCAACCATTGAAGAAACGCTGCAGCCTCTTGTTGTATAAGAAATGTATTTTCTCAAATCCTTAGCAATTGAAGCTGCTTTCTTCTCCTGACCAAGGTTGTAATATGTAAGAGCAACAAGTGCAGAAATATCAACATCATTCTTTTTACAACTCATAATATAATTCAGATAATCATTATTGAAGTTGTAATTCAACTTTGAGAGCACATAGAAGATGTAGGCTGAATTATATACATCCATCTGACTGCTTTCTGGTGCATCCATAATATACTGGGTTGCATTTGAGTACAGATATCTGCAGAGAGCATTGATGTTAACGTACTTGTTGATATCAATACCTTTTTCAAGGCAGACAGCATAAATTTCTGCAAGACGTGCGGAAACGAATGTATTAGACTTTGTTCCATTTGGCCAGTAAGGGAATCCTCCGTCTCCCAGCTGTGAATTCTTCCATGAAGAGATTTCCTTTTCCACAACAGACATTGGATCTACAACTTCACTCTTAAGTCCTAAAACATCAATATATTCACCAAAAAGTGCCAGTGGAAGGATTGCTGCAGAACGCTGTTCCAGACATCCATAAGGGTAATGGAATACGTAAGAAATAGCATCTGTCAAAGTTCCGAGGCGGCTTGGGTCGAGAATAATTTTCAGTTGTCCCTTTCCGTCTTCAATGTCAGATGGAATGATAAGCTGTTCTGTAATAGATTCAGTCTTTTTATCTCCATCCACCTGTCCGACTGTAGTAACAGTTTCGTAAATATAAGGCTTTTCAATCTGAAGAGGAACTAAAAGTTTTTCATTAAGAACATCACTCTTAGTAACAAATTCAACTGTAATCCATCCGGCTTCATCTGCAGAAATCTGGAACATTAATTGAGAAGTCTGGTTTGCTTTAACAGAAACCTGTTTTAAACTGTCCCCAATAACAGAGGCTGCTCCAGGTAATTTCTGGATTTCGTCTTTATTCTGTTTAAGACCACTCTTTTCAATTCCCGGATAGATGTACATCTGAACGTTCAGATTGTGATCTTTGTTATCAAGATTTGAAAGTACAAGTCCAAGTTCACCCTTATCATTTAAACGAAGCTGGCGTGGAAGAACCTGTCTTACAGACACTGGATTAGCAACAGAAATTTCGTTTTCTTTAATAGAGAAATTATTGTCCTTAACACCAATTGCTGTAATGCGGTAAGCGGTTAAAGTATCCGGCAGAGTAAATTTACAACTTGCCTTACCATTTTCATCAGTTTTGATTGCAGGAAGGAAGACTGCTGTAGGATCGAAATTCTTTCTTTCGTTCATCTTGTCATCATCGCCGGAGTCTCCACCAATAAGATTCTTGGCTTCAAAAGTAACCGGGTCGAGAAGATAGTAACGGCTGTCACCACCCTTTACACAATCAGGGAAGTTGTATTCTGACCAGAAGAATCTTACAGGATCAGGAACGTGATAATTAATTAAATCAATAACACCACGATCAACTGCCATAAGAGTAATTTCAGCATTTTTAATTGGATTACCATTATGGTCTTTTGCTGTTAAAGAAATTTCAGCTTCTTCACCAGGACGGTAAGTATTTTTTGAAGAAGAAATATCAATATCAAAACTTACACTGTCAGTGCTTACCTTGAGAGTTGCCAGACCAAAGTATCCTCTTGGCTTGCCCAAATCGTATTCGCCGTAAGATTTTTTTGGATCACTGCTGCGTACAGAATATGAAGAAACAGTTACATACATTACAGGTACAAAGCTGTCTTCAATTTTTACATTGATAACATCAGTTGGTTTATCCAGAGTTCTAAGTTCATAGTTGATGATGTTTTCCCGTTCAGTAGTAATCATGTATGTACCGGCAGGAAGAGGACTTTCCATGAAAATCTGTGCTGTATCACCAACGTTGTAAAGTGATTTGTCAGTTCTCATGCTGATTTCAGTTTCATCATCATTGTGGAACCAGTTCATGTTTGAACTTGTAACGTAGAATCTCTTTTCTGTAATAACTTCATTGCCCTTTGAATCAACTGAAGAAAGACGAAGTGTGTATGAACCGCCCTCTTTTGGAGTTACACTTAAACTTGCAGGAGTGACAGTTGCTTTAAGAGGAATTGTTGTTTCGTATTCAGTTTCAGTTTTCATGTCCCAGCGGGTGTAAACATTACCGGTAACGCTGGCCTGCTGAACTTTTACCCATTTGTCGTGGATAAGTTCCAGTTTCATCTGCTTACCTATAACTGCAGAATCTGCCATGGATTTGTCAGGGGACATAAGGATATAGTTGAATTTAATTGCATTTCCAGCTTTAGGGAAACCTGAAACGTCCTGGTAATCACTTACGCCAATGTAGTATTTTGCAGGATGAACAGTTACAGAATTTATTGTAGTAATTGCCTGATTTCCCAAATCAGAAATCATAGTTTCGATTCTGTACCTGTAAGGAGTACCCTTAAGCTTTTCGTTTCCAGACTGAACTGAAAGATTTGCAGTACCATCTTCTGAAAGTTTTCCTTCATTTGAAGAAATATAGTTCAATCCATCGTATCCATTATTTGGACCAAATGAGTATGATTCGTAATCTGTACCCCTTGGATAGAAGAAAGATGGCTCACGTTCCCAGTTGCTTTCATAGGTACAGCCGTTCATTGCACCGCCGCCCAGATATGAAGCTTTTACAGTTGCAGAAAGTTCATCTCCGCTGAAGAAAGTAATATCAGGAATACTGGTACTAGCTTCAAAGCGAAGTCTTTCAAAGTGCTGGATTGTAATAGGACAGAATTCTTTATGTGTATCTGAAGTGTAGAGAATTCCATAATCATCCGGCTCAAGATTTTCAGGAAGAGTAACCTTGTTCCAGAAAGTACCGTTTTCTGTGTGTGTGCCCGAAGCAATTTTCATGATAACTTCTGGATTCCAGCGGCTGCCCTTTGTAAGTTCCAGGGTAAAGTTTTCTTTTACAGGACTGTATTTTCCATCTTTAAGTGCTCTGTCTATTCCACGGAAAGTAACAGTTTCACCTGGTTTATAGAGCCTGCGGTCTGTGAACATAAATGTGAAATATTCAGTTTCCAGAGGCTTGTCCAGCTGATCAACATATGCTGATGTTCTCCACATATTTGTATTGTTTGGAGCGCAGTATACACTGTCATCACCGTAAACTGCTTCAATGTAGTAACCATTTGAACGGGTTAAGCGTTTGTCAAAAAGCAGTTCAGCAAATCCGTTTTCATCTGTTGTTGCCGAAAGAATGATTTCACCTTTGAAATTAAGTTTTGGACTGTAAGAATCCTTTCCGGCATCATAAAAATTAACAGTAGCACCAGGAACTGGTTTTCCACTGGAAAGTTTTGTAACCAGAACAAGTGCTCTCTTTGTATCGTAGCGGATTGAAATTCCTAAATCAGTTACCTGAATAACCTGAGTTTTTTCTCTTTCACGGATTTCTTCTTTTTTGTTCCAGTAACTGTAATCTTTATAAGAGAAGGCTGACTTAAAGAAAGCTGCTCCCCTGTAACCGTCAGCAGTACGTTTGAGAACATCCTTGAGAGGAACTACAACAACAACCTGCTCATTCTTTTTGTAATCCCCTTCGTAGATTTCATTGTAATTTTCAAAAGCAGGACTGTCATAATCAACTCCAGCAGTAATTGGTTTTATACCGTAATAGCCGGAAACTGTGTTCTTAAATGCAAATGCAATATTAGGCTCGTACTGGGCTTCAAGAATTCCAAAATCAGAATAGCCATAGTTAACGTAAGCATTACTGCGTTTTTGAACTTTTACTTTCTGATTTAAGATTTTGTCTGAAGACAACTTGCCAAAATTATCGTAAAGATTTGTATTTAATGAAACCTTGTATTCCTTGTCTGTTTCGAATTCAAGATTTTTAAGGATAATTTTTTTGCCTTCAATCTTAATATTTTCTTTTTTAATATCCAGGGAATCTGAAGGATCAATTGTAAGATTCTGCAGGATAGTTTCTTCCTGGCCCTCTTTTAAGCCGCGGCTGTAGGAAATAATTATTGAATTTGGATAATTGTAATCGTTTCCGGAAATGCTTTCAAATTTAAGTTCCGGTCCTGTTTTAAATGACAGATACTTTGATTTTGAAACAGGGAGAGAACCTTTTTTAGAAGCTGCACCTTTTTCCAGTACAACAGTAACTTCAGAGTTAAAAGGAATTTCACTCTTTGAATCAAGTGTGATTTCGATTGCATAATCATAAAGCTGTTTTGCAGTAAAATTGCATTTTTTGTTTGCAGCATAAATAGTGATGAATTTTGAAACGTAATCACAATCAACAGGATAATTAAAGAAAAGGGCAATTGAATTTGCCAGTTCTGGAGGAACATTGTCACGGCTCACATACTGCTTTTGTTTAACAGCTTCGTATGCAGGACGAATAAAAAGTGCTTCCAGTTCCTGTGTGTGGAATTTAAAAGTTGTTTCTCCTGTAAGTTTCACTCCAGAAAGAGATTCAATTCCAGGATTTACTTTGATCGTATATTCTGCCTGTGGAGGAACTTCATCTGTTGATTCAAAACTGAGAATGCTTGTTCCTAACCAGCGGAATGTTCCGTTAAGTGCAGGTTCAATAGTTACAAAATCACTTTTATCAGATTCATCAGTCAATTTTGCAAGTGGTACAACCGGCTGACTGAACTGAACTTGAATAGAAGGATATTTAATGGAAGAAGGAAGAGTGTCTTCCGGATTAACTGAAAGTACAAAGAATTCTTTGTATTCGCTTTCGGCAACTTCTCCTCCCCTCACTGAATCCTTGTTTGCTGCATAAGCTCTTTGAGAACAGGAAAGTGTTGTTAACAAAGATGCTGTTATGAGTGTACAAAGAATTGAAATAAAAAATGGTTTGATTCTTAAATTCAACATACAAACTCCTTATTTGCCTTTTATAATAACCCGTTATATTTTTGTAGTCTATAGAATGAAATATTCACACTATATATTATAGAACAAACTTGAATATATAAGATTACTCATATATATTCTGATTAGAGTCATCTGGAGGTTTTCTGTATGAATCCTAAGTCATTTGTTTTAGTTGCAGTTTTATTTCTCTTTATTGGATTTGTTTTTACAGCCTGTGGAATTTTTTTGAAAGTTCAAAAGAAAAATCAAAATGCATTTGCAAAGATTGCATCTAAGACTTTTTCAATACTTGGGGCAATTACACTTGTTTACGGAATTCTGGCACTGGCATTTCGTAAAGAAGCAACAAAACTTGTAGTAGAGGTTTTTGCTATTATCTATCTGATAATAATTGTGATTATCACCATCATTTTTAACATCAACCTTAATAAAAACTACAGGAATAATCAGATGGAAGACCAGTCAAATGACATCAAGAAAGAAGGCGAATAATGAAAGAAACAATTCATCATGTAAAAGCCAGCACTCAATATAAAAGAGAACACAAAGCTGACTACGGTAAAGAAAAAATTGAAGTTCTCTATGAAGATAAGGATATCATTGTAATTGAAAAACCAAGTGGAATGCTTTCCTGCCCATATCCTGGAAGTAAAGCAAGAACCGCTGAACAGGTGCTTGAAAAAATTATGCGTTCAAAGGGCACTTATGCTAATAATCATAAGCCTTATGTAGTTCATCGTCTGGACAGAGATACAAGTGGTGTAATGATGTTTGCACTTAATGAAGCAACACAAAAAAAAGTTATGACTACCTGGCATAAAATGGTTACAGAACGTCTCTATGTTGCAGTTGGAGAAAATCCACGTAAAAAAGAAAAAGCTCTGGATGACAGCGGATTAATTGATGATGAGCTTGCTCAAAATTCCCATCATGTAGGATATGTAAAACACGATGAATCCGATACAGCAAAAACTGTACCTGCAAGAACCCATTACAAAGTTTTGTTGAGAGGAAAAACACATACTCTTTTTGAACTTTCACTGGATACAGGAAAGAAAAACCAGATTCGTGCCCATCTTTCTTCAAAAGGATATCCTCTTGCAGGAGATGAAAATTATCGTGCTAATACAGATCCATTCCATCGTCTGGCGCTCCATGCCCGCACTCTGGAATTTAATCATCCTTCAACCGGCGAACATATGAAATTTGAAGTGCCGGAACCTGTTGAATGGCGTGAGTATGTAGAAAAAGGCGATCCACATCCTCGTACACCTGTATGGAAAGAGGAACGGAAGTCAGAAGAAAAAGCTGCTGCTTCAAAAGCAATGGCTCCAGTTGCAAATGGTGGCTACAAACGTCTTTCCCGCAAAGAAAAAAGTAAAATGGATTTTATTTCCCGCGGAAAAGCTGAGCGGAGATAAAAATATATTTATGACAAAATAAGGAGTTAACAACATGAAAAAACTGTTAATTTGTTTGATGGCAATGGCATTCACAGCTTCAAGTTTATGTGCTGCACCAAAGAAGAAAGTAAATAATGCAAACTATTGTTCATCTGGTGGAAAGGTTCTGAATATTTACTCATATAATGAGGAGTTTCAGAATGTAGTTATGGATAATCTGGGGTATGAATTTCCTGAAAATGTAACGGTTGAATGGCACACAATTCCATTTTTTGACGGAAACTATCTTAACACAATTAAAGATCTTCTGAATAATCAGAATAAGCTTTCGGATGATGAAAAAATAGATTTACTTATTATTGAACCGGATTATATTAAACACTTTATAAATGCCGGATATTTGCTTGATGTAAAAAAAGATATTGGTCTTTCAGATGAAGATATGAAAAATCAGTTCCAGTATACAAAAGATATTGCAAGCGATAACAAAGGTAATATTTGTGGTGTTTCATGGATGGTAACTCCTTCTATGTTTATTTACCGCAGATCGATTGCAAAAGAAGTTCTGGGAACAGATGATCCTGATGAAGTTCAGGCATATGTTTCAAGCTGGGATGGAATGGATCATCTTGCAGAAATGCTCAAGGGTGAAGGATACGAATTATTTGCAGGTTTTGATGAAACATTCAGGGCATTCAGTCAGAGTAAAAAAACTCCGTGGGTTGTTAACAATAAAATTAATATTGATCCAGCCCTTAAAGAATGGGTAGAGCATTCCAGAAAGTATATTGATAAAGGATACAATAAGGGCGGTGTTTGCTGGGATTACACATGGATGGATGGAATGAGCGGCGGCAGAAATATTTTTGCTTATTATGGAGCTGACTGGTTTATTAACTATGTAATGAATTTTTCTGCTGCTCCTGGTGAATGGGGAATTTGTATGGGACCAGAAGCATCTTACTGGGGAGGATCCTTCGTTTGTGCTGCAAAGGGTACAGATAATGCTGATGTTATAAAAGACCTTTTGTTAAAGATTTCATGTGATGAAGAAGCAATGAAAAAACTCTGCGGTAATTCAAATACTATACCAAATAATAAGGCTGCTGTTAAAACTCTGGATGAGGAAGGATATACATCTGAATTCCTTGGTGATCAGAAGGTAATGCAGTATTACTACCGTCAGGCAGATTCTTTGCGCCAGACAGCTACAACAGAGTATGATTTAGAGTTGAATAATTTATTCATGACAGAAATGAAGGAATATATTTTTGGAAATGTGAGCATCAGTGTTGCACTTGAAAATTTTTACGAAGCTGCATACAAAGAATTTCCTGAATTGAAGTAATACTTTTTATAATTTTTTATAAAACGGAAATGCAATTATGATATAATCATCTTTGCATTTCCGTTTTTATTTTAATGTTCAGCTTCGTTTCTTTATCAATATGACGGCAATATAGCGAAACTTATTGAATCTTAAATGTAATAGAAAGGATTGAAGCATTTGAAATTTTGCTTATATCTATAAGTTTGTTACTTCCCCATTCGCTATACACTTCCAGAGATACATTTCCGGAACCAGATGCGGTAGTGCTGAGTGGGCCTGACATAGGAATACTGGTGCTTCCGGCTTTTATTTCGGTAACTGTAATTTTCTTTCCACTAAGGATTTTATTTCCGTTTGTAATGTGAAGATAGAGATGGTATCCTCCATTTGCTTTTCCTGCCCCAGACACAAAATTTGTTTCTCCACCAGCAAGAATACTGTTAGAAAAATCTAGGCTTACAGTGTAAGTTCCTGTTGCTGCTGTTGTAAACTCTTTATTGTTGCAAACAACTCCGCACATATGAACATCAGGATCCCAGGTAGATTCAATTTGTGCAGTATTAACCTGCCAGCTACTATCTGAATAGCCGGTATAAGCAATAGCCGTTGAAGTCTGAGTTTTACTGTAACTGTTATCATAAATGCTTTCTGGTGCAAGGCTTTGTCTTTCTTCAACTTTTGCAAGACCGGAACCAGTTACATTCCTCTGAACTTCATAACTACGGCTTGAAAATATTTCTGCAATTTCAGGGTAATTACCAAAGCCCAGAGCTTTTCCTCCAGAAGTATCTCTATTAAAGTAATCACTGCAATCCCACAAAAGTGGTACAAAAATGAACTTTTGAAGCTTGGAATTATATTTGATACACCTGTTTATCTTGGAAACGTTGATGAATTGTCAGCAATAATACATCAAATTTCTTACAATCATTTTTCTGCTGATGTATATCATGAAGAAATAAAGATTTTGCTTACATCCGTACTTTTCTATCAAATAGCACAGCAAGTCAAATGTAAAGTATTAAAAGCACCAAATGTTATGGCAAGTAAAAATGATCGTTTGACGTATTTAAGAACGAGAATTTTTGAAGAGCCTGATCTTTTTTCCGGTATAGATGATATGGCCTCGTATATGAATTTAAGTCGTTCCGGTTTTCAGCATTTATATTCACATACTTTTGGTGTAAGTGTGATGCATGATGTAATAATCGGACGTATTGAAAAAGCTAAGGAATTTCTTTCCAGATCTGATCTTTTAATTTCAGAAATTGCCCTTAAATGTGGATACAAAAGTGAGTTTCATTTTATGCGACAATTCAAAGACCAGACTGGACTTACACCAACAGAATTTCGTAAAAGTTCCAGCTGGACTCAAATGGAAAAATAATCAGGTCAAATTTCTTAATGCTTAGTAAATAAAGACTACATAACTCTCTGTGTCTTCGATAAGTGTGTCAATATTTTCCAGCAGGTTTATTTTTTCTATTAATTCAGCCGGGGTACCATAGCAAGTTGCTGAAATTACTAAGCTGTTATCGCGATAGTTTGATCTGTAAATTGACCATATGGCGTGGGCAATATTTTCATCACTATCGCTAAGAGAATTATAAGTTTCTCTGGAAATTTTTGCTTTAAGTTTTGTATTAATTACAATGAAATTCATTTCAGGGTTGTCATTGTAATACAAATTAAAGGTTGGATTATTTCTGCGGCTTAATTGTGTATCATTTTGATATAACACAGAAGAAACAACATCATACTCAACATTATTATTGATATCAGTTAAGTATTTGCCTGGAACAAAAGTAAATATTTTTCTGCCGTATCTGTTTTCTTCATCATCATCAATGATTTCTGAAAAACTCTTTGAAAGAATAGCATCATCTTTGTCTATTGAGGGAATATCTTCAATAATCCACTCCTTAAAAAGTGCCTGTGAATCCCCTGGAATAAACTTTACTGTAATTTGTTCACCAGTCAGATTTAGAACATTAAGTGTAGCCGTATGTTCTGAATTATCTGTAACATAGATGCAGGACATAAAAAAACTCATAATCACTGGTATAAATAAAGCCAAAATTTTTCTTTTCATAAAAAATCTCCTTATCAAAACTTTATACGATAAAATTTTCAGAAAACTTTCAGGTATGTAATTTTATCGTACTTTCTTAATTCTACAGAGATATTATATTGGTAACCCGTGGAATTTTAAAACGAACCTTGGTTATTTTTTTGTTTTCCTGAGAACTTTAGTTAGAAAAGGCAGTCTGTGTGAGTCTATAGAAATATTCGTTTGGTTTATAAAATATCTTCAATTTTATTCAAAATCAACTGATCAGCAGGAAGCCAGTCAACAGAATGAAGAGTTTCTTTATCTTGAGTCGATTATGGGGTAAGGGCAGATAAAATTGTTTCTGCCTGTTTACCTGTATTTTTCCCAGAAAGCATATTTTCTGGAATGATTTTCTTCCAGCTTCTTTTTATATTCACTATGTGGTTCAACACCGCGCCAGTCTTTTATTTCCGCAGCAAGGTTATCCAGTGTCTTTAAATGTTTTGCAGCCGTCGAATAAAACTTGCTCTTTGCATTATCAAGATAGTAATTTAATGGGACTCGAATAATTATTGTCTGGGTTAGTGGCGAGCAGCTTTTTTTGATTTTCTTAAGGTCACTTGCATCAAAATATAACCCATACAGATTATCATTGTGCTGCACAATATAGTTCTCAATATTTTCCGTTGTATCATAATCTATCAAAAAATTGAAATCTTTCTGACTGAACTGTTTTGAGTTATGGACCTCTTCTTTTTTCTGTTCAGCAAGGGTTTTAAAAAAATCTTCGCCGAATACAGTTTTTATTTTTTCTGCTGTATCTTCAGACGGGGACCTGAAAAAGTTTTCGCAATAGAGATTTTTAAGTGCATTTTTATCATCTATTTTAAGATAGATTGTTTCAAGGATTTCTGACTTTCTGTATCCCCAATGATTTGTATCAATTTCATCTGCAAACTCAAGCGCTTTTTTTGCATCTCCATAATTAAGGTAGCACAAAGCTACTTCATAAAAAGCTTCTCCCCAAAGCTGTCCGTCAGGTCTCATCTGGCGCTTCAGTTTTTCAAAAAGAGGAGCGTCATTAACAGCAAAAGCAAGATCTGGCAGAATGTAATCATGTGAAAACTTTCTTGTCATAAGAGTTCGGATATTTTCCTGCGGCAAAAGTTCACCTACATGTTTTAAAATACCGTCATGACAACCATAATGATTATTTTCAAGTAAATCATAAATAATCTGGGTAAGTTTTTCTTTGTCCTTATATTCTTGTGAAAACTGAGTAAAGATTGGTATCGCTGCCACATTAAACTCGTAGC
Source organism: Treponema sp. UBA4307 (assembly GCA_002394685.1). Classification (GTDB taxonomy): domain Bacteria; phylum Spirochaetota; class Spirochaetia; order Treponematales; family Treponemataceae; genus Treponema_D. The sequence continues at coordinate 69,869 of DGUP01000051.1, read as the reverse complement.
CTAATCCGCCGTCGCTGTCATCGCAGTTGTTGCAGCATTTTTCGTCCAGTGCAAAAAACTTTACAAGAAGGTCAACAGCAGAATCAGAATCTTTTATATTGATTCTGATGTTTTCAAGAATGTTCTCAAGCTGTTCATAAAGTTCTCTGCGGTTTTGCCAGTCATAAAACCTTCGGCTCTTTTTTATTGCAGCAATATCTGCTTTTATAGCCTCATAGGTTGCGTCTTTACCGGCAGCGGCATTTCTAATCATTTTTTCAAGTTCTGGATTTTGACGTGAAAACAGTTCAATAATTTTTGCAAGGTCATCTGTTTCCATAGAGGAAAGTATTTCTACAAGTGGTTTATTGTCTTTCATTTTTGCTACACTTCCTTTTTAGGACATTACATATTTATTAGGGAAGTTTCAAGGAGTAATTAGACTTTATAACTAAGATTATCCCGATAATTGATTTTCACATTTATTAGGATTAGACTGTTAATATGAAAAATAACAAATTATTAAGAAAAACATATAAAAAGTTTAAATATTTCATACCTCTAAGTGGATTATTTTTTTTTACTATACAAATAATTTTTTTGTTAATTGATAATCCGGATTTTTCGAATATTGTTTTTGATTCGATACTTGTTTTAAGTGTAATAAGCGCTTTGACCTGTATTTTCCTGATTTTTCATCCCCAAAAGTATTTGATTTATGGAATATTCTTTTTGATTTTTACCGTTTTATTTACTTTTTCAGATTACAGTGAAATTACGATTTTACTTTGTTATATTGCGGCTCTGGTAATTTTTTATGAGCAGGGATTTTTTAATCATAAGAGCATTTTAAAATTAGTTCTTTCGTTGCTGGTGTTAGGGGCTATTACAGCTGTCCGGATTATACTTTTTAAAAAAGAATATTTTGTAAGACTAATTCAAGTCTGGCCCTACCTTTTTACTCTTGTTGTAATAATTTTTTTCACTTTAAAAATTTTTGTTTCATATCAAAATGAAACCGGACGCCTGGTAATTAATCTTGATGAATATGAAGAATTAACTGACCGTCAAAAAAAACTAATAGAATCGATTTTAAAAAATGAAAAGTTCGACACCTTTTCCAGGGAGAACAATGTTTCGATTTCAACTGTTAAAAAAGATGCCGTTGTAATTTACAAAGTATTTGACGTTTTTGACAGTAAGACATTTCTTCTCAAATATGCAAATCACGATTTTCTGTGGAAAAACCACAAACTGGAACGGAAGGAACTTTAAAAAACTTCTGGCAGTAAAAGAATCGGCGGCTATCCTGGAATAAATGTAAATATTTGAATTGATAGCCGAACGATTTTCAGTCAATTTATTCCCCAGAAAGTGCGATGACCGGGTCAAGTTTAGAGGCCCGGGATGCAGGACTTAATCCAAAGAAAATCCCTACAAATACAGAGAAGACGAAAGCGATTATGCAGGCCGGCCAGCTTATTATGTATGATGTGGACTGAACGAATTCTACTGCAAAACTTATAATGATTCCCAGAATAATTCCTATAATTCCGCCCATAACAGTAATGCTTGCTGATTCCACAAGAAACTGCTGCTTGATAACTCCTGGTGTTGCTCCCAGCGCTTTTCGAATTCCAATTTCCTGTTTGCGTTCTGTAACCGTTACAATCATAATATTCATAATTCCAATTCCTCCTACCAGAAGAGAAATTGCTGCAATAGCCGCAAGCATAACGCTCATTGTAGAAGTAATGGAACTCATTTGTTCAATCATGGACTGCATTGAGGAAACTCTTACGGAGCCTTCTGTTCCGGAGATTGAAGTACAATAATCACTTAAAACATCCACAAGTTCTGTTGCCCTGGAATTAGAAATCGCCTGAACCATAACAGTGTCTGCTGAAGAATTAGGCGTAATTTGTTTTGCGTAAAATCCTCTTGGAATATAACAGCCTGTTGTGGAATTTTCAAAACCTGAACTTTGTTCTTTTAAAACTCCCACGACCCTAAAATTAAAAGTAACACTGTTTGTAACAAGGATTACACTTTTACCTACAGCATCACCATTTGGAAAAAGAGTTGAAGCAATTTCCGATCCTAAAATTATTTTCTGATTACCATACACATTGTCCGTTACAGAAAAATATTCTCCGTTATCCAGGGCAAGACCGTAAGTCTGAAGATAATCAGTTTCTATTGCATACGTAGTTGCAGTGGCGCTGGTGTCTCCATAAGAAAGAGTTGCAGAAAGTTGATTTTTATACCAGATTTTTTTTATGCCTGAAATCTGACCGAACATTTCATCCCTGAAAGAATCATTAAAATCAATTGTAACTGCACTTCTGTTTCGTCGCATAAATCCTGAACCAATACTGACCATATCCAGACCGCTTGAACCGAAAGTGTCCTGGATCTGTTTTGTACTTGCAGAACCCATGCTCATAATTACAATTACTGATGCTACCCCAATAATAATTCCCAGCAGAGAAAGAAAGGTTCGCATTTTGTTTCGCTTAAAATTGGATAGTGCATTTAAGAAATCTTCAAACATTTACACTTCCTCACTTTTATCAAATGGAACAGGATTTTGTTTTTTATCAGATTCGATAATTCCGTCAAAAATTCGGATGCATCTGTCAGAACTTGCCCCTACTCTTGGGTCGTGGGTTACAATAACAACAGTTGTCCCCCTGGAATTAATTTCTCTGAATAATGCCATAACCGCTTTACCGGTTTCACTGTCCAGGGCACCGGTTGGTTCATCTGCAAGAATTATTTTTGGTTTAGTAACTGTAGCTCTTGCAATTGCCACACGCTGCTTTTGTCCTCCTGACAATTCGTGGGGATGATGATTCATTCGATCCTCTAGTCCCACTTTTATAAGAGCTTCTTTTGCAAGATTGTAGCGTTCGTGTTTTTCCAAACCTGCATATCTTAAAGGGAGCATTACATTTTCAATTACGCTCATTGAAGAAATTAAAAAATACTGCTGAAAAACAAAACCAACTGTCTGATTTCTTAAAACAGCAAGTTCTTTTTCCGTCATTTTCGCAGTGGCTTTTCCATTGATTTCTACAATTCCGTCTGTGGGGCGGTCAAGACATCCAATCATATTCATGCAGGTGGATTTTCCTGAGCCGGAAGGACCCATTATGGTTACAAATTCTCCCTGTTCAATGTTAAAAGAAACATTTCTTAAAGCGTGGACTTCTGAATCACCCATAATGTAAGTTCTTTTAACATTTTTCATGTTGATTACAGAATCTGCCATTAGAAACCTCCTGGAGGTGGTCTGCCTGCTCCTCCCCCGGAATTATTTTTTCCGCTGGACATCTGGCCTGGACCGTTACGTCTGCTGGTTCCAGATTTTGATGCTGAAGACTGTGCCTGCAGAACATCGCCTTCCTTAATGTTTCCCTCAACGATTTTTACATATTCTTTATCGTATGGCATAACAGACACAGAAATTTTTTCAGATGAACCTGCTTTAACAACATAAGCCTGTCCGTTTTCCCTTCCCACTGCATATCTGCTTACAATTGTAAAAGTTTCGGCAGGAGCAATTTCAATTTTTCCACTGAAAGAAAAGTTTGGAAGAATTGTTTCCGGATAATCATCAATTCGGATTTTTGCATTTACGATTGTTGCACCGCGGCTTGTTACTTCACCAATTGCAGGCCAGCCCGTAATGTAACCTTCTACAGTTCCATCGTAGGCTGGAAAAGTAAGCTCTACCTTCTGTCCGATTTTCAATTTGGAAACATCGGTTTCAGCAATCTCCACTTCTGCAGTAAGATATGAAACATCAACCAGAGTGCCGACAGAATCTTTTGCTTCAAGAGAATCTCCAACAGCAACATCAATTGAAGCAATTATTCCGTCAAAAGTTGCAGTTACTTTTCTTTCCGCAATTTTCTGAACTAAAGCAAGGCGCTGTGTCTGCATTAACTGATATTGTCTTGCAGAACCAGAAATTCTTACTGTTGCCATATCATAATCCTGCTTAGCAAGATTGTACTGTTCATCAGTGTCATCAAGCTGGATGATAACATCCCCTTCTTTTACAGAGTCCCCCTGCTTTACATAAACTTCCAGCACAGTTCCATCAGACAGGGCCTGAAGAGTTTGTTCCTGAGCTGCTGAAACTACACCTGACACTTCGATTACATTTTCATAAGTTTCGGAAGTAACTTTATAAGTTGTATTTGATTGCTGATGATTTTTAATGATTATCCTTGCAGTAATTAATCCCGCTGCAAGAATCGCAAGAGAAGTTGCTGCAATCATAATAATTTTTATCTGTTTTTTAATTTTCATTTTCCATAGCTCCTTCTTTATCAGACACAAATTCCTGGTCCCGTGTAAAAAGTAAAAGTGTTTCGTTATTGTAGATGATTAAATCAATGTCGTTTAATAAAAGCTGAATTCTATATTTTTCTTTGTTCACTTCTGCAGAGCGCCATTCACTTTCAGTTGTGATTCCACGTTTGTACCAGGTTTGCAAATCTGCCGCCAGTGATTTGTAAAGATTATAGGTTTCTGTATTTGAAGATTTGTTCCACTGAATGTCCGCAAGTTCAGCGGCTTGTGTTGTAACTGCTGTTTGGTAATTGTTTCGTGCTGATTGTATTGAAATGGCTTCCTGTTCTGCTTCAAGTTTTTCAATCTGGGAAGTGATTTTTGCCTGTCGAAACGCATTTGGATCAATGGAAATTCCAAAAGTAAAAATCGGGTTATGATTTTCAGATGTTGTAGGGATTGAAACTCCTGCTGATGCACTTAATCCTGTATCAGCAAAAGTCATTCCTGTACCAAAATCCACTGTGTCTGTTTTTGAAGAACTTCCAGCTGATGAATTTGCAAAAGTGTAGCCTGCATTTGCATTAAGTGTAAAAAATTTTTCCGCATCTCTTTCAAGTTGATTAATTTTGTTTGTCCATAGGGCTGCTTCAAGTTCCGTATAAGTTTCTTCCGGAAAAGAATTTACATCAACTGCATCAACAAGAGGAATTGAATTTGGGAGAAACTGAGTTATTGCATCCGTGCCCTGATAATTGATTCCGCAGAGGCTGGCGAAAACTTTTGTTTCTCTTTCAAGTTCGTGTTTCTTTGTATCAATAGTGTGCTGGTCCGAAAGAACTTCCAGTTGTGCTGTTCTGTATTTTGATGAAGTTGACGTGTAGCCCTGTGCCTTTATCTGATCAAAGGAAAGTTTGTCTTCATAATATTCATTTTCTGCAGTGTTGATTTCAGCCGCAATTTGATAAAGATTTTTCAGACTTGTGTAGAATTCTTTTTCTGCAGAAGTAAATCTGTTTTGCAATGCCCGCTTGCTTTCCAGTAATGAACGTTCTGCCTTTAAGCGTGAAATTTTTATTGTATCGGCCTGCTCTGAAATAATATCAGCAGAAAGATTTATTGATGTGTCGCTTACTCCTGCATCATCTCCGCCGATTGTTGCTTTTGAAGAAAGGGATAAAGTTAAATCATTGTACTGAGGAAGATTTAGACTTGCAGCTGGATTAATTTTTACATAAGTTGAATCCCCTGTGTAAAGGGTGACTGTTCCTGTGGAAAGTTGAAAATTAAATCCATTGGAAATCTGACTGGACTCATTGTTCAGACTTTGCTTTTCTACTTCTGCCGAAAGATTTTGAATGGACAAATCATTCTTTAAATAGCCTTCCAGTAAAGTGGAAACCGATTCCTGAGACCAGACTGAGATGACAGCAAATGAAAAAATAAAAATCAGCGTTATTAAATTCCTCAATTTATCCATACTTAAAGTGTAATTTAAAATTTTTCACTTCGCATCAAGAATTTTAGAAAATGTTTGTTATTTACCCTAATTTTTTGTTTTTTTAAGGCTTTTATATATAGAAACAAATAAAATCAGGGTAAATTATTTTATAGTTGAGTGATGTTTTCAATCAGGCTGCGGGGAGTAAGCGCAAAATTATTTTTTACTTTTCTGGATGCCAGAGCATGTGCAAGAGATGCACTTACTGCAGAATCCAGGGCACCTCTTTTTTGTGCAAGTAGTGCTCCTGCAAGACCGCACAAAACATCCCCACTACCTGCTTTAGAAAGAGCGGCTGTTCCAAAAGAATTAATATAAATTTGTACAGCGGATTTATCGTAACTGTAATTTCCAATTAGAACGTTTGCGCCTTTTAAAATCAGGACAACATTTTTATAGTAGTCACAAAATTTCTTTACAAGCTCAAATCTATTTTCAACAACTTCTTCAACTGTGAAAGAACCCATGCCACACTTTTCCAGCAGAACAGAGAACTCTTTTGGATGTGGAGTAAGAATTGTAATGCATTTATTCTCTGTGGATTGAGAGCACCGTTTGTCCAATAAAGTTTTTATTTCATCATAGTAAAAAGCATCTGCATCTATGAGGCAGTTCAGATTTGCATTCTGCTCCAGATAATTTATTGCTTTTGTAAATCCCTGTTTGTTGTTTCTGCCCAGCCCCATACCAAAAACAAGGGCACTGGTATTTGCAGGGAATGAATCAGAAGTCATAAGTTCATAATCAATCGAATCCTCCGAATAATTTCCGCCGGATTTAGATTCTTCAGAAAATCCTTCACTGGAAGAAACTAAAGTGACAAGTCCTGCTCCAAAATTCAGCGCTGCAAGACCTGCAATATTTGCCGCTCCCCTTTTTTCTCCACAGATGAGGGCAAGGTGTCCAAAAGAACCTTTGTTAACATTTTCTTTTTTGCGGATTGGAAGGGTCATGTCACTTTCTTCAAGAAGCCAGGCATCAGGCTGACTTTGTGCTGCATTTTCAAAATTATTTCGTGCAACTCCAAGATTTGCCAGAGTAATTTTTCCACAAACATCTTTTGCCCTGTCTTTAAAAAGATCCAGTTTAAGGGCGCCCATTGTAACAGTTTCATCAGCGTTAAAATATAATCCGCTTGGAATATCACAGGCAATTTTATAAAGGTCAGTATTTGAATTGATCCGGTCAAAAATAATTTTTACTTCTGCCGGAAGCTGACCATGAAATCCGCTGCCAAATACACAATCAACTGCAACTCTCAGGTCAAGACTTTTTTCCTCTATAAATTCATCCAGTTCGTAAAAGGAAACATAACTTACTGCCAGAGAGTCGGCTCTTTGTTTTTGCAGCTGTGCAATTTCAGTTTTCGGCTGACCGAAATCACAGATGGTAACGGCAATATTTTTTTGAATAAGTCTGCGGGCCAGGGCGTATCCGTCTCCTCCATTATTTCCACTTCCACAAAGTATAAGACAATGGGCCCTGTTAAGGTAAAAGTTTGAAGGATTAAAAATGTGGGCCATTACAGCAGATTCAAGTGCGGCGGCGGCGTTTTCCATCATAAGGTCTTCGGAAAGAAAATATTTTTCTCTGCAAGCCTGATCTAAAATTCGGGTATCTTTATACAGCTTTTTCATACACTTGATTTTAATTTTCAATGGATTTTTTGTAAATAAACAGGTAAAATCAATGACTATGAAAGACTACAAGAAAGAATTTATTGATTTTATGGTTGAGTGCAAGGTTCTTAAATTCGGTTCCTTCACATTGAAAAGTGGTAGACATTCTCCATTCTTTATGAATGCAGGTGCTTATGTAACAGGCAGTCAGCTTGCTAAACTTGGAGAATATTATGCACAGGCAATTCACGAAAATTTTGGTGATGATTTTGATGTGCTTTTTGGTCCAGCTTACAAAGGAATTCCTTTAAGTGTTGCCACAACAATTGCCTACAGCAAACTTTACGGTAAGGAAATTCGTTACTGTTCAAACCGCAAGGAAGCTAAAGATCATGGTGCAGATAAAGGCCTTCTTCTTGGCAGTGAAATAAAAGATGGTGACAGAGTTGTTATCATTGAGGATGTTACTACATCAGGAAAATCAATTGAAGAAACTTATCCTATTGTTAAGTCTTGTGGTTCTACTCCAGATGCAGTAAAAATCGTAGGAGAAATTGTTTCCCTTAACAGAATGGAACGGGCCCCTGATTCTGAAAAAAGTGCACTGGAAACAATTACAGAAAAATACGGCTTCCCTGCCAGAGCAATTGTAAGTATGCAGGATGTTGTAGAAGCTCTTTATGTTCCAGGCGGTGTAATCACTGAAGAACTGAAAAAAGAAATAGATGCTTACTATGCTGAATGGGGTGCAAAATAATTATGACAGATTTGTTTAATCCGGATCCGAATAAATTTAATTCTAACTATAACAATTCAAATAATCAGAATAATACAAATAATCCTGACAATTCCATCGGTTCAAATTTCCGCAGGGATGCAAAGAACAGTAAAAAAATCGAATATGTTGTTCTTGTAGCTTTCCTGGTGATGATGGTTCTGATGTATGTCCGCCGCACCAAAAATGAAGAAGACGCTCAGGCTGCAGCAAATGCACAGTATCAGAGTATCGTATGTCTTTCACCGGCCGGAGCAGAAATTCTTTCTGATTTAGGTGCTGAGGGACTGATTAAAGCAAGAACTGATTTTTGTGATTATCCGTCACGCCTTAAAGCAATTCCAAGTGTGGGGGGCTTTGCAGGGGAAACTCTTAGTGTAGAAACAATTCTTTCTTATAAACCGGATTTTGTTTACGGTGCAAAAGGTATGCATGATTTTCTGGAAGCACCTTTGAAGGAATCTGGAGTTACACTTTTCCTTTCTGAAGCAAGTTCCATTGATGCTGTTTACGATGAAATAATTACTGTGGGCGGATATATTGGACGTACTTCCGAAGCAGAAACTCTGGTAAAAAATATGAAGGATTCAATCAGCCAGATTACCGCAGCTTATAACAGTTCAGACAAACCTGCTGTTTATTATGAAGTCTGGAATACACCATATATGTCAATTGGTAGAAAATCTTTCATTAGTGATTTGATTTTGACTGCAGGTGGATTAAATGTTTTTGATGATCAGAATTCAGATTATCCGTCTGTAAGCGAAGAAGCAATTATTGCCCGTGATCCTAAAATAATACTTCTTCCGAATATGAATGGTGTAACAGCAGATGATGTTAAGGCTAGAACAGGCTGGACAAATGTAAGCGCTGTTAAGAGCGGAAAGATCTATCTTATTGACGCAGATCTTTATTCCCGCCCGGGTCCACGGATTGTAGATGCAGTTGCAGGACTTGCAAAAATTCTTCACGAGGAAAACTAATATTAATAAAAGACGTTTTATAGTGACACTGATTATTTTAGTGTCACTTTTTTTAACCGCAGTTTTTTTATCTCTTATTTTAGGTGCACAGAAAATTTCTTTTAATGGAGTTTTCAAATCCGCTGACAGTTTTTCAAGGACGATTTTTTTCAGCATTCGTCTTCCAAGAACAATACTTGTAATTATAAGTGGAATTCTGCTTTCAGGAGCAGGTGCTGTTTTTCAGATGTTTTTCCGCAATCCTCTTGCAGAACCCGGCATCATGGGAATTACTTCGGGGGCCAGTCTTGGTGCTGTAATTGCAGCTTGTCTGGGTGGAGGAACTTTAATGGGAGGATTGATTTCTCTTTTGAACGGAGGAGCTTTTCTGGGAGCACTGGCGGCGGCTTTTATTGTTACAGCAATTTCCTTTCGGGGTTCTTCCAGAGCTTCTACAGTAATGGTCCTGCTTTGCGGCACCGCATTAGGTTCCCTCTACTCTGCCATCACTTCGATTATTCTTGCAATTCATGACAGGCAGCTTCATTCAATTTACATCTGGATGCTGGGAAGTTTTAGTGGACGCGGCTGGAATGAAGTAAAGTTTATTATAATTCCATCAGCAATATCAATTTTGCTTATGCTTATTTCCTTACCACAACTGGATTTATTGGGAGGTGGTGAAGCAACAGCAAGAACCTTGGGAGTAGATGTAAAAGATCTTAGATTAAAGGTGATAGTTGCAGGCGCATTTGCAAGTTCAGCCTCAGTCTGCGCCGGTGGAACAATCGGTTTTATTGGACTCATTGCCCCTCATGCAGTTCGACAAATATGCGGCAGTAAAGGAAAGGTGCTTCTTCCCTTTTCAATGCTGGCAGGAGCAACCCTTCTTCTTTTAGCAGACACCCTTTGCAGAATCGTAATTGCTCCGTCAGAAATTCCTGTAGGAACAATCACTTCAATTCTGGGAGTTCCATTCTTTATTTCACTGCTCCTTACATCATCAAGAGGATCAAAAGGTTTTGGAGGTGGAAAGAATGCTTGAGGCAAAAAATATTAGAGCGGCCTGGGGAAAAAATATTGTATTGAATGGAATAAACTTAACCGTAGCACCAAAAGAAATCCTTTGCTTAAGCGGACCAAACGGAAGCGGAAAATCCACACTTCTTTCTGTGATAGCAGGGCTGGCGGGAGAAGACAGGCTGCGGTTTGGAGGAAGTGTTACTCTTGACGGTAAAGATATTTATTCCATGAAGCCTATTGAGCTGGCTCAAAAAACTGCAACACTTTTACAAAGCGAATATCAGACATGGAATTATAATGTTACAGATGTAATTTTTCAGGGAAGATACTGCCGTAGTAAAAATGGCCGCACCTGGGTTTCGCAGGAAGATAAAGATATTGTTCAAAAAATAATCAAAGACCTTGAAATAGAAAATATTGCTGAAAAAAATGTATTTGAAATTTCAGGTGGTGAATATCAGAAGGTTAGAATTGCCCGCTGTCTTGCTCAGGAACCAGATTATCTTTTGCTGGATGAACCTGTTGCTAATCTTGATTTTGCTTACCAGGACGAATTGTTTGCTTTGTTAAAGAAAATTGCAGTGGAAAAAAATATCGGCGTTCTGGTCAGCATTCACGATTTGAATACAGCAAGCCGCTTTTGCGACAAACTTGCATTGCTGCAAAAAAATGGCCCCTGTTATACAGGAGCCTGTGAAGATTTGTTAAAGCCGGATTTACTTAAGCAGATTTATCCGGGTACAGAATTTGAAGTATTCCAGCACCCGGCCTATCATTGTCTTCAGGTTTATACACTTCCTTCCGGAGCCGGAGTTCTTAAATAATTCCAGCAGGAAAGATATTTTCTTACGTTCAAACGTCTGTCTGTTTTAAATTCGTAGTGAATACCTGATTTGTCATTTTTAAAAGTAAGACCTGTTTTTGCAAAGATGCTCATGTCCGGAATTTCGTTAAAAGGAATGACTGTAGTTTTTTCATTTGTTGTAAATTCAAAACGATCCTTAAACATTGTAAATGTTCCCTTTCCCAGAGACTGAGAAGAATGATCCTGAGAAAGAGCATTGAGTTCAACGTCTTCGTCTGCAAAAAGAGGAGAAGTTGTATCTGGAATTTGTGAAATATAATCCTTGTAAAAAGCTTCCTGCCAGTCATCCCATTCTTCAATTGTATGGAACTTGAAGCCGTCAGAAAAATATCCATATTCTGTATAGTCTGTAGAAAGGCCGCATTTTGTACATTTAATTGAATTCTTCAAAGTTGTAAGCTTACCGATTGACTTACACTCAGGACATACACAAAGGGCAGTTTCCAGACCTTCCGCAAGATTCTTACCTTTGTATCTTACAGGATTTTTAGCCTGGGTTTCGTAATCATTCTGATAGATATCTTTTCTGATTACATCAACAATTTCTTCTGCTGACATATCCTTGAGTTGTTCTTTTTTATAAACATTTACAACACCTTCATGAACCCAGCCCTTTCTTCTTGAGTAACCCCAGCGTGGGTCTGCAAAAAATCCACCTTCAATTTTGTAAGTAACAAGATTTGCAGCCGAAGCTTTAACCAGTTTTCCCAGAGCAGAAGTTAAAAGTGAAGGATCTGATTTACCGTTCCAGGTTCTGTTTCCTTCTGCAAAAATACAAACATTTTTTCCTTCTCGCAAAGTGCGGATTGTTTTCATTACAGTAAGAGTGTCAGAAGAGCCCTTCATTTTTGCAATGGGTTCAAAAATCCACCAGAGAATTTTTGATTTCCAGCCCTGGCGGTAAACATGTTCACTGGCAACAAAGTACATGTGCTTTTTAAAATTGAGCCCAACAATTGCAGGATCAAGATTTGTTGTATGATTTGCAAGCACAAGATATGAGCCGTTAATTTTAGGAACTTTATCATAGTGAAGTTTGTACATCCCCTTGATAATCGGTCCAAACAAGTGCAGGAATTTCCACCACCTTACATGACGGCGGTATCTTCTTCTTGTAGCTCTTTCTTCTTTTGTCAGTTTTTTCATGTTTACCCTCTTTTTTGATTTATATTTGAATTAATTCACTTATTTCTTTTCATACTGCTTGTGGAGAATATTCCAGCAGGAAAGATATTTTCTCACATTGATGATTTTGTCCGGATGAAGTTCGTAATGTGTTCCTTCAACATCAGAGAAACAGAAAAGAGATTTACCGTAAACTGAAGTATCAGGTACATTTTTGATTTCAAAAACAATTTCCGGTTTATCCAGAGGTTCAAAAATGAATCTGTCCAGATACAGTGAAAATGTTCCGTAGCCAAGTTCTACTGTATGGTGATTGGAGTTTACAGTTCTGATTGCAACGTTTTTGTCCTGGAATAATGGAGTGAGTGGATCTTTGAATTTCTTAACAAAATCCTTGTAAAACTCTTCCTGCCATTTGTCCCATTCCAGAACAGTTTTGAATTTGAATTCAGGATTAAAGAATCCGTATTGATCCAGCTTTGCTTTAGTACCACAGTTTGTACAGAAAACACTATCTCCCTGAGAACTGATGAATCCAATCTTTTTACATTCAGGGCAAACAGAGAATGCACTTTCCATTCCAAAGGCCAGATTTTTTCCCTTATACATTACAGGGAATTTTTTCTGTTCTTCGTAAGCATTTGTATAAATATCTTCGTTGATGTGTTCAACAATTTCTTCTGCTGTCATTAATTTCAGTTCTTCCGGAGAATAAACTTTAACAACACCGGCCTTCATCCTTCCCTTACGCTTACCAAAACCCCAGCGAGGGAAAGTCATATATCCGCCTTCAATTTTATAAGTAACCAGCCCTGCTCCAGAAATCTTAATCAGTTTTCCTGTTGCTACAAAAGATTTTGCAGATTCTCCGTTAAAGGTACGGTTGCCTTCCGGAAAGAGAGCAACATTTTTTCCTTCCCTTAAAGTACGGATTGCTTTCATAACTGTAAGTTTGTCAGAAGCACCCTTAATTTTAGAAATAGGCTGGAATGCCCAGTAGAGCAGTTTTGATTTAAATCCTGAACGATAAAACTGTTCGCTGGCAATAAAGTACATCTGTTTTTTGAAAGAAGCTGCCAGAATTGCCGGATCAAGATTTGTTACATGGTTTGAAAGAACTATATAAGGTTTTTCAAGTTTAGGAGTTTTAGTTCTCCTTAAATTTACAGAGAGTTTGAGAAATGGTTTAATGGCATTGCTTGCAAGAAACCAAATAATCCTGTGCCGTAAATAAATTTTTCTCTCCCGATTTTGTTCCCGTTGTTCCTGTTTGTTCATAAAAATCTCCAAGTAATAATCAGTCTATTATACTTAATTTCCGCCAATTATTAAAGGAATTAAATCCGGCGTTTTAAAACAACAAATCCCGACTGTCAGATGCCAGCCGGGATTCATTTAATTAGAAAAAGTGCAGATTATTTTTCTGCTGGTGCGGCCTGATTGTTCTGCTTGAAGCCGATTGCTACAACTTCAATTGTATAGTTTTCAGAATCAACGATGCCCTGTACTGTAAGATTCTTGCCCTTGTACTTTGCAAGATCATCAAGTGTTACAGGATTTTCTACATCTTCAGGAGCGTTTCCAACTTTAAGAACATAGTCCTTTTTGTTAGCGCATCTCATTGTAATAACTCTTGCGTCTCCCTTACCCTTTACCTTAACCTTACCTGAGACTGTAATAACAGGTGCTGGTGCAGGAGCTTCCTGAATTTCTACGTTTTCTACTGCTGGGACTTCTTCTTCTGCTGCCTGTGCGAATGCTGCTGTAGCTCCAATTGATAAAAGTGCAAGTGTAAATGCGGCTACCTTAAATGTTTTGTTCATAATTCTTTCCTCCGACTGATATATTCTTTTCAGTTTCAAAAAAATTGGTTTAGAGTTATGGGCGCCCACAGCGTCTTTATGTTTAACTCTTACGTAATTAATAATAATCCAATCTCAAAAAAATAACATAAACAGACTGTTATTTTGAGTAAATTTAGAAACTTCTAAGAATTGAATATTCTGGAGATTATTTGAATTTTTTGCCGTCAGAAAAAGCGTTTCCTACAATTTCACCTAACTGAATGTATTTGTGATTCACAGGATCGTAAGTGATAGGCTTTAGTTTTGCCGGATCGATTTTGCCTGCTGTAAGAACAGAATCTTCTGCACAAACATTTACAATATCAGCAACCAGATAATCAGAAACTATATCGTAACTTACAAGCTTACATTCCAGAGCCATAGGAAGTTCGTTAATGATTGGCGCATCTACATTCTGGCTTTTTGTAACAGTAAAATGTACTTTATTCAGCTTATTCTGAACTTTATTTGCTGAAGCAATTCCAAGATAATCGCATTCAGCTGTATGGGCTGCATCCGCAATACTTACGGTAAAAGCCTGCTTAAGCATTATATTTTTTGCAGTTTTGTGATCGTGGCTCAGGCAAATTCCAATTTGATTTGTATTGTGAATTCCACCCCAGGCAGCGTTCATTGCATTCGGGTTTCCATCTTCATCATAAGTAGCTACAATAAGAACCGGCATTGGGAACATAAGTGTGTCTTTTCCAAAATTTTTTTTCATAATTAAATCCTCTTAATTTATAAAATAAAAGAGGCGACCCCGAAAATCAAGAGCCGCCTGCTAAAAATCTTAAAAATTTGTTATTTTTGGAAAGATTTCAAGTCTTCATCAGTTCCAAGAACGTAATGACTTCCCCCTACGCAGTGCATTGTGCCTTTGTTATAGTCCAGGCCGCTGTCTTCGTAGTTGTAGGTCATGATAGAACGATTTTTTTCTACAACAGGATTTGGTCTTGGAATTGCAGACATCAGGCTCTTTGTATAAGGATGAAGAGGATTTGAGAAAATTTCTTCAGTTGTACCTGTTTCAAGAAGATGTCCCAGGTGAAGAACTCCAATTCTATCGCTTATGTACTTAACCATGCTTAAATCGTGAGCAATAAAGAGATAAGCTGTGCCGGTTTCTGCCTGAATATCCTTAAGAAGATTTACAACCTGTGCCTGAATTGAAACGTCCAGAGCAGAAATACATTCATCTGCAATAATCAGTTTTGGATTAAGAATAAGTGCCCTGGCAATGCCAACGCGCTGTCTTTGTCCTCCAGAAAACTGGTGTGGATAACGGTCAATGTGTTCAGGTGCAAGACCAACCTTTTTGAGAATAGAAAGAATCTTTTCTTCACGTTCGGCACGAGTCTTGTAAAGATGATGAATATCCAGCCCTTCCCCAATAATTTCACCAACTTTTTTACGGGGATTCAGACAGGCCATCGGATCCTGGAAAATCATCTGCATATTGGTACGGAGAAATTTATTGTCAGCAGAAGAAAGTTTTCCGGAAATTTCGTGTCCGTCAAAGAGAATTTTTCCTGCTGTAGGTTTGTAAAGTCTGATTAAACTTCTGCCTATTGTGGATTTACCAGAGCCTGATTCTCCAACAAGACCATAGGTTTCTCCCGGATAGAGGGAAAAGCTTACATCATCAACTGCCTTTACTGTATAGGAAGCAGACATTTTGAAATACTGCTTAAGACCTTCAACTTTAAGGAGAGGTTCTTTTTCGTTAGATGCCATAGTGCTGAGACTCCTTCTTCATTGATTCAATTCTTTCTTTAAGTTCAACAGGCATTTCGATTTTTGGTGCACGTGGATCGAGAAGCCATGTTGCTGCAGAATGAGTTTCTGTTACCTTAAACATTGGAGGTTCAAGGCGGTCATCAATGTTTAGTGCATAGATGTTGCGTGGAGCAAAAGCGTCCCCCTTAACTTGATGCAGAAGATTTGGAGGAGAACCTGGAATTGTATAAAGACGATCGTTAGTTGTATTCAGGTCCGGCATGGCAGAAAGAAGTCCCCATGTGTATGGATGGCGCGGGTCAAAGAAAATTTCATCCGCAGTACCCTTTTCAACAATCTTACCCGCATACATTACGTTGATGTAATCTGCAACTTTTGCAACTACACCAAGGTTGTGAGTGATGAAGATAACACTTAAATTACGTTCCTTCTGAATCTTTTTAATCAGGTCGATGATTTTTGCCTGAATTGTTACATCAAGAGCTGTAGTCGGTTCATCACAAATCAGCAGTTCCGGATTGCAGGCAAGGGCTATTGCAATAACAATGCGCTGTCTCATTCCGCCGGATAACTGATGTGGATAATTTTTCATGCGGTTCTTTGCATCAACGATTCCAACTTCATCCAGCAGTTTAAGGGATTTCTGGTAAGCTTCTTCTTTTGGAGTGTGATAGTGATAAATCATTCCTTCCATAATCTGCTTACCAATATTCATTGTTGGGTCAAGAGAAGTCATTGGGTCCTGGAAAATCATTGCGATATTTTTTCCGTTAATCTGACGGCGGACCTGCTTTTCTGACATACTGAGAATATCATATTCCGTGTGGGTAACATTATCTGGTTCCAGACAGTTGTAAGTGATTTTTCCACTGTTAACAACAGAGTTTTTTGCCAGAATACCCATAATGGCTTTTGTAGTTACTGATTTACCTGAACCTGATTCTCCAACAATGGCAACTGTTTCCCCACGATTCAAATCAAGATTAACACCGCGGATTGCATTCACCATACCTGCAGTAGTTTTAAAGGAGATAGATAAATCATTTACTGTAATAATTTTGTCTGCATTATTTGCCATGATTATGCCTCCTTAAGTTTAGGGTCAAGAGCTTCCCGTAATCCGTCTGCAAGCAGGTTGAAGCTGAGCATCAAAAGTGCAAGTACCAGAATAGGTGGAAGAATCTGATAAGGATGAGTCGTAAACGAGTTGAAGGCATCTGAAATCAGCGAACCCAGAGAACACTGTGGAACCGGAATTCCAAGTCCTACAAATGACAGGAAAGCTTCTGTAAAGATTGCAGTTGGAATTGAGAACATAGTCTGTGTAATAATCTGACCAATTATGTTTGGAAGAATTTCACGGAAGATTATTGAAAAGTTTCTTGCTCCCAGAGTGCGGCTTGCAAGAACAAATTCACGCTCCTTTAAATTCAACATTTCAGCGCGGGCAATTCGGGCCATTCCAATCCACTCGGTAATCATCAGGGCAAAAATGATTGTTGCAATTCCAGGCTTAAGAATCAGCATGAGAAGTGTAACGATTACAAGACGAGGAATACCATTTATGATTTCAGCAATACGGCACATTGTAGAATCGACAATTCCGCCAAAATATCCTGATATCAAACCGTAGCTCATACCAATAATCATATCGATTAAAACTGCAATGATTGAAATGTAGAGAGAAACTCTTGTTCCCATCCAGGTGCGGGTCCAGATATCACGGCCCAGTACGTCAGAACCAAACCAGTAGTAAACGTCAGTGTCACCATTCTTTTCGTAAAGGTTGATGATTTTTGTACCTGTAGTGGTTTTCATTCTTTCATTTCCCGCAAAGATTCCCTTAAAACCCGGAATGCGGGGTGCATAGTTTTTCTGCTCTAGATTCTGTGAAGAATATGTGTAGCTGTTCATGTTAGGACCGGCAAAGGCAAAAATTACAATCAGAATGATTATAATTCCTGCAATTACTGCACCTTTATTTGCAAAAAAGCGTTTTCTTACTTCCTTCCAGTATGAGAGTGAAGAAAAGTTGCTGTCTATTTTTGTTGCAGCAGTATCTGTCTTGAGCTGAAAATCATTTTCATAAAATCCTGCCGGCTTTTCAACAGAAGCTTCAATTACAGTATTAGTATTTTTATTCATGAACTGCCTCCGAAAGTCTGATGCGAGGGTCAATAATTCCGTAGAGAATATCAACTACAAGCATAATTCCAATGTAAAGTGCACTGTAAATAAAGCTCAGTGAAATTACAACGTTATAGTCATTTGATTGAATTGCGGTTACCAGCAGAGAGCCGACTCCAGGAATTGCAAAAATTTTTTCTACAACCAGAGAGCCTGTAATCAGGTCAACAATAAGCGGTGCCAGAACTGTAATAATAGGAATAAGTGTATTGCGGAGAGCGTGTCTCCAGATCAGCCTGAAACCGTAAATTCCTTTGCTTTCTGCAAGTTGAATGTATTCTGATCCCAGGGCTTCAAGCATTTCAGTTCGAGTAAAACGTGCAATTGATGCCATAGTGAACATGCTCAGGGAAATACTCGGTAATATGGAAGAGAAAAATGCCGCATCTTTACTGTAAAGCATTGGAAAGATTCTCAGCTTGAAACCGAAAGTATAACTCAGTGCAAGGGCAAACACATAACTTGGAATTGAAACACCGAGAACTGAGATAACAGTAGATAAAGTATCCCAGAAGGTATGCGACCAGACTGCAGCAATAATTCCTAAAATGAGACCGACCAGTGCACCCAGCAGAACTGCCTGTCCTCCGATTCTGATACTGACAGGAAGACGCTGTGCAATCAGGCTGGAAATTGGAGTATTTTTACTGATGTTGTAACTTACTCCGAAATCTCCCTTAAGGATGTTTCCCAAGTATTTGAAAAACTGAACAATGACAGGTTTGTCCAGACCATATTTTGCGTACAGGGATGCTCTCTGTTCTGCATTTAACTTTTCGTCGTTAAAAGGAGAACCAGGCATTAACTGAAGCAAAATAAAAAGAACAAGTGTAATTACAAGAAGTGTAAATACAGAAATCAGGATTCTTTTAATGATGTACTTTTTCACCTTTTCTTACCTAAAACCTATGGATTTAATGGTGATAGTATAAATAAAAAACGGCCGCAACGCTAGGTATACGACCGTTTATATCTAAAAACAGAAATAATTACTTTTCAGATTGTTGATTAATTACAAATCTATACTTCTGAAATTACTCTTTTGTTGTGTTTTTGAATACACGGTTGAGAGCAACAGCGTGGAATTCAATTCCCTTAACGCCAGTCTTAACCATACAAGCATCAGCCTGCTGGTAGATTGGGAAAATTACTGCATCTTCCAGAACAATCTGTGAAGCGTCTCTGAGAGTTGCCCATCTTTCTGCAGGCTTCTGTGAGTATTCACCAGTTACACAAAGATCCAGGAGTTCGTCGTACTTAGCATTGCTCCAGAAACCGTAGTTGTTAGAGTTGTTTGTGTACCACATTCCCAGGTATGTCATTGGATCAGCATAGTCTGGACCCCAGCGTGTAAGACCAAGCTGGAATGTTCCGTCCTGCATATCCTGAACGCGCTGCTTCTTTGGTTCAACGCGGAGGTTGATTGTGATTCCAGAAAGTGTGCTTTCAATCTGCTCCTTGATAACTGCTGCAACATTCTGCTGAACTGTTGTATCATCAACAATCATTTCGAAAGTGAAAGTGTCCTTGCCCAGTTCAGCCTTAGCTGCTTCATAGAAAGCAAGAGCTGCTTCCTTGTCAGAGCGGCAGAGTTCTGGGAATTCAGGAATTGCCTGAACAAAGTCTTTACCTTCATCAGAGAAAGCGAAATCTGAAGGAACGCCAGTATATGCAGCCCAAGAGCCATCCTTTACAACATTCTTAACGATTGAATCACGGTCGATTGCAAAAGAGATAGCCTTGCGGAGATTAAGATTCTTGAGTTCAGCAACATCTCTCATCATTGGAGAAATGTACCAGAGATAACCTGCACCTACTGAAAGGAATTCTGGATCTTCACTTACCTGATCAACCTGGTCACCTGAAAGCTTTACAATGTCCAGAGTACCATTCTGGTAAGCCATGAGAGCCTGCTGTGAATCCTTAAGAACCTGATAGTTGAGGCCGTCAAGTTTAATCTGTGAAGCGTTATAGTACTTTTCATTCTTTACAAGCTTGAAGCTGACAGCTGCTGGTTCATAATCTGTAAGGATGAAGGCACCGTTTGAAAGAACAGTTGAAGCGCTTGTAGCAAAAGAATCTCCAACAGATTCGTAGAATGCACGGTTTACAGGATAGAATGTTGGGAAGTAGAGAATCTTGTCAAAGAAAGAAACTGGAACTTCAAGAGAAACTTCAAGAGTCTTGTCATCAATTGCCTTGATTCCCAGTTCAGTAACAGGAAGTTCACCTGCAATAATCTTTGCTGCATTCTTAACCTGACCAATGTCACTGAGCATGTATGAGTATTCAGAAGCAATAGCTGGATCTACAGCACGCTGCCATCCGAAAACAAAGTCATCTGCTGTTACAGGATCACCGTTTGACCAGTAAGCGTCTTCACGGATTTTGAAAGTATATGTGAGACCGTCTTCAGAAATTGTTTCTTCAGCACAAAGAGCATCGATTGTAGAACCGTCTGCTGCCATCTGCTTAAGACCATCTGTGAAGTCAGCAATTACTTCGAAAGAAGTACCATCTGTTGCCTGCTGTGGATCAAGTGATTCAACTTCAACTTCAACCATAACATTTAACACTTTTTCACTTGCTGCGTTTGATGTGTTCTTTTTTTCACCACATGAAGCAAGACCAAGAACTGCAGCTGCTGTAAGAGCGAGGGCTGCACACTTAAACATTTTTTTCATTCTGTGTCCTCCCAGAATTGATTAAATATGAAAGAAGCTGATACAAAATCGTCGAACTCATCAGACTTCTTTTCAGCGTTAGCGCTGGATAATTTGTGATTATATGGAATTTGAAAAACTTTGTAAACTTATGAAAATATTGTTATTTTTTGGAAAAAATTAACTTCTTTGGAAAATAATGACATATATCTCATTATCCTGTATGACAATAGGTAATCTCAATAAAAGTATGTTAAAAAAAATCTATAGCCTTCTATAATAAAAAAGTATTGCGTAGTAAAATATATAAACTTTCTTAAAAATGATGATCAGACGAAGCGGTCACGCTGATTTGCCACTGCACCACGGAACAGTTCCAAAATGGCTTGCAGACAGAATGCGTGACCTTGGAACGGAAATAGTTGAAGCACTTCTCATAACTTACGGGCGGGATGAAGTTTTACGCCGTTTAAGCGATCCTCTCTGGTTTCAGTCCCTTGGTGCTGTTCTGGGAATGGACTGGCACTCCAGCGGAATAACAACCAGCGTAATGTATGCCCTCAAGCGGGGAATAAATGCCAGGGCTAGGGAATTTGGACTTTGCATTTGCGGCGGTCGGGGCAAATATTCCAGGCGTACTCCGGAAGAGCTACTCTACCTTGCTGATTCTACCGGGCTGGATGGAGAAGGTCTGGTACGAAGCAGCCGTCTTGCAGCAAAAATTGACAACACCGCAGTGCAGGACGGATTTCAGCTTTATCAGCATAACTTCATTTTAAGCAAGGATGGAAAATGGGCAATTGTTCAGCAGGGAATGAATTCTCAAACAAAAACAGCCCGCCGTTACCACTGGTGCTCGGAAGAAATAAAATCTTTTGTAGAAGAACCTCACTCTGGAATTACAGGGGAAAATCAGGGGATGATTCTGAATCTTACAGACAGGACCGCCGGCAGTACAAGAAATTCAATCCTTGAATTGAGCAAAGAAAATCCACAATCCCTCATAAAAGAAATTTCTACAATTCAGAAGCTGGGAAAACCGGACAGTAGTAAAGCAGAAAAACTACAGATGGAATTATTTGAAGATGAAAATCACGCTCTGGTAAAAGAAAATCCTGCTCAAAATGAAATAGAGATAATCTATGAAGACGGAAGCCGCAACTGTGTAATGCCTGCTCATCACGAAGTTCTTGCAGAAGATGTAGATTTAAAGCGTCTGGGAGGAGTGCTCGCCACTGCATACGAATCCGCCCCTGACAATTTTGAAAACCTTCTGCTTACACCAGGACTTGGCCCTCGTACCCTTCAGTCCCTAACTCTTGTGAGTGAAGTAATTCACGGAACTCCAAGCCGATTCAAGGATCCTGCAAGATTCAGTTTTGCCCATGGAGGAAAAGACGGTCACCCCTTCCCTGTTCCTCTTAAGATTTACGACGAAAGTATTCGGGTTCTGGGTGATGCAATCGAAAAAAGCAAACTTGGCTACAATGACAAAAGCGAATGTATCAGGCGCCTTCACCGGACTGCACTTCAAATAGAAAAGAATTGTTCTCCTCTGGCAGATTTTGACGCCACAATCGCCCGGGAAAAAGAACATTCTAAAGAATGGGGTGGCCGGACTGTAAACGACTAAAACTTCTTCTCCAGAAAAGTAGCCGAAGCCGGCTATACAGTGACTGCATTTACTCTGTACTCTTCCATAACCGATTCAAAGATTTTCTAGAGTTTCGTCAGCAGAACCTGTTAATGCTTTGCTCAAAGGCGGTAAAATCAGTATATTGATAGCTATGATCAAAGCACAAATCAACAACAAAGAATTAGAAGAGTATCTGGAAAAACTTCCAAAAGATGACATGGTTGTTTTCACAATGGGTGATGGAAGAATCCGCGGTGCAGTTTTTGGCGGTACACATTTCGTAAACACAATGCGGGCTCAGCACAATACAGGTATTCTGGAAACTTACATTCTTGGACAGGCCAGCCTTTGCGGCGCACTTATGATTCCTGCAAAAATGAAAGGAATGGAGCATATAAACTGGCGCTACGATGTACCAGATTCTCCGGCAAAGGGTTTTAATGTAGAAGCAGACAGCCGTGGCTGGGTAAGAAGTTTCCTTTTGACAGACAGAATTCCAATCGAAAAGCCTCTTGAAAACTGGGATATGAAGCCCTTCCTTGGGGGCGAAGGTTATATGTCAATTCAGACAGTTCATCCTGATGACAAATTCCCTCAGACTTCTTCCGTAAACACAACAGGTAATATTGCTGACGATCTTGTATTCTTCTTTGATAAAAGTGAACAGATAAAATCTGCTGTTACAACTTCAATCCAGATGGATCGCCAGGGCCGGGTAATTGGTGCCGGTGGAATTTTCGTTCAGGTTATGCCGGTAACAGGTGGCCAGTACAAGGGCGAAAAAAAGAAAGGTGCTGAAGTAGATACAAGTGCAGACAAAGATGAAGATGAAGAAACAATCATTAAACTGGAAGAAACTTTTAAAAAGGCTCCTTCACTTGGTACATGGTTCAGCCAGGGCCATACAGGCGAAGAATTAATCCAGGAACTTTTTGCAGACCTTAATCCTGTAATTGCCCTTCACAGAGATATTAAGTGGGAATGTCCATGTTCAAGAGAATCCTTTATTAATTATATGGGAACTCTTCCTGCTGATGAACTTGAAGATATTAAGGCTAAAGGTGAAGAACTGGAAGTTAAGTGTAACAACTGCGGCTCAGTGTATAGAATCAAACCTGAAGAAATCATCATAAAAAAAACAGCATCAGGTGCGGAGTAATATGCCGGGAAAATTTCTGCCAGTTTGCAAAGAAGATTTAATTGAGCGGGGAATAGACGAAGTTGATTTTGTTTTCGTCAGTGGAGATGGTTATGTTGATCATTCATCTTTTGCGGCTGCTCTCTTAGGTCGACTGCTTGAAGCTCACGGATATACGGTTGCTATCCTGCCTCAGCCTGACTGGCATTCTGCCGAAAGCTTTAAAGTTTTTGGCAGACCAAAACTTGGTTTTCTGGTAAGCGCAGGTGCAATGGACAGTATGGTTTCCAATTATACTGCCAATAATAAGCCACGTTCCCAGGATGATTATGCTCACGGGGGAGTTGCAGGCCATCGTCCTGACAGAGCTCTGATTGCTTACGTTTCAAAAATCCGTGAAGCCTACAAAGGCGTAAATGTTATGATTGGGGGAATTGAAGCCTCCCTCCGCCGTACCAGCCACTACGACTACTGGTCAAACACTGTAAAGCGCTCGGTTCTCCTGGACTCAAAAGCAGACCTGCTCATGTACGGAATGGGAGAACGGTCTATGCTGGAAATTGCCCGTCAGCTGAAAGAAGGAATCCCCGCCCGACAAATTCGTAATGTAAGAGGAACCTGCTGGTACACAGGAAAAGCTGATGAACTCCCTGAATATGTGGAAGCCCTTCCTGAATATACAAAAGCTTATGAAGAAGGAAGCGCCACTGCTGCAAAAGAAGCAAGTGCCGTAAAATCCAACGCAGGAAAAAAGGTAAAAGCGGTGCCTGTTATCTGCAGAGACGTGCCTCTTGAAAAAGCCCTTATGCTTCCACCCTATCAGGACATTTGTAAAAATACTCCCCAAAGTAAGGAACTTTTTGCCCGTTCTTTTATTGTGCAGGAACAAAATACAGATGCCCTTAACGGTCACATTTTAATCGAACCTGCGGACAGCCGCTTTCTGGTGCAGATGCCCGCTGCCCTTCCTCTCTCTACAAAAGAAATGGATGAAGTTTATGCTCTTCCTTTTACAAGACGCTGGCACCCGATGTATGACGCTCCTGCTGAAAACGGAAAAACCGGAATCCCTGCCCTGTCAGAAGTACAGTTCAGTTTAACAAGCTGCCGTGGATGTTACGGAGCCTGCTCTTTCTGCGCAATCACTTTTCACCAGGGAAGACGCATTCAGTCCAGGAGCCACGAAAGTCTTCTGGCAGAAGCAAAGCAGATTACAGAACATCCGGATTTTAAAGGTTTCATTCACGACGTGGGTGGACCAACAGCAGATTTCCGCAGAGATGCCTGTGACCTTCAGGAGAAAAGAGGAGCCTGCCAGAACAGAGATTGTCTGGGAACAAATCCGTGCCCGAATTTAAAAGTAGATCATACTGATTATGTAGAACTTCTCCGTAAATTGAGAGCCCTGCCTAAAGTAAAAAAAGTCTTTATCCGCTCAGGAATTCGTTTTGATTATCTGATTATGGATAAGGATAAAACTTTTTTCTACGAATTATGCGAACATCACGTTTCAGGTCAGCTCAAAGTGGCGCCGGAACATGTAAGCGATTCAGTCCTTCGTTTGATGAGAAAATCAACTCACAAAGTATATGAAGATTTTTCTGAAGAATATGCCCGTGTGAATAAAGAACTTGGAAAAAAACAGTATCTTGTTCCTTACTACATTGCAGGTCATCCGGGAGCTGGTCTTAATGAAGCAGTAGACGTTGCAGTTTATTTGAAAAAAACAGGATTTGTTCCAGATCAGGTACAGGATTTTTATCCTACCCCGGGAAGCCTTGCAACCTGCATGTACTACACTGGATTTAATCCCCATGACGAAACGGAAGACGGTCATCTGGAAACAGTTTATGTTGCCCGTGGCGGCCATGAACGGAGACTTCAGCGTGCTCTTCTTCAGTTTAACAGGCGGGAAAACAAGCCTCTGGTTATTGAAGCCCTTAAACAGTGTGGACGGACCAATCTGATTAGTTATTTCTATTCATAAGAAATATCTGATATAATCAGGGCATGATTGAGAAATATTGTTTTGGACAGCCGGTTTGGACAGGCGCAGTTGTTGAAGATGCAGAACTTTCAAAGGGAAGATTTCCTTTTGGAACAATAAAATCAGAATGGCCCTTTGAATGGAATTACACCCTTGATTCCCAGGACATAGTTTATGGACTTGGAGAAAGCATGGGTGGAATCAACAAGCGGGGCAGAAAACTTGTCAGCTGGTGTTCCGATGAATCCCATCAGGATGAAACAAAAGAATCGATTTACGGGGCACATAATTTTTTAATTGTTTTTGGAAAAGAAACTTTCGGTCTGTTTTTTGACACCCCTTCTCGAATTGAATTTGATATTGGTTTTACTCTTGCAAATCAACTTACCGTAAAAACTTCTGATACAGGAGTAAAGCTTTATCTTATTACGCCTGAAAAAAATTCCAGTGATTCCATTCAGGTAAATATTGTTTCTCAATTCCGTAAAATGATTGGGCAGAGTTATATTCCTCCAATGTGGGCCTTGGGTTTTCAGCAGAGTCGCTGGGGTTATAACTGCGAAGAAGATATCCGTAATGTGGTAAAAATCTACAAAGAAAATAAAATTCCAGTTTCCGCAGTCTGTATGGATATTGATTATATGACTGAGTATGAGGATTTTACAGTAGACGGAAAGAAATTTCCAAATCTGGAAAAACTCAGCAGCGATATGAAAAAAGAAGGCGTTCATCTTGTGCCGATTATTGATGCTGGAGTAAAAGTAAAAGAGGGATATTCTGTTTACGAAGAAGGCTGTGCAAAAGATTATTTCTGTAAAAAGGCGGATGGTAAAAATTATGTTGCAGGTGTCTGGCCTGGTCGTTCCCACTTTCCGGATTTCTTTAAAAAAGAAGTACGCCAGTGGTTCGGACAAAAATATAAATCTTTAACCGATGCAGGAATTGACGGTTTCTGGAATGATATGAATGAACCTGCAATGTTCTATTCTGAAGAAGGTCTTGAAAAAATCCATCAGCAGCTCAAAGATACAGATGTTTCAAATCTGGACATTAATTCATTTTTTAAATTCGCCTATCTTGGA
Source organism: Treponema sp. UBA4307 (assembly GCA_002394685.1). Lineage (GTDB taxonomy): Bacteria > Spirochaetota > Spirochaetia > Treponematales > Treponemataceae > Treponema_D. Next base: position 43,441 of record DGUP01000051.1, on the reverse strand, counting down.
CCGACTTTACAAAATTCAATGGAAGATTATCAGCGTTTTTACAATGTTGTTACAAATGATGATGGAAGCACAAAAGCATATCGTCACGACAAAGTTCATAACTGTTATGGCGCGCTTATGACAAGAGCCGCTGGAGAAGAATTAGAGAATCTTTTCCCGGATGAAAGAAAACTTTTGTACAGTCGTGCAAGCTACATTGGTGCCCATCGTTATGGAGGAATCTGGACAGGTGATTGTTGTTCCTGGTGGTCTCATCTTGAGCAGCAGATTAAAATGCTTCCGGGCTTAAATATGTGCGGCTTCCTCTACTCTGGTTCTGATACAGGTGGATTTGGTGATAATACCAGCCGTGAACTTCTCCTGCGCTGGACTGAGCTGAGCATATTTACTCCACTTTTCAGAAATCACTCGGCTTTAGGAACTCGCGAACAGGAATATTATCGCTTTGAAAATATCAGTGATTTTAAAAATCTGCTGGATTTACGTTACGCCCTTATTCCATATCTTTACAGTGAATTCGTAAAGGCCGCCGTAAACAACAAAATGCTTTTCCGTCCTTTGTCATTTGATTTTGAAGGTGACAGAATGCTTCTTGAAATTGAAGATCAGCTTATGGTCTGCAGTGACCTGATGATTGCTCCTGTTTATAAACAGAATGCTTCTGGCCGTTACGTATATCTCCCTGAAGATATGACCCAGGTTATATGGAAGAATTCCAAAGCAGAAACTCTTTCAATGTCAAAAGGTCTGCACTATATTCAGGCTCCTCAGGGACAGGTCAGTTTCTTTATCAGAAAGAATCATGCAATCCCTCTTAAAACAATTTCCCCGGATGACACTTTCTCTGCCTTAAATCTTAAGGGGGAAAATTTGCAGATTCTTGGTGACGGTAAATGCAGTCCACTTTACCAGGACGACGGTTTGACCAGAAAAATTATCTGTTCCTGAAAAAGTTATCAATGCTGCCAACAAGTTCTTCCGGTGGCAGCGTTTTAAGAAGATATTTTTCCGGCTTAAGAGAAAGAAGTTTCATAACAGTTTCCTTGTCACTTTTGGATGTAAGAAAAATGATTGGTATAAGGGATGTATTAAAATCCGCTTTAAGCATCCTGAAAACTTCAGAACCTGAAAGTCCAGGCATTTCGTAATCCAGAAGGATGAGGTCAACTTCTTTCTGCTGCAGCAGGGTTACTGCATTTTGCCCAGAGTTGGCCATGTAAACTTCATATTTTTTGTTGAGCCAGTTATTCATTGTGCGGAGTGTGAGAGGATCATCGTCAACAACGAGAATCTTTTTCATATCCTTTTTGCTCAAACTGTTATCTGTATCTGTAATTGAATTAAGCTTTGAAATAATATCAGAAACATTGAAGGGTCTTAAAAAAGAACCTGCCAGCAGCGATTGAGGAATTACATCGTAAGCAAGATTAAGTTCCAGTTGTGTTCCGATAATGTAAACGGCTTTATCTTTTTCTCCTGCCTGGATTTCTTTTCTTGCATATTTGAGTACGCTTTCAAATCCTTCCAGGTCCCCTTCAAGATAAATGAGGAAAATATCCGGGCAATCTGCTCTTGCCTGGATGAGTTTTGTGTCAGGTGTGGAATATTCAACGCTGTATCCGGCTTCTTCAATTTTTTTGCCCATTGCGCTTACCAGGAAGTTTTGATTGTTAACGCAGATAAGCAATATTTTCTTTTCCATATAAAAATCTCCGTAAACTCATAAAAAAGTATAATCTGATTAGATGTTATTATCAAACATCTTTTAGCAGGTCCAAAACTTGAGCCTGATCAACATTTTTTATCTGTTCCTTAATCAATTCCCACTGAGCTTTTACTTCCATAGGTATTGCATACAGGTCTAATTCTTTTTTAATAACATCTGCCGTGTCAAAATCAAAAGCCATAACTGCTTCCTTAATGGAACTGAGAGCTTCTCTGTAATGTTCCATGGTCAGCGGTTTAAGGTTTTCTTTTTCAATTTGAGGAATTGCAGGCTTAAGCTTCTTCTGGTAAGACCTGAAAAGTTTAAGCAGTGCCGGCGTATTCTTTATTACTTCATCATACTTTTGAGAATCGCAGCACTGTTCCATATATGCTGCCTGTTGTGAAAGTTCCATGGCTCCAATAAGTCGGGATGTAGATTTAAGGGCATGAACCTGCACGGTATAATTTTTATAATCTTTATTATGAAGGTAAAATTCCAGCTGCCGTGCCCGGGTTTCAATTCCTTCATAATATTCAATAAACGCTTCTTCAAGAATTTCTCTGTTGCCGCAGTTTCGAATGGCCTGGGCAATATCAATTCCTTCAAGAGATATAAAACTTGACTGATTGGACAATTTATTCTGCAAAGCAATTTTTGTCTGGAGATTAGATGTCCCTGTTTCGATTTCTTCGATTTCAGGAGGCGGCCCAATCAACTCTTTTGGAAGATAAGATTTTATCATTTGATCCAGACGTTTTACATCAACTGGTTTTGGAAGATAATCATTGAAGCCGTGGTGGAGATACATTTCTCTTGCGCCGGAAATTGCATTTGCTGTAAGGGCAATGCATGGAACTCCCTTGTTAGGATTTGGGTCCAGTTTCTTAAGTTTTTCCAGACATTCAATTCCATCCATTTCAGGCATTCTGTAATCAATAAAGATAATGTCGTATTTGTTTTTCCTGGCAAGTTCCAGACACTGTTCTCCACTTTCGCAGGTTGTAATCTGAATTTGTGTGCGTTTTAATAAAGCCTTAATTACTTTCAGATTCATTTCTGTATCATCAACAAAGAGAATTTTTGCTTCTGGTGCCGTGAAAGTATCGTGGAATTCAGAATCATTGTCCTGGGCTTCAGAATAAATTCTGTTAAAGTCCCCGATTGGCTGGTGTGAAAGAACAATCTGCTGTACGCCGAAAGAAAAATTGGAACCTTTACCGAATTCGCTTTTAACTTCCAGGTGCGAGTACATTAATTCCAGCGTCTGTTTTACAATACTGATTCCAAGTCCTGTTCCTTCAATAGTGCGGTTGTGTTTTTCATCGATGCGCTCAAATGGAGAAAAGAGCCTGCTCATATCTTCCTGCTTAATTCCAATACCCGTATCGATTACCTGAAAGCGCAGGGTTATCTGGTTAAAGCTTACCTGGTTAAATGAAACGTTTAATGTGACCGAACCTTTTTTTGTGTACTTAACTGCATTTGTCAAAAGGTTTACAACGCACTGTCGGATTCTGACTTCATCTCCATAAAGAAGGTGTGGAATGTTAGGATCTACGTTAACGTTAAATTCAAGATTTTTTTCTTTTGCCCGGATGGAAATCATATTTACCAGATCATTTACAAGAGAAGAAAGTTCGTATTGTGCAGGAATAATTTCCATCTTTCCTGCTTCAATTTTTGAAAAATCCAGAATGTCGTTAATCAAGGCAAGAAGTGAACGGCTTGAAGAACGAATGTCTCTTGCATAAGACAAAACATCGGGGCTTTTTGATTCTCTCATAATCATTTCGTCCAGTCCCAGAATTGCATTGATTGGAGTTCGAATTTCGTGAGACATATTTGACAGGAACTGAGATTTTGCCTTGTTTGCTTCCTGAGCGATTTTCAAATCCTCTTCAAGCTGCTGTTCATATTTTATTTCTTCTATATAACCTGTGATATTTGTAGAAGTTTTTTTCAGAGAACTGTAGAGTTCTTCAATTTCATCTTTTGTATGAATGTTAAGAAGATTTATATCAACAACTGAGCTGGAATTTTTTTCAATAGTATTTCTGGTAAAATCATCCATTGCTTTTGACATAAGGATGATTGGCTGTGAAATTGTTTTAAAAGAGTAATTGTTAATAATGATGAGAAAAGGAAATGACAGACTGGCTGTCAAAAAGATGAAGCGCAGATTAAATGAATAATAAAATCCTGGAATTCGGAAAAGTTCAGGATTGAGCATGTGCCATACCAGAAGATTAACAAATATTGTGGCCCCTGCAACCATAATCACTGCTTCAAGTACAAGACCAAAGGAGATTTTGTTCGGCAGTCTGGTTTTCTTTCCGTGGACAATATTAAGAAAGTAGTTGTCGGCTTCAGCATTATAAAATCTTCCGCAGTAGAAGTACCTTTGAATTTTTCGTGGACATTTGTTAAAGAAGAGATAACTTAAAACTCCGTGGAGAATCATTCCGATAGAGGTACTTCCAAAGTTTGCAGCGAGGGAAATTAAGGAAAAATCCTTCTGTTCTGCCATAAAATAAAAGGCCGGCCATATTGCACCGTAAATCACACAGTTCATAGCAGTTGCAATAAGAGTTTTTTTCTTGCTGTAATACCATCTGTTTTCAATAGGAATAAAAGTTAGAAGAGATGCTACCATGAGAATAAATACAGCATAACTGTTCATTATTCCGTGAGTGTGAGAATATATAAAAAGATAAACTGTGCAGAAGGAAACAGAAGTTATGTAGCCGCTTAGTGTTGTCAGGTAGCAGATAATCAGGATGCTTGTACAATTTAGAATCTGAATAGTTTCTGTTTCAACCGTAAAAGTACCGATCAAAAAAAAGTTCAGTACTGATAAAATTGCTGCAAGTACTAGTGTGGCAACGATGGAGAGATTCTGGTACTTACGTAACTTTGATTTAGACTTTCTCTTCATAAATATAATTTTACTCTACCCCTTGAAATTTTGCTACAGAATTAAAGAGTTGTCTATGCCTAACTGCTTTGATTTTGATAAATTTTCCTGAGGATTTTATGCAGGATTGGAATTTTATGTTTTTTATCAATTCCCTGCTTTTAGGTGTGGGACTTGCAATGGATGCCTTCTCTGTGTCCGTAACAAATGGACTTAATGAGCCAAAGATGCGCCACCGCAGGATGAGTGCCATAGCGGGTGTTTACGCCTTTTTTCAGTATGCCATGCCTATGATCGGCTGGATTTGTGTTCATACAATCGTAAAGTTTTTTTCTAGTTTTCAGAAGTTTATTCCATGGATTGCCCTTATCCTCTTGAGTTACATCGGTGGCAAAATGCTGGTTGAAGCAATTCTTGAACGTAGAAAAGAGAAAAATGCTGCTGCCGCTGGTAACACTTTTGATTCCGAAGATAAACCATCCGAAATCAAGAAACTTACTCACGGAATCCTCCTTTTGCAGGGACTGGCAACTTCAATTGATGCCCTTTCCGTTGGATTTACAATTTCTGAATATGACCTGCTGATGGCTAATGTTTCTTCCCTCATAATTGCCCTGGTTACATTTGGAATTTGTATGGCAGGCCTTAAACTTGGAAAAAAAGCCGGGGAAAAGCTTGCCCACAAAGGCGACATCATTGGAGGTATAATCCTCATCCTCATAGGAATTGAAATTTTTGTTAAAGGGATTTTCTTCAGCTGATTTTAATATCTTTTGATTTCGTGCTATAATTTGCCCATCTTAAGTAAAAAGAGGAAAATTATGGACGATTGTATATTCTGTAAAATCATAAAAGGTGAAATTCCAAGCAAAAAAGTGTATGAAGATGAACATACATACGTTTTTCTTGATATTGCAAAAGATGTTGATGGTCACATGCTGGTTATTCCAAAGACTCACTGCGTAAATATTCTGGATGCTCCTGCTGATGTTCTTCATCATGTAATGGACACTGTTCAGAAAGTTTCGAATCACCTGGTAAAAAACTGTGGCTACGACGGAGTTAATACATTTAACTGCAACAATGAATGTGCAAGTCAGTCAGTTTTCCACTTCCACATGCACATTATTCCAAGAAAAAATAATGATAAACTGGCCGGATGGCCTCCTGCTTTTGAAGGTGCCAGGGACGATCTTGACCTGACTCTGGAAAAAGTTAAGATGATGTAATTTCGGGACAAAAGATGTTTCCACCTTTTCCACAGAAAGAAGCCTTTCTCCTTTGCCAGAAAGTTTTTAATGGTTTAAGGGAAGGGCTTTTTAAAATTGAACAGACCTCTGAATTAAGTGAAGAACGCCGGGATCAGGGCGTAATGCTGGGAATTTTAGTCTGTTCCTCTGAAGCAGACCCTGAGAAAAAAATAAATCTCCTTGCTCTTTCGGGAAATGCAAAAACATTTCGAATTTTGGGGGATAATCCTCTGAATTTAACAGTTGTTCCTTCAATCGTAAGCTCTGAAAAAATAAATCAGGCTCTTTCGAAGAATGATTATGAAATCCATCAGCTTACAAATCAAATGAATCAGCTTAAAAAAGAGGCGGGAAGTCAGCAGAAATCGGCAGAATTAAAGCAAAAGCGGCTGACTTTGTGCAATCAATCTCTTGAAAAAGTGAACAGTCTGTATTTTTTCCACACTGCCGGTGGAAAAGTGCTCTCCCTGACTGAAATCCTTGAAAAATCCAACAAAGGCCGGCTTGCTCCTACAGGAACCGGTGATTGTACAGCTCCAAAACTCCTGGATTATGCATTTTCAAATTCATATAAGCCGCTGAGCATGTGTGAAATTTTTCTGCAAATCGATGATATAAAAGGAATTACAGACTTGTTCACAGAAGAATTCACAGGGAATTCCACAGACTTATCCACAGGTTTATCCACAAAAGAGAAAATCTGTGGAAAACTTTACCCTCCCTGCGACGAAAGATGCGGTTTAATCCTTCCGGAAATGCTTGGTTTAAATATTTTGTACAGGGATGAAGCAATCTGCGTTGTAAATAAACAGAGCGGTCTTTTAAGTGTTCCCGGCCGTGGTCCTGACAAAGCGGACTGTATTGAAAGCAGATTAAAGCGGCTTTTTCCAGACTGTATTCAGCAGCCGGCCGTTCACCGCCTGGATATGGAAACCAGCGGTCTGCTGATTCTGGCTTTTACAAAAGAAGCTCACCGGGAATTAAACAAACAGTTTGAAGCAGGTCTGGTGCAGAAAGAATATGTGGCTTTACTTGATGGAATTCTTGCACAAAAAGGTATTCCTGCAGAAGGTCAGATGGAACTTTATTTCAGGCTGGATGTAGATAATCGGCCTCATCAAATCTGGGATGAAGTTTACGGTAAAAAAGCAGTAACTCAGTGGCAGATTCTGGATGTGGAAAAGTATCATTCTCCGGACGGGCAAACAAAAAATGTTACCAGAATACGCTTTATTCCTCATACAGGCCGTACACATCAGCTCAGGCTGGCCAGTGCCGATTCCCATGGATTTGGGGTGCCTATAATTGGGGATACCCTTTACGGAAAATGTCTGCCGGGAGAAAGATTGATGCTGCATGCAAAAAAAATCTCCTTTATTCATCCTGTAAGCGGCGAGCGGATGAATTTTACATGCAATGAGGATTTTTAAATACTTTTCAGCGGGGGCCAGATTAAACAATCCTCAAAAATTCTGTTATTATCAGTATAAAATTGCTGGAATTTAAAAAAATTGTTGAGAATTCATCAAATTAAGGTTAAATTTATAAAGGCGGATAGAGAGCAGAATGGTTAGGGAGTATTCGGATTGAAAAAAGTTAGTCTTTTCTTTTTGTTTGTTTTAGTAACTCTATTTGTGGCGTTAGATTTTACTGCCTGTGACTGGTTTTATTCTTCTGAAGAAGGTACCTGGTACAAGGTCCAGAAACCCATAAATAGTGAATATTATAATTGCTATATAATGTACAGTCAGGATGATTGTTTTTATACAAGAAGCGGAGATCCTGTGCCTGCAGATTCTGAAGTTATCCATTCTGATAATAATATTACATATGATGAAAATTATATCATTATCCCTTCTGGTCTTTCAGTTCTTATAGCGAAAGATGATGGATCAAAGTTCGCATATAAGGTTTTTAAGGACAAAAATTTTACAGTAGAAGATGAAAACAATGTAGAACATGATTATACAGGTGGAAAAGAAGCTGTAGATAAGTTCTATGTTCTTTTTAAAAACGAGACCAGCTTTGAAAAAAAAGAAAAACTGTCTGGTATTTTTCTTGATGGGGAAAAATTAAGTGAAGTTAATGCTCTTACTGAAAATCAATTGAACTGGTATTTGGTCGCTAAAACTTTCCTGCAATTTTAATTTCATTACAGAATGATTCTTTGCTGATTGTTGACTTCGTTTAAAAAATCCCTTATAAGAAGTCAAATAAACAAATAATTGATTTTATTACATCATCAATTAATTAAAAATCAGGAGATAAAATGATCTTTCCGGGATTAAAAAAATTAGGAAAAGAACTGGGCTTTAAGAATAACGGCCATCTTGTGTATGGATTTATAAATAATACATATGTAGCTTTTATGGATGGTTCAAACCGCAAAATAGTAGATTTCAGATTTCCTTCAGATTTAGACGAAGAAGATAAAAATAAACTTTTATCCTGGAAAAAGAAGGGTTACGCAAAAAATGTGATTTTTCCCGAGGGTAATCTTTTTGATGTTGAATTCGAATTTATGGAATACTTTGTTCCTTTTAAAATTTCAAAAATTAAAGAAGTAATTGAAGATATTGCAAATTATATTAATGAAAAATATGCGGATAAAAAACCGGTATGCTGTGGAGAGAATTGTAATCAGACAGAAGCTCTTAGCTTTTATGGAATTAACAATGTGCCGGTTTTGCTCTGCCCTTCCTGCAAAATGAAACTGGAAAATATGATTAACAATGAGTATGAAGAATTTCAGGAACAGCCGAATAATTACCTGAAAGGAACACTTGCTTCAATATTGTTTTCTATTCCGGGGCATTTGCTGACATTCTTCTTTTTCTGGCTTGGAAGAATTGCTGCAGTTTCAGGACTCTTATATTTTTACCTTGCTCAAAAAGGATTCACATGGGCAAAAGGAAAGTTAAATAAAATTGGCGTTCTTATAATTTCACTGCTTAGTTTGATTAATACGGTAATTGGAACTTTTATAAGTTATATCGCTGTAGTTGTGATAAAAATATTAAAACTTCCTGAAGCTGAAGGGGTTCCAGTTTCTTCACTTATACGATTTTCCCTGGAATCATTACAGGATAATGAAGTAAGACGTGAATTATTTGTTAATCTTGGACTTTCCCTGATTCTTTGCGGCATTTGTATTGTTATCAAAATGATTGAACTTTTAAAATCCTCAGGAAAAACCAAAATTAATAAATTGTAATTTAATTGTATGACTGCACTGGGTTTATGAAATCATCTTTTTGAGTTCTTTTTCATACATGTCTTTAAGTTCAGGTGGATTAAGAATTTTAACTGATGAACCAAAGCCCAGTACCCAGTAAAGGACTTCCTGCAGCTGATTAGAAACAAAAGTTAAATGTACACTGCCATCTTTTTTCTGTACGCATTTTTGATTTTTGTGCCAGGTGCGTTCAAGAATGTATGTGTTGATGGATTTGTCAAATAGCAGTTCGATTTTTTTAACAGGAAAATCATTGTTCCAGATTCCATAATTTGGATCGATGTGAACTTTTTTTTCGTAATCCGGATCAATATTAAATTCTGTAAGCAGTTCAATATCTTTCATGCGGGAAAGATTGTAGGTGCTGTATTTGTTGTGCTTGTGGCAGAAACCAATTACATACCAGTCCCCTTTCTGACAGTAAATTTTGTAAGGATCAAGAGAGTGAGGCGTATGTTTGGTTGCACTGATTGAACGGTAGCCGAAAGAAATAGTTCTGTGAAGTTTAATTGCATCAAAAAGCTTTGTAAAAACATCTGCTTCAATTATAGGAAGAGGATCTGAAATAAACTGAACATTGTTCAAAAGAGATGTCTGTACCTGTACCTGATCAGGAAGCATCTGGCAGATTGTATCGTAAACTTTGCTGATTGTATCTTTAAGCGGCGTATTATCATATCTTTCCAGAAGTGGAAGAATTCCTGCCATTGCAACAAGTTCCCCTTCAGAAACAAGAACGTTTTTTACAAAGAAAGTACTGTCTGTATAATAATATCCCTTCTTTGCCCGGTCATATTCTATTGGAGCATTGTAATAAATTTTTAGTTCGTCAAGGTCTCTGAGGATTGTGCGCCGGGAAACTTCCAGCACTTCCATTAGTTTTTCTACACCAGGATAGGAAAGAGTTTGAATTGCCTTTTCCAGTTTTAAAAGACGTAAGGATTTAACATGACTTTCACGGATTTTTTTTTCTTCCATAAAAAACAATTTTATCACGGAATAAGAAAAAGACAATCAAGCAAAATGATTAGAAGAAATGGACCTTGTAATGAGCATTTTTTTTCTGTATATAATTACAAAAAATTTTTATATTTAATTCGGTAAGTTTTTTTTGAGAATTTTACTCATTGGCAAAGATAGCTTTCTTTTTAATTTTTTCTCCCGATTTCGTGAGATTTTATTAAAAATTTAAGAGAAACATGGTATAATCCCCTTGTTGGAGAATCAGAATGGCGGAAGTACCTGTAAAAGATAAAATTGAATATACCGTTGCTCTCGTAAGCGATTTCGCAAAAAAATATTCGCTTTCCACCGTACAGGCATTTAATTACCTTGACCGGTTTAATGCTATAGATTTTGTGAATCAGCACTACAACATTACGCACACGCTTCCGTTTGCAGAGATTATTGATGACCTTTCATTATATTGCAAAAATCACGGAGGAAACCTCTGATGTTTTTATATCATGGTTCAACAGTAGAAATAAAAGAAATTGATTTAAATCTTTCCAAACCTAACAAAGATTTTGGAAAAGGATTTTATCTTTCGGATAATTTTCAACAGGCTTATGAAATGGCAACCTATAAGGCCGGCCTTTTTGGAACAGAGCCTTACGTAACAAAATTTGAATTTGATGAATCCCTCTTAAAAAATGGCAGTCTGAAAGTCCTTTACTTTTCAGAATATTCAAAAGATTGGGCAGATTTTGTCTTTAAGAATCGCAATCAGGAGAATCAGGATTTTTCCCACGACTACGACATCGTAACAGGTCCGATTGCAAATGACAGGGTTGGAGCGCAAATCCGCCGCTTTGTTGAAGGCGATATTTCTTTTGATACTTTCCTTGAAAGGCTTAAATACATGAAAGGTATCACTTTTCAATATTTTTTCGGCACCCCAAAAGCGATTCAAACGCTTGTAAACAAAGGACTCTGCCATGAATGATGTTGAATATCAGATTGAATGTACCACACGAGACCTTGCGACATATCTCGTAAGGGATTTTTCTTTTACCGTGGAACAGGCCTTGCGTGCCGTGTACAACTCAGAACTCTACCAGAAACTCTGCGACCCAAAGACAGGCTTGTATTTTCAAAGTCCGCTTTATGTGTATGACTATTTAAAGACTGAAATTAAAACAGGAAAACTACAATGAGCGCAAGTTACAAAAAACTTTGGAAACTGTTGATAGACCTCGACATGAACAAGAGCGACCTCATTAAGCAGGCAAAGATTACAAGCAACATCGTTGCAAAAATGGGCAAAGGCGAAGATGTTTCTATGGAAAGCCTGCGAAAAATCTGCATCGCTTTGAATTGCGAAATTGGGGATATTATGGAAGTGAATACAGCAGATGAAAGAAAATAACTATTGAGTTATTATTTGACACCCCTTGTATGGAAAATTTAATTATTTAGAAATGCAGAAAGAAGCAGATTTTGATGAAAAAAAAGAAGCTCAGTTAGAAAATGATCAATATATAGATGATAGTATCGTCTTGAGTGAGGAATATGAATCACCGGATGGTACAACATATCCAATCGGCTGCAGCATTTGGTGTGGCCGGTTTTTTAATTTTAAAGTAAGATCTGGTCCTTTTTGAAATTTACTGGTAAGCTGCAAATATGACCTTATCAAATCAACTGATAACTAATACAATTAACAAAAATTTTTTATCAACTCTTAAAGAAAACCTTTCTGAATGTAATGAATTTAAAATATGTGTATCTTTCGTAAGAATAAGCGGTGTGCAGCTTTTGATGGACATATTTAAGGAATTAGATGCTAAAGGTGTAAAGGGACAGATTCTTGCTTCAACATATATGAATATAACACAGCCACACGCACTGGAAATGCTTAATTCTTTTGATAATATTGAATTAAAAATCTTTACTTCAACAAATAGTCAAGGCTTTCATGCTAAGGGGTATTTGTTTCTGAGGCCAGTTGATAATAATAAAGAACAGTGGACCATAATTATTGGTTCTTCAAATATTTCAGGAGCTGCATTTAAAAACAATGTTGAGTGGAATGTTATAAATAATGAAGAACTTTTGGAGAATAAAGAGCCTGGTGAATTTGCCAAATCTGTCTTGGAAGAGTTTAATGATCTTTGGAAAAATCCTTGTTCAAAGGATTATTCTGAAGAGTTTTTAATTCAGTATCGAGATTATCTTGCAGCAATAAAAAAAATACAGAATGAAAACAAAACAGTTTTTAATTTAGACGAGAAAGTAATTAAACCAAACTTAATGCAGAGTGAAGCAATAGCAAAATTAAATACTCTTCGTAAAATGAATCAAAATAAGGCATTAGCTATTGCAGCAACAGGAACTGGTAAAACTTATATGTCCGTTTTCGATGCCATGCAAGTAAATCCACGAAAGGCTTTATTTGTTGTTCATAGAGGGGATATTCTTATAAAAGCCCGGGAATCTTTTGATAATGTTTTAGGTAAATCAATTCAAGATTATTCTTCAGATATTTATAATGATTCAAAAGGTAATAAAGGAGCCAAGTATCTTTTTGTAACAGAAGACACTCTTGTTCTTCATTTAGAAGATTTCGGACCTGAAGAATTCGAATATATAATTATAGATGAGGCACATCATGCTGCTGATAATTCATATAAAAAAATATTGAATTACTTTAAACCAAAATTTCTTCTTGGACTCACCGCAACTCCAGATCGTACTGATGGTAAGGATATATTTAGTATTTTTGATTTTAATAGAGCTGTTAATATAAGACTTAGGGATTCTTTGGAAAAAAACCTTGTTTGCCCTTTTCATTATTTTGGAATTGATGATGTTAAAGGAATTGATTATGAAAAATTGAATCATAAGCCGGAAGATGGTGAAGAATATATTAATGAAGTTGCACGAATGCTTATGAAGAGTAATCGCTCTGATTATATATTTGATAAAATCAATTTTTATGGTCATGATGGAGATAAAACAAAGTGTCTTGGCTTTTGTGCTACAGTAGATCATGCAAAATTTATGGCTGATGAGTTTAACAAAAAACTTGGTGAAGGTTCAGCAATTGCACTTTCAGGAGAAAATTCCGTTACAGAGAGACAAAGATATCTTAGCTTGTTGGAAAGGGATGATACTCAATTACAATATATTTTTTCCAGGGATATTTTTAATGAAGGTATCGATGTACAAGATATAAATCTTGTTCTTATGCTCAGACCAACACAATCTTCTATTGTATTTACACAACAACTTGGTCGAGGACTCCGAAAAATCAAAGGTAAGGAATTCCTGACGGTTTTAGATTTCATTGGAAACTATCAGAAATCATTTTTAATGACGAGTGTTTTTTCTAAAGAGCCAAATCCAGATAAAAAAACTCGACTTAGAGAAGTTGCTACAGATTTTATTGATATTCCAGGGGATACATTTATTCATTTTGACAAGATAGTAAAAGAACGAATTTTGAATCAAATTGATAAAGAAAAATTTATGTCTGATTCTAATCAGAAGAAAGCTTATTTTGTTTTCAGAAAAGACAATGGAAACAGAATGCCTTACTTAACGGATTATATTAAGCATGGTTCAGATATAGATCCGTGCGTGTTTAGTAAGATAAAGAAAGGATCATCACTTTTATATCATTCATATTTTGAGTTTATAAATAATGCTGAAACAGAAATATCTTCTTCCGAGTCTCTTATTCTAAATCAACTTAAACAAAATCAAGTATTTATGAATATTAATTCTTTTATAAGTACCTTTTTACCCGCAAAAAGAATTGAAGAATGGTGTATTCTAAATTATTTATTTAGAGAACCAGGAAGAACTTTTTCAATTAATGATTTATTAAAAGTAATAAGAAAATATGTTGATTATGAAAACGAGGCAAATCTTATACATGCTTGTAATCATTTATCAGGAAAGTATTTTTCCAAAGCAGAAACTAAGACCTATGATGATATAAAATGTATTTTTACAGGGAATGAAATCTCATTAGGGACAAAAGTTAAGCAGATGTTGTTAGAAGATAACACAGCAGGTAAAATGATGAATAAATATCTTCTGGATGTTATTGAATATGCATTATTAAGATATGAAGATGAGTTTTCTCGAAATTTTTATGGATTTCCTTTTTTAAAAACATATGCAAAATATTCGATGAAAAGTCTTGCTCCTGTAATCAATTTTGAAAAATCTTTTGCTTCATTTTATGGAGGAGGAATACTTGCACAAGGAAAACCTCATTATTTGATTTTTGTAGATTTGTATAAAAAAGATGATGTAAAAGAAAGTCAGAATTATGATGATTATTTTAAGTCAAGATCATGTTTTCATTGGCAATCTCCTAGTACTTGGGCACAATATATGGAGCAAGCAAAAAACATAATATTTAATACACAGAGAAATATGCACTTACATTTATTTGTTAGGAAATTTGATGAAGTTGAAGGTGTTCCTCAAGATTTCATTTATCTTGGAGAAGCTGTTTCCCATTCTGATACTGCGCAAGGTGATTATCCAATTTCAATTGATTTTGCAATTCCAGAAATTCCTGAAGACTTATATAATGATTTTATAACAAATGTAGATATATCAAAAATAGAGGCATAATAATGAAACAAATCACCGTCAGCGGAGCAATCATTCTCCGGACTAATCCTGAGACTAATAAGAAAGAAGTTTTTGCAACCCAGCGGGGCTATGGCGAATATAAGGACGGTTGGGAAATTCCTGGTGGTAAAATTGAAGCCGGTGAAACTCCAGAAGCATGTATTGAGCGTGAAATTTGGGAAGAACTGGCAACCCGCGTAAAAGCTGAAAAAGTTCTTGGAGTAGTTGATTATGATTATCCGAACTTTCACCTTACAATGCACTGCATTTTGTGCTCTATTGTTTCTGGTGAATTAAAGTTGCTGGAACATGAAGCTGCAAAGTGGCTTACAAAAGAAACCCTGCGCTCTGTAGACTGGCTGCCTGCAGATCAATTAATTCTGAGTAAAATAGAAGAAATCCTGTGAAAAATTACTCTTTCTGCTAAATTGTTGAGAAAATCCCGAATGTGGGTTAAAGTAGAAGTATCATACACATTTATATGATAAAGGAGATTATTTATGAGAAAACTTAAATTTATACTTCCGTTGGCTTTAACAGCCTTAGTTGGACTGTTTGCTTTTACAAGCTGCGAAGACCCTGTTCTGGCAGAAAAAAACACCTGGTATGAAACAACAGAAACAATTGATATTGCATCAGGTGGTACTACATCACTCAAAATGTATTTCTTCTATACATCTGATGATACTCCAAAGACCTTTGGCCGTGAAACAGTTACAAAGGGGCTTACTGTTGTAGTTCAACCAACTACTACAACTTTGGGAAATAATTATTTAATTAAGACATTTGGCGATGAAAAGCAGGCAACAGATACAGATGAGTCAGGAAACGCAACAGCAGACTCCGGAACAATTGAACTTGGCGGTACAGCTCTTGATACACTCTATTTAAAGTACGGTAGTGATTTCAAGAAAAGAAGTCAGGAGCCAGATAGTCTTGCTGCTGATTCTGGATATACACATGTAGACAGCCTTTCAGACATTACAGAAGGTCTTACATGGAAATCAATCTTTAAGAAGATGCTTGCCAAGTACCTGCTTGAAGACTAATTCTTCATTCAATAATTCGCTTATATAAAAAAAAAGGCCCTCTTCCTTTTGCTCATTTGCAGGCTGCATTTGTGCAGAAGAAAGGGGGCTTTATAATTTTACTGTTTAAGCTAAACTCAGCCTTAATTCAAGGGAATTCGCTTTTTGTAAAGTTCCAGCTGCTCTTCAATTTTCTGACAACTTCTTAAACAGCCTTCATTAATTCCGGGACAAACATTTTTTTCCTTATCCCATTTTTCTCTGCTGCTTAAAACTTTTGTCCAGAAAGGATAGGTACTGCACTGGGTAGGACGGGCACTGTAAGCCTGACAGCCGGGTATGTTTTTATCCCAGAAAATGCAGTCTCCTGAAGAAAGTGTTTTTAGTGTAAGAAAAGTCTGTCCTTTGTCGTCCTGGACATGGCGGCAGTAAACTTGAATAAACTGTTCGCAGCTTAATTCTGCCCAGTCTGCCAGCCGCTGTAAATCCTGGGAACTTAAAAAAACTACTCCCCCTTCAAATCTACAGCATCTGGAACAATTGTTGCATTCAAATTTGAGGCCGTCTTTATAGAAAACTTCTTTATCTTCCATATACCAATCCTGTTACTGTAAATTTGCAGAAGCCTTTTTCTGTGCTTCTTCTCTCTGCTTGCAAAGGTCCAGCCAGCGTGGCATTTTTGCAAATTTTTCAGCCAGTTCTTCCAGAGCGTCAGAAATCTGTATTTTCTGAGGGCAAATCTGTTCACACTTGCGGCATTTTATGCAGGCTGAAGGAAGTTTGTCCTGTGGAAAAGCTTCAAGGCGCATGGAAACTGTAAAGGAATCCTGGAATTTTAAATCATTATAAAATTTAATTAGCTCAGGAATATCAAGCTTTTTAGGACAACCTGCTGTACAGTAACGGCACGCGGTACATGGCAGGGAATCTTTCATTGATTCAGCAATTTTGTACAAAAGATCTGTCTGTTCCTGGGTAAGGGCCGGTTCATTTGCAAAAGTGTTTACATTCGCCTTCATCTGTTCCAGATTACTCATTCCGCTTAAAACTACTTTTACATTCGGCAGATTCTTAAAGTAACGCAGGGCCCAGGAAGTTGGAGTAGAACCTTTTTCACGGCATTCAAGTTCCCTGGCATATTCTTCCGGAAGATTTGAAAGTTTTCCTCCTCTAAGTGGTTCCATAACCCAGACAGGAATATTTTTTGAAGTAAGAAGTTCGTATTTTTCCTTTGCGTTCTGCAGAGTCCAGTCCAGATAGTTAAGCTGAATCTGGCAGAATTCCATATATTCGCCGTAGTGGTCCAGAAATTCTTTTATGCAGGGAATATCTCCGTGGGTGGAAAAACCCAGGTGCTTAATTCGGCCAAGTTTGCGCTGTTCAATAAAATATTCTACCATTTTATAGTTTGGATTAAGGTAGTTCTGTATGGAATTTTCGTAAATGTTGTGCATCAGGTAAAAATCAAAGTATTCAACACCGCATTTTTTCAGCTGATCTTCAAAAGTTGCAGCGGGATTGTAGGATGAGGCAAACTGATGTCCCGGATATTTTGTAGCCAGAAGCCATTTTTCCCTTGGGTGACGATTCAGAGCTTTTCCAATGGAAATTTCAGACATTCCGCCGTGGTAAGGGTAAGCTGTATCAAAATAATTGACGCCGTTTTCAATTGCAAAGTCAGTCATTAAGTTGACCTGTTCCTGATCAATAGATGAATCTTCCTTGCAAGGAAGTCTCATTGCTCCAAATCCCAGCAGGGAAATCTTCAAATCCTTAAAATCAGAATAAACCATGTGCGTACCTCAAGGTTATTTTATAACAAAACGATTATTGTTAGCAAATGGAGAAAAAGGTAGTTAAAAGCAAAATTTTTCATGTTTTCTTAAAAAGAAATTGTTTTATTGGAAATTCGGGGTAAAATATTTCTTATAAGTAAATATAGGAGGATTCTTATGGATCAGGAAGTTGTTTTGACACGCGTTGATGATATTCAGTCTGCTGTAAGAGATCTAACAAGTCAGTTAAAAAAGACACCAGATTCATATCAGGCTGTGATCTTTCTTGCTGCAATAAAGTATGATTTTGCACAGCTTTCTATGGAGATGAAAAAGGCTTTTCCAAACAGTGAAGTGATTGGAGCAAGCACTGCAGGTGAAATTACACCAAAAGGTTTTGTAAATGATACAATCGTTTTAACCACCATGAGCAGTAACGGTGATACCAGAGTAAAAGGTGTTTTTGTAGAACAGGGCAGCCGGTATCCTGTAATAAGTAAAATGGATATTGAAAGGGCTTTGTCTGATTGTGGAATTCGTATTGGGGACCCAAATTCCCACAAGGATTCATTTGCAATTGCTTTTACAAACGGTGTTTTTAATGGCGAAGAAACTGTTCTTGCCAATTTCTATTCTATAATCAGAAATGATAAATTTAAGCTTGCTGGTGGTACGGCGGGTTTTACTGGAGATGAAGCAAAAACTTTTGTCAGCTATAACGGAAAATCAACTCAGGACGGAGCAGTAATGCTTTTTGTAAAGACTTCCTGCAAGTTTGATATTCGCCAGGAAGATATTTTCAATCCTACAGGAAAAACTGTTGCTGTTACTGAAAGTGACCCTGTTAACCGCAGAATTTATTCTTTCGATAACAGACCGGCTAAAACTGTATATGCAGAACTTCTTGGAGTTTCAGAGGCTGAAGCTGAAAATATGACCTTTGAAAATCCTTTTGGTCGTTTTCTTAATGGCCAGATTCATATTGCAGCTCTGGCAGGATTTAATCCGGATAAGAGTATTTCAACATTTGCCCGTGTTGTTCCAAACTCAACAGTTGAACTTATGCACATTGGTGATCCTCTGGAAAAAGCTGATGAAACTGTTGCCTCTATCCGTCAAGCTGTTCCAAATCCAAAATTCGCTTTGTTAATGACTTGTATTACACGAACCCTGGCATTCCAGCGAATGAATATTGGAAATAAAATTATAGAGAAGTATAATTCAATATTCCCAACTTTTGCGGGATTTTCTGTGTACGGAGAGCAGCACTGCAGAATCCACTGTAACCAGACCCTTGTTTCGGTGGTAATAGGCGACTAATTCAGGAGATTTTTATTTATGGAAGAAACTAAACTCGTATCCAGCGGACTTGATGCTGTTACTACACTTATTGAGTATCTGGGAAAAGACGCAATAGGTTCTGAATTCCTTTCTGAATATATTAATAACCGTGAAATTCAGAAAGCAAACACTGAAAGTCAGAAGGTGGCCCTTAACCAGATTGTAAACAATACTGCTGATGTTGGTGATGCTGTTAATAAGATTGCAGAAAGAGCTTCAAAGAATAATGCTAACCTTAACGATATTTATTCTGAAATTGATAAACTTAAAAACACTGTCCAGAAAATTGAAGCTGAACATAAGGCTTATGTACAAAAATTTTCTGAACTTATTCAGCATACTCTGGATATTTCTAAGATGGTTGATGATATTCAGAATATTTCAGAACAGACAAACCTTCTGTCATTCAATGCTTCTATTGAAGCAGCCCACGCCGGTGCCGCAGGAGCAGGATTCAGAATCATTGCAAATGAAGTAAAAAAACTGGCTGATAACACAAGACAGACTTCTGAAAAGATTATGAATAATGTTAATCTGCTTAAGAATTCTATTACAACTCTTGAAAGCGATACAACTAAAAATAATGAATCACTGAAAGGCCTTGCAGCAGAAACAGGAGTAACTCTTTCAAAGTTTGAAACTGTCCGGGCAAGAAACCAGAAAAATAATGTAGAAGTAAAGACAATTTCGGATGCAATTGCAGGCAATGCTGAGCAGATTGATGGAATCATCGCACAAATTCAAAAGAATGATGATGATAACCAGAAGACTGTAGACTTCTTTGCAGACTGTGCTTCAAGGAACCAGATGCTCTTTAATGATTTGTATTCTTTTGCTTACGAAATTAAGGCCATTCTGGAAGACTTAAAAAAGTAGTTTTCAGGGATTATCCGCATAAATAAAAAGGACTGTGTTCTGTGTTTTGCAGAATCCAGTCCTTTTGTTTTGAGGTTCGGTATTTACACTTCTTATTCAGCAGAATCTTGAAGAGTCTCTGTGTCAGAAAGTTTTTCAATGCTGACTTTCAGGTCTTCATCAACAGTTACCTGGTAGCGGATTGTCTGTGCAGGGTCAATCCCCTTCTCCCATGAACGGGAATAGTAGAATGTTAAAAGAGTTGTTCCTGCTTTCTGCCCCTTCAGATAGAAATAGTTGTTTTCGCCGGCACCAACCAGTCCTTGATCTCCACGATAAAGTGAAAAATGTTCTATTGTAAAGAGTTCTGGATCATCTGCTGACCAGCCCCAGGTGTAGCCTGTTGTCCGGTTTCCCTGAAGGATAATGTCTGCATCGTCATATTTATTGAGGTTTGATACGTTTGTTGAGTTACAGCCCATAAATATTCCTCCTGCAATAACAAGTCCAGCCAGCAAAAAAATGTACTTTTTCATCGTAAGGTTTTCTCCTTTAATAAAAAGAATATAATTCCTGATAAAAAGTTACAATTAACGAATTGCCTAAAAAAAACCGGAACCCTGTACAAAGTGCAGAATTCCGGGCTTATGTGTAAAACTAAAAGCGTCTGAAAATCAGATTACTCTTCGTTTTTAAGATCCTTTGGTACTCTCTTGAATACTGGAATCAGTTCGATTGGAGCATCAATTTCATATGACTTTCCACCGGTATAAAGCTTGTGATTGTGGATATTTTCCCACTTGCCGTCTGGAAGGTAAACTGAACGCTTGAACTGTCCGGCCTGGAGAATTGGAGCAACAAGGTACTTGTCACCGAACATATACTGGTCCTTCAGGTTCCAGCACTTTTCATCCTCAGGGAATTCGTAGAACATTGTACGCATTACAGGAGCACCAGTTTTGCTTGCTTCCTTCATCAGTTCAGAAACGTAATCTTTCAGGCTTTCGCGGAGCTTAATCTGGTTTGTCATAATTCTCTGTGCTTCTTCACCGTAGCACCAGATTTCATTTGGCTGACCAGTGTAAAGGTAACCGCCACCGTAATCCTGCTGAGGATCCTTGCATAAAGGAGGAATATCGTGTGGATCGCGGTCGCCGTGGAGACGGAGAATTGGAGAGAATACTGCAAATTCGAACCAGCGTTCCAGAAGTTCAACGAATTTTGGATCTTTTGGATTGCCGTACATAAAGCCGCCGATATCTGTTGTCCACCAAGGAATACCAGCAAGACCCATGTTCAGGCCTTCAACAACAGAGTTTCTTAAACATTCAAAGGTTGATGAAACGTCGCCGTTCCAGAGAACAGTACCGTATTTCTGTGAACCAACCCAGGCACAGCGCAGAAGGCTTACTGGATCTTTTTTGCCCATTTTTTTCCATCCATCATAGAATGCCTGAGCATAGAATTTTGGATAAAGGTTTGAAACTGCCAGGGCAGGACCCATCTGGTAGCGGTAGTTGTCGTAGTCATAAACAGCATAATCTGGTTCAGCGTTGTCCAGCCAGAACATATCAATTCCGTACTTAACGTAGCTTTCCTTACATACTTTCCAGATAAAGTCTCTTGCTTCAGGATTTGTAGCATCGAATGTAATACAGTCGCCGTTAAAGTCGTAAGTCTGGATTGTACCTCTTTCTGTACGAACCAGCATTCCCTTGGAATTCATTTCGTTAAAGTGAATTGATTTGCGGTCAACAGAAGGCCATACACTTACCATAACCTTTGTGCCCATTGCGTGGAGTTCATCACACATTGCCTTTGGATCAGGCCAGTATTCCTTGTCGAATCCCCAGTCGCCCTGACGAATCCAGTGGAAGAAGTCAATTACGATTACATCAAGATGAATGCCCAGTTCCTTGTACTTGCGGGCTACAGTAAGAACTTCTTCCTGTGTTCTGTAGCGGAGTTTACACTGCCAGAAACCAAGATAGTCCTTTGAAAGAACAGGTGCGCGACCTACGACTCCAGTATAATTCTTTACGATTTCAGCAGGTGTGTCGCCGGCAGTAATCCAGTAGTCCATTTCCTTAATGCACTGAGATTCCCACTGAGTAATATTTTTACCGAATGTTACGCGTCCAACAGATGGATTGTTCCAGAGGAAGCCGTATCCCATTGAAGAAACTGCAAAAGGAATTGAAATCTGTGAGTTGCGCTGTGCAAGTTCCAGAGTACAGCCTTTCAAATCCAGGTACTGGAACTGGTACTGACCCATACCGAAGATTTTTTCTTCATCTTTTGGCTGGAAGCGGACTGTGAGTTTGTAGTCGCCTCCAATAATGCCCTTGTATTCGCGGTTAATAACCTTCAGACAAACACTTTCATTGTTTACGGAAGGGTCGTAGCTGGCATGATATTCTTTCAGAATTTCATCTTTGCCCTTAAAATATGTAATTACGCCGTTGTTGTTTACTGTTGCGGTAATTTTTCCATTTGTAATTGAAGCAGTGCCGTCTTTTTCAATTTTGATTTTGGCAATGCCTTTTGCTTTAAGAGGTTCTGTTAAACCCCATACGTTTTTTGTAAATTCACTCTCCAAAGTTGAGCGTACGCGGAAAGAATCTTTTCCCCAGGTTTCAATCTTCAGAGTTTCATTACCCTTAGTCCAAACCAGTGCATTTACTGTTTTTTTAAAGGCCATTATTTTCCTCCAGAATATTTATCTTTTTGATGAAATGTTCCTCAAATCCGATTATAAGCACACATTTTTTGTGATGATTGTTATTCCAAATATTAGCACGAAAGAATTACTTTTTGAACTTAAATTTTATATAAAATTCCTTTAAAAAATATTAAAAATCAACAGTTTGTCCAGCCCAAGGGCAGCTACCGTAAATAATTACAGCGCAAACTACATGCCGCCGCCGCCCCTGCGGTTTCCCCCCCTCCCAAAGTTTGATTTTTGTCATACCCGGTAAGTCTATTCATATGCAGGGGTATAAAAGCAAGCGTAGGCGGGGTTATGGCAGGAAAACGGCGTTTGTACAGGAAAATAAATATCATTACAGGGCCTGAAAAGAATTTAGAAAAAACACTCAGTTTGTGCAGCCGCAGGGCGGCTAAGGTAAATAATTACAAGCACAAACTGCGTGTAGCAGGCGAGCCTGCGGTTTTTCTAAATACTTTTCAGACCCTTTCCCATATTAATTAATGTCTCCTCTATATCCCCGCCGAGAGCTTGCTTTTATACCCCTCTTCTGTAAAATAAAAATACCTTTCGTATGACAAAAATCACACGAAAGGCACCCCTTCCCACCCAAAGGTGAACTAATTTTGCCTCTGTATCTTCCAGAAATTGAAGATATCTGGATGGGTCTCTATCTTAAACACAGTTTCCTGTTCTTTGTGAAACCACTTGTTTTCAGGTACAGTCTGACAAGGAAATACTTTACGACCATTTGCCAAATCTGTCAAATACTCAGCCTTTCCCTTAACATAAATAAAGCATGGTTCAGGTCCTTCGTTGAGATAATCGTAGGCATAAGTTACGAAAGTATTGTTGTCGTAAACAAAAAGACCTATATTCTTTCCGCAGTTCAAGTGCAGCGGCATGTCCCGGCAGAATTCCCTGCGAATTTCAGTAAGCACTTCTTTTGGCAGATCCTTCAAATCTGAAAAATTATCCGGTACAACAAAAGTCATCATTTGTCCCAGGCCGTAAGTGTCCCTGATTAAAATAGGAAGATTCTTTTCATCAGTCTGCCCCTTAAGAATCATCCAGCTGGTATTGTTTCTGTGTTCCATCAGGGGGAAAAGAACAGGCTTTGTTCCCTGAATTTTATATTCTTCCCAGCTGTCTGGAGAATGATACTGATAGTGACTTGCAGTAAGTTTTCTTCCCCTCCAGCGGATAGAAGTCATCTGCTCAATCCCCTGACCTAAAGTCTGCTGAACAAAACCGCTGCTCACAATTGCGTGACCACCCTTACGAACATAAGCCGCCAGTTTTGCCAGACAATCCTTATCCGCAAGAGAAGCAGCCGTAAAGAAAATGGTTTTTGCATTTTCCGGAAAATATGGAGTTGGCTCAAAAGGAATTCCCAGCAGCCCCAGATAATCCGCAAGATGATCCTCCCCTTCAGCATTAACAGGATGATATTCCGCAAGTCCCATACAATTGCCTGTTTCAGACATAAGTGAATCAAGCTGCCCCAGCTGGAATCCCAGTGTAGGAATAAAATAGTGATTGTAGCAGAGAGGCCAGCAGAAAATCATAACCTCACGGCACTTAGACAAAACCGTAAGATATGCCTGCTCCAGGTAAGCTTCCATCGGATAACACTGATAAGCATCAAACCAGCCTCCCCCGTTTCTGCCAGGTGCCAGATTTTCCATCCAGCGTGGCAGAGAATAAGACAAATATCTCGGCAAATTCTGGTCCTGATCCATCATATTGCGGGTTTCAGTTCCAGTATAAACTCCGTCGAAAATATCCTTTTCTTCACCAGGGTTGTAACCCGCAGACGCAAAACTTTCCATCCAGTTAGGAAACTTAATCACCATTTTGCATTTAGGATTAACTTTTTTTGCCGGCTTACAAATA
Source organism: Treponema sp. UBA4307 (assembly GCA_002394685.1). GTDB lineage: Bacteria > Spirochaetota > Spirochaetia > Treponematales > Treponemataceae > Treponema_D. The sequence continues at coordinate 19,140 of DGUP01000051.1, read as the reverse complement.
ACATTTTCGCTCACATCCTTCATCAGAGCCAGACGGTATTCAGCCCAGGACCGGTCCCCCTTAGCCTTAATACAATCCTCGCAGGTACAATTAGTAAAATAATAATCGTCCAGAATAATCTCATCAAAAATAGAAGCAGTAAACTCAATAGCCTTTTGAACCTCAGCGCGGAAGTCCTTATCCGTATAACAGTAAGTGTCAAAAATACGCTGCTTTTTATATTCCTTACCCGGCATAGGATTTTTCCAGGAAGAAGTAGTCGTAAATCCCCCGCTGGTCTCCACCCCGTGTCGCTCAAAAAAATCCTTCACAAGCAGAACCTGTTCCCGGCTGGCAAGTTCCCCCGAACGGTAAGGTTCAATATAAACTTTGTCCGGATTAATATAGCGCTTATAAAATTCAAATTCCCTTTCCAGCGATTCCGGAGTGGCCTGCATAACCATCGCAACCGGACAGTAAATAACCGCCTTAAAATTTTTGTAATTTCCCATAGAATCCTCCTTTTTATGGGATTTAGTATGGAGCGTTCCTGAATTCCTTTAACGGGTTTTCCAGGGTTTCAGTCCTTCGGACCGCCTCCTTCCAGTCGTCGCCCTTCCAAGCCCGGCTAGTAAGAATTTCAGCAGAATAATTAATCCTTCAGAACATTAGTCCAAATAGTATTTTTCTTTACAGGACTAACACCGCAGGCCTTAAACAAATTCCTCACATTGTAGAATTCAACTCCCCTTTCAAGCAGCGCAGGGATAGTCATATCTACAGCATCAACAGTTGTCTGGTTTCCTTCAGAATCATGGAGAAGAATAATCTGACCGTCTTCCACATTATCAATAACACCGGAGGCCTTAGTCTGGGCAGGTAATTCAATCTTCCAGTCATCTACTCCCCGGCCGCAGATAAAAGGCATTTGAATAATGTCATACATTTCCGGGCAGAGTGCAATGTAAGGCGGACGGAAAAATTCAGTCTTCCAGCCAAGAGCCTTTTCAATAAGAGTATTTGTATCGTTAATTTCTTTCAGCATTTCATCCCGGCTGAGCTGGGGAAATGCAGGGTGGGACCAGGAATGACATTCAATGGTACAGCCATCTTTTAATTGTCTTTCCATAACAGGAAAACAATCTTCTATTATATTATGGCCGACTAAAAAGAAACTTGCAGGAACCTTATATTTTTCAAGAACGTCCAGCAGTTTTGGTGTAGTGACAGTATTTGGACCGTCATCAAATGTAAGAGCAACGCGCATGAATTACCTCAATGGCACTAATTATATGTTAAGAATCAAACTTTCGAACTTAAATATTTAGGGAATAAAAATTGAAAAAATGCAGAAAAAAGATTGTCAGTTGAAATCGGCTGTTACTATATTAAAATTATGGGTGAAAAGTTTGCATGGTTTTTCAATGGACTCAGTTTCATAAAAAAGAAGTTGAAACCTTATATCAATTATAATGAAACTCATTGTTTCCAAAAAAAACGGCCTGCTCCTGCTAAAACTTTTGGGGATACAAGGAAGTGTGTGAAAAATAATCTTCACACACCCCACTTTTCATTTTTAATTAGTTTTATAATGTCATCAGATTAAGTTTTTGTAATTCCTGAACATTCCATTCAACCTGAATGCTGATGTCGAGAGTCTGGGCTTTTTTACCCTTCCCTCGTTCAACTGTAAAAATTAATTGCGTGTTGCCTGGAACTGAATTGAGATCCTGGTAGGAAAGATTCTGTTTGCTTCCAGATTTATCGATGAGGGTTATAGACTTTACAATATCTTTTTTCATAAGACCGCTTTTTGCGCCGAAAGTATCTTTATCAATATCATAGATTATCACTCTGCCGTCTTTTACTTCAAAGTATGTACCGTCCATATATTTGTAGTCTTTGTTGTAGAGATTTGTGTGGAGACTTCCTTTTTTAAAAGCAGCTTTGCGTAGTTCTTCCAGATAAAAATCTTTTTCTTCACTGCTGGCATAGCGGTAAATACATACAGGATCCTTGCTTTCGAAATAGGTTTGACCAGAAAGAGAATTCGAATTCATTCTTTTGGTAAGGTCTTCCAGAGTAATGTCTATGGTCCCGTTGTTGTCCACAAAGAGAGGATCCTTAATAAAGCCGTTTCTGTCGGTTCTAAACTGAACTAGGACAACAGTTTCTTTTGTAGATAATTGAGTGATGTAGCGTGATTCTGAGAGTTTATTCAGATAAGCAGGCAATGCTTTTGTAACTCTTTCTTCGTAAGCCTTTTTTTCTTCTTCTAGTCTGATTCTTTCTTCTTCTAGTCTGATTCTTTCAGCTTCTTCTTTTGCCAGTCTTTCTTCTTCGGCTTCTTTAGCAAGTCTCTCCTCTTCAGCTATATAATCAATTATTTTTATTCCCTTTAGTTTTTTCTGATATGCAAAGGATTTTTCACAGCTCCTTTCATCAATTATGTCATAAAGGCTTCCGTCAATTTCTGAGTAATAAACAGCTCCTTCCGGGATTTCAATTTCGTCAATTATGCAGTTCGAAAAGGCAGAAACGCTTATGTATTTTAAGCTTTTTGGAAAAGTCAATTTTTTTAAATGAACAATGGAGTTATCCTGGCTTGTATAATAATTTTCATAGTATCTATCGCGAGGTCTATCGTGAGGGATGTATTCCAGACCATTGTAAGAAAAAATGTATTCTCCGGTGGAAGTATTGAAATAAGCTTTGCCTGACTCCTCTGTTGATTTAATTTCCTTTTCTAAAGAATAGTAATCCTCGTCATAGGATTCATAATATCCCCAATATTCCTCTTCTGTGGTAAAAGCTCCGGAATATTCATTGCTTGCAAAGGCAGAAAAATAAATTTCTTCGAGGCCTTCCTGTAATATCAATTCTTCAAGAGGACAGGCTGAAAAAGCTCCCGGCGGAATGATTTTTAAGGACTTTGGAATTGTGAGGGATTTGATTCCACATTTGGTGAACATGTTAATTCCTATTTGTGTTACTCCTTCTTCTATGACAAGCTTTTCGAGTGCTTTACAGCCTTCAAAAATATTAGAGCCGTAAGTTGCAGAAGATGGTTTCAATGTAAATGATTTTAACTTAGAATTTTCTGCGAAAGCAGAATTACCTAGAAATTTAAGTCCTGAAGGTAAGTTGATACATTCAAAATCCATACGGGAAAAAGCATTGCTTCTGATGTATTTAACGCTTTCTGGTATGACTAGTTCCTTAATAGTCTTTCTTACTTCATCATAATGCCACTCGAGATAGTTATTATCGAATGCGTATCTGTCAATTACTGTTACAGGCACACCCTGAATTTCAGCAGGGATGACCATGACGGCATCGGCATATTTATTTATATCTCCAGTGAATTTTCTAATTGTCACTTCTGTATAATCTTCATTTGCCGAAAAAGAAAGTTCATCCTCAGAAACTGTAATTCTTTTTGGACTTGCAGCCGCAAAGACCAGGGTACTGCACATTAAAAATGCAACTAAGTAGAAAATTTTTCTAGCTTTCATTTTGTTTCTCCTTCTATATAAAAAGAAAATTTTTTTATTTTGAAGAATCATTTTAAAATATTCCGGTTTAATCATAAAGGGATAAAAAACCTAAAAAACTTGGGAAAAAATCCCGGTTTTATGAAGCTGTCCGGAAAAGAATGACATAACTACCAGGCGATTGAAAGTGGTTCTGCATGATAAAGTAACTGTAAATCTGCCGGATTCAAACTCAATAATATAAAAAATCTCCATAAATTTGACTTGAAACAAAACCTATGGTATCTTTTATCTATATAATTGTTATTAAAAACAAATAGTTTGTTTTTATTAGTCTCCATCGGAACCTACTGTTCCATCATTTTTAAGGAAGCAAAAGCCATGCAGTTTTTTGATACTCATGCTCACATAGGGCTGATCTATGATAACCCTATAGAACAATTCCGCGTTATTCAGCAGGCAAAACAGGCCGGAGTAACACGTATCGTTAGTATAAATAATAACCTTCACGATTTTAAGAAGGAGTATACTATTTTAAAAAGCCAGAAGGGTATTTACCATGCCGTAGGTGTAGGTCCTTCAGAAGTTACAACTCCTGGTGAAAACTGGATTCAGACCATTGAAGAAAGTGCCGGTCTGCCAAATGTTGTAGCTATCGGAGAAACAGGTCTGGACTACTACAAGCAGTATGGTGATAAAAGAAGCCAGATTGAACTTTTTATTACCCAGCTGGATCTTGCTCAGAAACTGAATAAACCGGTAATCATTCACAACCGTGAAGCCGGACAGGACATTTTTGACATTCTTCAGGATCATATTCCGGACAAAGGCGTAGTATTCCACTGTTACAGCGAAGATGCGGCCTATGCAAAAAAGGTTCTTGCTGCTGATATGAATGCATACTTCTCTTTTGCAGGAAATTTGACTTACAGAAATGCAAAGAACCTTCACGATACAGTTATGAATCTTCCACTGGACAGAATCGTTGTTGAAACAGAAAGTCCGTTTATGATTCCTGCTGATTTACGTGAACAGAAGCGCACTAAACCTGCAATGCTGGTTTCTACAGTAAGATTCCTTGCAGAAATGCTGGATATGGAAATGGAACCTTTAGCAAAGCAGTTGTGGAATAACTCTTGTACTTTCTTTGGTCTGCCGGAAGAATAATCCTATGAGTCTGTATCACCCTGTGAAGATAGGTTCTCTGGAAGTGCCGGGGAACCTTTTTTTAGCCCCAATTGCCGGTTATTCCGACAGAGCATTCCGTTCTCTTTGTGCCGAACAGGGCGCCGCTATGTGTACTACAGAAATGGTTTCTGCAGAAGCACTGACCCGCGGTTCCCTTAAGTCTGAAGAATTAATGACTCGTTCTCCGGACGAAAAAATTTATGCGGTTCAGATTTTTGGCGGAAATGCAGATGTAATGGAAAGAGCAGTGCCGCTTGTGTTGTCCCAGACCGACTGCGATTCAATTGATATAAACGGCGGTTGTCCTGTACCAAAAATCATAAAATCTGGTGCAGGCAGCATGCTTACAAAAGAACCGGACAGGCTTTACGCAATTGTTAAGGCGGTAAAAGATGCCTGTTTAAAATATACCAGCGAACATCCGGAAAGAGGCAGTGTTCCAGTTACCATTAAAATCAGAAGTGGCTGGGACGGCAATAACATTACCTGGAAAGAATGTGCTCAGGCTGCTCTTGATGCCGGTGCAGACGGAATAACCATTCATGCAAGAACCAGGGCACAGGGGTATGAAGGACATGCAAACTGGGATATTCAGCGTCAGCTTGTGGAATTTATTAATGGAAGAATTCCTGTTTTTGGCAGCGGTGACGCAAACACTCCTGAAACTGCAAAACAAATGCTGGAAGAAACCGGTGTTGATGGAGTAATGTTTGCCCGTGGTGCAATGGGAGATCCTTTCCTTTTTAAGAGAACCATTCAATATTTGACCAGTGGTCATTACGAACAGGAAAGTTTTGCAGAAAGAATTAAGGCTGGTTTTAAGGAATTGAATATAAACGTTGAAGAGAAAGGTGAAAAAGCTGCCTGTCTCCAGATGCGTAAAAAATTCTGCGCTTATATTTCCGGAGTGACTGGTGGAGCAAAAATAAGACAGGAGGTTGTGCAGGCCCAGACCGTTCAGGATTTTAAGAACATCTTAATGCCGTATCTTGAGCAAATGAATAGCATGGACTAAAATTATTGTATGTCATTTTTCAGTGAGGTGATTGATTTTTTTGAGAGCATATTTATGGCTTCTAATCCGGCTGTTAAAAAAAAGCAGGCTCTTAAAAAAATTGAATCAGAATTAAAAAATAATAGGAATGGTATTTACAGCAATGGGATGATTGAGCCAAACTTTGCAGAAGTTTTGAGAATCATGTACCATGCCTCTAAGCCTATTTTAAAAATTCTTGATAACACAATCTGTTCAGATGACATTACCCGCAACGACCGTTTTGAAGAACAGCTCCTTCTTACAGGTTTTGATGATGAAGCTCAGCAGATTCTTGAAAGCCTGGAATATGAGAACCGTAAAAAAGGCGCAAGGGAAGCTCCAAATGTTTCCCGGTATTTTGAAAGTGAAAGACGTCAGCTGGAAAAAGTTATCAATTTGATGAATTCCCAGGATTTTGCTGCAATTGAAGATGTAATTGATGTAATCCGGCAGATTTATGATGTTTGTAATTATAAATACCTTACAGCCCTCAGAATATTTGACATTAACTTTTCTACATCCCCTGACTATGAACCGGCCTTCCAGGCAGTTCCGGCAGAACTTGTAGAAACTTCAATGAATGAACTATATTTTGTCCTGGCAGGTCTTAATATTACCAGATCAGTTGCAAATGCAATTCTGGCACTGGGTGAACTCCTTACAGGGCAGAAACTTTCAGATCGTTCTTCCCGTGAAGTAATGGATGCTCTTAAAAAACTTCAGACTGTGAGAAGGCAGGTTTTAACAAATGAAGTTCTGCTGGGGCTTCTCCGTGTTGCAAAAAAGAATCCTGAACTAATGCCGGAAAGGGCTGTTTATAAAGCAAAGACCCGCCAGAAGTATGCAAAATATCTTCAGGAAAAGTTTGTAACTGATGAAAAGCGCATGAAGAGTGAACTTCAGGATGAAACAATTGTAAGTGAAGTAAGAAATCTCTTTGCTGGTTACGAATTGCCTAAAGTAAACGGCTACAATGCGGATATGAACAATCAACTCAAGCAGAGTTCAACAACTTCTTTTGAATGGATTCTGCCTTACCAGGTATTAAAGGGATTTGTCCGCTACTATTACGAAGAAAGAATTAAGCCTTTGCTGAATGATATTGTAATTGAAGGATTTTTCAGCAATCCAACTTACAAAACAGATTTTTCTCAGGTTGTTTACGCTACAAACGATACCCTTTCCCGCCTTGAAGAATTCGAGAAAAAATTTGATAGGGGCGGTCCTTTTGATGAAGCTCTTTTAACAGGATTTATCCGGGACAGCCATAAAGACAACTCTTTTGTGTTAAAACTTAAGGAACAGGTTGAAATCATCAATAAATCTGCAAAGGATTTAATACAGAAAGAATGTGCAACTATAAATCATCTGAACAGAATTGTTACAGAATTGATAATTGAATCTAAAAAACCTACAAGTGAATCAATTTCTAACCTTAGGGTTCTCATGATGTCTTCCCGAAACAGGGATAATTACGAAGCTATGGAACGTCAGCATCCTCAGTGGATTATTTTTCTTGAAATCATGAAAAACTATGTTATAATCGGAAATATTGATAAGCAATAGTGGGAATTTATAGTGGCAGTTGCTGGTAATTCAAAAAAAAAGAAGGGAAACTCAACCAAGACCAGGGGAACGTCAAAAAAGGTGTCCTCGTCTGGTAAAAAACTGGCTAAAACCAGTTTAAAAGCCGCTTCGTCTACTATTAAAAAGACTGGAAGTTATGAAAAGGAAATTTACGACTTAAAGCAGATGCTTGAAATCTCCAGGTCTTTAAGTACAACTCTTGAATATTCCAAACTGATAGAATCAATCATTTACATTGCCATGGCTCAAATGCGCATTACAGGAGCCGGCATTATTATTCACGAAGGAATTGATTCTGACGTTTTTACTCTTGGATCTTACTTCTTTGGAATGACAAAAGATTCATCTTACGATTACAAAATTTCCATTAATTCAGCATTGATTTCTTTTTTTCAGAATGCAGATAATTTCAGCCGTACATATACTCCGGAAGAACTGAAAGAAAAAATTGGCAGTAATAAAGATCTTGAAATGCTCTTATCCCTCTGCCCTACCCTCATAGTTCCAATGGTTGTAAAAAATCGTCTTAACGGCCTTTTGCTTCTTGGGGAAAAAATTGCAGTGGACGGAAACGTCACTTATTCTGATTACGAAAGAAACGAAATATATACAATTGCATCTCTCGCATCTATTGCAGTAAACAATACGGTTCTTATTGAGCGGTCATCTACTGACTCAATGACAATGCTTAAGCAGAAATATTATTTCTTTAACGTACTGTCTGACCGTCTGGATTTTGCTGCTTCTCAAAAACAGACTGTAAGCGTAATTATGTTCGATATTGATTTCTTCAAAAAGTTTAATGATACTTACGGCCATGCCTGCGGAGATTATGTACTTGTTACTGTTGCAAAGATTATGAAGGACAGCATCCGGAGCGATGACCTTGCCTCAAGATACGGCGGTGAAGAATTTACCATCATGCTCTACAATGCGAGCAAAAAAGATTCCATGCTTATTGCAGAAAGAATCAGAAAAAATATTGAAGAATACGATTTTAATTATAAAGGCCAGCATATGAAGGTTACAATTTCCGGGGGATTTTCTATTTTCTCTGTGGATAACAATCCTGCTGCTTCAGCTAAAACTCTTGTGGATCAGGCTGATCAGGCTCTATATGTGTCTAAGAGAAATGGACGGAACCGGATTACTTTTGCTGACCCTGCCCTTCTTGCCGCTTTAGACTGAAAAAGTGTCCTGGTTAAGAAAAATAATAATTCGTTAGAGTTTTATAAATTTTCATTTCCAGTATTTAAAAAAAGTCCCACATGAACGATAATCAATCTTAGAGAAATGAATTATATGGAAAAAAAATTATTTATAAATAAGCCGTTCAGATACAGATATTTTTATGCTACAGCAATAATTGTAGCCTTAAATGTTCTTGTTTTTCTGGCAGGTGCAGTAAATCCGCGGATTTATATGTATATACAATCTTTAGGCGGACTTTCTGTGACAGGCTGCTTTCACTATCATTTCTGGTGGCAGCCGGTCAGTTATATGTTTGTTCACGCAAACTGGAGCCATTTGATTTTCAATATGCTGGGACTTCTTTGTTTTGGCTTTATTGTTGAAAGAACAATTGGTTCTTTTGAATTTCTGCTCTTCTACTTTGTGTGCGGTATTTTTGACGGGCTGATTTCTCTTTTGATGTACAGATTACTGGGCGTGAATACCTTACTGGTGGGAGCAAGTGGTGCAATTTATTCCATTCTGCTCATGTATGCAGTTCTTTTCCCAAGAAGTATTATTAGAATCTGGGGTATAATCCCTGTTCCGGCACCTGTTCTGGTGCTGTTGTATGCGGTTGTGGAAATAGTCTCACAGTTTTTTGGACAAGCTGGCGTAGCACATCTTACTCATCTGACAGGATTTGTAATGGCTTTCATTTATATTCTGATAAGGATGAGGGTGAATCCTGTAAAAGTATGGATAGAAGCTTACAGAAGAAGATAATTTTTGTACTTTCACTGTGTTTTTCTCTTTTGAATCCTGTTAAATCCTTTGCTCAGGAACCGTCTCAGCTGGATCAGATTCGTATTCAGATCTGGGCGGATATGGATGCTTTCCCTGGTCATTTTGAAGAAGAGGCTCTTTCCCCGGAAGAGGAAAAGGAAGCCCTTAATCTTGAAGAAGATGAACTTGAAATCTTCAGATTTTCAATTAATCGGGCCAAACAGATTACTCCATATTTGTTGAGTGGTATGCTTGGGGGCTGGGGCTTTGAATATACTCCATCAGATAAAGCCAGAAAGGTGGAAGAATATTTTGAGCTGACAGTTTTAAAGCCTTTTGATACTGCAGTAAACAGAATTTCTTACAAAAGTCCTCAGGTGGACGGGCCAAAACTGAAGGTCTGGGCTTTCTGTGACAGAACGGCAACTCAAAAGATTGTTTACCAGCGCTGGATCAGCATAACTCATCCAAAAATTAAGGGGATTGGAGAGGCTTCTGTGGAAAAAGGCTTTGAGGGAATCCAGGAAGCATGTGAAAATGCAGTAAAAAATGGTGTGCGGGAATACTGGCGCATCTATGAAAAGAACAAACCTAAGGAAATTTCGGGTTCCATACTGATTGTGGATAACCCGAGGATATATATCAGTCAGGGCAAATATGTCGTTGACCTTGATTTTTTTATGGAAACTGATAGAATAATTCGGTATTCATTGTACTAATTATTCGCTCGGGGAGGCTTATAATGAAAAAGTTACTTTTTGTAACAGTACTAACGCTCGTTTCAATATTTTCAGCATCAATTATCGCTCAGGAGGCTATGAATCAGTCTTTTGACGAAGCTGTTGATGAGGATGTTACAGCAACCACTGTAAGAATCATTGATCTTGAAGACACTTTCGGTGATCAGCATCCAACTGCAAAGAATGTGAAACTTACAATGGAATATGTTCCATTCACAGGGGAAGTTCGTTTGCACTATGTTTGTATGGCAGGTGTTTTTGATCAGGGTGAAGCAATGAATACTTCTATGGCATTTTTTGAACAATTTGCTGTAGAAAACAAATATAAGCATTACGCGCATCGTGAAAAGGACAAGACTAGGTATTTTAAGGACAGCAGAGGCATAAGAATGACAGAGTACATTGTTTATGTCATGTTTACTAAATAAAATAAATCAAAAAGTCTTGAAACGGTAATTAAATTGGCAGATCTCACAAACATCATTAAGAACTTGCACCCTCTTGAAATTAAGGTGCTGCTTCATTATGGATTGGAGGATGAACTTACTTCTGTTCGCCTTCAGAAAGAACTGAATTATAAAGAAGGCCACGCTAACCAGGCATTCAGCTGGTTGTCAGGAAAAGGCCTTCTCAAGGAAGTTTCAAGAACTCCTCACACTTATTTCGAATTAACTGATTTTGGACGTTCTGTTCTGCAGAATGGTCTGATTGAAGAAAGAATTGTCAATTTCCTCAAGGAAAATGGTCCTAAGCTGCTCCCTGAACTGGCAGCTGGTCTCGGTGTAGAAAATAAGGATGTAGGTTCTGCTTTCGGTTCACTGAGCAAAGAAGGTGTTCTTGCAATGAATGCCGAAAAGAAGGCTGAGGTAACAGGCAAAGAATTACCAGCAAGAATCGCCATTACAAAAGACTTAATTAAAAAGGCAGAAAGCGCTGAAAACGCTCAGCTCGATGCAGCAAATCTTTCAAAGGATGAGCTGGATGCAATGGGCGGCCTTACAAAGAAGCGTGGTATTTCTGAAACTCCATTTAAGACAATTGAACGTGAAACTGTAGTGTTTAAGCTCTGTGGTCAGGCAAAAGAAGTTGCTGAAGGCCTTAAGAGTGCAGGTATTACAGGAAACGAAATTGGTGAAATTACACCAAATATGCTTGCTTCAGGAGACTGGAAAAAGGGCACATTCCGTGGCTACAATATTTCTATTCCTCCAGCAAGAATTATTCCGGGAAGAATCAATCCTTACGTACAGTTCCTTGAATCTGTTAAGGATAAACTGGTTTCTCTGGGCTTCCAGGAATTTGACGGACCGCTTGTAGAAACAGAATTCTGGAACGGTGACGCCCTCTTTATGCCTCAGTTCCACGCTGCCCGTGACATTCACGATGTTTACCGCTTAAAGAATCCAACTCACGCAAAAGAAATTGAAGAACCATATCTTTCAAATGTTGCTGCTGTTCATCAGAATGGTGGAAACTCTGGAAGCCGTGGATGGAACTATCAGTTTGATCATGAGTTTACCCGCCGCCTGATTATGCGTTCACAGGGTACAGTTCTTTCAGCACATCAGCTTCACAAGGCTGAAATCCCGGGAAAATATTTTGGTATTGCCCGCTGTTTCCGCTACGATAAAGTTGATGCTACCCACTTGTCTGACTTCTACCAGACAGAAGGTATTATCCTTGGTGAAAATGTAAATCTGCGCACACTTCTTGGTATGCTTGAAATGTTCGCTGTTGAAGTTGCCGGTGCTACTGAAGTTAAATATGTACCAGGTTACTTCCCATTTACAGAACCTTCAATCGAAGTACACATTAAGCATCCTAAACTTGGCTGGTTCGAACTTGGTGGTTCCGGAATCTTCCGTCCAGAAGTTACTAAGCCAATGGGCATCGATGTTCCTGTTGCAGCCTGGGGTATTGGTATTGACCGTATGGCTCTTATGGCACTGGGTCTTAATGACTTGCGCGAACTCTTCTGTGAAGATATTGAAAAGGTTCGCTTAAGAAAGGCTAAACTCTAGTCCCTGGAGACTTAATTAAAATACAAACCTGACACGCGAGGTAAAACTTTACTTCCTGTCAGGTTTTTTTTGTTTTAAAATCCAAAAAAGAGGGTATAATAAAAAGTGATTTAAGAATTGAGGATTATATGAGAAAAAAAGTAATTGCTGTCTGTGCAGCAACAATACAGGATCATTTTAGAACAGAATTTCTCTCTTATTTGCATAAATATGCTGCTGAAAAAAATTTCAAGGTGATGGTTTTTACCAGTAACAGCGCCTATGAAATCAATCATACAAAAACTCTTGAAGAAAGCACTCTTTTTAGTTTTATAAACTATGACAAAATTGATGCGGGTATAATCATTGCTGAATGTTTTCATAATCAGATAATTCCTGCCCAGCTGGTAGAAAAATTCCGGGAAAAGAACCTTCCTGTTATGATCGTTCACGGCAATAATGACGGATATCACACCATCGTCCGGGAATATGAAGTTGAGTACAAAAAACTTATTTCTCACGTAATTGAAGCGCATAACTGCAGGGATTTGTTTTTTTTAGGGGGATATAATCAGCCTGATGTAGATCCTGAAACTCCAGAGAGACTGGCATATTTTAAACAGGTGCTTCTTGAACATAATATTCCTTTTAATGAAGAAAACGTTGCCTATGCCAATTATGATAAAATTCAGGCTTCAAAGGTTATTGGCAAAGTGATTTCAGCACGGGAAAAACTGCCGGATGCAATCATTTGTGCTAACGATAATATGGCACTTGGGGTCTGTGATTTATTGAATCAGAATAATATCCGGGTGCCGGACGATGTTATTGTTACAGGATTTGACGGGGTTCAGAAAGCCCGCTTTAATTCTCCTAGAATTTCCACTTGCCGTGAAGATACGGAAGGCCTGGCTAAAACCTGCGTGGACAATATCCTTGCAGAATATAACAGGGAATATGAAAAGCTTAAGTTTACCGTAGGATATAAACTGGTTCTTTCAGAAAGCTGCGGCTGTGATGATCATATTACTACAGATTTCCGTAAGCATTCCCAGCTTCTTTTTGATATTACCCTTGATAATGAAGATTTTGAGAAAAAAGCATTTGCCTGGGCCGATGCAATGATGAGTTCCACAGAAATTACTGAGGATAACGAAACAAAAGGTCGGCTGGAAGATGTTATTTTTGAAAATTCCTTTATGTCTCTCCGGGATGATTTTATTTCATTTTCCATGGGAACTCTGGAGGAATCAAAACGGCATGTTCTTACTGACAGAATGATGATTTATTCCACCGGAATAAAAGCTTACAAGGATAACGAAATTAATGAATATGACACATGCAATATGGTTCCGGACTGGGACGACTGGCTTGAAGATAACACAACAATGTATGTGGTCAGCGATATTTCCATGGACGGAGAATTTATAGGCCTTTATTCTGCAAAAATAAGGGATATCACTTCCCAGGTAATAAAAACGGTCTGTATTTCCAAAGTGATTTCTCTGGTGATGAATGCTACTGTGAATAAAATGCGAAAAACTCATTTTAAGGAAAGTGTGCAGAACAGCAGATATATTGATTCTTTCACCGGACTGCCTAACTATATGGGCGTAAACAGATGGTTCAACAATTTTGCTAAAACTAATACTGATAAATTAATGTCGGTTTCTGTATATGATTTGCCTGATTATAAGTTCATTCAGGACAATTTCGGAATTGAAGAAATCAACCGAACCTTGAATTCTGTGGCAGAGGCCCTTAAAATCGCAAACGCTAAGAATGGATTCATAGGAAAAATTTCGGACAGTCAGTTTGTTGTTTTAAACTGGGTAAGTACCAGTGGAAATCTTGGACCGATTATTAGTGAAGCAGTTCGGGTTTTCTTTAACTGTCTGTCAGGAATTAATTCAAGTAATGAAAAAGGATATTTTATTGAAGTAAACTGCGGCTGTACGGTGGTTAATCCCGGCTGGACACCGAATTTGAATTCCTTTGTAAAATTTGCTACAGCAGAACTTTACAAGAGCAGAATTCATTCTTTCAATACTATGGAACAGAAAAAAGATGCGGGGCAGGACGAAAATGCAGAAAGTCGTCTGTCTGCCCTGGTTGAAAAAAACATGTTCCACTATCATTTTCAGCCAATTTTCGATATGCGGAACCAGTCCATTTATGCTTACGAGGCTCTTATGCGCACTCCAAGCGAAATTGGAATGAGTCCGGAGCAGGTTCTTTCATATGCCAGAAAGAATAACAGAACATACGACATTGAAAAGGCCACAATGTTTAACGTAATGGAAGAATATCTTTCCAGAAAAAGTGAATTTGACGGAATAAAGGTTTTTATCAATTCAATTCCGGGATTTTTCCTTACTTCAGAAGATCAGAAGAACTTTGAACAGCGCTACAACGGCATTATGGATGCGATGGTTGTAGAAATCACCGAGCAGGATTCCCTTTCAGATGAAGAACTTAAGCGTATTAAGAAAATCGGGGGAAAAGGACTGGATGTTCCTGTTGCTCTTGATGATTATGGTACCGGGCATTCCAATATTGTAAATCTTATGCGCTATAAACCTCAGTATGTTAAAATCGACCGGTATCTGATTAATGACATTCACAAGAATATCAATAAGCAGATGTTTGTAAAAAACACCATTGAATTTGCTCATATGAACGATATGCTGGTTCTGGCAGAAGGGGTTGAAACCCGGGAAGAAATGGAAACTGTAGTTCGCCTTGGAGTGGATCTGGTACAGGGATTTTACACGGGAAGACCTAGTCCACAGCTGAAAAAATCCCTTAATAAGGAAATTATTGAAGGAATTTTGCAGGCCAGGGCACATGGTTCCCTGTAAATTAAGCGTTTTTCTCTTTTCAAATGGCAAGTAATTTTGTATTATCCCACTGATATGGAAAAGTTAAAGATTTTATTGGCAAAAGGCCGTATTTACGAGTCAGTATATTCTCTTTTGAGTGACGTTGGTATTTCACTTTATCTTCCTGACAGGACATACTTCCCTGTTACAAATCAGAAAGATCTCGCTTTCCAGGTAGTTAAGCCTCAGATTACAAGTGCACTTCTTGCAATTAATAAGGCTGATGTTGGTTTTAGTGGAAAAGACTGGGTATACGAAAACGGTGTAGAAGATCAGGTTGAAGAAATCATGGATCTGGGTTTTGATCCTGTCCGCATTGTTGCAGCAATTCCTGAAACTGTGGATTATGATGCTCTTTTGAAAAAGCCTGTTACAATTGCAACAGAATATCAGTCTTTAAGCCGCAAGTGGATTGAAGAGAAAAAAATCCAGGGCTCAATTTTCCGTACCTGGGGTACTAGTGAAGGATTTGTTCAGGACAATCCAGATGCACTGGCACAAATCCTGATTGATAATACATCAACTGGTTCTTCATTAAAGGCAAACCGTCTTAAGATTGTTGATACTCTGATGGAATCTTCAACAAGAATGTACGCTTCTAAGGAAGCTATGAAGGATCCGGAGAAAAAACAGAAAATCATGGAGCTTAAAATGCTCTTTGAAACTGTTCTTGCTGCAAGAGACAGGGTAATGCTCGAAATGAATGTTTCTGAAGATAGATTTGACAATCTTATTAAGGGTATTCCTTCGATGAAGAGCCCAACTGTTTCACCTCTCTTTGGAGGAAACGGTTATGCAGTTAAGATTGCCGTTAAAAAAAGCGAAGTTCCAACCCTTCTGCCGCAGCTTCATAGTCTTGGAGCAACCGATATTGTAGAATATGGTTTGAGAAAAGTTTTAATGTAGTTCGGTAAAAAATATACTTACAGAAAACGGTTGAGAAAAATTGAAGTAAAAATTCATTTGTTCCGGCCGTTTTTTTTATTGCTGAATGGAATTTCAATAAAGAATAGAATGTTATGACAGTTATTTATCTGTCTGAAAAAGGTCTTAAGTAATCAGAAAAGTGAATAGATTCTTTTTTTTCATAAAAGAAATGACTTTTTTCCTCCGATAATTAAGGGGTATGACAAGATAGTGATTTTGTATTAACATCAACGCTATATGGAGAACCTGAAATGACAAAAAAAATAGCAATAGGTTTGACTCTTCTTTTATGCGGGGCTTCTCTTTTTGCTCAGACAAAAGAGTGCGAATACTTTTTTGAACCAATTCCTGGTGCTCAAATCAAAATGGGTAAAACAGAAGTTACTCAGGATTTGTATTATTATGTTATGGGCCAGAATCCAAGCGAATTTGAAGGAAACAAACTTCCTGTTGAAAATGTAAGCTGGTTCGATGCAATAGTTTTCTGTAATAAGTTATCTCGTCTGGAAGGGCTTGATCCGGTTTATTCAGTAAATGGTTCCACAAATGTAGAAGACTGGGGTTATGTACCACATTCCGGCTCTTCAATTGAAGGCATAATCATTCAGCTTGCCAGCGCTAACGGTTATCGTCTCCCTTCAAATGATGAATGGAAGCATGCTGCAAAGGGTGGAAAGCCACATACTTATTCAGGCAGTAATGATATTGAAGCTGTAGGCTGGTCTGTAGATAATTCCAACAGAAAAACTCACACTGTTGCTTCAAAAGCTGCAAACGGATATGGCCTCTATGATATGAGTGGTAACGTCTGGGAATGGACCTGGACAAACTCAAACGGTTACGCTTTTTATCAGGGTGGTTCCTGGAGTTCTGCAACAATTTACTGTTCTCTGGCAGAAGAAAAAATAACAGGTACTCATGAATACAAAAAGTACAATAATCTTGGTTTTAGAATTTGTGCTTTTGACGGAAGCCTGGCTGCTGCAAGAAAACAGGTTAACAATAACAATATAATGAAACCGACCGGCAGAGATAATGACGGTACTTATTCTTCAGATTATGCAGATATTCGTGTTAGTTACGAACCGGTAGTTGTTGAGCCAACTCATCTGGATAATCCAAATTTTGATGTTTCTGTAATGACTAAACTCAGAGGTTCACTCTTTAAGTTTGATGAAACTGGCTGGGGAATAATTACATTGAATGAATGGGCTCCTTCTTCAAGTGGTGATTACTTCTGGAAACTGGCTACTAAAATTGATGATTTTGGTGGTGCCGAAATATGGTGCTGGTCAAATGAAAGTTCTGTCAGCAGTTATAATATCTGGTTTGCTCCAATTTCAGCATTTAAGTTCACAATGGGTTATCTTGATGAACATACCATTGCATTCCCTCAGTTTGGAGACTGGGCATCTACAGTAACAGCCGATGGATACGGTTATAAGCTGGATATTGCTTCCAGTGCCATAAAGATTTCTCTGGCAGCTGAAGGTGGCGCAGGCGCTTACTGGATGGATATTGCTAATCAGAATTATGATATGGTAGGTAAGTTCTGGGGAAGTCTTGAATTTGGATACGATATTGGTGCCTTCCAGTTCTTTGCTGCAAAGAATGCTCTTGTTGGAGCTCATGGCTTCAGTAATGGAGAAGAAAGTGACCTGGCAATCGGTCTGGCAGTAAACTTTATGCCTTATAAGAAGTCAGGTGTTTATTTTGATGGTGCGGCTACTTTCGATTATGAAGATGGTGCTATGTCTTACAAGAGAATTGATGCCCAGATTGGTGGTCAGTACTATCTTAACAGACTGGCATTCCAGGCAACAGGATTGATTCAGTATGCTGATGCATTTAAGCTTGGTGGAGAAGTTCTGCTGCAGTATTCAATAAATAACTGGCTGAATCCTTACATTGATGTAGATGCCTATGACGTAATGTCTGCTTCTCCTGCACTTAATGTTTCAGCCGGTACAACTGCTACTTTTGGAGATGTTGAAGTTGATATGGGCGTTTATGTTCCAATTGATTTCAGTAATTATCAGTTCAAGATAGATTTACCTGTAACTGTATCTCTTAAGTTCTAATTTGATTTTACAAGACCGTCGCTGGATTTCCGGTGGCGGTCATTTTTTAAATGATTGTAGATAAGGAGTAATGTATGGAATTTTCAGAACTTGTAAATAAAAGATATTCCTGTAAAAAATACAGTGACAGGACTATTGAAAAGAAAGTTTTAGAATCAATTTTGAACGGGGGAAGGGCTGCACCAACTGCCAAGAATCTTCAGGAGTTTCATGTTTATGTAATTCAGTCAGAAGAAGGGCTTAAAAAAATTGATCGCCTTACTCCATGCCGTTACGGGGCAACTACAGTTCTGATGGTTACTTTTGATTCTTCAAATACATTTACATATCCAGGTGGAAAAAGAGACAGTGGAGTTGAAGATGCTACAATTGTTGCAACTCATTTAATGCTGGCTGCTTCAAATGAAGGGGTAGACAACTGCTGGATTAACAATTTTGATCCTGAAAAAGCTGAATCACTTTTTGCCTTACCTGAAAATGAAAAGGTTCTTATGTTCCTTGATTTAGGATACAAGGCTGACGGTTTTGAGCCATTACCAAATCACACAAAGAGAAAGGAACTTGTGGAAACGGTTTCATATATTTAATGATTTTAGGAGATTAAAAAAATGAGAACTGCAACAATCCAGAGAAATACAAAAGAAACACAGATTACTTTAACATTAAATCTTGATGGAAGCGGTAAGTGCGAAGTAAAAAATCCTATTGGTTTCTTTGATCATATGCTGAGCGCCTTTTGTAAACACGGTATGTTTGATTTAACCGGTGAGTTAAAAGGTGATCTTGAGGTTGATCAGCATCACTTAATTGAAGATACCGGAATTGCACTTGGTCAGGCATTTGCAAAGGCACTTGGGGATTGTGCAGGAATCTATAGAGCAGGTTTTTTCATTTATCCAATGGATGAAAGTCTCTTGCAGGCCAGTGTTGATTTTGGAGGAAGAGGTTTTTGCGTATGCAATCCTCAGTTAACAGGAATTCCACTGGTATCAATTTCTGCAAATGGACAGGAATCAAGTTTTCAGACAGATTGTTTTGAAGATTTCTGGCAGGGATTTGCTTCTAGTGCCAGATGTAATATACATCTTGATACGATTCGGGGTAGAAGTGATCATCACAAGATGGAAGGTCTGTTTAAGGCTGCTGCAAGGGCAATTCGTCAGGCTGTAGAAATTGACCAGAGGCGGAATGGAGAAATTCCATCTACCAAAGGTGTGATTGTTTAACTGCTTGTTTTTCCCATACCTAGCCCGAATGTCGAGTTTTGAAA
>DGUP01000020.1 GCA_002394685.1 Treponema sp. UBA4307 | reverse complement strand
TCTTTGAAATGGTAGAGCCTCCGACTCCGGCTTTTGTTTCTACAATTTCTGCTGCCTGGAGTTTTCCCAAAATCTTTCTGATAATTACAGGGTTCATACCGGTACTTCCTGCAATGAAAGTGGAAGTGACCTTGTTATCCTTTTCAAAATAAGCAATGCAGAGAATAGTGTGAATGGCAACTGTAAGGTTTGTGTTTAGTTTCATAATCCTGTCCTTGCTTCAGAATATCAGATCTGTTGTAAAAAATAAAGAACAAGGAATGAAGGTTTGGGCGTTCCCGCTTACCTACGGCAAGCGGTCGGGCTTTTCGCCATTCCGCGCTAACCGCGCTCCATTCTTCCGCTCCCTTACGGTCGCTCCAGAACGAGCCTGCGGCTCGTGGCTACAATCCCTAACGCAAGAAAGCTTATTTATTGTTTTTTACTTTATCCAAGGACTTATTAACAGATAGTCTTATTTGTTCAACAATTTCATCTGTCAATTGTGCACGGATTCTTTCATTTTCTGGAGTTTCTTCTATTATTACAGGTGTTTTGTTTTGTGGGATAAAAAGCTGATAGACTTCAATATCTAGGGCAGTGGCGATTTTAAGTAAAGATTCCGTACTCACAAATTTCCTTCCACCTTCAATCCCATTTATTTGCTGAGGGGATAAACCTGCTTCTTCGGCTAAAGCTTCCTGAGTAAATCGTCCCTGTCTGTATTTCTTAATGTTATACGAAAATATTTGGCAAAGCTCTTCTTTAGTCATACTTACTTTTAGTAGGTATAGATACTTTAAACCACTTACTCAAAGAGTAAAAATATGGTAACCTACTATTAGAGTAGTTATTAAAACTCTACTTTAAGAAGATGAAGTGTTTTAAGAGTTATTGAAAGTGAATAGTGACAAAAGACAGCAGCAAAATAATCAAATATTCCCCTTTTCAGAAGAGATTCTATCTATCATTCTTCTTGACCGTACCAAAGGAAAAAACATTCTTTGGGCTACTGATGACTATCCGCAAATTTCCTCAAAAACACAGATACAAATCTCGCAAATCACAGGATTGCATTCCGAGCGCATAAAACCAAGAATCCAAAAGCAGAAGGAAGAACAACAAAACCGAACCCGCAATAAGGCAGAAGTTTTTACTCCAAGCTGGATTTGTAACAATCAGAACAATCTGATTGATGAGGCATGGTTTGGACGAAAAGATGTTTTTAATTCGTCAGAAATAGTTGATGGAAACGTCAACGAGAAAAAGTGGAAGGCACGCAAGGGAAAAATTAAATTTTCCACAGATATTGAAAGTGGTAAAACCTGGCAGGATTATATAAAACTCACTCGCTTAGAAATCACCTGCGGGGAAGCTCCATATCTTGTAAGCCGCTACGACACAGTTACAGGAAAGGCAATCAAACTAAAAGAAAGAATCGGTCTTTTAGACAGAAAAATGCGGGTTATCTGTGAAAACGCTGCAAACGAAGCTGAATACTTTTTGTGGGCAAGCGTTGCTTTTCAGAACACTTACGGATTTGAGCTTCAGGGCGACAACCTTCTTTTAGCAAGATCAAATCTTCTTCTTTCTTTTAACGAATATACAAAACATTTCCTTAAACGTCTTCCAACAGAGGAAGAACAAAAGAAAATCGCAGAAATTATCAGCTGGAACTTATGGCAGATGGATGGCTTAACTTTCTCAACGCCATTCTCTTCTGGAGATGACAGCGAGCAGGGCTTTTTATTTGAAGAAATGAATACCCAGAAAAACTTCCCCTGCAAAATCATGGACTGGAAAGAAAACAAAATCATTCTATATAAATCGCTCATAAAGAAGAGAGGGGCATAATGGCAGATTTAACAGAAAAGACTTTTAAGAATACATTCTCTTACAAACTCATTTATGTATTTGCAATTCCAGACGATGCACATGCCGGAAGCGTAAAAGTTGGCGACACAAAACTTGACACAGATTTAACGCCTGACCGCCTGCAGCCAAACTGCAAGGAATTGAATCAGGCTGCTCTTGAAAGAATTAAAACTTATACAAAAACTGCAGCTGTAAGCGTTACTCTTCTTCATACTGAACTTGCGATTCGAACAATTCAGAAAAAGGACGGCAGCTGGAACACGGAAAGTTTCCGCGATTATGATGTTCACCGTGTTCTGTTAAATTCTGGAATCAAGAAAAAAACTTTTGGTGATAAGAAACTTGGGAATGAATGGTTCTGCTGTGATGATGTTACCGCAATAAAAGCGATTACAGCGGTAAAGCATGGAGATGCTTCGATTGACATGCTAATTCCAATGGATAAGTTTATTCCAATCAGTTTCCGCCCGGAACAAAAAGAAGCAATTGAAAAGACAGTAAAGCAGTTCAAGAAATCTCCTCGGATGCTCTGGAATGCAAAGATGCGTTTCGGCAAAACTCTTTCAGCTCTTGAAGTCGTTCGCCGCATGAATTTTGAACGCACGGTTTTGATTACGCACCGTCCCGTTGTTGATGACGGCTGGCATGAAGATTTTGGAAAGATTTTTACAAAAGAAGATAAATACCGCTACGGCTCAAAAAAGAGCGGAATAGAAATTTCAGACCTTGAAAAGACTTTTAAAAAAGATAAAAAGCATTACATCTACTTTGCTTCTATTCAAGATTTACGCGGTTCTAAAATTGTTGGTGGAAAGTTCGACAAAAATGATGATGTCTTTAACATTGACTGGGATTGCGTAATCATTGACGAAGCACACGAAGGCACAACAACAGAACTTGGTGATAAAGTAAAGAGCATTTTGTTCAAACCGGAAAAAGGAACGAAGCTTCTGGAACTTTCGGGCACTCCCTTCAACATTCTCTCAAGTTACGAAGATGATGACGACAGCGTATTCACCTGGGATTATGTGATGGAGCAGCGGGCAAAGCAGGAGTGGGAAGAAACTCATTTTGGCGATTCCAATCCTTATGCAGATTTGCCTGAAATGCGGATGTACACCTATGATTTAGGAAAACTTGTCAAAGGTGACTTTGTTGACGTTGGCGACAAGGCATTTAACTTTGCAGAATTTTTCCGCACGGATGAAAACGGCTTTTTTGTTCATGAAAATAGCGTGAATGACTTTTTGAATCTTCTTACTAAACAGGACAAGGAAAGTCTATATCCTTTCAGCTGTAAAGAATACATAAACCTTTTTCACCACACACTATGGATGGTTCCGGGAGTGAAAGAAGCTCTTGCCTTGCAGCATTTGCTTGAAAAGCATCCTGTATTCTGTAATTTCAATGTGGTAAATGTAGCTGGAGACGGAGATCCAGAAGATCCGACAGGAGAAGCCCTTGAAGCCGTCCGCAAGGCGATAAAAGACGCTGGCGATGACGGTTATACAATCACATTAAGTTGTGGAAAACTTACAACTGGTGTAAGCGTAAAACAGTGGACAGCAGTTTTCATGCTTTACGGAACTTATTCTACAAAAGCCGCTGGTTACTTGCAGACAATTTTCCGTGTACAAACACCTTGTAACGATTACGGTAAAACTAAAACTTGTGCTTATGTCTTTGATTTTGCTCCGGACAGAACGCTCAAAATGGTTGCTGATGCTGTAACACTAAATACAAAAGTCGGAAAAACTAAAGTTGATGACAAAAATCGTTTGGGCGACTTTTTGAATTTTTGTCCTGTAATAGGAATCAGCGGAAGCACGATGAAGCCATATCAGGTGAACAGCCTCTTACAGCAGTTGAAATCAGCTTATGCAGAACGTGCTGTAACAAAAGGTTTTGATGATGCAAGTATTTACAACGATGAACTCTTAAAGCTTTCAAAAGTAGAGCTTGAAAAATTCAAAGATTTACAGGCAATTATTGGGCAGACAAAAGCAAACAAAGCCGGTGATAAAATCGACGTGAACAAACAGGGGCTTACGGAGGAAGAATATGAAGATCTTTCAAAGCCAAAGCCTCAAAAAGAAAAACGTGAATTAAGCCCAGAGGAAGAAGAAGCCCGACAGCGGTTACTGGAGGCAAAAAAGCAGAGACAGACCGCAATCAGCATTTTGCGTGGAATCAGTATTCGTATGCCTCTTTTGATTTACGGAGCGAGGGGAAAGAACGGAGACGAAATCCCAATTACGGAAGACATTACGCTCAAAAAGTTTGTAGAACTTGTAGACGATACTTCCTGGGAAGAGTTCATGCCCCGCGGCATTACAAAAGAAAATTTCGCCGATTTTGAAAAATACTACGATGAGGATGTTTTCATTGCAGCAGGAAAACGAATCCGTAATCTTGTTCTTGCGGCAGACAAATTGAATGTAACAGAGCGCACAAGAAAGATTGCAGAGATTTTCTCTTACTTTAGAAACCCAGACAAAGAAACGGTATTGACTCCCTGGCGTGTGGTGAATATGCACATGGGAGACTGTCTTGGTGGATGGTCTTTCTTTGACAAAGATTATGAAAAGATTCTGGGCGAAAATGAAAGCCCGCATTTTATTGATGTAAAAGATGTAACAGAAAAAACACTTGGCAACAGTGAAGCAAAGATTCTGGAAATCAACTCAAAGACAGGTCTATATCCGCTTTACTGTGCCTATTCGATTTTCAGGGCAAAACAGAACCTGCATCCACAGATGGCAGAAAACGCCCTATGGGAAGAAACAATACGCGAAAACATTTTTGTAATCTGCAAAACTCCAATGGCAAAGGCAATTACACAAAGAACGCTCTGTGGCTTTAAAAATACAAAAATCAACGCTCACGCTTTTGACCATCTTGTAAACGATTTGAAAAACAAAAGCGACTCTTTCATAAAAGACGTAACATCAGAAAACTTCTGGAAAAAAGGAAATGGAAAAATGGAATTTGACGCAATCGTGGGAAATCCACCGTATCAGGAAATGGATGGAGGGTATGGAGTAAGTGCATTACCTACATATAATTTATTTGTTGAAAACTCAAAAAAGATAAAACCAAATTATATTTCAATGATTATGCCCGCACGTTGGTATGTAGGTGGACGAGGGCTAGACAGTTTTAGGGAAAAAATGTTATCTGATAATAGTCTTTCTGAATTATTTGATTACCCAAAAGCGACTGATTTGTTTCCCACTGTAGATATCGCGGGTGGACTTTGTTATTTTTTATGGGATAAAAATAAAATTACTGATAAGTGTTATATAACAAATATAGTAAATAATAAAAGATTTTTTGCAGACAGAAAACTTAACGAGTACAACATCTTTGTCAGATTTAACCAGGCAATTCCAATAATTGAAAAAGTATTAAAAACATCTTCAAAAACTTTGGAATCAGTTGTTTCTTCCCAAAAACCGTTTGGTCTAAGAACAAATTATGAACCTAAGGAATCGGGTATTCCTTGTTGGTTTATTCAAAAAATAGGAAGAAAATATGCTGCAAAAAAGGATGTTGAAGACACTAATAATATTTTGAATAAATGGAAATTCATAGTTCCTCGGTCTCCAATCGCAGGACAGACTGATTTTACAAAACCTGTGGGTTTTTATTATGATGGAAATACGAGAATTGCAGCACCAGGAGAATGCTGTACAGAATCTTTTATTGTCTTAGGTGCATTTGATTCAGAAGATGAAGTTCTAAATTATAAATCATACATTTTAACAAAAACGGTACGATTTTTGCTTTTGCAGGCTGTTGTATCTCAAGATGTGTCAAAAAAATGCTTCTGCTTTGTTCCAGACTTAGAAAAGTATGACAAATGCTACAACGATGAAATGCTATGCAAAATGTGGAACATTACAGATGAAGAATGGAATTATATCGATTCAAGAATCTGCAATATAAAGGGGTAAGATGAGATTGCGTTAGCAATCTCGAATCCGTGTGGCAATTTTTGCAAACGGCGACATCGACTGGAGTCAGCAAATCCCAGAAATAGACGAACAGCTTTACAAGAAATACTGTTTGTCTGCGGATGAAATCAACTTCATCGAAAAAATGATTCGCCCGATGGAATAGAAGTTCATTAGAGATAGTAATGGTAAAATGCACGGAAGGAATAATTCTGAGTATAATGAAGCAACACATTTTAGAATCAAAAAGCGAGAGGAGATGTAATTTATGAAAGAAAATGAACGTTTGGCATGGTTTAATGTACCAGTAAATGAAGCTGGAGAAAAAGAAATGGAATATATGGATTATCTCGATAACTCTTCACCAAATATTCAGGAATTTTCGTTTCCATATAGATATAATAGATTTCTTTTGCATCTTTATTTTGATTTTAATAAGGAATTCAACATCATTATAGATGATTGTGAAAACGAACGCCTGAAAAAAGAAGATGTTCCAAAAGCTTTAGCAATGGCTATCGCTTTTAAGGAAAATGCTAATGACGATGAAACAAAAGAAGCCGCTTCAAAACTGATAGAAATTCTTTCTTTTGCAAAGGAACATAATTCTCTTGTTGAATTTTGGTTTTAGAGAGGACCAGGCAATGAAAAAAGATTATTACATGCATAAAAAATTTTTACTGGATTGTGATTATGAAGAAGTTTCATTGCCTGATTCATCGGTTTTGAAAAATGACTTTATTCAAGATTTTACAGAATCAATTAACCTGTTTGACATAGATAAAGAAATAACAAGGAAAGTGAAATTGTCTTATCTTTTGAAAGAGATTGATACCAGGAATGATTTGTTGGAGTTTCTTAACAAAACAAATTTTACGGATAACTTGATTATTGAAAATGAAATGAAACAAAGTAAAAATCCAATTATTGCTGAATTTCAAAATACTTGCTTAAAAGCTTTTTATAAACAATTGGAAAAACAAGTTTCAACATAAATTAGTATATTCTGAATATAGGGATGAATAAGTTCTATTTATCCAAATGCAAAAAGCCAACCTAGTAAAAGGAGGAAGAAATGATAAAAGATGAATTTGCAAAAAGTGAGGCAGAATTAGAAGTTACTGATATGAACAATTATTATGTTAGAGACCCCCTAATAGTAAAAGAGATTGAACTTTTTACAAAGGATATAAAAGCAACTATAGAGTTTGTAAAAAATGACTGCACCGCTAGTCAGTTTTCTTGGATGAGTGAAGTCTGGGACGAAATTGTTGAAAAAACAAAAAGTAAGGAATTTGTTGACTGCATAAAAGAAACTGCAAAGAAGTTTCCTGAAGAGTGTGAAAAGTTTAATATCGCAGGTTCCATCGAATCAGCGGAAGGATATTTGTAAAAATAATTCGGGATGTGTGGAAGGTCAGACAAAATGAGTTTTGTTGCAAAACCTCTCTTTCTCTGCAATAATATAATGAAATTTGACGAGCAGGAAAGGCACCCTGCGCTCCCGAAAGGGAACCTGATATGATGGATACGCCGTGAGCGAGAGCGAACTGTTTGATAATTTCCTTGCAGTACGCGGAGCAAAGCGACGCATACGCCGCCCATCCAAATTTTTTATAAAGCCACCTGTCTTGAGGTGGCTTTTTTTGTCTTTCTTCACCACGTTTGTTGTAAAAAATAAAGAACATCGCTTGACATTTATAAATTACAACACTATATTACCTTTAGTTGTAAACGATAAATTACAACTAGATAAAATCTTTTGATCAGCCTCGTTTTGACAAGTCATTATGTTGTGGAAAATCTGGACGATGTTAAAAGGAGCCACGAATGACAGTTAAAGAAATTGCAGAATATCTTGATAAAGTAGGCTTACAGTATCTGGCAACAAAGGGTGCTTTCTGTGAATCCTTATATGGACCTTTGTGGCTCCCGTCTTATGGAGAATGAAATTGATACAGCCTGGATTCGCATGAGTGCAAGGGTTGTCTTTGAAGAAAATCTTACGGTTAAGAAAATGATTATGGAAAATCTTCCATAGTTCGCCAGCTGTACAAAAATTATGCAAATCATTCCCTGCTCAAGGTTTTCTATCTTTCTGAGATTTCCGGCAGTCTGAACAATCT
>DGUP01000041.1 GCA_002394685.1 Treponema sp. UBA4307 | reverse complement strand
AAGCAGGAAATCCTGAATAAGTGGAACAAGGGACTTTTTGGCGTTGAGCAGCTTGTAAAAAATAACAGTGATGACAAGACACTTGTTCTTATTTCATCAAGGACTTCAAAGTACGTAACTCTTTCCTGGATCTGCGATGAAAAGGAATTTGAGTTTACTTATGTGGAACGTATGCTGATTTTGATGGCTGTGTTCATTACAATTTTCCTTGTTGTTTTCCTGATTTTTAATATCCGCCATGATGATATGGTTGTTATCCGGGGAAGAGTTCACAAATTTCAAAAGGCTCTTTTTGCTGAATATATAGAAAGAAAAGATTCCGGAGACTGGACAGAATTAAGCAGGGAATTGAATTATCGTCGTCAGGATGTAAATGACGAAATTAAAAAGAGTCTGGGAAAAAGAGGAAAAAAACACGCTAAAGAATTAGAGTCTCTTCTTGATGAAAGCTGGAATGAACTTTTTGCGGCTGTAGGTGGAGTTAATGCTTCTGCCAGAATTGAAGCTGATAAGGCTGCTGATGATATAAAGGCTGTTGAAGCTCCTTCAGAAAAACTTGAACCTGTTAAGGCTGAACTTGTGGAAGATGTGGAAGAGCTGGAAGAAGTTGAAGAACTTTCTCCTGTTGATGAAAATCCTGCACTTACTGAACTTGATTCCGCTGATGAAGTTGAAGAGCTTGACGAAGTAGAAGAACTGGAAGATGTGGAAGAAGCAGATGAAGTTTCTCCAGTCCAGCCATCACTCTCTGCAGAAGAAACTGCAGTAGAAGAAATCGAAACAGCCGCACCTGCAAACGAACCAGCCGCTCCTGCAATCGAGCTGTCTGCGTCTCCAACCGAGCCATCTGCATCTGCAATCGAACCAGCTGCATCTCCAATCGAGCCGACTGAATCTGCAATCGAGCTGTCTGCATCTGCAAACGAGCTGTCTGCATCTCCAAACGAGCCGTCTGCTCCTGCAAACGAACCAGCCGCACCTGCAATCGAACCAGCTGCATCGGCATTCGAGCCGGCTGCTCCTGCAATAGAGCCAGCTGCTCCTGCAATCGAGCTGTCTGCATCTGCAACCGAACCAGCTGCTCCTGCAAACGAACCAGATGCACCTGCAAACGAACCAGCTGCATCTGAAATCGAGCTTACTGCATCTGCAATCAAGCCAGCTGCTCCTGCAAACGAACCAGCCGCCCCTGCAACCGAACCAGCTGCATCTGCGTTCGAGCCGGCTGTATCTGCAAACGAACCAGCTGCTCCTGCAATCGAGCTGTCTGCATCTGCAACCGAGCTATCTGCATCTGCGTTCGAGCCAACTGCTCCTGCAACCGAGCCAGCCGCTCCTTCAACCGAACCAGCTGCATCTGCAACCGAACCAGCTGCATCTCCAAACGAGCTGTCTGCATCTGCAAACGAGCCAGCCGCACCTGCGTTCGAGCCGGCTGCATCTGCAATCGAGCTGTCTGCATCTGCAAACGAACCAGCTGCATCTGAAATCGAGCCGACTGCATCTCCAATCGAGCTGTCTGCTCCTGCAACTGAGCCGGCTGCATCTCCAATCGAGTCGACTGCATCTCCAATCGAGCTTACTGCATCTTCAGACGTACTCCCTGAAATAGAAGAAAACCTGGAATCAGATGACGCTGATGCTCCGGAAGAAGAATCTTCAATCGACATACCAAAACCATCTGACACTGAATCTGAAAAGAGTGCTTATGAGACTTTTGAAAATGCCGATAATAAAAAACGCGGGTCGCTTATGGCACTTGCTTCAAAAGCAGCAGAAGAAGCAGCATCCGCAGTAGCAGGCAGGGAGATAAAAAAATCTTCACTTTTACAACATGCCCTTAAACTTAAGGCAGAAGCTGAGCAGAAAAATGAAAATGAGTCCGGAAAAAAGCTAGATTCATTTGCAGAGGATTTTAAGGTTTCATCTCCTGACTTTACCTTCCTTGATGAAGGCAGATAAGCAGAAGAGGTTCTTAAAAAAATGACAGCAGAAATTGATCCATCTTTAGAAACACTTGAGCAGAAACACGGTCTTTTAAAAAGAGCCCTGGATGTGCTGACAAATTGTAATCATGCAATCAGAGGAGGGCTCCTGGAAGAAGCAGATGCCTTCCGCAGACGTCTTGCTGAACTCCAGAAAGAAGAAGAAGCCGAAGAAGTTTTTTATTTTACAAACAGCATGCAGCTTTCTGAATATTTCAATGATGTAGAATTTTCTACCCTTGATGATGATTTAAAATCCATTACAGAAAACTCTGATGGAATTTATACTGTTTCAAAAAATATGGAAACTCAGGGGCTGCCTCTGGATACTTCATTTCTTGAACTGGTAAATTCCGTTTTACATTAATTCTATTTTATTTAAGGGAGCAATGCCTTGAAAAAAAATTTTAAAAAGTTTCTTATTCTGGGATTACTTTCCCTTATCCTTTGTCTGCCTTTATTTTCAGAAGCCTGGTATATTGTTGTGGCTTCATTTTCCAAACAGAGCAATGCACAGGTTCTTGTAAAGGAACTTGAGTCTAAAGGTTACAGGGCTGATATTTTAAAAATAAGTGTAAAAGGAAATCCATATTACAGAGTTTTAATTATGGATCCCAGCAAAACCTGGAATGAGGCTGAAGTTAAACAGAAAGCAATTGCAGGAGACTCAAACCTTCAGACCCTGCATCTGAATAAACCATGGATTTGCCGCGCTGAGTTTAAGCAGGTTGAAGAAGAAGCCGAAGAAGTTTTTCAAATTGTACCAGTTGAAGATATTCCGGGAAACAGTGAAAGGGCTGAACTTTTAAAACGAATTAATACTCTTGAAAAAAAACTGGAGCAGTCGGAATCTGAAAAAGAAGCACTGTCTCAGGAACTGGAAAGTGTCCGGGAAAATACTGTAAAAAAAGACACCCGGAAAAATCTTATTCAGAATGGAAAAGCATTTGTAAAAGAAAATAAAAATAACACAGAACTTCCTCTTCCTGCTGAAAAAGAAATTATGGAAGAACCTGAAAAAAAAGAAGTGTCTCTTACTGAAAACAGGGATTTAACATTCAGCATGGAAAATCCTTATGCACTTTTAGTTCATTCCTATAAAGAAGAAAGTGTTGCAGAAAAAGATAAAAATCGTCTGGAAAAAAGAGGTATTCCTTCGTACGTTGTAAAGCTTTTTGATGAGAGGGAATCTTTTTCATTTGACCTTATGGCTGGACCTGCAAAATCAAAAGAGGAACTGAATCCAATAAAAACTAATCTTGAAGAAATGGGAGTTACTGCTTCAAAAATTGTAGCTTATCCGGATTATAAAAAAAAGATTGATGATTATGATTCAATGATTTCTAAGGAAACAGTTTATTTTGATGAAGGACAATTTACACTCCCGGATTCTTATTCAGAAGGAGTAAAAATTCTTCTTCAGAAAATTCCTGTTAATACTGATTACCGCCTGGAAAATGTTTGCATATGTGATATGGATAATTTGAAAAAACATGGTATGGAAAGTTTACCGGATTTTTCAAAAATTGCCATATCAATCTTTTCACCGAATACTCATGTAACAGCAAGCGTAACTTATGTAGATGATCTTCTGGGAAAAATGGTGACGGTTGGAATGGCTGTTGCAGAAAAAGGTGATTACGCAACAACTTATGAAATTTATGAATCAAATGAAAAAACATCCCTTTCAGTAAATTTAATCAATCATGAAAAAATTTATGGATATATCAGTTTTGATAAGGAAACCGGAAGCGGAAGTTTTTATGGAACAAATGTTGAACAGAATCTTTTAATTCACATTACTTCAAAAACTCTTTCGGAAACAGACTTTATTTCCTGGTTAAAAAACATTGATCAGAAATCGGATTTTACTTACTATCCTCAAATCAGAAGAACAATGCTGGTTTTCCCTGACAAAGATGAAAATAATCCTCAGGATTTTATTTTGTTTGATCTTTCAAGGGTTGGCAATGATTATCTTGTTTCAAAGAATTATGCGGACTGGGCTTATGCGATTGTAGGGCACTGGAATAGTAAAACTTATCTTGCTCAGGATAATAAGATTGTAAATGTGGGATTTTTCGATATGGATTATGATTATACTGCCAGCCGTGTTCATGAAATGTTTATGGAATTCAATAAGGAAGATAAAGATGTTTATAATCCTTTAAATCATTCCTCTAATGTAAAGGATGTGGTTTCCTGGTATGTATTTACACTGGACGGAAGTGAAGTTTCATTTTCTACCAAATCCTACATAATCGCCGTTGATTCTCAGACCTTGGAAGAAAAAGAACTTGTGAACTTTTCAGAGAGTTTGAAAATCTGGGATTAAAAATGAATCTTCCAAATAATTTTTCTGTTGATGAATTGCCCTGGGGACACGTTAAGCTGGTTCAGAATCCTAATAATTTCTGTTATGGAATAGATGCGGTCCTGCTGGCGGATTTTGCCCGCTGTAAAAAAAACAGCAGGTGTGTGGATTTGTGCAGTGGTAATGGAGCAGTTGCTTTTTTAATGGCGGCAAAATATCCTTCCATAAAAATTTCAACTCTTGAAATTCAAAAGGAACTTTCTCAGCTGGCCGACATTTCAGTAGAATTAAATTCTCTTAAAAATACAATATCAGTTTATAATGGTGATTTAAAAAACTGTCTTAACTTTTTTGAAAAAAATACTTTTAACTGTGTTACAGTAAATCCTCCTTATATGACCGGACAGATTCCAAAAAATGAAAAGGAAGGACTTGCCATTGCCCGGCATGAAATATGTTGTAATCTTGAGGATGTACTTTTAACTTCAGATGCTCTCTTAAACAGCAGCGGTGACTTTTACATGATTCACAGGGCAAATCGTCTTGATGATATTTTTTCTGCATGTGAAAAAACTCATATTACTGTAAAAGAAATTCGTCTTGTTTATCCTTCAGAAAATAAAGATGCAACAATGGTTCTTGTTCACGGAAAAAAATCTGCTTTAAAGGGAATGACTGTTCTTCCTGCCCTTACAGTTTATGACAGGACAGGTGTTTATTCAGAGGAAGTACAAAAGATTTATTCTTCCTGCTGATTTGAATTTCCTTCCGGCAAAAGTGGTTCATACATCATTATGGCATGATTTTCTGTAATCTTAGTGTCCGAAATTAATTCTTCTTTTTTTTCATCAGTTCCTATGGCAAAGGTCTTTCGGTAAAGAGTATTGTGCCTGAGATAAATGCCCCGGCCCTCTGAAGTAATCCAGTGTTCTTTCTGATAAACTTCATATCTTTCCCGGGGAGGATTTATAGTTTTCCATTCTGCATAAAGAGTTTTATCCTTTATGTAAGCTTTTAAAACGTAAGTGTCCTTTGTTTCGTTTTGAATCATCAAATCCCTGTAATTATAAACACAGGTGGCTCCGCTGCCAAAAGGACGGATTCTGTTTGAATCAGGAAAAACGTCGTAGCTGTGGCGGTAACGTTCCCGGATTGAAAGAGGTGTGTGAAGGGCTGTCCAGTAAATCAAATTGGAAAGGGCACACAGGCCTCCCCCGGTAGCAGCAACAGGTCTTCCGTTTACCAGCATCATTCCTTTTTTGTAGCCTTTTCTTTTTGAAGGATTTCCAATCAGTTTCCAGTAAGAAAAAATCTGTCCCGGTAAAAGCAGTGCTCCATTTACTTTTTTCACAGCGATGGAAAGATTTGCAGCTTTTCCATCCTGGAGCTTAATGTCATCCTGACTAAGATTTCTGTAGATTGGACTTTTGTCCTGGAAAACTGTGCAGGGAAAATCTTTATCAATTTGAGATATGTCTTTTAGATTTTTAGAAAAATGTTTTGAATGTTTAAGCCAGAATAATCGTCTCAACTGGCGGTAGTAAAGAGAACCCAGTGCTACTCTGAGCCGGGAACGTTTTTTTGGTGGAATATAGCGGTACATGAAAAACTTTGCCTTAAAAAAATATAAGGGAATCTGGAAAAATGAAGTCTTTCCGGATTCCCAAAATCTTGTTCTGGATTATACCTATTTAATCAATTCGTAAACTTCATCCGGATTAACAATTTCGTATTTTACACCGTTAATGTACATATTTTTTCCGTCAAGTTTTATAATCTGAATTGTTGTAGTTTCTACATAGTCAATCCATTCTTTTTTTATGATGCGGCAGTTTTCCAGATAATATTCAACTACGCCATAATTTGGAGTATATCCACCTGTTCCAAACATAACATGAGTTGCAGAATCTTTATTAAGGCTGTAGTGGGTTGCTCTGTTTGAAAGAGATTCTGCCAGATCAGGCATAGCTTTTTTTACTTCAGAAAGAACTGCATCATAGTTTTTTGGGTTTGTTATGAGACAACGTTTTTTGTATGTTCTAAGGGTTATTTCATCCTGAGCCAGTTTTTTTACTTCAAAAAAACTGCCGTCTTCTGCTGCAAGATAAAAATAAAGTCTGTTATAGTTGTCCTTCTTTCCGTACTTGTCAAAGAGGACCATGAAATCCTGTTCAAAAGTTTTTGCACTTGATGTGAGAAGATACTTTGAATTTTCTTCCTGCACAGCTTTGATTTTGCTTACATTTTGAAAAGGAATTACCTTACCCTTATAAAGAAGGCGGAAATCACTGATACAAGTGTCATCGTATTTTGAGCCTTTATAAACTGAAGTGATTTTAATAGTGATTGTCTGGGCTGTCTGAGGAAGAGAGAACTTAATTG
This sequence comes from Treponema sp. UBA4307, assembly GCA_002394685.1. Taxonomy (GTDB): domain Bacteria; phylum Spirochaetota; class Spirochaetia; order Treponematales; family Treponemataceae; genus Treponema_D. The sequence goes on along the minus strand of DGUP01000041.1, from coordinate 88,337 downwards.
ACTGCCAGTCAGCCTTGTTGTCCTGAAGTGTATATTCTTTCTGCTGATAGTGCTTGTCTGCAACCTGAGTAAGGAGAATTGTTTTTACACGGTTATTCTTCTTGTAATAATCCTTTGTTGCAAATCCATTTACAATTTGAATTTCATCGAAAGAAACAGCCTGACTTAATTCAATAGTAATTGATTCTCCAATTCCAGGACCATTCTCCTGAGCTTCACACCAGGTAGTAGAAAAGTCTCCGTCCAGAATGTTGATTGGAGGATATAAGTATTTGCCTTCAAACTGAGCTTCTACCAGTTCGCTTGTTGCATTTACAGACTGAACAGAAGCTGAATCTGTCTGAGCCATAAACCAGTTTTCCTGAGCTGTAACAGGTAATGCTAAACAAATTGTTAATAATGCAATAATTATTCTTTTCATAAAATCAGAATACAAAACAGTTTAAAAGTGTTCAAGTTCTTTTTCCTTAAGACATTTTTTATCCCATGAAAGGCTCCATATTACTCTTGTATAATACTTTTACTCCTGCAATAATGTTTCAGGGAAAAAAATATGACTTTAAAAAAGACAAGACTGTTATTTATAATTTCAATAATTCTTTTCTGCGGATTAATTTTCTCTGCAAGATTTTTTATGCTTTTAAAATCCAGTGAACCTGCCGGACTGGACGGATACTACTATGCTCTGCAGGCGAAGTCTATGGCAGAAAGGGGAAGTTTTGAAAATCCAGACTTTAAAATAGGATATTATTTATGTGCCCTTTTTACTTCTTTTACAGGAGATGCGGTACTGGGCTGTAAAATATGGGCTTCACTGGCAGGTATGCTTTTGTCTCTGTCTGTATTTTTCTTTCTATATAATTGGGGCTGCAGAAAGGAACTCGCCTTTGCTGCTTTTCTTTTATCCGGGGCACTTCATTCCTGCGCACTCTTAAGCGTCAATTATATAAATAATCTTACAGGACTTTTCTTTTTGTTTTTTTACGGGTCACTTCTTATACGATTAACCGATTCCGATTTTTTTTCAAAATCCCTGGCTAAATGGAAAAAAATATTTTTAATCATACTTACACTGCTTTTGTTTTTCTGCTGCGTTTTCAGTCATTTGATTTCTGCTGTGCTGGCCCTTGCATTTACGGCTGCGGTTTTATTAAAAAAACTTCCTGTAAAGTTTCTGGGGATTGTCCTTGGAATTGTACTTATATTTGCTGCTGTAATTTTTGTAACTCAAAAAGAACGCTTTTCATCAGTATTTGCCTTTGGTCCTGTTTTACCTTTGTTTTCAAAAACTATGAGGAGGGGAGCAGGGCTGGTAATTGTCATTGAAATTTCTATTTTCTTTATACTTTGCTGGATTTACGAAATTTATCTTCTGGTAAAACTGTTCCGGAAAAAATCTTACAATCCACTTTTGCTTTTAATACCGGTATTCTTTTTTCCGTTCTGGAATTTAAGCCTTCTTGATATGGGATACAGAATTTTGCTCAGCGCAGTTCCTTTTGGAATTATTCCAGTCTTTATTGCAGCAGACAAAATCCTTAAAGTGGAAAAAAAGACACTGTATTTTATCAGTGGAATTCTTTCAGTTATTTTTACAGCAGGGATTTGTTTTTCACCGGTGGCTTATAATGAAAAAAAAGATCCTCCTTATGCCTATTACCGTCAGATCATTGAAGACATAAATCTTGAGGATGATACTCTGCTCATTGCCCATATGCCTCTGAATCACGTGTACACATATTATAAAAATCTCCGGGACTGTCTAAATTATCTTCCTGAATATGAAATTGAAAGTGATAAGGTATGGAGACTTACATACGGGGTAAATATTAATTCCCTTAAAAATGTTCTTGATGATTTTGACCAGCGAAGGATTGTAAAGCTTGATGAAAAATATTGTCTGCTCAGGGAAAGCGACTGGCAGGATTATTTGTCTGCTGAAGATGAAATGATTGTGGAAACTTACAGAAATTATTTTAATCCGTATACCCAGAGGCCTTCTTTTGTAAGGGCAAAAAATCTGCTGGTAAGGCTCTTTGAATTTTTTTCAAAATAATTTTTTTTAAGGTATTGGGTGTAAATTAAATATGTGCTAAACTCCCGTGAAAAGAGTGGTCATATGAAGAAAAATGTTTTTTTAGAAGGAATGCGGGATGGAATTCCCATTGGTCTGGGATATTTCGCAGTTGCTTTTTCCTTAGGTATTGCTGCAAAAAAAGCAGGTCTGGATCCTCTTCAGGGATTTGTTGCTTCTGCGCTGAATGTTGCTTCTGCCGGTGAAAACGTACTGTTTTCTGAAATCCATGATAAAGTCAGTTACCTGGCTCTGGCTATTGCAACCCTTGTTGTGAATGCCAGATATTTTTTAATGAGCTGCTCCCTAAGTCAGCGTTTTTCTCCTGATACAAAATTTATTCACAGACTCTTTGTAGGTTATGCCGTAACTGACGAGATTTTTGGAATTACTATTGCAAGGGACGGATTTATTGATCCTAAATACAATTATGGGGCCATTGCAGTAGCCGTTCCACTCTGGTCACTGGGTACTTCCTTAGGAATTATTGCAGGAACTTATCTGCCTCAGAGAATTGTTTCTGCATTGTCCGTTGCTCTTTACGGAATGTTCCTTGCCATTATAATTCCTCCTTCAAAAAAGAACTTTGTAATTGCAATTGGCGTGATCACAAGTTTTATGCTCAGCTTTGCCTGTACAAAAATTCCATGGATTAAGGATCTGGCGAGTGGAACAAGAACAATCATTCTTACTGTTTTAATTTCTGCCGTTCTTGCAATTGTTAAACCGGTTGCTGATGAGGTTGAATCAAAAGAAGCTGGGGATGGAACGGACATTACCGCTGTAAAAGCAGATGCTTCAAATAAAAAGCACTATGGAGAATAATAATGATGAGTGGAAATACGTGGATTTATATTCTGGTTGCTTTTGGCGTTTCTTATTTAATTCGTGTGCTGCCTCTTACAATTTTTAATAAGCCCATTAAAAATAAATTTATCCGTTCATTTTTATTTTACGTGCCCTATGTTGCTCTTGCAGTAATGACTTTCCCTGAGATTATTAATGCCACCCAGACTCCATGGGCCGGACTGGCAGCCCTTATTGTAGGTGTAGGTCTTTCCCTTTTAGGAGGAAAACTTCTCCCTGTTGCTGCAGCCTGCTGCTTTACCGCATTTATTGTAGAACTGATTTTAATTCATTAAAGAATATATTTAGCCCGAATGTCGAGTTTTGAAAATCATTGTATTTATCAAAAAAAACGACTCCTAGTCGTGAAACGTCTTGTCGAAACCTAGGGAACGACGGATTCACCGAACAGCTATGCTGTGAAGGCACCGCTCGCCTGCTTCACGCATTTTGTGCTTGTAATTATAAACGGTTGCCGCTTGCGCGGCAGCACAAAATGAGTGATTTCGCAAGCCGTTTCACTCCTTCGCGCCGTTTTTTGTAAAATATTAAGTTTTTAAAACTCGACATTCGGGCTATTTAATAATAAAGGATAAAATTATGAAAAAAAAACTTCTCTCTCTTTTGATGATTGGATTATGTGTGTTCGGCACATATGCGGCTGGAAAGAAATCTGTAAATTCTAATACAGAACTTTTTGTAAATTTAAGTCAAAAAGTAAACTTTATTGATCCTTCCATGATTACAAGCACTTCTGAACATGCAGTTTATCTTGCACTCTTTGAAGGACTTGTTACTTACGATCCTGAAACCTGTAAACCCCGCCCGGGTCTTGCAAAAAGCTGGGAAAGACGGGGTGAAAAAAATGAAATAATCAGATTTCATCTTCGTAAGACAACCTGGAGTGATGGTACTCCTATAACCGCTGAAACTGTAGTAGAGTCCTGGCTCTATTACCTGTCTCCATCTACTGCTGCAGAATATTCATATATTCCAGCATGGTTGATAAAAGGTGCCGCTGACTTCAATAATGGTCAGGGAGATGAAAAAGATGTGGGTCTCAAGGTTGTAGATCCATATACTCTGGATGTAAGGCTTTCAGGTGAAATTCCTTTTGCAGAAAATTTAATTGCTCATTTTTCATTTCCTGTTCTACCTTTGCATGTCATGAAAAGATATGGAGAATTCTGGACAAGACCTCAGTTCTTTGTAGGAAATGGACCTTTTGTTTTAGAGCAGACTGATGGTAAAAATTATATTACCGTAACCCGGAATGACAAATACTGGAATAAGAAAAAGGTATTTCTTTCAAAAATAAATTTCTTATTTATAGATGATGACAATCTTTCTTATAATCTTTTTAAGGAAAACAAAATCGACTGGCTAACATTTGTTCCTGCAGATAAAATAAAAGAAGCCCGGCTTTTGAAAAGTTATCAGGTGGCACCAGAGAATGCAAATTACTATTACATCTTTAATATGAATGATTCTGTATTAAAAGATAAGCGTGTCAGAAAAGCTCTGGCACAATCCATTGATAAGCAGAAACTGGTTGATGATTATCAGAGCTTTGACAATTATGCAACTGACTCCTTTGTTCCCTCTTTCCCTGGATATACCCCTGCTGAAGGAAATCCTTTTAATGTGGAAGAAGCCAAAAAGCTTCTTGCAGAAGCCGGATATCCTGAAGGTAAGGGCTTCCCTGAAATTACTATTATATACAATACAAATGAAAATCACAGGATTATTGCAGAATTTATAAAAGAACAGTGGGAAGAAAACTTAGGTATTGTTGTAAAAATCAAGGATATACAATGGTCCTCTTTTTTGAATTTAAGGCAAAGTAATAGTTTTCAGATTGCCCGTGCCGGTTGGGTAGGGGATTATGCTGATCCTGTAAATTATCTTGAAATGTTTGTAAGCGGTTCCCCGATGAATGACGGACGTTATAATAGTAAGGAATATGATGATTTGATTATGAAATCTTATTCGATTGAGAATCCTGAAGAAAGAAATGCTGTGCTACAGCGGGCTGAGGAAATTCTTGTGAAAGATGAACAGGTCATAATTCCTATATATTACTATTCATCCACAAATATGATTGACCTGGATAAGTGGGAAGGCTGGTATACAAATGTTTGTGATATTCATCCTTACGTGGGATTAAAGCCTAAAAATTGAAAAAAATAATAAAAAACTCCTGAATTCAGGCTTTCGTACTTGAATTCATTGAAAGAAAAGAATAAAATGTCCACGTTTCTTCGGAATCCCCGAACTCGAGGAGGTGACATTTAACATGGCAACAATCAATGTTGACGATTCAGAGAACCTTGAAAAAGCAATCAAGCGTTTTAAGCGCATGGTTGAAAAGGAAGGCATTATCCGTGAATACAAGAAGCGTGAATACTATGAAAAGCCTTCTGCAGCTCTGCACCAGAAGAAAACAACTATGGAACGCAAGCTCTTGAACAAGAGACGCCGCGCAGAGAAGAAGGACTTCTAGTTCTTCGAAGAAAGCCTGTCAAATGACGGGCTTTTCTTTTTTTAAACCATCGGTCTCTTACAAAAGGCTCTTTACTGTGTTAAAGTATTACAAAAAGATTTACGGATGGAGATAAAATGGCAGTAACCTTAAATGTTGTTTTAACAATTGCGGCTATAGCTTTATTAATTATTGGCTTTATTGGTTGTATTGTACCGGTTATTCCTGGCCCCCCTTTAGGCTGGGCTGCACTTTTATGTGCATATTTCTGTAACTGGAATACAATTGCTCTCTGGCTGCTTATAGTCTGTGCTGTAGCGGCACTGGCTGTAACGATTCTGGATAATATTATGCCTGCAGTATTTACGAAAAAATCCGGCGGGTCAAAGGCTGGTTCCAGAGGCTGTATGATTGGTTTGATAATCGGAATGTTTACAGGCCCCTGGGGGGTAATCATAGGTCCTTTTGTAGGCGCCCTGATTGGAGAAACAATTCACGACTCCAGCGATTCAAAAAAAATCTTTAAGGCCGCTTTCGGTGCTTTCAAGGGATTTTTATCCGGTGTAGGAATGAAGATGATTGTTGTATTTGCCTTCATCTGGATTTATATAATTTCATTCTTTATTGGTAAATAATTTTTACATCAGACTGGCATCTGAAGAGATACCGGTTTTTTTTAAAAACTTTCCATGAAGGATGCAGATTTCTGCATGAAAGTCAGCTGGTCGGGAGAACCAAAGTGTTCAATTGCAAAGTAATCTTTGTAGCCCATAGATTCAGCTTCTTCCACAAATCTGGCAATGGGAATGTAACCGCTTCCTGTAGGAACTGGGGCCAGTCCCTTGTTGTAGTGTAAACCTTCCGGCAGACAGGATTCTCTTCCCCTGTCCTTGAGATGGATGTGGGCCATATATTCTTTCAACTGATTAAAAGCTTCTGCTGCATCTTCATCGCTGTAGGCAAAGTTTCCGCAGTCCATTGTAAACTTCAGGCCCTTAATTCTTTCAAAGAAATACAAAAGCTGATAGGTTTTTGCACATGGAGAATTTGCGCTGTCAAAATCTTCCAGGGTAACAGTAATGTGTTTTTCCTGGGCATACTGGACTGTCTGCCATAGCATGGATGTAATGTTTTTAACAGAATCCAGGGAATCCATCATTTTGTAGATTTCATCCTTTTTATGAAGATTATGGAAAAGCTCTGTTTCCTTATCATTAAAAAATCCCGGTACAACAAGAATTTTTCCGGCACTGAGACGGACGGCTGTATCAACGTGGAGTTTTGCCTTTGTAAGATCTGTACTTTTTTCCCAGTCATAAAACTGATATATACAGCTGAACCTGAATCCCTTTTGCCTTAGAAGCATTATGGCATCAGGATTTTGTACTGCATAGTCCAGATTAATTTCAATTCCTTCGTAGCCCCATCTTTTGACCTGGTCCAGAATATTGCTTAAAGAAAGCCCTGTTTGTTCCTGAGCTTCCAGAATGTGTTCAAAAAAAATAGAAAGTTTTCTTGTCTGCATTTCTTATCATCCCATAAAAAAAGCCTGGCATAAAACCAGGCTGCTGTTGGTTATACGTATCTTGAAACTTCCCGGGTTTCCAGAGTGTTTGTTTTGTAAGCAACAATGTAAGAACCAAAAAGTGCTGTTACTGCATCAAAGGTCGCAGCGAAACAGCAGATGATTGGTGCCGCATCTTTAAGAAGCAGGTAACCTGCATCAAAGCCGCCGCCGTACATTGTAAACATTACAGTGATTGCAAAGAATGGGCCTCCCATTGGAATGTTTCCAAGAACAAATGAAAGAAGGAATGACCATGCTCCAATCCAGAGTACAGACTGGAATGTAATGTTAAGGCTTGAATAAGAGCGGAGAATCAAAATAAAACAGATTGATTCAACCAGGGCAGCTCCACCTCTGCTGAAAATAGAGAACATTGGCTGAACAAAAGCATTTGTCCTTCTGCGGATGCCAAGGTTTTCTTTTCCAAGACGAAGGTTAAGTGCCAGAGTTGCATTTGTATCACCACTGAAGAAAGCCATGAAAATTGAACAGATTCCTCCGTAAAGAATTCTGAAAGGGTGTCTGTCATGACAGAGAATGCGGATTACAATTGGATAAATTACAACTGCAACAATAAGTAAATCTGCAAAGAAAAGTATAAACAGAGGATTGTAATCAGAAATTTTTGCAAGGCGGACAAAATCAGTGGTCCACTTAAACATAATTGCAATCATTCCAATAGAAAGAAGTTCTGTAATAAAGGCCATTACTCTGAAACAGACTCGGCTTACTGAATCCACGACCGCAATTGTTGTAGAGGAATGTTTCTTTTCACAGAAGGCACCGTAACCTGCCAGTCCGGCAAAAATAAGAACTGGAAGCATAAATGTGCCGTCAATAAGAGTCTGAACTCCGTTGTAAGGGAAGATTGCCTGCAGCATGCCCTGTAAGTTTAACTGAGGAGTTTCACTTACTTTTTCAATTCTGATTGGAATGCGGGGCAGATAGATAAGTACTGCTGAAACAATTCCGATTATAACCATTACCAGTGAAGAAACTACAATAACGCCTACTGTCCAGATTGTTGTCTTAAACATAAGTTTTTCTTCGTTCAGCTTGTAGGTTGAAATGATTGCTGAAAAGAAAATTACTGGAACAATTGCATATCTTCCAAAACGAATTACCAGATCAACAATAAAGTTTAATGTTGATTGCGCCTGCACGCTGCCTGCTGGAATTAAAAAAGATGCAACAATTCCAATTATGATGCCGATTAAATATTTTACCCAAAGTCTCATGAAAAAAAGTATATCAACTTGAAGGTAGTTTGCAAAGTATTGTTATTCTATGGTATAATTTTATTTATGAGTAAAACAATTCTAGTTGCTGGAAAAGATCTGCCTTCAGGAATGAAACTGGCAGAAGGTTTGGAAAGAACAGACCGCCGCGTTGCTGTGTCAGCCGGCATTAATGATAATGAAAATGATTCGGAAGAAGTGGTAAGCGTTAATTCTGAAACTATTGGAATTGAGTGGAACCGTTCATCTCCTGTATCTTCAAGAACATTCGTGCTGGAAGCAGAAAGCACTATGGAACAGCTGGATGAAGCCGTTCTTTATTTCGATGAGACTCTGTTTGCCCAGAATTCAGGTCAGCTTAATTCTGAAGAATGTCTCCGTACATCAGACAGTATGGTTCTCTGCTACCAGTATCTTACAATGACCCTGCTGGAACGTTACGAAAAAAAACGTTCTGCTGAAAATCCTGGAACTATTGTCTTCCTTTTGAGAAAATCATATGACTGCGCAGATTTGAACAGAAATCCTTCCTTAAGAAACGGAATGAACGCTTTTGCTTCACCTGTTGTATCTGCTGCGGCTGCTTCCTTTGAAGCCTTTGCTGAAAATATTGCATCAGTTTATGGTGACTTGGACTACCTTAACATTGTTCTGGTTAAAATTGATGCTGATGAATCTGATTCAGACGAGTCTGTAGGCCAGTGGCTTGGAGAATACAATGACGCTCTTTATCCTTCCCTTAAGGCAATGACAAAGAAAAGTCTTCAGTGGCTCAAGCCTGGTTCAAAAGCTGCAAAAGCTGCTGCAAAGACCGCCGCTTCAAAACCTTCAAAGATTGGTTTCTGGGGAAGAAGACATTAATCTTCTTTTTTATGGATTTTGGGGAGAGACTGCTGTGTGGAGCAAAGAATTTCTTTTAGACTGTTTGTTAAAAATTGGTGCCAGTATTCTGTGTGGATTTATACTGGGGCTGGAGCGTAAAAGCCGCAATCAGACTGTTGGAATCAGAACCTTAATTCTCATCAGCGTTTCTTCTACAATGCTGAGCATTCTTTCCAGTTATATGTCCAGCTATACCGATGGAAATGGCAACTTTATTACAGGCGACCCTACAAGAATTGCAGCCGGCGCAATAAGCGGCATTGGTTTTCTTGGTGGTGGTGCAATTATGCGTCAGGGGCTGAATATTAAGGGCCTTACATCTGCCGCAATAATATGGACCGCTTCTACTCTGGGGCTTTGTATTGGAGCAGGCCTTTATATTCAATCCGCAATTGTACTTATTTGTGTTGTTGTTCTTCTTATTGTTCTTGAAAAAGTTGAATTCCGCCTTTTCCCTGCAAACCGCAGCAAAACTCTTCATCTCGTTTTTGAAAATGACAATGTGGATATGGTGAATGTAAAGAAGTGCATTCAGGAATCTGGATTCAGGGTGGCAGATGTAAACCTGAGCCGTGTAATGGCCGCTCATCAAATAATCCTCCATTATTCTGTAAAGGCTCCTCCAGAGGATGATTTTACGGAACTTATTTCAAAACTGAATACTTTAGGCGCCCTCACGGAATTTTCGATTACAGATTGATTTTTCTTTTTTATTACAAACATTTATTGAAATTAATTAGCCGATTCATTGAAGAAAAAAATCATACTAGGTATAATAACTTGTTATGCCAAGCAGTGAGAATCCTTTAATTGTACAGTCTGATAGAACAATTCTTTTTGATGTTCATGCACCAAATGCAGATGAATGTCGTAATGCCCTTATTCCTTTTGCAGAGTTAGTCCGTTCGCCGGAACATCTTCATACTTATAGGCTTACTCCTCTCTCATTGTGGAATGCTTTAAGTTCAGGTTTTTCTGCTGAACAGGCAATTGATACCTTAAAAAAATATGCCCGCTATGAAGTTCCTGATGGAATTTCTGTCTGGATTCAGGAAACCTGTGGCCGCTTTGGTAAACTTCGGCTTGTTCCCGCCCCTTCAAAAATGAATGGAGACATTAAGGAAGAATATCTTTATCTGGTTTCTACTTCACCATATATTTACAAGGAAATTTCTGTAAATCCTTCCTTAAAAAAAATCCTTATTCCTGCTGAATATGTGGAACCTTCTCCAGAAGATTATGCCGGTGGTAATCCGGAATTCAAAATTGAATTAAGCGAGGAGGAAAAAAATTACTGTTTCCTTCTTCCTTTAACGGAGCGGGGTGGAATTAAGCAGAATCTTTTAAAGCTGGGCTGGCCTGTTAAAGACGATGTGCCTCTGGTGCAGGGGGCTCCTCTGGAAATCAGCTTAAGGGAAACTACACTTTCAGGGCAGCCTTTTGCGGTTCGGGAATACCAGAAGAATGCAGCCAGTGCCCTTATTGGAGATTCAGGTCCAGGTACGGGATTTGGTACAATTGTTCTTCCCTGCGGAAGTGGAAAAACTATTGTCGGTATGACTGTGATGAGCAGGCTGAAAACAAATACTCTTATTGTGACTACAAATATTTCTGCCGTTCATCAGTGGATTGAAGAACTGGTTGATAAAACAAATCTTACCCGGGATCAGATTGCGGAATATACCGGAGAAAACAAAACAATAAAACCGGTTACTGTTGCTACCTATCAGATTTTGACCTGGCGGCCGGACAAAGAATCAGCTTTTCCTCATTTTTCTCTTTTCCGTCAGAATAACTGGGGTCTTGTTGTTTACGATGAAGTTCATACTTTACCTGCTCCGGTTTTCAGAGTTGTATCTGAACTTCAGGCAGTGCGCCGGGTTGGTTTAACTGCAACTCTTGTCAGGGAAGACGGCTGTGAAGGAGATGTTTTTTCTCTGGTAGGTCCTAAGCGTTTTGATGTTCCGTGGAAAGAACTGGAAAAAAGTAAATTTATTGCTACGGCAGAATGTGTTGAACTGCGCCTGGATATTGCTCCTGAGATTGAACTGGAATATGCTGTAGCCAGTCCTCGGATGAAGCATAAAATTGCCAGTGAAAATCCTTCCAAGAATACTCTTGTTAAAGAAATTGTCCGCCGATTTCCGGAAGACAAGATTCTGGTTATCGGCCAGTATCTGGATCAGCTGGATGAACTGTCTAAACTGCTTAAGTGTCCAATCATCACCGGTAAAACACCTAATGCAGAAAGAGATAAAATTTATGCGGATTTTAGAAGCGGGGCAATTAAAGTTCTTGTTGTAAGTAAGGTTGCGAACTTTGCCATTGATTTACCGGATGCGTCCATTGCAATTCAGGTAAGCGGAACTTTTGGTTCCCGTCAGGAAGAGGCACAGCGTCTTGGAAGAATTCTCAGACCGAAGGAAAGAATTTCCCGCTTCTTTACACTCATTACAAGAAATACTGTGGAAGAGGATTTTGGCTCTAACCGTCAGAAATTCCTTGCAGAACAGGGCTATTCATATAGAATTATCAGGTATCAGGATGAAAAAAGTCTTGATGAGTTAACAGGGGACCTTTCAATTTGTCAGGGAGATAATTAAAAATGGACAAAAGAACAGAACGCATAGTCAGATGGACAGAAAGCTTTTCTACCTTACCTGAAGATTATTTCTTCGAGATTATGCGGATGTATCTTGGTGAAATAAAAACTCCTTATAACAAGACAAAACTTATGGAGCAGCTGGCCTCTTTTTTACGGGGCCAGGAAGCGAAAAAAAATATAGCCGCTCTTTTAAATCACACAGATGTTCAGATTATTTCAGCAGTAAAACTTCTTCCTGACAGTACCATAGAAGATCTCCAGGACTTTTTTAATCATGAATATACACTGTCGGAATTTTACGAACTCATTTCTTCCCTGGAAGAAAGACTTTTAATCTACACATGGAACAAAGACGGTAAGCAGCTGGTTGATATTAATCCAATGCTTGATGATGTTCTTGAACCCTTCCTTGGCGTAGATGTGCTGATCTGCGAAAAGGTCTGCGGCAATTTTGAAGAAAAAAATTTCCCTGCCAGTCCGGATTTTCTTGCAAGTTTCATTTCTTTTGCGGCAAATCATAAAGACCTTTGTAAAAATGATTTGACCTTTAAAAAGCGGGCCCTTCAGGAAATGGAAGAGGTTTATGGAAAAGAAAAAAAAGATTTACTTGTTCTTTTGACAAAGGCTTATTTTAATTTAGGATTTTTTTATTCTGTAGAAAACACTACCAGAGTTGATTTTGATAAGGCTCAGGAATTTGCAGGCCTCAGTGAGTTTGAACAGCTGATTTATCTTGCAATTTTTGCTGCTTCAAAATTATCAAGATCTAATCTTGCAAAAACAGCTTCTCTTCTTCTTGCAACCCTTAAGTCCCTCCCAGAGCAGGGATATACATATTCAAATATCTGCAAACTTACACAGCTTCTGAAAAATCAGAACGGCGGTCAGGAGAATTTTGCTGTTTCCAGACTGTCCCGGCTTTTTGCAGAAAGTGCCCATGCTGAAGTAACCGATTCCGGCATTATGGCAATGTGCATTGAAAATTGTATTACGCTGGGAATCCTTTACAACAGAGGAATTGATGAAAACAGCCGTAACGGTGATAAAACTTATGCCCTGTCTTCATACTTTAAAAATCTTTTATCAGGAGAAAAAAAATCTTCCGGTGAAAAAAAAGTTGTAAATATGGATTCAGGATTTTCAATTACTTTGATGCCAGGACTGAGTTTTGCGGAACTGCTTCCTTTAATGAGATTTCTTCTGTTGAAATATTTTGATACTGCGGCTTTATATGAAATCAACAAACAGACAGTGATGGCTGCTTTTGATATGGGCCTTAAGCCTGAAAATATTTTTAAAGCTTTGACACAGTATTCCTGCTATGAACTTCCCCAGAATATAAAAATCAATGTGGAAGAATGGAATTCAACCTATAATTCCGCTGCTTTGTATAAAGGTTATGTGCTTAAAGTTTCAAAGGAAAATGCGGCTCTTACGGAAAAGAATCCTCAGCTTTCACCACACATTCGTGAAATTCTTTCGCCAGGAATTTATCTTCTGGATTTTAAAGATGATGATGATATGAGGGAAGTTATTTCAAAGTGCGGCCTGGATTTCATGGGGAAGCCGAAAACTGCTGAAGAAAAAATTCCTTCTCAACCTCTCCCTGGAATCAGAAACGATGTGAGGGCAAAGGAATCTGTTCTTTCAACAAAGAGTGTAAGTAATTCTGAAGAGCAGGAAAAAATTCTTTCTCAAATGACAGAATATCTGGACGGCAAGGAAATGAATGAGGAACAGCTGTCCGGATTAAAAGAAAGAATCGCAAGAAGAATTGTTGTGGATAAAGTTCAGCTCCGGGCAGAAAGTGTTCATTATGATGTTCTGGAAGCATCTGGAACCGATTACAGTGCAATGCTTCACGTAATTGAAAGCGCCATCAGCACTGACTCAATGATTGAAATGGAAACAACGGAAGCTGAAGGAAAAATTTTAGGCTTCCCTTCTAATTTGAATAAAAAAAGCGTTAATGGTGAATTTACGCTCAGAATGGATCGTGGAGAAACTGTAAAACTTTTCCATGCAAGTTCAATAATCAGAGTGAAAAAACTGCGTTCATGGATTACTCTTAATCCTTACCGCACAAGATAAAAAAAATAAGTTGAGGTTTATATGGATCGTCCAAAAATCTGCCTGACTCTTACAGGAAAAACAATCGATGAAGATCTTAGAATCTTGGACAAGTACAGAAAGTATGTGGATATTGCAGAATTAAGGGCTGACTTTCTGGAGCAGGAAGAACGTCTTAAGGTAAGAGAGTTTCCTGCAAAGGCACATATACCCTGCATTCTTACAGTTCGCCGCAGAATTGATGGCGGCCAGTTTGTAGAAGGGGAAGCCTCAAGAACAACTCTTTTTGCCAGGGCTCTGGCATTTGCTGACAGCGATCAGAGCAAAAATTTTGACTATGTAGATTTTGAAGAAGATTTTAATGTTCAGAGTTTAATTGATGCGGCTCTTGCATTCGGTATAAAAATTATCCGTTCTGTTCATTCAATGGAAGAACCTGTTAAAAATATTGCCAGCCGTCTGGAAAGTTTAAGATCAACTGGACTGGAAATTCCTAAAATTGCTTTTATGCCGAAAACTCTAAAGGATGTAGAGGACCTTTTTGAAGAAGCAAAAGCCCTTAACGATAATAATCATATTCTTATAGCAATGGGACCTTTGGGAACTGTGAGCAGAATTCTCAGTGCCAAACTTAAGAATTATCTGACCTTTGTAAGTGCTCCGGAAAATTCTGAAAATACAAAGGCTATTGGTCAGCTGGATCCGGTTGTAATGAATGATGTTTATCATTTTTCTTCCCTTGATCAGTCAACAAAAATTTATGGAATTACAGGCTGGCCTCTTGCTGTTACTTCAAGTCCTGCGCTTCACAATGAAGGTTACAAGTTGAACAAAATGAATGCTGTTTACGTTCCGCTCCCTGCTGAAAATTTCAGTGAGGCATTTTCTTTTGCTGATGCAGTTGGGATTGAAGGAATGTCTGTAACTGTTCCTCACAAAGAGAAAGTTCTGGAGTGTGTAGAAAATCAGTCTGATAAAGTAACTTTGATTGGAGCAAGCAATACAATCGTAAAGAAAGACGGGCAGTGGAAATGTTACAATACGGATATTGGCGGTTTTACAAAGGCCCTGCAGGAATTCCTGGGCTGTAAAAATCTCCGGGGTAAAAAAGTTGCAATAATTGGTGCCGGTGGAGCCAGTGCTGCAATTGCGGCTTCTGTTAAACTTCTTAAAGGAAAAGCCTGCATCTTTAACAGAACAGTTAGAAAGGCACGTCTGCTTGCGGAGCGCTTTGGATTCAAATATGCTGCCCTTTCCTCAGATTCAGTGAAAATGCTTAACAAATACAGTCAGATTATCATTCAGACTACATCAATCGGAATGAATGCAAAAGAACCATACTCTGCAAAAGATGACCCTCTCTGGTTTTACGATTTCAGCGGAAAGGAAAAAGTATTTGATATAGTTTATGTTCCGGCAGAAACTCCTGTAATGAAGAGGGCAAGGGAATCCGGCTGTTTGTGCTGCAACGGATACAATATGCTTAAGTATCAGGGCTATGAACAGTTTGAACTTTTTACCGGAAAGCCCTATGAATTTTACAAAGGATTTTTTGACGATTCAGTAATTAATACGGAAGACGAATAATAAAATATATTGAAAGGAAGGTTGTAAATGTCAATTTCAAAGGATGAACAGAAAGTTCTTGCTGCCAGAACAGCAATCGACACTCTGATCAGTAATGGAAAAATTTTCAGTGGAATGAAAATTGGTTTAGGAACAGGATCAACTGCAATGCCTGCGGTTCAACGGCTTTACGAAAGAATTGCTGACGGAACCCTGAAAGATGTAAAGGCTGTTGTAACAAGTTTCCAAACTTCACTCGCTTGTGAAGAACTGGGCATTCCTGTTTATTCTCTTAATGATAAGGTAATTGGTGCTCATCTGGATTTAACAATCGATGGCGCTGATGAAATTGATGTTAACAATAATTTGATTAAGGGCGGCGGAGCAGCTCTGCTCAGAGAAAAAATTGTTGCTTACAATTCAGACAATTATGCAATTGTTGCAGACGAATCTAAAAGCGTGAAAGACCTGGGTACAAAGTTCCCTCTCCCTGTAGAAATTATTCCTGACGCCAGAGTAAGCGTAATTCGTGAATTAAAAAAAACAGGCGCTTCCTGCGTTCTCCGTGAAGGCGTAAAAAAAGCAGGCCCTGTAATTACAGATAACGGAAATATGATTCTGGATATTCTCTGGGAAAAGGCCGTTGACAGTGCTGAAATGGAAGCAAAAATCGATTCAATAACAGGTGTTGTTGAATGTGGTTTCTTTACAAAACTTAAGCCTACCGCTTTTATTGCAAAGGCTGACGGAAGTGTAGAAATCAGATAAAAAATCCTTCAGAAAAAAATAAACCCCGAACCTGCAATCCATAAAATGCAGCCTTCGGGGTTTTAGTTTTTATTTTATGTAAATATATTACTGAACTGTAAGTTCTCCCATCTTCTGATCCATTACATAAAGTACAAGGGTTGTTTCAGGTTTTACAGAATATGGAATTGTTAAGTGATTACCCGGATGTGCAAAGTTTGCAAGTGTAGTAACAGTACCGTCAATGTATCTTGCATCAAGTCTCATTGAAACAGGGTAAGGATATTCTGCAAGTGTTGTTTCATAAATTCCACTTACGAATTCAGATGTTTCTGTTCTGTTTGCCAGGGCAACTTCTGCATTGATTCTTGAGTAGCGTACAACTTCTGTACCTGCTGCCTTGTCAACGTTTGTAATGGAATCAGGCATATCATTTCCTGTAACAGTGTGACCCCTGAAGTCAATTACAACATTGTAGTTTCCAAGTTCGCGGAGAACCTGTTCAACAGATTTTCCCTTGATATCAGGAACTTTTGTAGTAACTTCCTGTGAACCTGAGCTTACTACAAAATACATTTTAATCGGATCATAAACATAATAATCTGCTTCCGGATACTGAGCCAGAATTGTTCCTGCAGGCTGGCTGCTCTTCTGGAAGATAGGAGCTGCAACTGTTAAAAGAGGCCTGTCTCCTGAATATTCCAGTTCCAGTGCAGATTTTACTGTGTCGATAGATTTTCCTACGTAATTGTCCAGACGTGGATTCTGCATTCCGCGGCTTACGGTGAGTTCAATTGTTCTGCGGGCTTTTACAATAGAACCGGCAGTAGGATCCTGTTTAAGTACAGTTCCCTGTTCACCAGGAAGTTCAGAATAGCGAAGAGTGATATGAGGATAAAGCTCCTTTTCCTGCATTTCATAAAGGGCTGTTGTAAGAGGTTTGCCTGTTACGTTTGGAACCATAACCTGTTCAGCACCCTGAACGTTAATAAAGAAAACAGCAAGACATGCTGCAACTACAACAATAAGTGTTGCAACAACTGTAGCAATAAGTGTCCATCCGCTGCCTGCAATGCTCTCAATGAGAGTTTCAAAAGACAAAGGTTTTTTATTAGGATCTCTTTCCTTTTTTGCTCTTTTATTCTTTTTAATTTCGTTACTCATAGTCTTCATTCTACCAAGTTTAATAAGATTAATCTATAATTACAGGTTTTATTCCAGAACAGTACCAATGAAGGTTCTTGCCCCGTTCATAAAACTTTTATAGTCCATGGCCTTCTTTGACTGCCACTGAAGTTCTGTTGCAATCAAAACTCCATCTCCAGTTTGAATAAGAATGCCCCTCTGCTTGTTGTATTCTATTACTGTTCCAGGTGCGGCACTGGTATTTTTAGGAACGGTATTGTCCTGAGAAGCAACTTTATTTGCATCACTTGCCTTAACAAGTCTGAGCTGAACTCCGTTTGCAGAAGTATAACAGCCAGGCCAGGGAGTGTAGGCGCGGATTTTTGCATCAATAACAGAGGCCGCTTCATTCCAGTTGATTTTTCCGTCTTCCTTTTTGATTGTGGTACAGTAGCTTGGTTCTCCACTCTGAGGCCTACCTGCCGGAAGCTGACCGGTTTTTGAAATGGTTCTGAGCAGGCTGGTGATTGAAGAGCCTCCGTAAAGGGCTGCCTGTTTAAGAAGCTGCTCTGCAGTTTCTGTACCTGTCAGACCAAATTCAATCTGTGTAAGAATATCTCCTTCATCAACCCCCAGAGCCATTTTCTGCACTGAATAGCCTGAGGTTTTATCCTGATTGAGAATGCACTGGTTTATAGGAGTTGCACCCCTGTATTTTGGAAGGAGTGAAGGATGAAGGTTAATTCCTCCGAACTTAAACAGAGAAAAAAACTTGGGTCCAAGGATATGGCCGTAAGCAAAACAGACAAAAATATCCGGTTTAAGCTGGGCCAGCTGATCTCTTTCTTCCTGCTTAATATGTTCAGGAGTAAAAACCTTTATATCATCACCCCGGGCATCATTCCAGATATGTACGTACTGTTCAACATCTGTAGGAATAAGTTCCTTGTGTCTACCCTGTGCAGACGGCGGATTTGTGAGAATGCCTACAATTTTATATTCTTCTTCAGGCATGGAAGAAGACATGGCACTGTCTTTCAAAATGAGTTCAAGACATTTTGCTGAAGCGGCAGGGCTTCCTCCAAAAATAACTCTAAGCATGTTTAACCTTTACTCTAGTATTTTTCAGCTGTTTTTTGCAGCCTTTTTTGCGGCTTTTGCAGCCAGCTTTGCTTCCAGACTTGCTTTTTTTGCGGCCTTTTCAGCGGCTTTCTTTGCGGCTCTTTCAGCCCTGCGCTTAAACTGATCAGTAACTTCTTCCTTAAAGTCCGGGTCTCCACGATCAATGTAGAGAATTCCATCCAGGTGATCGTTTTCGTGCTGAACAACTCTTGCTAAAAGACCTTCTGCGTCCAGGGTAAAGCGCTTGCCGTTCTGGTCAAGGGCTGTAATTGTCACTGCTGCAGGTCTTTTGATTTCTTCATATATTCCAGGAAGAGACAAGCAGCCTTCTTCATAAGGAACAATCTCTGAAGAGGTTTTGATTATTTCTGGATTTACAAAAACCCTGCGGACTCCATCATCTGCAGTTACAACAAAAAATCTTTTTGCAATACCAACCTGTGGAGCTGCAAGTCCAACTCCATCAGCCTGGTCCATTGTTTCAAACATTTCTTCACAAAGCTTGCGGAAGTCGTCATTAATTTCGCTTTCTGCAAGTGGTGTACATTTTTCTCTTAAAACTTCTTCGCCTAACTTACAAATTCTCATCTTATTTCTCCTGTGAGTTAAGTCTTAAACGGGCAGCATGTGCGTGACCTGTCAGGCCTTCTGCATCACCTAAGAAGCCTGCGGCTCCGGCAGATTTTTTTGCGCCCTCTTTATTCATATCAGCTCTTAATGTTGTTACTGTTTTCAAAAAGACTCTTACGCTTAAGCCCCCTGTAAATCTTGCACTACCTGATGTTGGCAGGGTGTGGTTCAGACCTGCAGCATAGTCTCCGAAAACTTCAGCGGCTTCGTGGCCAATAAAGAGTGAACCGTAATTGTGAACAAGGGACTGAATTTCTTTTCTTTCAGCTCCATCTTCCATTGCCAGTTCCAGGTGTTCCGGAGCTTTACGGTTTGCCAGTTCAGCGGCCTCTTTAAGATTTTCCGTAAGGATGATTCTTCCATAATTTTCTATGCTTTCACGGGCAATCTTTTCTGTAGAAAGAAGAGGAAGCTGTTTTTCAATTTCAGCCTGAACTTTTTCTGCCAGAACCTGACTGTTTGTTACAAGAACAGGCTGGGCAACAATATCGTGCTCTGCCTGAGCCAGCAGATCTGCCGCAACCCATTCAGGATTTGCCGAATCATCAGCAATAATGAAAACTTCTGTAGGACCTGCAACCATATCAATTCCAACAGTTCCGTAAACAAGTTTTTTTGCTTCAGCTACATATTTGTTTCCAGGACCAACAATAACGTCTACTTTAGGGATGCTTTCTGTTCCAAAAGCCATTGCACCGATTGCCTGACTTCCTCCGCAGGCAAAAGCCTTTGTTACTCCGCAGATGTAGGCTGCTGCCATAATGTTTTCATCAGCGTAAGGCTTGCCCTGCATAAATGGCTTGCCTGGAATTCCGCTGCCTTGAGCCTGGGCCTGAACCTTGTCATCAGGGTGAACCCGTGGAGGAGTGCAGAGGATAATTTCTTTACAACCTGCTGCCACTGCCGGAGTGACTGTCATCACAACAGTGCTCACAAGAGGAAAACGTCCCGCTGGAACATAAACTCCCGCTTTTTCTACAGGAAGATTTTTTTGTCCAGTAAAAATTCCACTTTCCAGTTCAACTTCAAAATCATTGAAAGATTCTTTCTGCTTAAGGGCAAACTTCAGGGCCAGGTCGTGGGAATATTTAAGTGAATTATAAAGGTCAGGATTTTCTTTTTCCATTTTTTCTGCTGCAGCTTTTAACTCACTCATTGGAATTTCAAATTCTGCAGGTGAAGAAATGTCAAACTCTTTTGAGTAATCATGGAGGGCAGCATCTTTTCTAACCTGAACGTCCTTTAAAACATCCTTTACTTTGTCAATGCTTGCTCCAAAATCACGGCCTGTGAAAAATTCCTGTGGAATTTCACTTGCTTTCTGAATCTTAATCATTTAAATATCCTCACTTGTGTGCGCTACTGAATCTTTATTTTAAATCTATAACAAACTTTATCAGAGTGATTATTTGGCTTTGTGACGCTTGTCCAGTTCGTCGTAAACGTCCTGCCAGTTAACTCCTTCCTTGTACATAAGCACGCTTACAAAATAGAGCAGGTCAGCTGCTTCCCAGATAACATCTTCTTTTGTTTCTGCATCATCTGTAAGTTCTTCAGCTTCTTCCATAACCTTTTCACGAACCCTTTTATCGTTAAGGGTTGCAGTGTAGCTGCCCGGTTTTGGATTTGCAAAGCGTTCTGCAATAGTGTCGTATAATCTTTCCAGGGATGATTTCTCATCAGGTTCTGCTCCAAAGCAGGTCCAGCTTCCTGTATGACAGGCTCCACCATGAGGAACAACTGTTGCAAGAACTGTATCCCTGTCACAGTCTACCCTGAGCTTTTTTACTTCAAGATAGTGGCCTGAAGTTTCTCCCTTAGTCCACAAAGTATTTCTTGTCCTGCTGAAGAAAGTCAGTTTTCCACTTTCAAAAGTTT
The DNA here is from genome assembly GCA_002394685.1 of Treponema sp. UBA4307. Taxonomy (GTDB): domain Bacteria; phylum Spirochaetota; class Spirochaetia; order Treponematales; family Treponemataceae; genus Treponema_D. The sequence continues at coordinate 67,505 of DGUP01000041.1, read as the reverse complement.
TTTCAAAAGCCTCTTTGTTTGAATAGCCCATCATTAAAACTTCACCGTGAGTACTCTGGGCAATTACCGGAATCAAACCGTCAACTTTTTCAAAATTAAGACAACCGATAAAAGCATCTTTCAGTGAAACAGCTCCAGTATAAAGAGCCATTCCAAGTTGAACGTCACAGCCCATTTTTTCCAGCTGTACAATTTCTTCCAGAGATTTAACTCCCCCCGCTGCAACAACCCTGCACTTAACCGCATCCCGGAGAGCCTTAACCTGTTCAAGGTCTGTTCCCTCCATGCAGCCCTCTTTTTCAACACAGGTAAACAAAAGTTCGCTGCAATATTTTTCAGCTTCCTTTGCACCTTCAATAAGAGGAATGCCGGAAGTCTCTGTCCATCCTTTTACTGCTATGTTGCCGTGAATTGCATCTACAGAAATGATAACCCTCTGCTTACCGATGGTATCGCAAAGTTCCTTGAGAAATTCTTCATTGAGAACTGGATCTGAATCTGAATGGCGCTGGCTGTTCCAGGCTGCTGAGCCAATAATGACTTTTTCTGCACCAAGGGAAATAAGTTCCCGGGCCTTTTTTACATCCCGGATTCCACCTCCAACCCTGACATTCCCCTTCCTCAAAAGAGATTTAAGGAGTTTTGTGTTTGGAGTGTTACCCTTTTCATCAGTGTTTCTCAAAGCTGCATCCAGGTCAATGACTGCAACTTCCCCATACATATTAAAACCCTTGATTAAAGCATCAGCATCATCCCGCTGAAGAATCAGATCCTTTCCGTTTTTAAGCTGGACTACCTGTCCGCCTTTCATATCTATAGAAGAAATTACCATAACATGGAAAATATACCAAATATTTGTTATGCATACAATAATTACAATTTAAGTTTGGTTCCGCCCCTGTATTGAACCCCACAGTCCGCTCCAGCTTAACAAAGACCATATCCTATTACCTCCGTTCCGCGGCTCAGTAACCCTCGGTGCTACGCACTGGCCTTCGGCCACCGCTCCAGTCGGGCTCACCGCATTTTATTTGTTGTTTAAGAAAAATATAAATTTTTGCTCCCGGTGGAAATTACTAGTGTAAAAGCGCGCAATATTGCGCTTGACGTTTTTTGTGGCATTGAAACTATTGAAATGCCGCACATGCGGCAGCCACAAAAAAAGTCATTTTACCCTATTAATTTCCCCCTCCGCAAAACTTTATATTTAGCGTAATTTGAAAAGAAATGCAGTGATTCCTTTAACACAGGGAAAGGGCGTGGCCGGATTTTACAGAAATTCTTCCAGCCGTGTTCTGAAATTAAAAGCGTGAGGAATAAAAAAGTTTTTGAAAAAAACATTCCTTCGTATCCCCCCAAAAGTAAAATGTATAAAAACTACGGGAGGGAGAGGCTGGATTTTACAGAAAGACTCAGAACAGTGATTGCCGCAAAGCGGCAAATTCCAATAGGTTCCTATCACTGTTCTGCGTCTAGCGCCAATATGGCGCGGTTCTGTGAAATCCAGACTCGACCGGCAGTATGTTTTCATATTCAGTATTATCGAGCCTCCGGTTTTTCGAAAACTTTTTTATTCCGGTAGCATGTTAATTACTTACATACGGTTCTGTGAAATCCAGACTCGACCGGCAGTATGTTTTCATATTCAGTGTTATCGAGCCTCCGGTTTTTCAAAAACTTTTTTATTCCGGCAGTATATTTAATTCGGTCTGGGGGTGAAAAAATGCCCTGTCTATCCCGTTGAGAAAGACTGTGAAAATCGTTACACTGAGTCTATGTCACTTTTGCAGATAAGTAACGCATCATATTCCTATCCTCAAGCTAAAAGAACTGCTCTTAATAGTATAAATTTATCTGTAGAAGCAGGAGATTATATAGCCCTTTTAGGATCAAACGGCTCCGGCAAAAGTACCCTGGCACGAATGATGGCCGGATTTTTCAAACCGGATTCCGGTACCGTAAAACTTGACAGAGACGTGCTTCCGGGAATCGTATTTCAAAATCCTAAGGAACAGGTAGTTGCAGGAATTGTTGAACGTGATACCGCTTTTGGTCCGCAGAATCTCCGCCTGTCAAAAAGCGAAATTGAACTGAGAACAATTGAATGTTTAAGCGTAATCGGGCTGGCAGACAGAGCTTCTTCCCGCACATTTGAACTTTCCCTTGGTCAGACCCAGCGTGTTGCCTTCAGTGGAATTCTTGCTCTTTTTCCGGATTTGCTTATTCTGGATGAAGTAACCGCCATGCTGGACCCAGGTGCAAGAGACGAAATCATACAGTTTGTAAATCAGTGGAATCTCCGCGGCCATGCCATCATCCATGTTACCCATGATGAAGATGAAGCCCTCCAGGCTAAAAGGGTAGTGGTACTTGATAAAGGAAACATTATCTTTAACGGCAGCTCTCAGGAATTCCGCAGTAATGAAGAAATCCGCTCAAAAGTTTTCGGTTACCCCCTGAAGGTTGAAAAAAGACTTCATTCTGATAATGGGGAAATCACTTTGAAGGCAGAAAATATTTCTTTTTCATATCCAGACAGGGAAGTTTTTAAAAATGTTTCCTTCAATTTGAAGAAAGGAACCCTTACTGCTTTAACAGGACCTTCCGGCTGCGGTAAGAGTACAATGTTTGAATGTATTGCAGGACTTCTGGAACTTAAGGAAGGAAGTATTCACGCCAGCTGCAGGCCGGCCCTCTCCCTTCAGGAAAGTGAAGCCGCTCTTTTTGAAAAACTTGCCGCTGATGATGTGGCCTTTGGTGCAATCAATGAAGGCTTTAAGGGAAAAGAACTTGTCCAGCTTGTAAAAAAATCAATGACTATGGCAGGTCTGGATTTTAACGAATTCAAGGACCGTCAGACTTTTGCCCTAAGCGGGGGTGAAAAACGTAAACTTTCAATTGCAGGAATCATTGCTCTTGGCAGGGATATTATGATTTTTGATGAACCTACCAGTGCCCTGGATCCGGGAGCAAGACAGACTGTTTTAAAAACTCTACGTACCCTTGCTGATGAAGGAAAAACCGTTTTGTTCAGCACTCACCGTATGGAGGAAGCAGACATTGCTGATGTGCGCCTTAAATGGGAAGACCTGCTGGCACAAGGAAACTCTGCTGCTGAAGAAAATCCGGCCGCTTCTTTCACTGAGGAGGAACAATCCGAAAAAAAAGAGGAACTTAAAAAACAAGGATTCATACCAAATGCAAAAATCCTCCGTGCCCTTAAAAAGACAACTGCTGGATTTATGGCCCCTCATTATATTCCGCCGTCACCAGTTTCAAAACTTCCGGCTGTATTAAAGTTCCTTCTTTTCCTTGCACTGCTGGGAGGAATAATGTTTGTTAAAAACGTTGCCCAGTGCGGAATTGTATTTGGGATTGTTCTTTTATATACAATTTTATCCCGCTATCCTTTAGGAAAACCTTTAAAGGCCGTGGGAACCCTGCTGCCCTGGATTGGAATTTTCATGCTTTTTGAATTTGTCTTTTTCCCTTCAACCCAGGGACAGATTCTTTTTGAGTGGAAGTGGTTTTCAATTACAACCTATAAACTGGAACTTTTAGGAAAGACCTTTATCCGGGCCTTTTCAATGATTTTTACAGTAAGCACTTTTATTTTCTCTACAAGCGAAAGGGAAATCCTTGATGGTCTGGCTGATCTGCTTAAGCCTCTTGCCTTAATCAAAATTCCTGTGCACTACCTGGTACTTGTTGTGGGAATCATATTCCGCTTTGTTCCTCTTTTATTGGAAGAAATGTGCGGCATTATAAAAACTCAGATTGTCCGTGGCGCCTTTTCCAGAGTAAAGGGGCTGGGAAAGTTTAAGATAATTATTTCCCTGACAGTTCCTGTAATTCTGCAGACTTTCAGAAAAGCTCAGACATTGTCAGACGCTTTAACTGCCAGATATTTTTCATGATATTTATTTTTTATATATACGGGAGAAAAAATGTTTGTAGCAAATAATCTTAAATGGTTCATTTTAGGAATTGCTGTTGTCATGTACCTTTTAATCATCCTTTTTCAGGATAAAAAGGTTATCTTTTCTTCAGGAGCTGCATTGATTGTTCTGATTTTAGGAATGATTTTTCCTGATGGAATTTTCAAGATGGATGGGGTTCCTGGAATTCTCAAGGCACCGGTTTACGGTTTTACCCAGGCAGTAAACTGGAACGTACTTTTTATTTATCTCGGCAGCATGACTATTGCTTCACTCTTTATTTATTCCAGAGTACCGGCAAGAATTGCAGACGGAATCATTAACCGCAGCCCTAACACTGGTCTTGCAATGGTTCTGATTCTTGCAATGACAGGTATTATTTCAATCTTTGTAGAAAACGTTGCTACTGTTCTGGTAATGGCTCCAATCGCCCTTGCCCTTTGTAAAAAAATCAAATGCAATCCTACAATGTTTATGATGGGACTTGCAGTTATGTCAAATCTTGAAGGAACAGCTACTCTTGTTGGAGATCCTCCTTCAATGATTTTTGCAAGCTACGCTGGTTATAATTTCAATGACTTCTTTGTTCACCAGGGACGTCTTTCAATTTTCTTTATCGTTCAGTCTGGTCTGCTGGCCGGTTGTCTTTTCTTTTATTTCTTCTTTGCAAAGAATGGAAAAAATAAAATTGACGCTGACAAAACAGAAGTTGTTTCTTACTTTCCTCTCTGGCTTCTGCTGATTATGATTTTTGGTCTGGCAGCAATTTCCTTTATCCCTGTAGAAATTAAATTCTTAAGCGGCGGTTTTGTTCTTGCACTGGGAATAATTGGTTTGATCTGGTATCTTGCCAGTCAGAAAAAGTCAAAGAAGGAAACCTGGCAGTTGGTTAAGGAACTGGACTGGGAAACAATTTTCTTCCTCATTGGAATCTTTATTGTAATTGCAGGAATTCAGTCTGTTGGACTTCTTGAGGATTTTGCAGGCTTCCTGGCAGGTCTTACAAAGGGATCTAAGATTTTAGGTTTCTTCATTATCCTTCTGGTTTCAATAATCATTTCTGGATTTGTGGATAACGTTCCTTACATTATCGCAATGCTCCCTGTTGCAGATTCAATGGCAAAAGCTATGGGCATCAGGGGTGAACTTTTTATGTTTGCACTTCTTATTGGAAGTTGTCTTGGAGGAAACCTTACTCCTTATGGAGCCAGTGCAAATGTTGTTTCAATGGGTATCCTGAAGAAAGAAGGCTATCCTGTAAACTTCAGCGGATGGCTTAAAGTTGGTGTACCATTTACCTTTATTACTACAGGAGTGGCCGCACTTGTACTCTGGCTGCTCTGGGCAAACTGATAAAAAAAATTATGCAGATAGACCGGAACTGTAAAAGGCAGCCGGAATATCTGCATACTTAAAAAAGAATATAGTGCATCTGGAGAAACTGTATTTTTCCAGGTTTCCTATTATAATTCGATTGAAAGAAGGGCTCCTGTTTCCGGCATTGCACCTGCCAGACCATAAGGAGCCGTTTTTATTGTATTGTTAATCTGCTGTGAATACTTGTCGATTAAGTAATCCTGTTCTTCCATAGAGAGGTTTTCAGCTGTTCCCTGTGGAAGGGCAGACTTCTTCATGCTGCTGAGCTGGTCGATGAGAGTATTCAAAATACGGAGTTTGTTAACGGAAACCCCCTTTTCCCCGTGTGATGCTTCAATTCCATGAACATGATCAAAATGGGCGTAGATGAGGGCACTTGATTTAACAGGAACTGCTAAACTTCCGCCTGTGCTTGCGAAAACAGATTGATAACTTGATGCGTTAAGGTTTAATCCGTTCGAATACATTTTTACTTCCTCTCACTTTTTTCATCGGCGCATAAAAGTGAAAGTTTAGTAAAAAATGTGTAATTTATGAAAAAAATCTATAAATTTGATTTATTCCAGCTCTGAATTCTCTGTTCCAGGGTAAGGGGATCAGGAAAATTCGGGTCTCTGTCAGTTTGAACCATCTCCAGGAGATATGGATAAAGGATATTTTCCTTCTGAGCGCTCCAGTTTGGTGGAAGAATGTCCGGCAGAGTAAGGTTTTCTTCAGACGGAAGATTTTCCAGCAGTGTTCTGTAGTAAATTGGAAGAATTGTTTCGTTTACAGACCTTATTGAAGAAAATCCTCCTGAAATACCAAAGGTCCTTGTGTTAAGGTTCATGTTCTGGCTTCTTTCCATGAGCTCCTTCTGGGTCTGTTCCTTCATAAACCAAACAATAAAATCTTCGGCTCTCTTTACGTTTTTAGCCTTTTTGTATATTCCTGCCATTACAATATTGTCTTCAACAGGAATTTTTCCATTTTCCCCCAGCCATCTGTAGGAAAGGTTTTCCACCTGATCTGGCTTAAACTTAAAGAAGTTGTCGCTGGTATAGAAAGTGTAAAGGCACCTGCCTCCAACAACCTGTTTGTATCCTGGAGTAAAGAGGTACTTAAACTGAAAGTTTAGTTCGTTTGTAGTAGACTGATTGTTTTCAGTTGTCCATTTTTTAAATTCTTCAATGCAGGAAGCAAGGGCATTTTTATTCCACTGGAAATATTTTCCCTTTTCCCTGTATTCTCCACCCCGGATTTTCGTGAATTCGTAAAGAAGTTCCGGATTCCAGGAAACCCCGTAGCCCATGGCGGTGAAATCATCACTATTGTTCCTGGCGTTAAATTCTCCGGATGTACTTTTGAGCAGATCCATTCCTATAAGGTGAGAGTCTCCCACAACGCTTTCATTTGCATTTCCGAAAGCCAGCATTGGCAGGTTAAAACTTACAGGAAGAAGATAGGCTTTGCTTCCCAGAGTGCCGTATTCGTAAAGGGTTTTGTAGAAGATAGAATAATCAATTTTATCTCCCTTGCCACCCTCCCGGATTATATTATCAAGGGGATGAAAATATCTTTTTGTAGCGGAATTTTTCAGACCATCTGAAATAATCAGGTCTGGTGTACTGTCTCCTCTTGCGGATGAAAGGGAGTGAAAAGGATCTTCCTTATAAACCAGCACAGCCTTGGAGTTTTCGTGGCTGGCATTGTAGTATTCCACATAAGAGGCAAATTCAACCCTGCTGGTCCATATTGTAAAAGTATTTGTCTGTCTGCTGCAGGAAGAAAGTAGTGAACTGAAAAAAAGAAGTGCAGGTAAAACAAGAAGAGATTTCCGTATTTTTAAGGCCAGTCCCCGTCTTCCTGCTTTACCTGATTTAGAATATTTATTTAGACATTTCGTCTGCTGTTTCGTAAATAGCTTTGTATACAATTTCAATCTTATCCTCATCAAGACTTGAGAATGCAACACGTAATGTGCTTGCGTCGATTGCTATTGTACCGATTCCCTTTTCTTTAAGCAACTTCTGACGGAGTTCCTCTGCGTCAATCTTTTTTGTGTTGAAAGACATAAAGTAACCTGAGTTGAATGGAAGTGCTTCAATAACGTCACTCTTGTGGGTGGTAATAAATTCCTTTACCAGATCATAACGGGCTTCAAGAATCTTTCTGAATTCGATTTTTTCTGATTCCATTGAAGGATTCTGGTATGCCTTGAGCAGCAGTGTCTGTGGAACTGTAGAAGCACATGAAACTGATGAACGGATAACACCCATAAGCTTCTTTACAAGAGCATCGTACTGTTCTTCTGTCATGCCCTTTGAACCGAATGTGATGAAACCTGCACGGAAGCCCCATACAAAGTCTTCCTTTGTAGGACCGTCAATTTTTGCAGCCAGAACATTCGGATGAAGGTCGCAGAGATAGGCAAAGAGTGACTGTGGTTCAATATCTTTTTCATATGCCAGGCCAAAGTATGCATCATCACACCATACCATAACCTTTGTACCGTTTTCAGCCAGATCCTTAACGATTTCTACAAGTCTCTTTGCTTCTGAAACAGTAGGGCTGTAGCCTGAAGGATTCTGAGGGAAGTTAAGGAGGATTCTTACTGAACCTGATTTAGCCCCATCTCTCATTGCAGCTTCCAGTCCGTCTATATTAAATTTTCCATCCTTAAACATGTCAAACTGGATAAAATCTGCATTACGTCTTGCATTTGCAATCAGTACATAATTGTCCCAGCTTGGATTTGCTGCAATTAAAGGCTTTGTTTCATCAAGGAAGAGGTCTGCCAGATAAGAGATTCCTGCAGTAAGGCCAGGAACAACAACAGGCAGTGAAAATGATTTGTCCTTGAGGGATGGATTTTTCTTAATCATGTTGTCTTTCCAGATTTGTCTTAAATCCGGATTACCAGCTGTTGGTGCATAAGCAACCAGTTCGCGGGAAGTGAGAAGGGGAACGTTATTGTGAACGGAAGGAAGAATAACAGGAGTTCCGTTTACAACTGTCATGCCGATTGTGCCGTTAGCTACATTACCGAGCTTTTTAGCCTCTCCACTTTGCGCGATGATACCCTTTGGGAAATAGATTCTCTGTCCCAGGTCCGAAAGCAAACTACCAGCTGTAGTGTCCTTGAGAATTACGTTTAATTCTTGTGCTAAAGGTGTTATCATGATATTGTAAGTATCTTAAAACGTGGCTTGAGTGTCAAGAAAGTTTAGCCTTTGTTTTGCATAATTATAGTGAAAATTTGCATATTTATGCACAAAAATACAACTTTGGCTGTAAAAACTGTAACTGTATGAAGTTTTAGTTTTCTGAGCACAAAAGCAAAATTATCGTATCAGAAGGAAAGTATGGCACATTTTATCACCAAAAGCGAATTGGATGAATGTTCAGATTATATCCAGCGCTGCCGCAGTGAAGCTGCAAAACGTGTTGTAGGTCAGCTTGAAGTTGTTGACGGAATTTTAACTGCCCTGATTGCAGGGGGACACGTTCTTCTTGAAGGAGTTCCTGGTCTGGCCAAAACTCTGGCTGTAAAAACTTTTGCAGAAATTTCCGGTCTGGATTTTAAACGCATTCAGTTTACCCCGGACCTTCTTCCTGCTGATGTTACTGGTACCCTTATCTATCAGCAGCAGACAGGTAATTTTACAGTAAGAAAGGGCCCTGTTTTTGCAAATATGGTTCTTGCTGATGAAATTAACCGTTCTCCTGCAAAGGTTCAGTCTGCCTTACTTGAAGCAATGGCTGAACATCAGGTTACAATCGGGGAACAGACATATGCCCTGCCAAAACCATTTATTGTAATGGCAACACAGAATCCTATTGAACAGGAAGGAACTTATTCCCTCCCTGAAGCTGAACTGGACCGTTTCCTTCTTAAGCTGATCGTTCCTTATCCAAGTCCAGAGGAAGAACTTCAGATTGTAAAGACCAATGGAAATGCGGATAAAATCCCTGTAGAAAAGGTCTTTAATTCAGAAGCCCTGCTTAAATGCCGTGAAGCTGTAGATGCAATTACCGCTGATGACAAAATCCTCAGCTATATCGTTTCAATTGTAAATGTAACCCGTCCTTCTGCAGAGCAGAGCGAAAACAGACATCTGGGTTCAAATTCTGCTGCTGTTAAAAAGAATGACCTGCTTCGTTATATATCATTTGGTGCTTCTCCTCGTGCGGGAATAGCCCTTCTTCAGTGTGCCAAGGTTTCAGCCCTTTTTGCAGGCAGAAGCTTTGTTCTTCCTGAGGATGTTCAGAATGTTGCAGCTCCTGTTCTCCGTCACCGTCTGGTGCTTAACTATGAAGCTTCCGCTGATGGTGTAACTGCAGATGATCTTATTTCTAAGATTATTGACTTCATGCCTGTTCCTTAACGGAAGAGCATATATTCGGTAAATACTGATGGATAAAATCACTCTTGCAAAACGCGCCTATCTGCTTCAGATAAACTCAAGAAATCTTGCTGAAGGAATGCGTTCAGGTTCTTTCAAATCTCTCTACCGCGGTCACGGAATTGATTTTAACGGAGTCCGTGAATATATCCGCGGGGATGACGTGCGTTCAATCGACTGGAACGTAACTGCAAGAAACAATAAACCTTACGTAAAAGTGTTTAATGAAGAAAGGGACCTGGACGTGCTTCTTTTAATCGATCGTTCTCTTTCAATGGACACCGGTTGTGGTAACGAAAGCCGCCTGGAAACTGCATTTGACTGTGCATCCCTTATGACAATGGCCTGTCAGCATAACTCTTCATCAGTGGGTGCTGTAATCTTTGACGGGGCAATTAATTTTTCATGCGCTCCAAAGCCGGGATATCAGCAGGCTATGATGCTGCTTACCCAGTACGAAAAAAATCTGGATGAAATAAAACCTGGAACTGCCCTGGAAAGTGCCCTGCAGGGAGTTGTAAGGCTCCTTAAAAAGCGTTCTCTTGTAATGATTTTTTCTGATTTCCGCGTGGATGGATGGGATAAACCATTTGCCCAGCTCTGTCACAAGCACGACGTTGTTGCCGTAAGAATTACAGATCCTCTTGATGATCAGCTGCCTTCAATCGGCTCTGTTTATTTTGAAGATCCTGAAACTCATACAAAAAGGGTTTATCCAACTTCAGCAAGTACATTCCAGAGAAAATGGCGTGAAGCAAATCTTTTCAGGGAAGATTTATGGAAGAGGGAAGTTATCCGCCGTGGAGGCATTCCGTTTATATTGAGCACTGCCAGTGATCCGGCAATTGAATTAACCCGCTTTTTTGCATCGAGGGAACAGAGGTGAAAAAACTTTCTATTTTATTAGCAGCCTTCTGTTTTACAGCAGCCTTTACTGCTGCACAGGAAGCTTCAGAAAATTTAATACAGCAGATTCTTATTCCCCGTGAAGTTTACGTTGGAGATTCAGCAAGAATTGAATATTCTTTCAGAAGTCCGGTGGATTTTTTTTCGCTGGCACTTTCCAGTCAGATTTCCGGAGATACTCTCACTATAGATACAAATCAGGAGCCTTTTAATTCTGTTGCTGATAAATGTACCATTACCCAGGCCCTTTTAATCCGTAACGGGCTTGCCTACAGTTTTATCATAGACCTGATTCCCTGGAAGCCTGGTGATATTGATTTTCCTGAATTTGATTTAGCTACAGTATGTGTTTACAACAATCCGGGGGTTGCCTTTGACAGCAGGCACGTGGTTTATTCCCTGGATCTGGAATCAATAAAAATTGCATCCATTACCGAGAGGCTTGGGGTAACAAATATGCAGAGTCCGGAAAAGCCTGTCCTTTTGCCGGGTACAACTTACGTTCTCTGGACTTTCAGTACCTTGTCCGTACTTATTCTGGTTTTCCTTCTGGTAGTATTAATCAGATTCAAGAAAATCAAAGCCTGGTTTTTTAATGTGAGGGAGCGTCACAGATTCAGAAGAAACTCTCATTCAACCAGACGCCGTTTCCGCCAGTTGTTAAAAAGCAATCTTCCTGATCCGGAATTTGCAGCTCAGTGGCAGGAAACAATGAAACACTATCTGGATTATCGTTTCCGCAATTCTTTTGGAAGTATAACCAGTAAAAAAATCGCAGAAAAAGTGAAGGAAGTGGCAGGAGATAAACTTACTCCAGGTCAGCTTACTTCTGTTGAATATCTTACAAATATTTTTGTCAGGACAGATTATATCCGCTTTGCTCAGAATTCAATTGATTCAAAACTTCTGCCTGTTGAAGAACACAGTGCAAACTTTATGGCAGGTGAACGTAAATCAATTTGTGAAATTGGTGAATCTGCCGTTACAAGGCTTGAAGTAAATCATATGACTGAAGCCGAAGAAGAAGAAGAAATGAAGAGGGCCGCTGCTAAAGCAAAGAAGGCTGCGGAGAAAAAAAGCCGTGAAGAAAAACTGGAGCATGTTAAGAAGGTTCTTTCTTCAATCGTGAGAAAGGAGCAGAACGATGATTGATTTTGAAAATCCTGGAGTTTTTGCAATCCTTCTTTTAGTTCCTCTGGTATACATCCTCCGCAGGACAAGAGTGTTCGGGCACATCTCCCTGCCTATGACTTTAAGTGACTGGAACGGGCCTTCCTTTGACTGGAAACGTCCTTCAAGAAATTTTATGAGTGTGCTGGTTCACATTCTTTTGTGTGCCGGATTTATTTCTCTTACCGCTGCCCTGGCAAATCCTGTAATTCATCATCAGGAAAAAATCTATACTTCCAGGGGTTCAGAAGTTCTTTTTGTAATTGATATAAGTCCTTCTATGGCTGCAAGGGATATTGGCGGTCAGACTCGTCTGGAAGCGTCAAAAAATGTGATTCACACAATGCTGGAAGATAATACAGGTCTTTCCGTTGGTATTGTGGAAATGGCAAAGGAAGCTACAGTGCTTGTTCCTCCAACCATGGACAGAAAGGTCTTTTTCGAAAAACTGGATTCTCTGGTGCCGGGGCTTCTGGGTGACGGTACTGCAATTGGTACAGGGTTAAGTTCGGCAATCCTTCATCTGGATTATTCTACTGCACCTAAAAAGGCAATCGTACTTATTACAGATGGTGAAAATAATGCAGGTTCCATTCATCCAAATACAGCAGCCCGTCTGGCAAAGGAAAAGGATATTTCCCTCTATGTACTTGGTGTAGGAACAAAGGGAACTGTGCCTCTTGAGTATACTGATCCATATACAGGAAGGGTTACTTCAGGATATTTCCCTTCTGATTATGATACAACTTCCCTTTCAAGAATTGCTCTTGAAGGAAATGGAACTTTCTATGAAATTCCAACAATAAATCTTTTGTCCCAGGTTCTTAAGGCAATTTCCAAACAGGAAAATGTTGTTCAGAGTTACCTTGTAAGGGATAACAATACCAGCTATGCCCAGTATTGTCTTGTATTTACCATGCTCTGCGCAATTATAGCCTGGCTTATCCGCCGCTTTATACTTCAGGAGGTATTATGAGTTTAGAAGTTGCATATCCAAAAGCTTTTTTCGGTCTCCTCCTGCTTATACCTGCCATGCTTTTTACTTTCAGCAGATACACTACAACTATTAAGGTTCTTGCTGATCACAATAATGTTTACCGTTCGGAAGAAAATTTCCGCCGCTTCAGGCTCCGTTTTATGCTGAGAACAATTTTCCGGGGCCTTGCCTGGGTAATGCTGATTCTGGCAATTGCAGGAATTTCCTGGGGAACAAGAGCTGTAACCGTTCAGAAAAGCGGAACTTCCGTTGCAATGGTATTTGATATTTCCTACTCAATGGAAGCAAGGGACACTCCTGACAGGGAAACCCGCCTTCAGACTGCCGCTGAATATGCTGAAAGACTTCTGGACAGGATGGAAGGTTCTTCTGTGTCCGTAACTCTTGCAAAAGGAAATGCCAGCTGCGTAATTCCTATGACTGAGGATTTTGAATCCATAAAGACTTTACTTTCTGCCCTGTCACCAAAACTTATGGAATCAGAAGGTTCCAGTCTGGGCAGCGGTATTGAAGCCGCAATGAATTCTTTTCCTTCTCAGTCAGCTGCATTTTCTACAATATGGCTTTTTACTGATGGTGAAGAAACTGACGGTCAGTTTTCTCAGGCACTTAATAAGGCTGCCCGTAACGCAATTCCTGTAACAATTATTGGAATTGGGGACTCAAGCCGTACAACTACAGCAGTTGCAGGTGACGGTATTACAAAAGTTTCTACAGCCCTTAGGGAAGATAAAATTAAAGCTGCAATGGAAAGTGTTACAAGAAAGACAACTGGTTCTGCCGCAAATAATACAATTCCTTCAGTAACTTACCTTAATTATTCACAGGCCGGTTCTGCTGTCAGGCTGCTTAATTCCCTGAACATGAAGGCAAATTCTTCTTCAGACCAGGCAACCATCGCCTATGAGATTCAAAGTGTAAAGAGAACAAATCTCTTTATAATCTTTGCAATAATCTTTTTTGTATTGTCTGTATTCTTTGGAGAATTTGATGCAGGGGGAAGAAAAAGAATGCTGCGTAACAGTGCCTTTTCCCTTATTGCCGTAATGATGATGTTTACCGGCTGTTCAAAAAGATTTGCAAATGGCGTGGATTTATTAAACGGCAGAGTTTCCTGGAGCAGGGCAAATTATTCAACTGCCATCAGCCGCTACATTACCCTGGACCAGGAAGGGGAATTAACTGACGATCAGCTGATTATGGATTATGCAACTTATGGTCTTGCAACCACTTACCTTATGCAGGATGAAAGTGATGCTGCATTAAAGAAGTATGCACAAATTTCAGATAAGGCTCCGGATTCAATAAAGTTTGGAGTTCTTTACAATTCTGGAATCATAGCCCACAGACGGGGAGATTATGAAGAAGCCGCTGAATATTTCAAGCAGGCTCTGCTTATAAACAGCAGCAGTCAGGCTGCCAAGATTAATCTGGAACTTTCCCTGGAAGAAAATTCCCTGCGGAAGAATTCTCAGGAAAAGGAAAGTCTGGAAGAAAAAACAGTCAGCCAGGATTCAAAAAGCGGGGCTGATTATGAAAACTCGCTTTATTCACTCATTAGGGAGAACGAATTAAACCAATGGAAAAACAGACAGCAGCAGGAAGCTGGAAGCGCAGAAGATTTCTAAAATATGCAGTAGCAGCAGTCTTTGCTCTTTTCAGCGCAAATGCTTTTACTCAGAACAATGTACGCATCTCCTGGGATTATGTAAGAAGCCTTACATGCAAGCCTGCCAGCGAGTATTTTTTTACAAATCAGGACTGTGCCTTTAATCTGGACATTGAAGGAATTAATCCTGAAGACATAACACTGTCAGTAAATAGACTGCCGGACAACGTAAATTATATAACTTTTAAGAAAGAAACCCTTAATGCTACGGAAACTGAAAGGAGCGGTACAAGGGTAATTCTCTGGTTCCGTTTTTATGAAGAAGGGGATTATCAGATTCCTCCTGTAAACGTAACAATCGGCCGTGGAATGTATTCAATCAAGTTTGAACCTGTAACCGTATATACAAATCCCCGCACAATTCAGCCGAAAGTTTCAATTGACTTTGCCAATGATGATTTCAGAAACAGGGGCAGAAGTTTTACAGTTACATCCGGTCAGCACATCATTTTTACAGTAAACCTTCAGTATGCAACCCAGCTTATTAATTTAAAATGGGGTATTCCGGAAGATTCCCTCTTCAGGGAAATTCAGCGTTTTGATGTTGCAAAAAAAGGAATTATAGATACGAACTTTTCTCCGGATGTGGTGCCTGTTGTTACTTTCGACTGGCAGCCTCTTGTGCCGGGTGTATATAATCTTCCAAAGATGATAATAACTGTATCTTCCTACAGTGGCGGTCAGCTGGATTTAACTCTTCCTGATTATAAGTTTACAGTTCTGGGTGTAACTCAAAGCAGTGACAGTGATCAATCTCTTTCAGTATATGATGAATTCCAGTACGCCTTTGAAACTCCAGCAGTGGAAAAGCCTGTTGAAGAAACTCACTTTGTTGAAATTAAAAATCTGGATGAACTGTACAGGCTTAGAGTAAAGGAGCGCCATTCCCTTCCTGTATTTACACGGGCAAGACAGAATCGTATTGATGCGGAAACTGCAGCAGGGCTCAAACCCGGGCTTAACGAAAGCAGCCTTATCCTTCATTACGTAATCTGCGGAATTTTAATCCTCCTTGTAATTGGTGTGATTATTCTCTTTATTACAAAAAGGATGATGTTTGGCTCTATAATTCTGGCCTGTTCCCTGGTTTTTGCAACATTAAGCATTTTTTCAGGAATAGCCTGCGGAATGAAATATGGTCTCTTTAAGGGCGGATATGTAAATACAATTCCAGAAGATTTTGTAAACAGTGGAGTTACCCTGCAGAGTGGTACAAGAGTTAAGATTGAACATCATGCAAAAGGATGGGTATTTATTCGCAGTAACGATACAAGTGGCTGGGTAAAAGAAGACTCAGTACTGATTATTCGTTAAAAAGGAGAAGGGTATGGGAAAAGATTTTGGTGACATTTTGAAAGAGTGGGATGAAATGCTGCTTAAGGAAAAGCAGAAGAAACATCAGCCCCAGATTCAAAAATCCCACAAAAAAGCAAATGCTCCCAGCCCTGAAGAAAAAGAATTAAAGCGTCTGGGCTACAGCAAGGAAGACCTTCTGGAAGACTCAGACAACGCAAATAATTTTCTTGAAGCCTGGCTTAATAACTACGGTACTGTTGATAAGGACAAAATTCAGAATGATGCAGGGGAAAATGTCCGTATGCACCAGAGGGAATATCTCCATAATCTGCGCTGCGAAGCTTCAATTGATTTGCACGGTCTGAACAGGGATGAAGCCTGGGCCCGCCTGAATGGTTTTATAACAGACTGTAAGCGACGTGGCCTTAAAAAAGTTATGATTGTTCACGGAAAGGGAATTCACAGCCAGGCAGGTGAAAGCGTTCTTGCTCCAATGGTAAGAACTTTTATTGAACAGGATAAAAGACTTGGAGAATTCGGCCATCCTGATAAAAAAGACGGTGGAAATGGCTCTACATGGGTAATTATCCGCCAGTAGTAACCATAGGTTAAAAAAATTGTTACAATAAAAAAGTAAACTTGAATATGGAAGGTTTTTTTATTACCTTTAAAAAAATATTTAAGTTAAAGGATTTTGATGGAAGACTACTACAAGACTTTGGGCCTTTCAAAAAGTGCCAGTGCAGAAGAAATAAAAAAAGCCTATCGCTCCCTCGCCATGAAATATCATCCAGATAAAAATCCTGGGGATAAGGTTGCTGAAGAAAAATTTAAGCAGATAAATGAAGCTTATTCTGTTTTAGGAGATGAAGAAAAACGCAGACAATATGATTCTTACGGATCTGCGTCATCATCTGGATCTTATCAGCAGCAGTACGGTTCAGGCAGCAGTCAGGGCTATGGTTCATACGGTCAATGGTATGGCGGCCAGCGTAACGGCACTGACGGCGGCTATGATCCATTCTGGGAATTCTTTAACGAAAGCCGTAATTCTGGCAGCAGTAACCGGCAGTATGAAGAAAGACGTAATTATACCTACAATTATTCTGAAAACCGCAACAGAAGCAGAAATTACAAGGAAATCGGCAGAAAAATGCTCATTAGGGGAATTTTTACTGCATTCTTTGGTCTGGGAGCCTTGTCTCTGACCGTTGTAAGATGGATGTTTCCTCTGAACATTCTCTGCATAATTGCCGGAGTAAATGGAATCAGAGAGATTATCTCAGGAATCAGATACTTATTTGCAAAAACAAGCAGCGACTCTTCCAATAAGAAGAGGTCTGATTCAAATAATGAGTAAATATAATTTTTATAGATTTGTCTGTTAATCAAAAGAATTGCCGTAACAAGCCCTGCCTTTCAACAGCGGGATGTTTACGGCATTCTGAAGGAAGATTAGCGTTCGCGGAAGATAATGCGGCCGCGATTTAAATCATAAGGTGAAAGTTCTACTTTTACAGTATCACCAGGAACGATACGGATATAATGTTTGCGCATTTTGCCGCTTAAGTGAGCCAGAATCATATGCTGATTCTGCAGTTCAACTTTGAATGTTGTGTTTGGAAGAGCTTCCTTTACAACGCCTTCAACTTCAATAGCTTCGTCTTTATTAGCCACAAATTCCTCCAAGAATTTATTTGCCTTTTTAATAGTTTAGATGTAAATTATTATCTACAAATAATTATTAACTGTCAACGGGGATAGAAAAATGAAAGAAAACTTCTTAGAAAAACAGACAAAACTGCTTAACGAACAGAAGCAAGAAATCCTGGAAAAATTAGCACAGCAGAACGACGAATTATACAAATTGGTTGAAAATGTTGATTCTGGTGATGAAGTAGATATGGCATCTGATGCAATTGACCGTAAGTTGTTAAATGAATTAGGCGCACAGGATTCTGCCCGCCTTAACCAGATTGAAGCAGCTCTTACACGCATTAAGCGCGGTACCTATGGAATCTGTATTAACTGCGGTGAACAGATCAAGCAGGGAAGACTTGAAGCAATTCCTTATGCCTCCCTCTGCATTGACTGTCAGGAAGAAATGGAAAAGCACAAATATTAATCATTGGATGCTTTGACTTTCCAGATGACCGGATCTGAAGAACATAAGTTCTTTGTATCCGGTCTTTTTTGCATATTGGACTGCTTCTTCAAACCAGTAGTCCAGTGTTTTTACAGAGTGAGAATCAGAATTGATTGTAAGGGGAACTTTGTATTCAAAAAGTTTCTCCATAAAATACGCTGACGGGTATGGCAGGTCCATGTAGCCTCTTGCCATTCCTCCTGTATTAATTTCTACACATACGCCGGCTTGAGCAATGGCCTTTGCCGTTAAAGAGATTTCCTTTTTGTACCAGCTTTCGTTTTCATTAAAGAGAGGCTCTTTTTCGTTTTTCAGGGAGTTCTGTTTTCTGATTAAATCCGGATGAGCCATAAAAGTAAAACTACCTTTTTTCAGCATTTCCCTTTCTGCGGCAAAATAAGCCTGTACTGCTTTTTTTACGTTGCCCTTAAATACTGAATCAATCTTTTGTCTGACTTCATCAAAGGAACCGTCTGCTTCAAAATATCCAGTGTTTCCCGGTACATAGTGTACTGCCCCAATAAGATAGTCTGGTGAAAATTCCCTGTAATTTGAAAAATGAGGATTACAAATTCCATCAATAAAATCTGCTTCAAAACCAAGATAAATTTCCAGCTGACTGCGGTAAGTTTCTTTGAGCCAGTTTATCTTGTCGCAGTATTCATCATGATTTGAAGGAGAAAGATGCCAGGTGCTGCCAAAAGGATACATGGAATGGCTGCTGAATCCAAGAATGTCAAAGTTTGCTTTAATTGCGGCATTAACCATTTCTTCCGCAGTATTTTTGCCATCACAGAAAGTTGTATGGGTGTGATAATTTGTCTTTAGCATAATTTCCTCTTTTCAGGTGATTTTATTGCCCGTCTATTTTTAAATCTATCAGCCCCTGAATCATTTTAATAAAGGAATGCAGGTCCAGTGCGTAATAGGTTCTGGTTGCTTCTACCATGATACTGTCTTTTTCCCGGCAATGCTGAATCATTTGAATCAGGTGATTCTGAAGTTTAACTGCCTTTACCTTAATGCAGCTCTGTTCAAGAATACGGGCATTTGCTTCTATGCTGTCAAAGTCAGGAATTTCTTCGGAATTAAGGGCTTTGATTTCTTCAAGAATAAGCATATTTGTTTCAATGAAGGAATCAAAAAGTTTTTTGACTGTGGAAGGATCTTTTTTCTGCAGATCTTCAAATTCCGAAAGATCCCAGGCCCCGCCGCTCATGTTGTTTACAGAGGTAAGGGTCAGGATTTGTTTTGCTTCAGGAACTGAAAGAACAGTGTTCCATTTTTCCAGAAGCTGCCTTATGTCGTCACGCTTAAAAGGTTTTACAAGAATGTCGTTTATTCCAAGTCTTTTATATTCTGCAAAATCATCCTGGTTTGAATTTGCCGTACAAGCAATTATAATTCCCTTGAAATGATTTTCACGC
Source organism: Treponema sp. UBA4307 (assembly GCA_002394685.1). GTDB lineage: Bacteria > Spirochaetota > Spirochaetia > Treponematales > Treponemataceae > Treponema_D. The sequence continues at coordinate 48,194 of DGUP01000041.1, read as the reverse complement.
AGTTCTACAGTTGCGTCGGTTCCATTTTTTACAGGCATCTGGATGTCCATAAAAATAAGATCGATTTCAGAATGTTCCATGCAGATTTTTACAGCCTCTTCACCATTTTCAGCCTGATAAACTTTTGCGCCGAATTTTGTGAGGAAGGTATAAATGAGTTTGCGGTTAACCGGATGATCTTCCGCAACAAGAATTGTCATATTTTCTGCAGGAAGATGCTGCTCTTCCTTTGCCTTTTCCTGAACCGGTAAAACTTCTTCAACAGGGAGCAGTTCCTCTGGTTGAGTAAAAGTTTCTTTTAAAAGATTGTAGAGGGGTTTGTATTTAACTGGTTTGTAGATGTAACCCTTGAACCAGTCCAGCATTTTCATTTTTGCATCAGCCCCCAGCTGGCCTTCAGGAATCATCAAATACTTAGTGATTGTTCCAAGATTTTCCAGATCGTTGATTTCTGCCGCAAAACGCCAGCCATCCATTTTTGGCATTATCATATCAACAAAGAGCAGGGTAAAGGGCTGAGTCTTCTGACACTGTTTTAGCATTTCAATTGCCCTTTCACCGCTGTCAGCAATTTCAATTTTGTTAAGGCCAAAGTACTGAAGTTTTTTCTTAAGGGACTTGGAAGAAATTTGATTGTCATCAATAATTAAAACTTTAGTGTCCGGAGGAATTTCCAGAGGATTTTCATTGTCTCCTTCCAGCAGTTCTTCTTCCGGAGAAAGAAGTCCCTGGCTTCCTTTCATAGGAATGTTAAAGTAAAAAATTGATCCGCCGTCTTTGTTGGATTTAACTCCAATTTTACCGCCCATTTTATTTACAAGAAGGGAACAGATTGAAAGCCCCAGCCCTGTTCCTCCGTACTTTCTGGTGGTGCTGGCATCAACCTGATAATAATCCTTAAAAACAAGAGACTGCTTTTCTTCCGGAATGCCGATTCCTGAATCAATTATTTCAAAATGAAGATTATTTTTTTCGTACCAGAGACGGGTATTGATGTAGCCTTCTGACGTAAACTTAACCGCATTTTTTACCAGATTCAAAATAACCTGCTGAATGCGGAGGGAATCTCCCTTAATCAGATGGGGGCCTGAGTAGTCAATGTCCGTAATGATTTCCAGACCTTTGTTAAAAGCGTCCATTGAAATAAGATCTACGGTTCTTTCTGTAAGTTCCTGAACATTAAAAGGAACTTTTTCCAGTTTGAATTCATTGGACTTCATTTTTGTAAAGTCCAGAACATTGTTAGCAAGCTGGAGCATTACGTTTGCAGAAAAATTAATCTGCCTTACATATTCCAGCTGTTCCGTGTTAAGGGCCGTGTCTTCCAGAAGTTCCAGGGTACTGATGATTGTCTGAATTGGAGTTCTGATTTCATGAAGGGAGCTTGATAAAAAACGGCTGCCTACGTCGAGAGTTGATTCATTCATTTTATTTACGGTTCAAGATTGAAAGAGCCTTTTGTACAATTACTTCAGGCTTCTGGGGTTTTACGAGGTAACTCTTTGCACCAAGGCTTAAACTTTGTATTACAATTTCGCGCTGGGTAGACTGAGAGTAAATTATGATGGGAGTAGTGTACCCCATATTTTTAAGCTGATTAAGTACATCAAATCCTGTAAGACCAGGCATAACAATGTCCAGTATTACTATATCGAAATTATTCTTTTCAAGAGAATTAAGAAAATGTTGACCTGTAGCAAAAAGGGTAACTTTTGCACTGATTTCTGTAAAGGCATTGTTTAACTGTTTGCGGATAACGTGATCATCATCTACAATTGCTACAGACATTGTTGAACCGTCAAGGCTGCTGGATGGAAGGTCACTGGAAAATCTTGTGTCCACTGAACTGTTAAAATCAACTTCCGAAGCAGTAAGAATGTTGTCCATAATTGCATATTCCAGCTGGTCTCTTCCTGTGTCGGCAATTGCTGTGGAAATATCAATAAGGTTTCCTGTTTGATTTATGCTGTTGTATTCAGGATGCCCTGTTATCAAATCCTTGATGAATTGATTAGTGGTTAAAGCATAAGTATCAATTGCCTTAATTCTTCTGTCAGAGAGAACCGTGTCAAAGAGAAGTTCCAGATTAATTCCATCAATGTAAGAAGGACGGATGTTACTGAACATAATTACAATTTTAGGATCTTCTATTTCTGCGGCATCAAGAATGTCTGAAATTTTATATTTCAGGAGATGGATTTTTTCCCTGTTGAGCCCCTTTGATAATTCAATAAAAATACAGGACCCCTTAGAGTGAACTTCACAAGTACAGGGAGTTGGATCAATACTAATCTGCTGATTAAGAATTTTACTTACTGCTTCAAAAAAAAGGTCAAACTTTATTGGGCGGGCAAAATATTTTACAACACCATATTGAAGCAGCTGGGCAGTTTTTGCATGATCTACTTTTGGGCCTGTCATAATGATTGAAATTTTACGGCAGTTTGGATCATTAAATTTATTTTCAAAAAATTCACTGTAATCGGAGATTTCATTTTCAACATTGATGAGAATTAAATCCGGTAATCCTGAAATCATTTTTGTATAGGCATCACGTTTTCCGCTTGCAGTTTCTACTGTGAGCTGTTCTGCTGTGAGTTTTTCTTTTATGTATTCCATAAAAAGTGGTGAGCCGTCTATCATTAAAACAGATTTCATGATAAAGACATTTTACTTTATATGGTTTATAATTTCAACAAAGAAAAGGTAGGTGGTATTTATGAAAAAAACTGTTGTAGTTCTTTTAGCTGATGGATTTGAAGAAATTGAAGCTTTAACACCTGTAGATTATCTGCGTCGTGCAGGCTGTTTTGTTGTAATTGCTGCAGTAAAGGATGATGAACTTGTTGAAGGCGCTCATGGAATTAAAGTAGTTGCAGATATAACACTTGCAGATTTTGTTAAGAATGAAAGTTATAAGGATTTTGACTGCATTGTAATTCCTGGAGGAATGCCGGGAGCAAGTAACATTGCCCAATCTGAGCAGGCTGTTAATCTTATTAAGGCTTTTGTTGAAAAGGACAAATTGATTGGATGTATTTGTGCAAGTCCTGCTGTTGTTCTGCCAAAGACAGGTGCCCTGGAAGGCCACAAGTGGACCTGCTATCCTTCAATGGAAGAATCCACCGGACCATACAAAGCAAATCATATTAAGGACCAGCCTTTTGTTCACGATGGAAATCTGGTTACAGGAAGAGGACCGGGGGCTGCAGAAGAGTTTTCTATGGAACTTGTAAAAACACTTACCGGTCAGGAAAGCTATGTTAAAGTAAAGACTGCTTCTCTTCAGAGGTAGGGTTTTCTTCCAGTTCCAGACTGCTTGTCATTTTTTCAAAGCGATAGTTTCTGTATTTGCTCAGAAAATCAACTCTGTCAATGGCACCCAGTCTGGTGTAAAGTTCCAGCATTTTAGCCTTTACTTTGCTCTCAGAAACATTTGCTTCTTTTGCAATTTCAATGTATTTGTATCCTGCTGCAACTTTAGTAAGCCAGTCCATATCCTGGGCAGTATAAGTTTTGCTGTTAAGATATTTTATTTTCTGCTCGTCAGAGTCCAGATTAAGATAAGGTCTTATAAGAATGTAGGCAATTTCCATCAGCAGGATATAACCAACAATGTGCATAAGGGAAATCATGCTGTAAATAAATTTTACTTCCCATACCTGAAGGGCAAAACAAATAATTGCAGGTATCAGGAGAAGAACTGCTTTTAAAATCTTTTTTTCATCAAAAAAACCTGTAAAGTAAAGACAGAGGGCTGAAACAAAAAGACAGGTAACTGCCAGTACATTTCCGTGATCTACAAGATTTCCTAATCCATAGATATAGAAAATTCCTGCATAAATCCTGAAATTCATAGGATTGAAGTTAAGGTAAATAAAACCGATGAACAATACTGTGTTTATAAAAACCGGGACATATTTAGAAGGGACAAAAGGCTCATTTATCCTGAACTGGAAATACTGCAAAGAGCTGATTGTCAAACTGATTATTGAAATTGCAAGACCAACTTTAGCAATAATTTTCCAAGTTTTAATTCCGTTAAGTTTCATGTGCTGTTTCTAATTTTTTTGATAAACCCGATATTTCTCACTGATTTTACATCTTAGTATGAAAACTCTATGCGGGAAGTAAAAAATAAAGATTTTAGAGGTTTTCATACTAAGATTATGACACAGATTTAAGAAAATAACAAGTTGTTATGCTATCAATTTGATATTTATTGCTATCATTTTGATAAATCAGCACCAAAATATTTTTCAGAAAGGGCTGCAAGTTCGCCGGATTCCTTTAATTCCTTTATGGCTTGATCAATTGCTGCTTTAAGAGCTGCGGTTTCTGCCCCCTTGCGCATTGGAACTGCAACTTTGCTGGAATCCTCTGTTAATGCGGCAAGCTTAAAATTGTTTTCAGGCTTAACCTGCTGGTAGTAGAAGAAAGTTGCATTGTCGTTAAGGGTTGCATCTGCACGGCCCTGTTCTACCAGTTCCAGAGTCTGGTCAAAGCTGTCAATTGTAATTACAGTAGCGCCGTAACTCTGGGCCAGAGCTTCGTAGGTTGAACCGATGGAATTTGTTGTTGTTTTTCCTGCCAGGTCTTCATAAGAAGTGATAGATTCATTGTCTTTTCTTACGATAAGAGCTGTGTGAGTATATGCATATGGTTCAGAGAAATCGTATTTAAGAGCTCTTTCATCTGTAATTTCTACACCGTTGCAGGCAATGTCGTAACGCTTTGAATCCAGTCCGGCAAAAATACCGTCCCAGTCAACTTCAACAAAAGTTGCTTTTACACCAAGCTTTTCTGCAATCTTCCGGCCTACTTCAACATCATAACCTGTAAGATTGTCTGCTTCATCATGATAAGTCCATGGTGCCCAGGCTCCTTCCATTGCGATAACAATTTCGCCCTTTGCCTGAATGCGGCTTAATAAATCTTCACTGCTTTCCTTTTTTGTGCAGGAAACTGTTGTGATTGCTGCAGCAATTGCTGTCAGGAGGAAAATTCCTTTCTTCATAGATTACTCCTATAGAATTTGTTTATTTTTAGTGACCTGAATTCAGGCTTTTAAGAAAATCTCTGCTTCTCTGGGTTTGTGGATTCTGGAAAAAGTCTGATGTGGAACTGCTTTCGATGATTTCTCCATTCTCCATGAAAACAACTTTATTTGAAACGCTTCTGGCAAAATTCAATTCATGGGTAACAATAAGCATTGTTCTTCCCTCGTCAGCCAGCTGCTTAATTACAGACAGAACTTCCCCAATAAGTTCCGGGTCCAGGGCTGAAGTTGGCTCGTCAAAATATATAATCTGGGGATTAGTTGCCAGGGCTCTTGCAATTGCAACTCTCTGCTGTTGTCCTCCGGAAATTTCGTAGGGATAGGAATTCAATTTGTCTTCCATTCCTACTTTTGTAAGAAATTCCAGGGCCACTTTTTCTGCCTCAGCCTTTTTCATCTTCCTTACAGTAATCAATCCTTCAGTAACATTTTTAAGGACTGTTTTATTTCTGAAGAGGTTAAAATTCTGAAAAACAAATGCAGTTTTTTTTCTCAGCTGGAGAATTTCCTTTTTAGTGATTTTTGCAAGGTCAAAGGTCTGACCGTCAAATTCCAGAATCCCTGAATCAGCTTTTTCAAGAAAATTTATACAGCGGAGAAGGGTTGTTTTGCCGGAACCTGAAGGGCCTATAATGGCAATTACGTCTCCCTTTTCAACATTCAAATCAATTCCTTTAAGAACCTGATTACCGTTAAAGTTTTTTTTCACTTGTGTTACTTTAAGCATTTTTCCTCCTAACGGCGCAGTTTGTCTTCAAAAACATTAAGTTTCTTTTCACCAAAGCGCTGGAATCTGGTTAAAAGGGTTGAAATCAGCAGGTAGATAAGGGCAACTTCAATGTAGAGGGCCAGTGGCTCATAGGTGCGGGCTACAATCCTCTGGGTGGCCATGAACATTTCTGTAACTGTAATGTTTGCGGCCAGGGAGGTTTCCTTTACCATTGCAATAAGGGAATTAGAAAGAGGTGGAAAGGCTGTGCGGAAGGCCTGTGGTAAAACGATTCTTGTCATTACCTGAAAGTAGTTCATTCCTACACAGTAACCGGCTTCAATCTGTCCTACAGGAATTGATTCCAGGGCGGCTCTCATTGTTTCTGCAGAATAGGCTCCTTCGTTCAGGGAAAAAACTATTACAGCTGCAGGAAAAGGATCTATCATTATGCCAAGTTTCGGGAGACCGTAGAAAACTACATACAACTGTACGAGAATAGGTGTGCCTCTGGCTACCCATATGTAAAAGCGGGCAATTTTTCGCAGAACAGGCACATTTGAATATTGAATCAGGGCTGTAAAAATTGCAATTATAAGGGCAAGAGAAAAAGATATTAATGTAAGGGGGATGGTCATTGTAAGACCTGGCAAAAGAATTTTCCAGAAAGAATCCCCAAGTAATTCCAGTAAACGCTGGCTCATAGTTCCTCTTAAAAAATAGAATATTGTCAATATAACAATTTAATTGTGTAAGGTTAATCTTTTTTTTCAGCCATCCCGGAAGGAATGACTGAAGTAATTGAAGGTGGAACTTAGCGCTTGTCTTCGTTTACGCGGATGATTTCTCCAATATACATTGTGTGGAAGTCATCCTTTTTGTAATTCTGCTTAAGGACTTTTTCATCAACAAAGCTGTATGGATCAAAAGCCTGAGCATAAAGTTTACGGCAGATAAGAATCAGGCGTCCCTGGCGGATCCATGGGGTGCCGTTATAATATTCCAGATCAAGTTTTGCAGGACCAAATTTGTCGCCGTCCCGTCCGGAGTGAGTTCCGCAGTAGGTAAGGGCCTGCTTGTATTTTTCAGGAAGAAGACTTAAAGAAAATGTATCTGTCTGATCCAGTATTTCTTTTGTGTAGCGGCTTGGTCTAACGTAAACTGTTGCGACCGGTTTATTCCACAAAACACCAACTCCTCCCCAGCTTACAGTCATTGTGTTAGGGCGGCCGGTTACGATTTTACCTTCATCATCTAAATGACTTGTGCAGGCTGAAAGGAGCATTCCTTCCTTGCCGATCATTTGAAATGCATTGTCGTTGATTGCTTCTGGTCTAATCTGTTTGAACATATCCTTCTCCCATAAAAAAATGTGTCTTGAGTAAATAAAGTGATGCGCCAATGTTACAGGATAAATCCTTTTAAAACAAGAAAGGCACCGCAAATCAAATAAATGCAGTGCCTTATGGACTTTATTAAACTGTCAGCTTAAGAGATTTACTCTGCAGCTGGACCGTAATGGAATGTAATTTCAAGAGTCTTCATTGCCTGGAATGCAGGATCTGACTTGTTAAGTGGAGAAGCAGATTTGCCTTTAAGTCCTCCATTTGCACGGGCACCCTTAATTGTAGATGGGTCTACAGTTACCCATTCGTTGTAAAGGTTGTGACGTGTTGTTTTGCCATCGTCAGATGTTGTGAAGCCTTCTTTAGTAAGTTTATATTCCTGGCCGTCAACTTTAACGCTCTTAAGTGTGATTACCCAGCCAGGATAGTTTGTTTCACCGTTTGCAATTGCAAGAGCAGAGAATGCAAAAGAAATACCCTTGTTGTTTACTGTTTCAGAGAAATCGATTGAAACTGTATAGTCGCCTTCACCATCAATAACAACATCCTTTGCAACAAGTCCTTTTGACTTTGCATCAGGATTGTAAACATCACCAACACTGTACTGGCAGCCCCAGTTGCTTGAAGTATACATAATCCATGCTACAGACTTTCCAGACTTAACTGCGATTGCTGCAGGATTGTCGCTGAGAACATCAGGAGCATTAATGATCATGTCATCAAGGGCATCTTCTGCAGCAAAAGCAATCTTTTCATAAGGAACTTTTGCTTCCTTCTGACCCTTGTAGCTCTTTGTTGCAAAAATCTTTTTAAGGCCTGCATCAGCAATACCCATCTTTCCTGACTTCTTGAAGAAACCGTTGCAGTCCCAGAGAACTGGTACAATGTTCAGACGGTCACAGTTGTTAAGTACGCCCAGTGTAAATACATCAGCGCCGCTTTTCTTTGAACCGTCTGTGTTTGGAAGGGCACCGTATTCACCAACGATTACACCGTATCCTTCATCAGTGAATCTTGTGAGCTTGTCGAAAGAAGCCTGCATTGCAGAAAGATCTTTCTTTGTTCCCCAGAGGTCAGCATCAGCAAGTGTGAAGTTTGAAGGATCGTAGTAGTGTACTGATACAAAGAGTTTACCCTTTGCGCTGTCTGAAGGCATTTTAAAGCGTGAATCTACAGTCTTTGAAATGTCTGTGTTGTAGCCAGGAATAAGGAGGAAGCGGTTTGCGTTGTTTCCGCCGGTTCCACGTACAATGTCAACGAATTTCTGGTTGATTTTATTACCCATTTCGTAGCAGCCGTTTTCATCAAGTTTACCTGAATCGCCGCAAATATTTGTATCATTAAGGCGGCTACCAACTTCTTCATTTCCACCTTCAAAAATTACCTTGTAGCCGTAATTCTTAAAGCGGGTTGCAATCTGTGTCCACATTGCAGTGTAAAGTTCCCAGGCATCATCTACAGTAGCAGGAGTGTTTGAACCGAACATACCCCACCAGCCACCGTCCCAGTGGTCGTTGATGATAACTGTAATGTCATATTTTAAAGCCCATCTTACGATTGTTTCAACGCGGTCAAGGTAAGCTGTGCGGATTGTATAATCACCTTCTTCATAATCCATTGCATTTGTCCATGCTACAGGAATACGGAGAGTGTCAAAGCCGAACTGCTTGTATGTTTTCATCAGCTTTTCTGTTGTGAGAGGCTGACCCCAGCGCTGTTCGTAGAAAGTTGGATCCTTCTTTGTACCGTCATTTACGTCGCGGTAAGCTTCCATTGTGTTACCAAGGTTTATACCGTTGCCCATGAGAATAGACATGTCAGTAATAGAAAGATCTGCCTTAATATCATCAGCAGTAAGCTGTAATGTACTTGATGTATCAGGGATAGTCTTGTGCTGTGAGTGTTTAAGTGGAATACCGTCAGCAGCTGCATTAATTCCTGAAACTAAAAGTGCCGCACCAATCAATGCTGCAGGAATAGACTTTGTAAGTTTCATAAAAAAAAACTCCTTTTTGATAAAGATTTTATAGATATAATTTCTCTGAATAAAAGAATACTCTTTCGACTTGTTAAAAAATACATTAAAAATTAGTGTTTTTTTCTAAGTTTTATTGACAAATTCACAAGTACGTAAAATAATTCCTTATTATGGTAACAATTTACGATATTTCCAAAATTACAGGATATTCACCGGCTACGGTTACCCGTGTTATTAACGGAAGTGGAATGGTCAGTGATGAAACCCGGGAAAGAATCCTGTCGGCTGCGGAAATAACTGGTTTTCTTACTAAGAAAACACCTTTTGAAAGAGCAATTCCTACAAATAAATTAATCGGTGTCATTGTTGAAAATGAATCTTTTACAAATGGTCTTGAGCACCCTCTCTTTGGAGGAATTTTAAACTGCTTCCGCGAACAGGCAGAAAAAAATGGCTTTGACCTTATGTATCTGTCAAAGAGATTAAATTCTAAAATGAATTCATATATCGATTTGTGTAAGCTCCGTAATGTAGACGGAATACTTATACTTAATTCAATTTATGAAGATCCTGAAGTACAGAAACTTGCAGCATCCGGCATTCCATGTGTTTCTTCAAACGAGTTTATTCCTGGAATTTGTACTGTAGTTTCTGAAAATACGGCAGGGGCAAAAAAAGCAGTTCAGTATCTTATTGAAAAAGGCCATCGTAAAATCGGATATATAGGTGGTCCTTTCCAGATTAAGTCTCCTGCATCCATTGAACGCTGTGAAGGCTACAAGCAGGCACTTAAGGGAGTCGGTATCCGGATGCCTGCAAGCTGGATTGAAAAAACCGAATACTGGGAACTGGATTCCGGCATTAAGGCTGCAGAAAGCCTCTTTACCCACAACCCGGATTTAACAGCCGTCTTCTGTGCATCAGATACAATTGCGGCTGGTGCAATGCAGTATCTTCAGCATCAGGGCAAGCGTATTCCGGATGATGTTTCAATTATAGGATTTGATGATTCTCTTATTTCGGCCTGCTGTGTTCCTCCAATCACCACATTCCGCCAGGACAGAGAGAAGATTGCAGTAACCTGCGCAGGAAAACTCATTGATGCTATCAACGGAAACAATGCATACGATATTGTCCGCATACCTGTTCAGTTTATTGAAAGGGAAAGTGTAAGGGATATTTCCCAATAACTTTTCCGCATTTGCCTATTTGTATCATAAAGGATATACTCCTTTTTGAGAGGTAATTATGCGCTTTTTTAGTACAAGAAATCCAGATAACAATGTCTCCTTTAAGCAGGCTGTCCTTGACCCGATGCCAAAGGACGGGGGACTTTACGTTCCTGCTGACAGTGAAGATTTAAGGCGCTGGATTCTGTACGCTGACGAAAACACATCTTTTGCCAGTCTTTCCGGTTCCTTAACATCCGCTTTAATCAACAAAGAATTTTCACCTCTTATTTGTGAAACAATTGCAACCCGTGCATTTACCTTTGAACCTCTCGTTAAAAAACTTGATGGCAATCTTTATATTCTGGAACTCTATCATGGGCCAACTGGAACTTTTAAGGATTTTGGTGTTTCTTACCTGACCAATGCCCTGGAAACAATTCTGCAGTATGATGGAGAAAAATCAATTCTGCTGGATGCTACAACTGGTGAACTTGGAGCCTGCATGGCCCGTGCTCTCAGGGGAAAGAAACTGTTAAAATCCGTCCTTCTCTATCCAAAAGGAAAAATTCGGGGACTGGAGGCTTCTGATCTGGTCTGGAACGGAGGAAATATTTATCCTGTTGAAGTGGATGGAAGTGAAGAAGACTGTCACAATTTAATCAGAAAAATTTTTGCTGACCGTTCACTGGTGGAAAAATATCATCTCACTGTAGCAAATACTGCGAACATAGGCCGTCTTCTGCCTCAGGCCTTTTTCTATACCTATGCATTTTCCCGCTTGAAAAAAGATGTTTACGGTGACATTTACTATGCCTTCAGCTGCGGAAATTACGGCAACCTGGTTTCGGGGCTTTACGGCTGGAAGCTGGCCCTTCCTGTAAACGGATTTATTGTTCCTACTGATAAAAATATTAAAATCGATCCGGAAGGAAATACTATTGTAATGGACAGTTTTGTTCCTTTAGAAAACCGGTTGCCGGCAGATCCTTCTTCCCCATCGAATCTGGAAAGACTGGAACAGATTTTTCAGGCTAATTCTCTTATGCTCAGAAGTTTTGTTTTCCCTGCAGATGTTTCAAAGGATGAAGCAGACGAAGCTTGCAAAGAGCTTTTTGTTAAATACAAGATTTATGCTGATGAAGAAACAGCCTGTGCCTATGCCGCGAGTAAAAAGAGGTCGGAAGATGTAGGTGCGGATGAAGGAGCAGTTGTTCTTGTTGCCAGAGAATCTCCGTCCATTAAAAAGGATTTTATTCTCCACAACATTGGTGAAGCTCCTGATATGAATGAAGATATTCAGAAAGCCTTTGCTCCTTGCACAACAGGCAGGGCTCCAATTGCCAGTGATGATGTGGAAAGCCTGATTTCAGTTTTGAATTCCCTGAATCTTCTCCGGATGTTTTAAAATAAACAGAGGGACCTTTTATCAATCCCCCTGTATTAAGTTTCAGTTTTTACTTTTTAGATTTTACCTTTGCTGAAGGTGAAGAAGAGGCCTTTTCTTTTACAGAAGAGGCTTTCTTTTTTGCAGCCGGGGCAGAAGATTTTTTTCCACCGGCAGCAGTTTTAGTCTTTTTTACAAAGGCAGCCATAAATTTTTCACACTGATATTCAGCCTTATTCTTTGCTGCTTCAAGAGACTTGAAAATCTTTTCAGTCTTTTCCTTGTCCTTAAGGTTTGAAGAAAGCAGTACGGAAGCTGCATACCAGAGAGATTCATCTATCAGTTCCTTGTTGAACCACTTAATGCCGTTGTATTCATTTACTCCTGCAAAGGTCCAGGCGTCTTTTGAATTAACCAGAAGTTCTGCCAGGGCCAGTTCGGTTATCTTCTTTTCATCAGCAAGGGCTTTGAAGGCAAAAATTCTTTCAAAGACTTTCCGTGGATTGAATACACTAAGATTGTTCTGTACAAGAATGTCAGAAAGTTTTCTTGTGTATCCCCACTTGCAGAGACATTCTGCAGGCAGTTTGTTCACTGCGGAATAAAGTGCCAGTGCAAGGAAAGAGTTTTTGTAATAGATAAAGCCTTCTGTCAGGTCCAGACAATCTGGTGCTGCAGGAGTAACATCTTTTTTGCCAGACTCAGTTTTAGGAGAAACAGTTCTCTGGTCAAAGTATGCACTTAATTTCTGGCTGAAGTCCTTGAAACGTTCTGCAGATTGTTTACCAGATTTTGTATTAGTTTTTGCAGCAGTTTTCGAAGCTGTTTTCGAAGCAGTTTTCTTTCCAGAGTCTGATTTTTTATTTTCAGCAGAAAGGAATTCCTCCAGGAAGATTTCTTCTTTGTCGTAGTAGGCAAGAGCTTTTTCCTTTACGCCAGAAAGCAAATCCTCAAGGGAAAGACTATCTTTTTCTCCGTCAAAGGAGGCGGCAAGTCCCTTAACAAAATCAGAATTGAGGAAGTCATTAAGGGCTTTGTACAGATCTTTGTAACAGTATTCCTCCCATGCAACCTGAATATCTTCTACGCCTTTACCATTGAGCAGATCGCAGAGTTTTGAATACATTCCGTCGGCTGTGTCTTCAACCTGCTGTACGTTTAAGTAAACCTGATATTCAAATCCTCTGAGCATGACGAACATACCATTGTTGATAATTTCATCGCTTCTACGGATGTACCAGAGTCCGCTCTTTTGCTCCTGGAAAATACAGAAATGATTGTATCCGTAAGAAAGATTTAACCCCTGTCCCAGAGATTTTGATTCCATTCTTACATCATTTTCCCCAGAGCCGGTTTTTACAGCATATTCACAGGACTGTTTTATCCAGCCGCATGCTTCTTCATATTTATTGTTGTAGAAGACAAGAGTTCTTTCACTTTCAGTTCCATTGGAATAGGCAAAGATGTTTTCGTTTACAGAACCGTTGTTCCACACATCGTAGAAGAGGAAGTTTTCAACTCCTGCAAAAAGATAGCGCTTGTGGAGGAGAGGGAAAATATCGTGGCAGTGCCTGTCGTAAAGTCCCTGGTCAATTTGTTCATCCCTGTAGGCCCGTGTGTACTCCATTCCGTACTTTTCTTCAAAACCTTCCAGCTGACCGTGACCAAACATTGGAAGTCCCGGCATGGTAATCATAAGGGTGCAGACTCCAAAGTACTTGTCACCACGGCCGAACTGAGCCACTGCAGTTTCTTCATCCGGATTGTTCATAAAGTTTACAAAGCGTTTAAGAATCTGAGGATCAAACTTAATTGTATTTTTTACAGTATCTCTGTATTTCTGGTTCTCTTCTTTCTTGAGCATGTTCATGAAAGCAGAATTGTAAACTCTGTGCATGCCCAGGGTGCGGGTAAAGTATCCTTCCATCATCCAGAAAGCTTCTGCCAGAAGAAGGGTGTCCGGAACTTCATTTGCACAACGGTCAACTACTTCACGCCAGAATTCATTTGGAATGGCAGCTTCAAACTGTTCGTTGCTCATAGCGTACTGGCTGCGGGTTGCAATATCTCCACCATGACCAGGCTCCGGGTACCAGAGACGGCGGATATGTTTTTTTGCAAGAACCATTGCTGCGTCAAAGCGGATAATCGGGAAATTTCTTGCAACATTTAAAATCTGCTGAATGACAGCTTCCCTTGCCTGAGGATTAAGAAAATCAATCTGGGCTGTATCATTCCACGGCATTCCTGTACCGTCATTTCCGTGGTAAATATATGTAACGTCACCAGTGTAGTTATCAACTCTCTTGAAAACAACAGAACAGTCACTCTTTGAATAGTAGTGGTCTTCAAGATAAATTGAAACTCTGGAATCGTGACTTAAATTTTCTCCGTTAAAAGTATACTGAGGGAAAGGACAGTCTTTTCTGGTAACAAAAAGGTCTGGACGTTCAATAACCCATTTTCCGTCCATTCCAGTATGATTTGGAACCATATCTGCGGCCAGGCGGATTCCTCTTACCCAGCAGCGTCTTCTTAAATTATCCAGGGCAGACCAGCCTCCAAGATTATCTGCAATTTCGTAGTCCAGGAGGGAATAGGCTGAAGAAGCAGCTTCCGGATTACCGTTAATCTGTTTGATTCTTTTACTTGCATTGCTTCTCTGCCAGAGACCAATAAGCCAGAGTCCGGTAAAACCTTCGTCATGAAGTTTGTTAAGTTCTTCGTCCGGAATCTGATCCAGGCGGGTAATATCCCTCTGGTACTGTTTTGAAAGCTGATAGAGCCATACTAAAACTGTTTTTGCCATAAGTACTACTTTTGGCATCCAGTCTTTGTCAGGGCTAAAACGTTCATATTCTTTCAGCAGACTGTCGTAGTCCGGAGGATTCATTTCCGGAGAGCCGCCGTTTGTGGGATGCCAGGCAGCCTTTTCTTCCTCAGAAATTGTATCGATTCCTTCCAGCAGCCGTCTCAACCATTCACCCAGTAAATCTTTCCAGAAGGTGCGGATGTAGTCCAGCTGACCTTTTAGAGAGGTCGGGGCAGCGTTTACAGGTTCCTTCAGCATTGTAATAAGGTCGTTGTTTTTTGGACCAAAGACAGGCTGTGTCTTAAAGAAGGCCTTGGTCTGATTCCAGACTTTTGTGTAAACAGGATTTTCAGCAAGATTTTTATCATCAAATAAAATTTCAAAAGGATGGAATGCAGGATTTTCATTTGCAAGATGAAGCATTATCATTTCTTCCAGAACCTGCTCTCTGTTAGGCCTGAGATAACCTGTTCCTTCGTCAATGCAGTCCAGATTCAAATACTCTTCTGCGCTTAATTCTTCATTGTAAACTGCAACCGGTGGAAAATCCTCCATGAACTTCAGGTAGAGCTGGTCCATTGTCTCTTTTGTAAAGGAGGCGTCTAAATCCTCACAGAGCAGGCGGAAACAATCCGGTGCCTTGTCCCTTCGGAAAAGCATGCAGACGTAATGGAAGATTTCATCAATCAGACCCATTGCATTCAGACTGCCAGCAGAAACTTTTTTATTTTCTTCACCTCTTTCTTCAAAGACCTGATTCAGTTTTACCTGAAACTGCCGCACTGCCGAAAGATTTTTAAAAACAACATTTCCGCTTGAAGAAAAGAGAACCTGGTCAAAGTTACATTTCTGACGGATAGCTCTCGAAATATGGAATTCATTATAGGAAATTTTCACTGTTCCCCTCCGATTTTAACTTCATCATGTATTTTACATACAGATTTTATTTTGCTGATAAGTTCTTCATTTTTGATTAAATCTTCAACGCTGGCAGGAATTCTGTAAGTCCAGTTAAACTGATTTACAGAACCTGGAACGTTAATCCGTTCATCATCTTCTTTTTCCAGATAGTAGGCGGCATCCAGATAGAGATAATCCTGGAGCGGATTTATATACCAGGCTGAATTACAGTGGGCAGCGCTTTCAAGGCAGAAGCGGGCAATTTCCGGATTAAAGGCATCTCCTTCCGTAAAGGTAAATGGATTTTCAATGAGGGAAGGGGAAGAACTCTTTTCAGAAGTCCACTGTGAAAGATATGCCCTTACACTGTCCTTTTCATTGTTCCACCACTGGCGGAGGGTAGGGCTGTCATGAACTGAAGTTGTAGCAACGCTCATCTCCGGATATTCGCTGAAAGGCTGATAAGGCTGGCCACCCCGGTCCCAATATCTGTTCCAGCGGATTACTTTGAGTGAAAGGATATTTAGCTTTTGTAAAACTTCCGGCATAACCTGAAGATTTACTCCCAGATCTTCTGCGCAAGGTACCATTTCGCTTGCAGAGGTGATTGGTGTTAAAACATTCAGGGCCTGTTCCTTCCAGAGCTGGTTTTCTTTCTCTTTCAGTCTGGCGAATATTGCACCCAGTTTAGATTTTTCACCGTCATTTAAGGAATTCCATGAAGTAGAATTTCCATAGCAGTAAACGGGTATAAAATGATCTTTTGTAATTTCAATCAGGGCTCTGTCCCGCCATTTAGCTGCCAGGGCCTGGTGAATTCTATTGTTCCAGTCTTCGTTGTCGCAGAAAACTGCATCGTAAATGTCTTTATCTGATTTGAACTCTTTTTTGAAAGTCCACAATTCTTCATCTTTTACCCGGTCGCAGATTTTTTCAAGAATGAAGGTTGAATCCATATGATTCCAGGTAATGTCTTCAACAAGAGAAGTTTGAATGTGAGGCTGAGAAAGCCATTTGATTCTGTCTTCATTAAATCCAGCTTCTTCCAGTTCAGATTTTCCAATTGAAGCATAAGGAATTGTGTGGCCCAGGTAAGCAGTTGATTCTCTCTCATTAACTGCCCATATACGGAAAAAGCCCAGAATGTGGTCAATGCGGAATGCGGAGTAGTAGTTTGCAGCAAGATTAATTCTGTCTTTCCACCAGTCGTAGTTATTAAGTGCAAGTGCATCCCAGTTGTAGGTAGGAAAGCCCCAGCTCTGTCCCATAGGATTTTCACCGTCTGGAGGGGAACCGGCTCTTTCTTCGTGGCAGAAGTAGTCTCTTCTTGCCCAGGTGTCTGCACTGTCTTCATTCATCAGAATAGGAATATCACCTTTAAGAATGATGCCCTGTTTTTTTACATAATCTGCCGCATCCTTAAACTGCTCAGCGGCCCTCATTTGAACCCAGACAAAAAAATCGTGGCTGGCCTTAAGAGCCCTGTTGTTCCAGCGGAGTTTAATCTGCTCCTTTTTCAGGTTGCGGGTATTTTCGTCCCACTCTTTCCAGGAAGCCTGCATGTAGGAGTCCTTAAGATTTTTGTAAACCGCGTAGTTTTCAATCCATGGATTTTTCTGGCAGAATTGAATTAATTCATGCTGGAAGGTTTTGTAAACTTCAGAGCCCTGGGATTCTCCAATAACAACAGAGTCGTTTTTGTTTTCCCTGGCAATGGATTTTGATTCTTTAAGAATCTGCTTTTCAATGTGATCGTAGAGAAGGTGTAAAAGTTTAAGCTTTCCGTTAAGCACCTTGTCATAGTCAAAACGATTCGAATATTTTATTTCTTTTTTGAAAGTTTTGTAGGCTGAAGAAAAAGGCTTGCAGCTCTTAAGGGCGTCCTGAAATTCAGGAAGAGCTTCCAGTCTTATATACAGAGGATGAAGTGCAAAAGCTGAAAGTCCGCTGTATGGTGAAGACTGTGTGCCAGTATCGTTTACAGGCAGAAGCTGAATAACTTTAAATCCGCAGAGCTTACAGAAATCTGCAAAATCCTTCAGGGCAGGAAAATCTCCCACCGCTTCACAATCCTTAGTGTAAAGTGCCGCAAGAGGGACAACTATACCAGTTTTCTTTTCCATATTTTCCCGCCTTTATTAAATGATTTATTTACTCGCTTTCAGATACAGGTGCAGTGTATGTCTGCACAATTCTGAAGCCAATATTTTTTGCTTTTGTATTCGGCCACATCTTGTGACGTTCAGCAATTCTTGTAGTTCCGTAGTATTCATAATCTGCAGAACCGTAACTACCACCTCTGATTACCCTGCTGTCTGCACCATCTTTCTGGTCAGCCCCCTTAGGATTTTTTGCAGGAGAGTTTGCATAGTAGTTGTCTGCAAACCAGTCCCAGCACCATTCTTCCACATTGCCGCTTAAATCATAAAGTCCAAGAGCGTTAGGAGTTTTTCCTCCAACGGCATGTGTTGTCTGGTCGCTGTTTAAGGTAAGCCATGCAACATTCTTTACAATGTCAGAACCGGCGTATTTGAATGAAGAATTTTTTGAACCTTCAGCAGCAGCATATTCCCATTCAGCTTCTGTAGGAAGACGATAGCCGTCTGCTGAAAAGTCACAGCTTACTTTGTCAAACTTGTCTCCCCATGTGTCAGGATCAGTTGAACCGTTAAAAGTGTAGCAGGGGGTGAGTCCCATAATTACGCTCAGTTTGTTACAGAAAACTACAGCCTGATACCAGGTAACTTTTTCTACAGGTTTATTTTCATCCACAAAGAATGATGGATTAGAACCCATTACAGAAGTGAAAAGTTTCTGAGTTATTTCAGTGGTAGACATATTGAAAGCGTTTACATCAACCCAGTGAACCGGGCGTTCATTTGTGTCACCTCTGCCGCTGCCCATTGAAAATCCTCCTGCAGCAACAGTAACCATAGTGAACATCTCTGCCTGTTCAGGAAGAGCCTTTACTTCTTCAACTGGAACTGCTTCTTCAGCAGGAACTTCTGGAGCGGCTTCCGGAATAACTTCAGGTGCGGCTTCTTCTACAGGAGCCGGCTGGGCAGGGGGGGTATCTTTTTTTGCTTTTTTAGCAGATGCTGCGAAAGGAATTAACAGTGCAGCCATAATAATACAAGATGTTTTTTTTACTGAATGAGAGAGTTTCATTCTTCCTCCAAATTTTTTACTAAAAATTTTACTATAAACAGATAATTTTTTTGATAAACTCAATTATATTCCACTTAGGCTAATTTGCAAGCAAAAAGCCCTTTGTCCAGTGCCAGACAGGGGTTGCCAGTTTGTTTGAAAAAGGCTGAACCCTGTTGAAATCAGGAAGCCAGTCTGTATCCTCACTAAGGTCCTGATAAAAGAGCCAGTCAAAATCGTAACCGTCAATCAAATCCCTTAAATCCTGATCTTCCTGTTTGTTAACCAGCCGGTTTTGAAAAGCTCCAAGACTTTTTTTCCGGAGTTCCAGTTCTTTGTCATCCCCCTGAAAAGGAACTGGAGTGTACTGGGACATCAGGCTGATGACGCTTTTTTTGTCAGCGTGTTTTTTGAGCCAGTCCAGGGCAAGAATTGTATCTTCCAGACGGCCGGGGAGAAAAAGGTGCCGGATAATGACCCCGGAAAACATTTTATCTTTGAATTCCCCGTTTTTTTCTACAGGCTGAATATTCAGGGGGGTATTTTCTATCATCCAGCGGACAGCTTTTTTTGCAGTTTGAGGATAATCTTCCGCCTTAAAAAGTTCCCTGCTCATAAGAGAATTGAGGGTTTTAAAATCCGGAAGATAAATATCCACAAGACCTTTTAAAAGCTCCAGCATTTCAACGCTTTCGTAAGCTGAAGAATTCCATGCAAAAGGAATTGTTACTCCTGCATTTTTTGCGGCCCGGATAAAATCTGCAATCAGGGGAATGTGATGACTTCCGGTTACCAGGTTGATGTTTTCAGCCCCTTTGTCCTGCAGAAGAAGGCAAATCTTTACAAAATCGTCCTGAGTAATTTGTGCTCCCATACCCTGCTGGGAAATCTGATAGTTCTGGCAGAAGGCACAGCGCAGTGTACAACCGGTAAAAAAAATTGTACCGCTTCCTCCGTGCACAGTGATTAAAGGTTCTTCTCCAAAATGAAGACAGGCAACTGCAGCTTTTACACTGGAATCACTGGTACAGAATCCTGCCTTTTCCAGACGGTTAAGAGAACATTTTCTTGGACACTGGGAGCAGCTATTGTAATAATCCTGAGTTGACATTACAGAGCCTGCTTATCTACAAAGACTGACATCATAGAATTAAGAAGGTCTAAAGGCAGACTGTCGGCCTCGTAATTAGTAAGCTGGCAGAGGGATTTCCAGTCCTCACGGGAAAGAAATTTTACATCTTCTTCCGCAACTTCCAGATCAAAAAGAGCCAGCATTGCACTGAGTTTTAAAACATTTTCTTCTGAAGGTTCATTTGCTGAATCCAGAGAAGAGAGAATATATGTGTTAAACCAGTATTCACCGAAAGAAGAAGCCAGTTCTTCCAGCCCCTTATTCTGCCTGATGAAGAAATCAACAATCTGATTGCAGACAGCCTGTCCATCATAAGATGGATGTTCAGCCCTGTAGTGTTTTTTGATTTTATCTATATCCGAAATAAACTTTTGTATTCTGTCCATATTTGTACCATTTGCGGGTATTTAAAAAGATTTTTGAGTTAAGGTAAATACTGAATAATTCAGAATGGGATTTATTCTTCCTTTATTAATCAGTATTTTCCTTAATATATATAATATAAACTCTATCCTTCTAAAAGTAAATAAATGAAGAAATAATGTAATTTTTGAATCTTTTAGGGTGTTTTTTTTGACCTTGACAAATCTTTTTAGTAAACTTAAACTCGTAGTATGGACTTGAGAACTGTATTAACTCCTGAAACAGTGGATCTCCACTTGAAGGGAACAACAAAAGAAGAAATTATTGACGAACTGCTTGACATTCTCGTTAAAGCAGGAAAGGTAACAGACAAAGCTGCTGCCAAGGAATGCGTACTTGACCGCGAAAACAAGATGTCAACTGGCATGAAGCACGGTATTGCTATTCCTCACGGAAAGACAGATTCTGTTAGCGATTTGGTTGCCTGCATTGGTATTTCAGATAACCCTGTTGAATTCGACAGCCTTGATCAGGAACCATGCCGTATTTTTATCATGACACTGTCACCTGTTAACAAGACAGGCCCACACCTTCAGTTCCTTGCTGAAGTAAGCCTTCTCTTTAAGTCAGCTGACAAACGTGCCCTTATTCTTAACACACAGGATAAGGCTGAAGTAATCAAAATTTTAACTGAGTAGTTTAATTAAGACAAAGCAGATTATCTCTCTTCAATCTATTTGTCTTTTTTAGACCTCCTGGAACTCTTGCTAGTGGACCTTGATATAGTGGGTCCCGATTAATAGCAGGAGTTTTTTTTGTTTTAAAGTGGTAAAGCAGCACTTTATTGACGAAAGCAAATATGTGGTGTAAGGTAAAAGCCAAGAGGACGCTAAGTAATTAGCGACTGCCTCCGTATGGCTTTTATAAAAAGCTCGTCCGAAAGTTGTCACGCTCTGGGCGGGCTTTTTTTTATGCTCTTTTATTTATTAAATAGTAAAGAGAGCAGTTCTATAACAAGTTCGATTATTGCTATGATTACCATAACTTTTTCGTATCTGTTCATAGACGACCTCCTTTTTTCTTAAGAAATCGGAGGCAAGCCGCCACATATTACTTAGCGTCCATATATTTATATGCAGAGAAAGTATAAAAACTGCAAAAAAAATCGCGCTTTTTGAAAAAAATTGGATTAAAGTTGCTCTTTATTGACGAAAACAAATGTGTGGTGTAGTGTAATAAATAAGAGGACGCTAAGTAATTAGCGACTGCCTCCGTTGTGCTTTAATAAAAAGTCCGTCCGAAAGTTGTCACTCTTGGGGCGGGCTATTTTACTAAATAGGCCATCCACAGAATTTAAAACCTTTTCAATAAAAATCAAAATCACTATAATTAAGTAAGTATGAAACTCGATCCAAAATTCAAATCTTCAGAAAATAAACTCTTTTTTTTAGATGGAAGGGAATGCTCCCTTGAACAGGCTCAGAAACTTGATGCCCAGACTTTTTCCAGGGATGTAAAAAATCTGACCCAGAGCAGCAAACTCTTTATCCTCTCCCTTTCCTGGAAAGAAACAGGGCTGGACGAAGACAGCTACAATGAAAACTTTCTTGCTGATTTAAGAGATGCCCTGAAATACTGTGAAGAAGTTGAAGCCTACGCTGTAATCAGTCCCCTTTGTGATTCTGCAGCAGACAGCCCTGCTCAAAAAGAAGCCTTCACTGCATCCATGAAACACAGTGCACGGAGAATCAAGGACTGCGAAAACGTAATTGGTTACGAAATCCCTGAAGCTGCAGATCCTGACTTTTTTGTAGAAGAACTTTCTGCCAAGCACGCACAGTACATATTCTTTTCAAAGAATGAAAATCTTTTGAAAAATCCTGCGATTGTTAAACTGTAATCAGGACAAACATTGGATAACGAGAGTTCGTCTTTTAAGACAAGTCTGATATTTTTTTCAAGCATTTTTCTCACTTTGCTGATTCTGGCATTTACAGCAGTATTCTTTTTTTCTGATGAGACACAGCATCTCTTTAAAAAAGAAGCCGTTGTGGAAGAAGAGCCGGAAGTGGAGCAGGTTGAAGAAGATGTAGCCTTTTTTTACCGAAAGCCAGAGGAAGAAAATTCTTCAGTTGAAGAGGAAGATTCTGAAGAAAACAAAAAACTGATTTCTGTAACGGATGCAGCTTTTGCCCTTTATCGTTCTCCAAAGACCCGCCTGTCAGTTGAATGGTTCTACAGTGAACTAACAGGGAACAGGGAAGTTGCAATGGCAATATTGAATAATGCAGATAAATTTAACATTCCTTTCCCCCTGGCTTTTTCCCTGGCACATGCAGAGAGCCGTTTTAAGGTAAGGGCTTATAATGTAAATACAAACGGTACAGTGGACCGGGGACTTTTTCAGCTGAACAGCAGTTCCTTTCCTTTTTTGACGGAAGGGGAATTTTTTAATCCCAGCACATCAGCCTACTATGGACTTTCACACTTGAACTACTGCATAGGCCTTGGGGGAAACGAAATTGCAGGACTTGCCATGTATAATGCAGGACAGGGAAAGGTCCGGAATTCCGGAACCCCTTATTCAACCCTGAACTACATTTATTCCATAGAAAGCTACAAGGAAAAAATTGAGCAGAATTTTACCCTTGAAGTTTTATCGTATTACACTTCTTCCCTGTATTATGAGGATTTTCAAAAATCTTTGCTAGATGACTGATATTTTCTGATTAACAGTCCCACCAGTTTGCAGCACTTTGATCTGCCAGCTGGATAAGCAGCACCAGAGGATTCTGCAGAAAATTTGAATAATTGATTTTTTCCAAATCGCTTAAATCACTAAAACCCATGTGACGACTGACGGCTTCAAGAACATTTCTTCGTTTTATAAAACCAGGCATACATTCCAGAAGATTAAGAACTGATTCGTTGCCGTGTCCCAGATTGCGAATTTCTTCACGGGTTTTAAAAACAGCTTTCTTTGTCCAGTTGCCGTTAATATCCTTTGTATTTCTGAATTCAACTTTATAACTTCCAGCTTTACAGAAGTCGTGGGCAATTGTACTAACAAAAACATCTTCTGCCGTATAGTCAAAATCAGAAGTCTGCTGGCCGAGAGGACTCTGTTTAAAATCTGCCAGAACAACTGCTGCAAATTTCAAAGCCTGAACACAAACCATCAGGGAGTGAACACAAAGACCTGAATCCCAGTTGCCGTGAAATCTTGTTGAAGCCGGAGAGGTGTAAAACTGATGTTCTTCCATCCAGTTTTTGAAGGCTTCAGCTTCTTCCTTGTTTTGAATGATGTAGTCGGCCATCTGGTTAATGGTCAGCTTTACTTTTTCTAAATCGAATTTCTTTGCCTGCTGAACAGGATTATTTTTGTTGTAGATGTCGAGCAGGGCATTAACATCCTGCTGTAATTTTTCAATCATATTGTCCTCAAAGTATTAGTTTTATGTGTGGATTGGGATTATGCTTTATTTCCCAAAGAAAGTATAGCGAGAACTTCCATTTTTTCTTCAAGCTTTAACAGTTCTTTTACGTAGCGGGAACTGTCACTGCCTGTGGAAGTGGTTCTGTTCCGAAGTTGTACCCAGCAGCTGCCAAGTCCGGCATTTTCTGCTGCCAGATGAAGGTAAGTCATTGCAATAGCCCCGTCTTCAATCCATACGTCGGATTTTTCACTGTCACATGCAACTACAATTGCGGCGGCCCCGTTTTTTACAAAGTCAGAACCTGAATTTTTTGCCAGTGAAAGTTTTTCTAAAAGTGATTTATCCGTAAGGGGATAAAACTGTACCGGTTTTTTGTTTCTGCTGCTTGGAGCGAGTTTTGCCTGCTCAATCAGCTCATTCAAGAGGTCTTGTGAAACTTCCTGGGGTGAAAATTTTCTGCAGCTGTGACGGCTTTTAATAAGATTTGTAAATTCCATGTCTTAAGTTTAAGGAATTAAGCCCCTTGGGTAAAGGGGAAAAAGGGTGTAAGAAACAGGTGGGCTTTAAAAGGAAAAACGGCCTGCTCGACGAACAGACCGTTTTAAGAAACAACAAAAAACAAAAAAAAAGGAGTATCAAAAGTGAATGAAAAGATAATCAAACAACAGTTGACAAAGCTTTTAACTTTGTAATTTTAGGATAAGTCCGAAATACCCATCTGTCAAGTTTTTTTTAAAGAAATTGTTATATTTTTTTTAATAAACTAATTGTTATTAGCATTAATTTTTTTGTTTATAGGTTATTATAATAATATGATTTCAGTTGTTGTACCTGTATATAATACTGGGAAATTTTTACCCAAACTTATAGATTCACTGTTATGTCAAACTTATAAAGACTATGAAATTATTATTGTAGATGATGGTTCTAATGATGGATCATCTGAAATTTGTAATCAGCAGAAAGAAAAAAACAGCAATATTTCTGTTTATCATAAAGAAAATGGTGGAATTTCATCAGCACGAAATCTGGGAATTGAAAAGGCAAAAGGGGATTATATAATTTTCCCTGATAGTGATGACTGGGTTGAACATGACTACCTGGAAAAACTTTATAATAACACAATTGAATCTGGATCTGATTTAACAATATGTGGTTATTATTTCACCTCAGATGACACTGATGTAAGTTTTAAAAAAAATATAGAACAAAAACTTTTACAGCAGGAAGAAGCTCTCTTAATGTTAGTATCACTTGATGGTTTTCAGGGATATGCATGGAATAAACTATATAATTT
The DNA here is from genome assembly GCA_002394685.1 of Treponema sp. UBA4307. Taxonomy (GTDB): domain Bacteria; phylum Spirochaetota; class Spirochaetia; order Treponematales; family Treponemataceae; genus Treponema_D. Next base: position 23,458 of record DGUP01000041.1, on the reverse strand, counting down.
AAGTGTAATTAAAAAAGAAAACTTACGCTTTGATACAGAATTTAAAGCTGTTCAGGATTTACATTTTGCAGTACGTTATTTTCTAAATTGCAAAACTGTGTATTTAGATACAACTCCCTTATATCATTACAGAAGGGATACAGGTGGTGTAACAACTTTTACCAAACTTGGAGAAAGAGAGTTATCTGGTATTATTACATTTGAAAAGATTATGGATATTCTCCATGATACACACCCTGAAGCAGAGAAAATGATTCGTTCTTCATGCAGCTGGTGGATATTAAGATTGATACAGACTTATTTTAAGAGGAATGTTAAAGATATGAAATTACTTAAATATCTTAAGAATAAATTTAGAAAATATCTTTATTATTTTCTTACAAATAAATGCTTTTCTAAAAAAAGAAGATTATGTGGAGCCATAGCAGCTTTTTCACCCAAACTGTATTATAAGCTGCTGAGTAAATATGGACACTTGAGTATTAAATAATACATGGTAATCAATCTACATGTAATTATCTTTTGAATAACCTTTTGATTTTTCTCGGTAACCAGATAATTAGTTTTCCTATTTTGTATGTCTTTGATATCATTAAATTTTTCAACTCAATGAAAACATTATCTTGTTTATTGAGTAATAGTGTTATATCTATTTGTTGCTGGAATTTTTCCAACAGGAAAATTATATCGTTATCCTTATAATGTTTAATTACCATTTTTCTATATTCTGAAAAAAGACGGTTAATCGTAAGCCAATGTAAATCTGAGAGGAAATTTTCTCTGGACATTTGTAAATCGTCTGTTAGACCTTGTAACAAGTGACTTATTCTTTCTTTTGTCCAGTTTATTTTTTGGTGACCAACCCGATAGCAGTATGTAATATCTGGAATTGCATAGAACCGTTTTGCAGTAATCATCGCTTTTACAAAAAAGGGCGGGTCCTGAAATCTTATGTAAGGAGGAAAAAAAATATTATTTTTTATAAGCAATTCTCTTTTATATATAAAACGGTGATAGCCATAATCAAATTGATAATTTATATATTTTATAACACCTTCTTTTTTGAAAGTGTATTTTTGATATACATGCTGAAACTTTGTTATTAGTTTTTTATTTTTTAATTCTGAAAAAGAACCGCCCGCAATTAACATTCCATGTGTCGTTGCTGCATAGTAAAGTTTTTCAAGAATATTTTTATTAGGATAATAATCATCAGGATCTAAAAAACAGACAAATTCGCCTCTACTGGCATTTATTCCATTGTTCCGTGCTGCAGAAACACCCTGATTTTCCTGATCAATTACAATTGTATTATTGTGCTTTGAAGCAAAATTGTTAATTATTTCCAGTGAATTATCACTAGAACCGTCATTAATAAGAATTACTTCAATTTCATTAAAAAAAGTTTGAGCCTCAATATTATTAAGGCATTCTTGTAAATAATTTTCCTTATTATAGATGGGGACAATAACTGATATTTTAACTGGCTTGGCTGGTTCGTTACAATTTAAAGTGCTGATACTCATTTTCTCCTCTGTTTTTTTATTTTACACTCTTAAACATCATTTATACAGCATTTTTTTTAATAGTTTTTTCAGTTTCCTTGGTATATATGTAATAAAAAGACCTATTTTATATGATTCTGATTTTTTTATTCTTTCCAGCTCTTTATTTTTTTCTCTAAGTTCAAGTTCAATAGAAATGGATTTCTGATGAGATTCATTCTTTAGTGCATCGGAAAAACTTTTAGGGTTTGTAGTGAGGAACTTTATTAATTTCTGCTGATATTCAGTAAATAAAGATAAATCGATTTCATTATTTTTTTTACCTTCTATAAATTCTTTTGAAATTGCTTCGATATACTCTTCTTTTACCGAATCATCAATGCGATTTATGGTGGCCCTATAGTTATCCCATTTTTTTAACCAGTAATATCCCTTTACACTATTCCAAAGTTCTGTTTCTTTTTCAATTTTGCTTCGGATGTAGTCATATTCAATATTCATTGCATAAATTTTACTTTTATCCTTTACTGAACTGTTAGGATTATCTCTCCTGTTTCTGTAAAGAGGTGTATCAAGAATCATTGCTTTTTTCCCATAGACAAAAGTTTGAAACCAAAACCCGTTATCCTGAAATGCTGCACCTGGAGTTTCATTGTAAATAATTTTGTATTTGTCCAGAAATGATTTTTTGTAGATTCCGCTCCAGGTATTCATGGTCCATCTTATAGACTCAAGTTTTTCACTTGGATTAAAAATAATATTATAATCTTCAGCATGTTTGGAAATTTTAAAAAGTTTATAAAAGATATCCCCAGAATTTTCATCTTTTGCAAAACGATAAAAATCTGCCTTCACAAAATCTAATTTAAACTCATTAGCTTTTTTGAATAGTATTTCGAACATATCATATGGAACATAATCATCTGGTTCAACAATTCCAATGTACTGTCCAGTGGCATGTTGTGTGGCTATATTCATGGCCATACCATAGCCACCATTTTTCTTATCAATTAGAATTATGCGTTCATCTTTTTTTGCATACTCTTTGATAATGGAAAGGGTTTTATCTTTTGAGCCATCATTTACAATTATTATTTCTATTTCCCTTAATGTCTGATTACATACAGAATTTAAGCATTGGCGAATATATGGTTCTACATTATAGGCAGGAATTAAAATACTTACTTTTGCTTTCATTTTTTTGTCCTTAAAGATTTTGTCAGTTGATATTGATAAACCATAGTACGGAGTATCACTTATATCAATCTCTTTTAAATAAATCTCTTGTATAGACTCTTTCCTTTACATCATCCAGACAGGTGTCGTATCTGTTTGCTACAATTGTATCAGAAAGATTTTTAAACTTTTTCAAATCATTAACTACAAGATAATTATGGAAACATTCCCCATCTTTTAGAGTCGGTTCGTAAATAATCATTTCGGTATTATGTTCTTCCAGACATTTCATTATATACTTAATTGAAGATTGTCTGAAGTTGTCACTATTGCTTTTCATTGTAAGTCGGAAAATGCCAACACATTTCTTTTCTGAGTCAGGATTTCTCTTTTGATGATAAATTTCTGCCATCTTAAGAATCTTATCTGCACAGAATCTTTTTCTTGTAAGATTGCTGTCAACAACTGCACTGATTAAATTCTCCGGTACGTCCTTAAAATTTGCCCGGAGCTGCTTTGTATCTTTTGGAAGACAGTAACCGCCATATCCAAAACTTGGATTGTTATAATAATCCCCTATTCTTGGATCAAGGCTAATTCCTTTGATGATTTGCCCTGCATCCAGATTATTATGTTCTGCAAAAGAATCAAGTTCGTTAAAGTAAGAAACTCTCAACGCAAGATAAGTATTTGCAAAAAGTTTTATGGCCTCAGCTTCCGTAGAGTGGGCAAGAAGAATTTCTACATCCTTTTTTATTGCTCCTTCTTTCAGGAGATTTGAGAATTCCTTTGCCTTACTTTCCAGGTCACTTCTTTCTTTTGGATAACTAACAACAATTCGGCTGGGATGGAGGTTGTCATAAAGTGCTTTTCCTTCCCGGAGAAATTCTGGAGAAAAGAGAATGTTCTTAACATTTAATTCTTTATAAATTCTTTCTGTGTAACCGATTGGAATTGTGGATTTAATTACAATTGTTGCATCTGGATTAAATTTCTGTGCAAGCTTTATTACAGATTCCACGCTAGAGGTGTCAAAAATATTTTTTTCACAATTGTAATTTGTTGGAGTTGCAATGATTATAAAATCCGCATCTTTATAGGCTGTTTCCGAATCACTGGTTGCATTAAGATTAAGAGGCTTATTTTTAAGATATTCCTCTATTTCTGCATCCACAATTGGGGATTTTCGCATGTTGATCAATTGTACTTTATATTCGTCAAGGTCTATTGCTGTGACTTCATTGTTCTGTGCCAGCAAAATTGCATTTGAAAGTCCAACATAGCCGATGCCAGCGACTGTAATTTTCATACTAAACTATCTCCTTACCATTCATAATAATAAAGCTCTAGGATTTGTCAATAAATAGGTTGCTATTAGAGAAAAAAAATGCTTTATTTATACCTCTGTGTAGGGAAATTGTCAAGTGTTGTGGATGAAAATCCTGAGATTATGTATTTTTAAAGTCTTTAGTTTGGGATAAAGTTACCTAACGTCGACCTTTATCCAAGCATTGATCCAAATACTTAGAATCATTATAAACTGTAATTATTATAGAAACTTTAAGCATTTCAAACTTCTCCTTTATCTTAGTTAAATATAAATTCTAATAATCATTGTTTAAACAAATATTTTCTATACCTTTTTTTTCAAAACGCGAATAGATTAAATACTTATTCAGATTCAACAATATCAAAATATTCGCTGCCAGTTTTATTATTGATTATTCCGCATGAAAAGATTCACCAGTATCTATAACGGAATTCAACGATTTCCAGAATTAGTCTTTGAATAAATCTTCCATTGTGATTGTGCTGATGAAATCACCAGAGTATTCGTTATAAGACAGGCCGTACGTCGTAATTAAAGTTCCATGAACAACAGATTTTTTGGGAATCATTGTACTCAAAAGACTTTGTCGTTTGACCAGAGTCTCGTGATAATTCTTATCAACAGCAAATTCTTCACTATAGAATTTCATTTCGCACATGTTTACCACATTATCTTTGCGGTCTATTATCAAATCAATTTGAGATCCCTTTTCACCAGCTTCGTCCGGGCGTTTTGACCAGGCAGAATGACTAGTAATAACTCCGCTGATACCAAGTGCACACTTTATCTGTTTTATATGATTAAAGCAGACATTTTCGAATGCAAATCCTCTCCAACTGTTAATCTGACTTGAAGTAACATTAGGCTACCAGAAGGCGGAATCCAAAGTATCTTTTTCATTTACAAATTTAAGCCAGAATTTACAGAAAGAATCTACGAGCTTGTAGTGAGTCTCGCGTTTGCCAAGTCCGAATGGAACATATCCAATAACAAAGTCACTTGCAATAAGAGCTTTAAGATACTTTGAAAGATGTCCGCTATCCGTAATCTTTAATTTTTCAACAATTTCTCTTCGTGTATATCCTGCATTCAGCTGACTCAAAAGATTTACAATTGATTTCATTATCTCAGGATTCCTGAAGCCTGATTCGAAAAGCCTGTTGTATTCATCTTTCAGTTTTGCATTTGAAAGAAACAGAAGTTTATCCACATTCTGAGCCAGACTTAAGCCGCGTTCAAAATATCCCAGATAAAATGGAATACCACCGAAAATCATATAGCTTTGAACTATGTCATAATCGGAAATAACGAGATTATTTAATTTGAAGAATTCTTTACATTCAGCAAGGGAAAATGGTTCTAGTTTAAGTTCATGAGTTACCCGGTTATAAAGTCCACCATGATTATTAATTAGTTTATCTAAAATCCAGGAATTAGCGCTACCACAGACCACAACCATGATATTTGAGCGGTGACAGGCCCATGTATTCCAGAAACCTTCAAATGCAGTTATAAAGCCTGATCCGGGAGTGTCGAGCCATGGTAGTTCATCAAGAAAAACAATCTGACGTTCTCCATTATCTTCTGACAGTAAAAACTGCTCCAGCATAAAGAATGCTTCAAGCCATGTCTGAGGTCTGTGAGATTTTGGCATTCCGTGAAGCTGCAGAGAAAAATAAAAGTGTTCCAGCTGTTTTTTAAGAGTATTGCCTTCTTTGGAGCCTTTTTCGACGGGAGACAAACCGGCATGACGAAACGTAATTCTATCCTTAAATGTCTCGTCAACGAGATATGTCTTACCAACACGTCTGCGACCATAGATGGCAACAAGTTCTGCCTTCCCAGAGTTAAAAACACTATTCAGCTCTTGTATTTCTTGTTTTCGACAGACTATATAAGCATTATAAATTCATTCCTATGGTCGGTCAAGCACTAAACTGCTACATTCACCGACCAAAACCCACAAAAAAAATAATCTTTCTTGAATTTATGATCAACACCAGTCAGATAACTTTTGCAGTCATTTGTGAATGTAAGTACACATAAGTTTTTTTTGATGAAAAGCAGCTGAAAGATTTACAGGATTTAGCGTTGTGTTTTACACAGCAGAATAAATTGTATATAATTTTCTCAAAAAATGGTGTATCCTCAGAAGTTGAGAAAATTATTAAAGATTTATCAGAATATTCAGTGATTACACTGGATGATTTATTTAAAAGTGAATAAGAGAAATAGAACATGGCACTCACAAACTGGCAGGAAGCAGAAATAAAAGTTGCAGCAGATAAATATCTTGGTAACCGCAATAAGATGATTGCAGCACATACTGACGAACTTAGTGTAAACTATAGGATTGAAGGTCAAAGCGTTTATATTTTTGAACATCGTAAGACATGGAGAGGGAATGAATTTCAGGATATTGATGTAGCAAAAGCAACTTATGTATGTACTACCAAAAAATGGAAATTATTCTGGATGATGAGAGATTTGAAATGGCATTCTTACATTGCAGAACCTGAACATGAAGATATTGAAAGCGTATTCAGATGTGTTAATGAAGATGCAGCCTGTGCTTTCTTGGGTAAATTATGAAAGAAAAAAGTACGTTTGATGAAAATGTTCAAATAAAAGTTTCTGTAATTATTCCAATTTATAATATGGAAAAATATATTGAACAGTGCATCAGTTCAATAATAAACCAAACCTTAAAAGAGATAGAAATTATCTGCATCGATGACGGATCCACGGACTCTTCTCTTGAAATATTAAAAAAGTTTGCCATCAGGGACAAAAGAATCATTATATATCAGCAGAAGAATTCGGGAGTTGCGGCAGCTAGAAACAAAGGTATTGAACTGGCAAGAGGAGAATATTTAAGCATACTTGATGCAGACGATTTTTTCGATAAAGATATGCTTTCAAACTCATACAATTCAATCATAAAACATGGAAGTGATATTTGCGTTTTTCGAGTCATGAAGTTCAACGAGCTTGATGGAACGACAAACTACCTAGAAACTTCAACTAAGGATTTTCTGCTTCCATCTCCAGACACTCTAGAGTTTACTCCAGAAGCTGTAAAGGACAGACTTTTCAGCATTTTCACTCTTTGGGCTTGGGATAAACTATTTAAGACAAGTTTTATTAAAAAAAATAAAATTCTTTTTCAAAATCAGAGAACAACCAATGATGCAGGATTTGTTGCAATAGCTTTAGCCATGAGTAAACAAATAAACATCTGTAACACCGCATTTGCAATCCACAGGTACAACAGAAAAGACTCACTATCTGTTACTCGTGAAAAATCCTGGAATTGCTTTAATGAAGCTTTTAAATTTATTGAAAGCAGATTAACAAAAGAGGGACTTTTTGATAAATACTATCATGCAATGCAAAACTGGGTTTTAGACTTTTCCATTTGGAATTTGATTACCATAAGTGGAATTCACAAAGAGGATGTTTTCAATTTAATTAAAAATGAAGTTTTTATTAAATATCAAATTTGGAAAAATCCAAAAGAATATTTTGTTTTTCCAGACAGATATGAGCACAGCAAATTAATACAAAAATACTCTTTCGCTAAATATTTGAGGGAATATCATAGAACCGAAAAAAGAAATAAATTAATCAATAAGTTTAAAAAACTAAATCGATATATTAAATCCAATGGTGTAATTTGGACAGCAGTATTCTGTACAAAAAAAATAATAAAACACTAATTTCCTAAATGAATTAAACATTAGAATAATTCATTTAACCTTGTTGATTAAGTTTCAGTATGCTATATTTAATGCCGAACAGGATGTACGCTTATGTCTAATGTAGAATGGAGCAGCCCTTTGCCCTCATGGATGTAAATCCAATTTATTCTAATCAGCAGAATTAGAACCGATAGTGTATTTATTTTAGATTATATTTTGGAGTTATCATAATGGAATTAATATCAATAGCAATGACCACCTACAATGGTGAAAAATATATCAGAGAACAAATAGATTCTATTTTAAACCAAAGTTACAGCGATATAGAACTTATAATCTGTGATGACTGCTCTTCCGATGGCACGAGAGATATATTGAAAGAATATGAAAAAAAAGATTCCCGGGTGAAAGTCTTTTTTAATGAGCAGAATCTTGGGTTTAAGAAAAATTTTGAAAAGGCAATTTCTTTATGTAATGGAGAATACGTGGCTCTTTCTGACCAGGATGATGTTTGGGAGTTAAATCATTTAGAAAAACTCCTTAACATTTTGGGTAATGCAGATATAGCCTGTGGAAATGCCCAGTTAATTGATGAAAAAGGACAATCGTTAGGATTAAAACTGAATCAAACTGACGGATTAAACTATATACCGGAAAAAGATAATCTTATTTACAGGCTAATTGCAGGAAGTGGAGCCTTCCAGGGAGCCTCAATGCTGATAAAAAAAGATTTTCTACAGAAAGCTCTTCCAATTCCTGAAGGAGTTCTCTTTCATGATGCCTGGTTTGCAGCAGTATCATGTTTTACGAATGGAATAAACTATACCTTTGATGTAATTAATAACTATCGCCAGCATCAAAGTCAGATTACATCCCACAAAAAATCTTCTTATCTTACAAAAATAAAAGATTTTATTACCCGAATCTGCAAGAAAGAATCTTACACAACAGATCGCTTCGCCTATATCGAAAATATTAGAGCAAGATTTTCTGTAACAGAAAACCAAAACAAAATCCTTGATGATTGTTACAAAATTCAAATGATGAGAATGAAGAAAATCAATTTCTTCAAGCGTTTTTCCGCAAATCTAATTTTTGCAAAACACTACAAAGAAATCTATACTCAAAAAAGCACAAAATACAGGCTTTCGCGAATGTTAAAAAACCTATTCTAGACGCTTTATTTACAATCATACAAATTATGAATAAAATACAAGTATGACAGACGTATTGATTTTTGCAGGCGGTTCTGGAACAAGAATGAATTCCAAAGGACGGCCTAAGCAGTTTTTGCAGTTTTATGGAAAAGAATTAATCATTCATACTCTGGAAAACTTTCAGAATCATCCCTTAATTGACGGAATTGCCGTTGTATGTATAGAAGACTGGATACCATATTTAAATAAAATCTTAGTAAAGTATGGAATCGATAAAGTAAAGAAAGTAGTTCCAGGAGGCTCAACAGGGCAGGAATCTATTTACTTTGGATTAAAGGCAATTCAGTCTTTTGATGACACTAACCCAACAGTTTTAATACACGATGGAGTAAGACCCTTTATTAATGAAGATGTTATTACTAATTGTATTAAAAGCGTAAAAGAACACGGCTCCGCAATTACAGTTGTACCGGCAATTGAAACAATAGTAACTTTGGATGATGGAAAAATTCAATCTATTACAGACAGAAGTAAGTGTTTTCATGCTAGAGCACCTCAGTGCTTCTATTTAAACGATATTCTTTCAGCTCATGAACAGGCAAGAAAAGATGGAAATCTTAATATGATAGACTCTGCATCTTTAATGAAGTTTTATGGACACGAGTTATACACTGTTCCAGGAAATGTTGATAATATCAAAATTACAACCCCTGCAGATTTCTATACATTTAAAGCTCTTTATGAAGTTCGTGAAAATCAGCAGATATTTGGATTATAAGAATGAATATTTTAGAAGAAGATATTAAGGAACTTGCAGATAATCTTAATTTACTGTCTGATTTTGAGAATACTTCAGTTTTAGTTACAGGCAGTACAGGCTTAATAGGTTCAATTATTGCAAAGACACTTTTAAAAAAAGGAAATGTAAAAGTTTATGCAGCCTGTCGGAATCAAAATAAATTTGATTCAGTTTTTAAGGATTATAAATCATCAAATTTAATTCCTCTTTTTGCTGATATTTTGAACTTGGATATTTCGAGATTAAATATCGATTATATTATTCACGGAGCCAGCATTACAGATTCAAAAACATTTGTTGAAAAACCTGTTGAAACTTTAAGTATTGCAATTGATGGTACCAGAAATCTTTTGAAGCAATGCATAGGAAAACCAATAAAAGGCTTTGTTTATCTTAGCTCCCTTGAAGTTTACGGAACTTTCAAAGAGTTTGATGGAATTAAAAATGTATTGGAAAGTGATGCTGGATATATTGATTCTATGTCTGTACGTTCCAGTTATTCAGAAGGCAAAAGAATTGTAGAAACTATCTGCAAATCATATATGTCTGAATACAAGGTTCCTGTAAAAGTTGTAAGACTATGTCAAACTTTTGGTGCAGGAGTTGATTACAATGACAACAGAGTATTTGCCCAGTTTGCCAGAGCTGTAATTGAAAATAAAGACATTGTATTAAAGACAAAAGGCGAAACTGTCAGGAATTATTGTTACACAACAGATGCGATTGCAGGAATCTTAACAGTTTTACTAAAAGGAAATGCGGGAGAAGCTTACAATATTGCAAATATGAAAACAACAATTTCTATTGTTGATATGGCAAAACTTGTCTGCTCTCTTCTCCCGGAATCAAAGAGTAAGGTTGTTTTTGACATTGCAGAAGATGCAAGTAAACTTGGTTATAATCCCATTGTTAAACTTCAGCTGGACAGTTCAAAACTTGAGGCATTGGGCTGGCAGGCTCATATTTCCCTTGATGAAATGTTCATCCGTCTGATTACACATATGAAAGAAAGTGAAAAAAAAGATTAAGGAAGTAATTATCAATGAAATTTAAACAACCAATCTGGCTATTAACTATTTGCATAATGATAAGTTCATGTACCAGTAGTAATAAATTAAATAAAGAAGAAGACTTAAACTTTAGCTCTAACTATAAAACAATAACTCCTAAAATCAATCGTGAATACAAATATGAAAAACGTCTCAATAAAACACATGATGATGAAAATTCTTTTTCTGTAGTTCTAATTCCAGACCAGCAAAGTTATGTTGATTATAAACTTCAAGCAGATACTAGATTCAAATATCCTGTTAACCAAAGAGAAATCTACTATCGTCAAATGGATTATGTAAAAAACAATTCATTTAAAAACAACGGAGATTTTGTGTTTGCCGTATTCTTAGGCGACTTTGTTGCACACGAATCACGATATCAAAAAGAATGGATCTGGGCAGATGAAGCGACATCAAAATTAATTGATAACATTCCCTATGGTTTTGTTCCTGGAAATCATGATTATGATGGTGTATATTCTAAGGATAACTGGAAAAGTAAACAGATTATCGGTTGGACTACTTATTCAAAATACTTTGGACCATCCAGCAAATATTTTAAAAATATGGATTGGTTTGGTGGCTCGACAGCTAATGGGTTAAACCAATGGTCAATTTTTTCTTTCAAAGATTTTCAAATTTTGTATATAGGTCTTGAAATAGAACCTTCAGACAAAAGACTTGCCTGGGCACAAAAAGTGATTGATGAACATCCTGGCATACCAACTATAGTAGCAACACATGTCTATTTAACATGCAATGTCGAGAAAGATAATATTTCTCAAGGAGCCTATGTTACAGAAACATTAAGACCATATACTGACAGCAATTCACCTATACAAATTTGGGAAAAATTTATTTCCAAAAATAATCAAATTTTTATGGTTCTTTCGGGGCATGCTTTCAAAAATGATTATGGTGAATCGTTGAGAATTGACATAAATAAATATAATCAGCCTGTTTATTCTATCATGACAGATTACCAAGGAAGAAGACATTATCTTGAATGGAAAAAAATCAAACATAATTTAGAAAAAATTGAAGAATGTGGTGATGGCTGGATTAGAATTCTGGATTTTGATTTAAAAGAAAAAAACATTCATGTAACTACATATAATCCAGAATTTGAAATGTATGAAGTTGACAAAGCAAGTGACTACAATTTACCCATTACATGGGAATGGGGAGGTCGTTATAATGATGAAAATTAAATTTATATTAAAAATATGTTTACGTTTTATTTTGAAAATATTTTATATTTTTCCTGTAAAAAAAAACATCATTTTTTTGGAATCATTCGATGGGAATGAACTATGTTGTAGTCCATACTATATTTATGACTACTTACGCAATCAAAATACTAAATATAAATTTATAATCTCTACAAAAATTTCTAAAAAGAATAATAATGGAGTAAGATACGTAAAAACAAAAAGTTTTTCATGGGTACTTGCACAGATTTATTCAGGAATACAAATTATAAATACAGGATTTAAATTTTTTATACCCTATAGAAAAAATCAAATTCTTATAAATACTTGGCATGGTGGTGGTGCTTACAAACGTGTTGGTAATGCTGACAATGCAATAATAAATTCAAAATATTTGAACAAGTCTAATGAATATGTAAACAAACATTTAACTTATTTCATTTCCAGTTCCAGAGAATTTTCAAAAGTAATGAAAGAATCTCTTTTAATACCAGAAGAAAAATTCTTAAATATCGGATTACCACGTAATGATATTTTTTTCAATTCTGACAGAATGGAACAATCAAATCTTAAAATCAGAAAAAAATATAATATTTCCGAAAATGACTTCGTTGTATTATATGCTCCTACATATAGAGGTAGTATGGTAAATGCAAATTTTAGTAGCGAATTAGACTGCAATAAATTGAAAATTGCATTAAGTCAAAAAACAAAGAAAAAAATACTCCTTACTTACAGAGGACACTATTTTATTCATAATTCTTCCACATTAAACTCCGTAGATTTTGATTGGTCAAATGAACCAAACATGCAAGATCTTTTATGTTGTGCAGATTTATTAATCACTGATTATTCTTCATCAATGTGGGATTTCTCTTACACAGGAAAACCATGTTTTCTATTTGTTCCCGATATTGATTCATATCTTGAAAACAGAGGATTTTATACAGATCCCTTAAAATGGGGATTTTCAATTTGTAAAACAAATGATGAACTTGCAGAGAAGATAATGACATTTGACAAAGCAGAATATGAAAAAGCTGTTGTAGAAAACCACAAGTTCTTTGGCAGTTTTGAAGAAGGCAATGCAACAAAAAAAATTGTTGATATTATAAATCGAATAAATAATCGGAGTAGAAAATGAAATTCTTACCTATTATTATTCCTTCATACAACTCAGAAAAAACAATTAGACCATGTATAGAATCTGTTGTTGCAGAATGCAAAAGTCTAAACTTATAACATCCGCTTGATACACATAATGGATTTTTTTATACCACTATGGTAAAATGCGCTTTATGAGGACCAGAGACTTACCTATTGGTATTCAGACATTCGAAGATATTATCTCAAATAAAAGAGTTTACATAGATAAAACTGAGTATGTATATAAACTTGTACGATCCGGCAAAGCATATTTTTTAAGCCGTCCAAGACGATTTGGAAAAAGTCTTTTTGTTTCAACCTTAACAGCCTATTTTGAAGGAAAGAAGAAACTATTTAAGAATTTGTATTTATATAAACTTGAAAAATCTCTTGCCAAACAGCAGAAAAGAAAAGAGTGGCTGAAGTATCCAATTATTTCTTTAGATTTTAATAATCAGAACTACAAAACATTAAAAGATCTGGAAGATTATTTTGACTATAAACTTTCGGAGTTAGAAAAAAAATATGATTGCAGCTCTTCAATATCCAGCATTTCTTTAAGATTTGAAAATATTATAAAATCCATTTATGCAAAGGAAAAGAGACCTGTTGTCATTCTTGTAGATGAATATGACAAACCTTTACTTTCAGTTTTATCGGATACAAATTTACTTGATGACTATAGAGCAATTTTAAAAGCTTTTTTTTCTAACATTAAGACAAATGACCGTTTTATCAAGTTTGTGTTTATTACAGGAATAACGCGATTTGATAAGGTAAGTATTTTTAGTGATTTGAATAATCTTAATGATATTTCATCTAATTTTGAGTTCTGTAATTGTTGTGGCATTACTCAAGAAGAACTTGAAAAAAACTTTATTCCTGAAATCAAAGCTTTATGTACATCAGAAAATCTTACACAGGAAAATTGTTTAAAAAAACTTAAACAAACTTATGACGGTTACAAATTTAATTCTGAATCAGATGGTATCTATAATCCATTCAGCTTAATGAATAGTTTTTATAAAAAATCCTTTGATTTTTTCTGGTTCGAATCTGGAACTCCGACTTTTTTAGTGAATCTGCTGGATAAATCTAATTACAACATTTCTAAGTTAGACAGCAACATAACTATTGACGAGAAGGTTCTTGCCGGCTACAGACTGAACTCTGAAAATCCAATTCCTATGCTTTTTCAGACTGGCTACCTTACCATAAAAAATTATGACAAAATCAGCCGGCATTACACACTCGGTTTTCCAAATGATGAAGTAAAATATGGTTTTATTAATTTTTTATTACCTCATTATACAAGATTAAAACCCGAAGATGATCTTTTGGACATATGGACATTTTCCGAAAAGGTAAAAAATGGAGACATCGATGGTTTCATGGAGCGAATTAAAGGAATATTCGAAGCTAGCCCAAAACCATCAAATCAAAAAGAGTATGCATTAAACTGTCAGTCTTTTATATGGCTTATTTTTAAGCTGATGGGACAATTTATTTTATGCGAAGTTCAGAACGGCAATGGAAGGAGCGATGCTGTTGTCTGGACAGATAATTATATTTACTTATTTGAATTTAAAATGGACTCCTCTGCTCAAACTGCATTAGATCAGATAAACAGCAAAAATTACTCAATCAATTATAAAACAGATAAAAGACAACTGATAAAAATAGGTGTTAACTATTCATCTCAGATTAAAAATATTACCCAATGGTTAGTGGAGAAATAAAATGACGCAACTTTCTGTAATTATACCGTCCTATAATTCTGAAAATACAATCGAAGCTTGTATTGCCTCTGTAGTAGATGAATGCAATTCTTGCTCCATGGACTACGAAATTCTTGTTATTGATGACGGATCAAATGACTCTTCTCCGGACATTATAAAAAAACTTGCAAAAAAAAATAAAAATATTATTTACATAAGACAGGAAAATGCAGGGCCCTCTGCTGCCCGTAATAATGGATTGAGCAAAGCAAGTGGAGAATTTATTGCGTTAAATGATTCTGATGATATCTGGCTGGAAGGTAAATTAAAAAAACAGTTTGAATATTTAACAAATAATCCAGAAGTCGATTTGGTTTCATGTCAGTATTCAAAACCTTCAAAATATAATGCAGAAAAAGTTGTTTCTCTTAGAGATATGGCTTTTCATAATTATTTTCTTACACCAACAGTCGTTTTTAGAAAAAACGTAAAGAATGTTCAGTTTCCGGAAAATCTTAAATATTCAGAAGATATGCGTTATTTTTTAACTGTTTTACTTAATCATAAATGTGCATATTTACCTTTTGTAGGCAGCAGAAATTTTTTCAATAAATTATCTTTTGGTGATTCAGGATTGAGTTCTCATCTTTTTTTAATGGAAAAGGGAGAACTATCCAATATTGCATTTATTTTCAAACAGAGAAAAATTTCTTTCTTTGTTTATATAACAGCAATTATATATTCACTTTTGAAATTTTTACGAAGGCTTATTTTTTCAACTCTTCATAAAATTATCAAGAAATAAAAGCATTAAAAAAAAGAGGCGGGAATAGTTTATGATACGTGTTGCACAAATTGTCGGAAAATGGCTTGGTGGTGGCGTTGAAGCTGTTGTAATGAATTATTATCGTCATATTGACAGAACAAAAATTCAATTTGATTTTATCTGCGATGCAGATTCAACAAATATTCCTGTAGAAGAAATTGAATCTCTAGGTGGAAAAGTAATTATCATTCCTCCTTATCAGAAACTATTTAAATATTTAAGGGAATTAAAAAAAATTTTAAAAAACGGACAATATAAAATTGTTCATTCTCATATAAGTACTCTTTCTGTGTTTCCTCTCTATGCTGCAAAAAAAGCTGGTGTACCAGTCAGAATTGCACATTCTCATTCAACAAGTAATAAAAAAGAATGGAAAAGAAATCTTATAAAAAATTTTTTGCGTTTATTTTCTAAAAAATATGCAAATGTTTATTTTTGTTGTTCAGAAGTAGCTGGCCGCTATCTTTTTGGAGATAAAGAATACAATAAAGGAAATGTTCATCTGCTGAAGAATGCTGTCGAAATAAATAAGTTTACCTATAATGAAAGTGTCAGAATCCAGAAAAGAAAAGAGTTAGGTATAAATGCATCTACAACGGTTTTTGGTCATGTAGGCCGCTTTGTGTCTCAAAAGAATCATTTGTTTTTAGTAGATGTCTTTAATGAATATCAAAAACTGAATCCCGATTCTATTCTTCTTTTAGCTGGACAAGGACCTTTAGTAGAGACTGTTAAAGAAAAAGTGAAGGCTTACAAGATTGATAATAAAGTTAAATTTTTAGGTCAGAGAAGCGATGTAAACGAACTTTACCAGGCATTTGATACAGTAGTTTTACCAAGCCTTTATGAAGGTCTTGTTGTAGTTCTTGTTGAAGCTCAATGTGCCGGACTTCCTTGTTTTTGTTCAAAAGAAGTTTCCCCAGAAACAAAAATCTCAGATAATCTTGATTTCTTATCACTTAAAGACTCTCCATATAAGTGGGCATTTTTAATCGATACAAAACTTAAGACTTTTGTAAGAAAAGACTGTTCAAAAACAATTACAGAATATGGCTATAATATTGAAACAGAGAGCATTCAATTGGAAATTTTTTATACTCAAGTTTATTAAAGGCTAAAAAGGAATACTATACGCCCTGTTTTTTAATTCAAAAATTCTGCCTGACACAATTAGAGGTACATCCCTAATTAGCAAAAAATTACATTCTTTCCCTAAAATACATCTTTAACACACTGTTATTTTAGAATATAATGTAATGTACAATTAAAACTTTCAGGACGCACAATGGACGAACAGGAATTTAAATCTTATATAAGAAAGAACTATCCATCGACATCATCTTTTTTTTGCGGAATGTCCCTGGCAATTGTTGATATTCTCACTTTACTCCTTTGTCTTGCCTTAGGATTCTTTATTGTAAACCTATTTGCAACCAACGATATTAATTTTAAATCATTTGTAAATTACGGGGTTTTCTTTCCTTTCATATTTGTATTATTTGCTTTCTTTGGCCTTTATCCAGGTATTTCTGTTTCTCCGGCAGAGGAAATGCGTAAATTTTCAGGAGCAACATTCATCTCTTTCTTTATGATTCTGGCCCTGATTATTTTTTCTCAGACTTCAAGCTTGCAGTTTATGCGTTCAATCATAATGGACAGCCGGGTTGTTCAGCTTATTATTGCATTTCTCATAGCCTTTTTCTTATCTGCAATTTTACTTACAGCAAACAGAGAACTGGCAAAACTTATTTTCTCTCACTTTAAATGGTGGGGAGTTCCAGCAGTAATTTACTGCGACAATATGAACTGCAAGGAACTGGCCGATACACTTATTAATAAAAGATATCTGGGATATCATCCATGTGTATTCATCTGCTCAAATTATTCAGGAAGAGGAAAAAAGTTTTATCAGGATATCCCAGTATTCTCTGACAAGAATAAAAAAATCATCAAAGAAATTCACAAAATGAATATAAAAACTGCCATTCTTTATGATTACAAAGGCGACACCACTGAACCAATGGCAAACTACCGCTACACGATTGCAGTTTCTACAAAGCAGACAAGTTTTACAACTTCACAGCATATCAAGGATTTGTCCGGCCTGATTGGATTCTCTTCAACTCACAATCTTCGCTTTGGAATCAACTTAATGATAAAGAGGTTTGCTGATATTTTCATCATTACAATTTTCCTTCCAGTACTGCTGCCGCTTTTTATAATTCTGAGCATTGGAGTTAAATTAACTTCTAAAGGTCCGATTTTTTATGGACATCCAAGAGTGGGCAAAAATGGTAAAGAGTTTAAATGTCTAAAATTCCGTTCAATGAAAATTAATTCTCAGGAAATGCTGAAGGAAATTCTTGCAACAGATCCTGTCCGCCGGGAAGAATGGGAAAGAGACAGAAAGTTTACTGACGATCCACGCGTTACTAAATTCGGTAAATTTCTTCGTAAAACAAGTCTGGATGAACTGCCACAGCTCTTAAACATTCTTGCAGGTCAGATGAGTTTTGTCGGCCCACGTCCAGTTACTGCTGATGAAACAGAAAAATATGGAGAACACAAGGATCTTGTTCTTTCAGTTTCACCAGGGCTTTCAGGAATGTGGCAGGTTTCAGGCCGTAGTGACACTTCTTATGAAGAAAGAATTTTCTTTGACACCTACTACATTCAGAACTGGTCCATCTGGCTGGATTTGTGGATTATCATCAAAACAGTCTGGGTAGTTTTAAGAAGAAAAGGGGCTTATTGATTCTGAGCAGGGAGAAATGGCTCGTAAAAACTATTTCTTCCTGTAAACAGTCACATGCCCATACTTACACAGTAAATAGTAATACAGTCTTGGTGAAATTGCCGCAATAGAGGAACCATAACGTTTTCTTTTAGAATACCTGTTAGACCTGATGTAATAAAAAACATGCCTTCTGAATTTTCTTTTTATCATTCTTAAAGTTTTAGGTTCTTTTACATTGTTTACAAAATAGCACTGCATTAACATCAAAAGCCAGGTACTTAGTGATGTATGAACTTCTTTTTCTGCATCAGGGTATTTTCCCTTAAGTACTTCGAGAATTTTTTCATAAGTTTTAATACCACTAAGTTCTCTTTGCCCAAAATTCTTAAAGGTTGTAACACCTCCAGTATCAGTACTGTAATGATACAAAGGTGTTGTATCAAAAAAAACTTTATTACAAAAAGAAAAATATCTTACTGCAAAGTGTAAATCCTGAACGGCTTTTAATTCTTCATCAAAGCGAAGATTATTCTCTCTTATTGTTTTTAAATTGTACAACTTATTCCAGGCATAACCTTGAAAACCAACAGCCTTTACAAGTAATGTAATCGCTTCATTCCGATTCAGAACCATTTGTTCTATTTTTTTTTGGTAATGTTTATCCTTTTTAATATTCGACCGCCAGTATCCGCAAATAGCCAGATCAGTTCCAGACTGATTCATATCATTATAAAGTTTTTCCAGATAATTTGGTTCTACCCAATCATCACTATCGGGGAAAATAATATAGTCACCTTTTGCGTGATCAATACCAAAATTTCTTACTGTAGACAATCCACCATTTGCTTTGTGATAAACTTTTATTCTGTCGCTTTTTTTACCCTGTTGATCACATATTTCTGAACTGCCATCTGTGGAACCGTCATCAATAATAAAAATTTCATAATCATTATAAGTTTGAATTAAAAGAGAATCTATTGCTCTTGGTAGCCATTTACCAGTGTTATATACGGGAACTACAACTGTAATCATTTTTATTATTTTAATTCACTTTCATTAAATTTCAATCTATTTTTCCATTCATATTTGACAAAAAAATAGTCCTGCACCATACTTCTTATGGAGAGTCACATGCATATTATATCTCTTTCTATAACTGGTGTTTTAGCAGAATCAATTCGAAATAAAATTAATAAAGAATTAAATAGTTCTTTTTCTGAAGATTTATCTGTAAGGTTTATTTCAGATTTTTTTGATTACCGACTCATTGAAACATTACAGCAGAATAAAACTTCACTTCTAACATATTCCTTTTCTACAGACGAATATTTTATTCCGATAGAAAAGAAAAGAATAGGATATTATTATTCAGAAGGGATATTATTCTATTCATTTATACAATCAGAAAAATATATTTCTCTAAAAGAACTGAAACTCTATTGTGATTCAATTCGATTATATGAAATTCTAGAAGAATGCATCTGTAATAATTTACATTTACAGCAGCAGAAAGAAGTTTTATTATCCTTTATAGAAATAATAAAAGAATTACTTATCGAAGAACTACTAAAAATAATTTTTTTAAGATTTTCAGAATTTGAACAAAAAGAAGCTTTTAATTTATTTTTTAATAATTGGAAAAGGTACAGAACAGATATAATTTGTAAACTAGCAGAAAAATATAATAACAAAAAAAAAGAACTTTCTCAAATTTTGCAAAAATCCTCCTTAATGCAATTCAAGAAACGCCCTATCAAGACTATAGCTTTTTTCTCAAGACAGGCATGTAATGGAGGAACTGAAAGAGTTACAGCCAGTCTTTGCAATATGTTTACAAATTATACACTAAATGGGAAGTCTCAATTTAAGGTTATTCTTATTACTGAGCAAAATAATACAACAGATGACTATCCTTTATCCTCTCAGATTATTCGTATTGTGATTCCTAATTGCAAAACAGATAATTACCATATACGAGCTAACTTTCTTAACAGTATTATTAAGGAATATAATATTGATTTATACATCAATAATATATTGACGTCACCATTATCATTCTGGGATTTGCTTACAATAAAAAGCAACAACTTTCACCCGGCATATTTATCATACTGTCACTTTATTTTTGCACTTCCTTTTGCAACAAGTAATTCAAATTCTTCAATGGATTTTTGGTATACACAAAATCTTGCAGATGGGATTATCACTCTTAATCAAATTGATAAGAATTTCTGGTCAAGTATTAATTCAAGAACCTATATGGTTAAAAATCCCTGCCAGTTTTCAAATACAAAGATTAAAAAGAACTCTTCACAAAATAAAGATATTTTGTGGGTTGCTCGTGTGGATGCTGGAAAAAATGTAGAGGATGTTTTTCTAATCATGGAAGAAGTTATAAAAGAAATTCCAGACGCTGTTTGCAGGATTGTTGGCAAAGGAAAACCTTTTTATATTGAAAAATTATTAGAAGAACGTAAAAGACGTAATCTTGAGAAAAATATTATTTTCGAAGGTTTTTATCCTAACGTTGAAGAATACTATAAATCAGCAAGAGTTTTCCTTTCTACGTCTGAAATAGAAAGTTATTCATTAACGATTTATGAGAGTGCTGCATTCGGAATTCCTCTAGTAGCATACGAATTGCCATATCTCGAATATTTTAAGTCTTTCAAAGGATGGACAACGGTTCCACAGAGAGATACCCATTCTGCAGCTCAATCCATTATTAAATTATTAAAAGATGATGAGTACTGGAATGAAAAAAGTATTCAAACCTATGATAGTTTCCAGAAATCAGAACAGACTTCTCTTCTGCAGACATGGCTTAACATTATTTCTGACTTAAACGAAGAAAAACCTGCAGCAGAAGAAACACCTTTCTATCACACTATCGACCAACTTTTACAGTTTCAGAAACAAGGGTTGGACAACATATATAAGATTCCAGGCATTGCAAGAATTGATATAAAAAATATAGGAAGCAGTGATAATGATGTCCAGATTATAAGTTGTTCTGATACAACATCTTTATTTAAGCCTGTCACCTTTCTATGTGATAAAGACGGAAATGGGCAAACATATGAATCTGAGTCAGGCGCTGTAGATTTTACAGTCAAAACTAAAGGTAAAGGAACATTGAAAATATGGCTCAGATCTCCTCATATAAAAAATAGTAGAGGGGCATCAGTTCCATTTAGTATTGGTTACACAAAATTTACAGTGAACAATATAAATATTTTAAAAAATCCATGTATTAAAACTCATGACAAGCCTTATATCTGGCAGCAGGATGTAAATGATGGAGATTTTTTTTCTATCCATATTGAATGGAACAACTCATACAAAACAGGAATAGAATTTGAACAAGAGTTTAAGATAAATGAAAAAAAACTCCAGGAAAAGGACCTGGTAATCCATGAAAAAGATTCTAAATTAAAAGAAAAAGATAAACAAATTCAAGACCAAAATAAACAAATTCAGGAACAAAATAAACAAATTCATTCAAAAGATACAACTATTCAGGAAAAGGACCGGCAGATAAATGAACTCAAAAAGTTGACAGTACGCTTAAAGAAGGAACGGTCATACATCAAAGTATTATTATACACACTTAAACATCATGGGGTAAAAACAACATTAAAGAAAGTAAAAGACAAAATTAGAAAACGATTATTTTACTGAATAACAAACTGTTTATTGATAATTCATTTTTTTACAGTATACTGTTTTGCAGGAGATAGTTTGTTATGAAAATTGCAGTCGCTGGCATCGGCTATGTTGGACTTTCTAATGCAGTTTTGCTTGCTCAGAATAATGAAGTCACAGCAATAGACCTTGATGAAAAAAAAGTACAATTAATCAATACGCGTAAATCCCCGATTGCTGATGCAGAAATAGAAGACTATTTGGCAAACAAGGTTTTAAATCTTACAGCCACAACAGATTCTGAAAAAGCATATAAAGATGCGGATTTTATAATCGTTGCAACCCCAACAAATTACAATTGTGAAAAGAATATTTTTGACACTTCAAGTGTAGAAGCTGTTATTAAACTAGTTCAGAAAATAAATTCCGATGCAACAATTGTAATTAAATCAACAATTCCAATCGGTTACACAGAAAGAATTTATAAAGAATTAAATGTTAAGAACATTCTCTTTTCTCCAGAATTTCTCCGGGAAGGAAAAGCGCTTTATGACAACCTCCATCCCAGCCGAATTGTTGTTAGTTATCCAAAAGAAAGAAGTGACCTGGAAAATAAGGCAAGGGAATTCTCAAATCTCCTGAAAGAAGGAGCAATAAAAAAGGATGTGGAAATACTCATTGCCCACACTACAGAAGCTGAGGCCATAAAACTTTTTGCAAATACTTATCTTGCACTGAGAGTTTCTTACTTTAACGAACTTGATTCTTTTGCAGAACATAATAATCTTGATGCAGGGCAAATCATCAAAGGAATCAGCCTTGATCCAAGAATTGGAGACTATTATAACAATCCAAGTTTTGGATATGGCGGTTACTGTCTGCCGAAAGATACAAAACAGCTCCGGGCAAATTTTAAGGATGTACCGGAGAATTTAATTAGTGCAGTTGTTGAAAGCAATCTGACCAGAAAAAGATTTTGTGCAGATAAGATTCTTAAGATGGCAGCTGAAAACCATAAACAAAGAAAAACAGACACAGAAAAGAATTGTGTTGGCATTTTCCGACTTACAATGAAAAGCAATAGTGACAACTTCAGACAATCTTCAATCAAATATGTAATGAAATGTCTGGAAGAACATGATACCGAAATGATTATTTACGAACCGGCCCTGAAAGATGGAGATCGCTTCCATAATTATCTTGTAGTAAATGACTTGGAAAAATTTAAAAATCTTTCTGACACAATTGTAGCAAACAGATACGACTCCTGTCTGGATGATGTAAAGGAAAGAGTCTATACAAGAGATTTATTTAAGAGAGATTAATAAAACATATCATCTGTTTTATTATTAAAATTTACCAGAATATTGAAGGACAAAATAATGAAGGCAAAAGTAAGTATCTTAATTCCTGCCTATAATGTAGAACCGTATATTCGCCAATGCTTAAATTCTG
>DGUP01000060.1 GCA_002394685.1 Treponema sp. UBA4307 | reverse complement strand
CATTCGGCAATTATTTCAGGAGAAATCCCCTTCTTTAGGAGTTCCACAGAGGCTTCTACAGCTTTTTTATCTATTCCTTCTGCAATTCCCTCTGCTTTGCCTTCACGGAATGAATAGGCCAGTTGTCTTTCGAATTCCATAAAACTATTCCTCCACTGAGTGTTGAGCTTTGCATTTTTCACCATGCGGATGATCTTTTCCGTAAACGTACTTGAGCTTTCATTACTGAGCATACATTTCATGAAAGCCTTCTGCTGTTCGTTCAATAGTTTATCATAGTTTCTGGCAATAAAAAAGTATTTGTAGGCTCGGTCATTCAACTTGATTTCAGGGTTTTCCAGACAGAGATTTTCAAATGTGTACCGACCCAGTCCTCCCTTAAAGATGTCCGGAATGCAGATGAAAATTACATAACTGCTATTAAGACTCTTAAAATCCTGCCCGGCATTTAACTGCTCAACATCCATTACCCCCTGATAGTAGCGGGCTCTTTCAGGTAGCTCCCCTGTATCACAGGCCTGAATCTCAAGGTCAAAAGCCCTGTCTTTTCCCCGGGCATAAACGTCCATCCTGATGGCCTTTTTCCTGTAATCGATTGAAACTTCCTTTTCCTGATACATTTCAATTCTGTCAATTTTAATTTCAAGGAGAATTTCCAGAAGCTCTTTACAGATATCCGGATTTTCGTGCATGACCTTGTAGAAAATGTAATTGTTGGCGATTGTTGCCTGCTCCCATTTTTCTTCCGGGGTAAGATTTTTTACATCAGTATTTTTCATTTGATTACTCCTAATATTCCGCAGTGCGGTTGTGAAGAGGCTTAATGTCAGATTAGCCGACGGTAGAATCTGCATATGACAAAAGTGCGCGAAAGCATTTTCATCAGCCCCCTACTATATAATCAGCAGTGAAGTTACAAAAATGTAAAAAGAAGACCCAAATTTGAGGAAAAATTTAAATTTTTTTTTTCAGATTCCTTAAGTAGTGCCTTTCGTGTGATTTTTGTCATACGAAAGGTATTTTTATTTTACAGAAGAGGGGTATAAAAGCAAGCTCTCGGCGGGAACATGGCACGAAATCCACGGTTGTGCAAAATTGGAAATTAGTCTCGCTGCGCTCGCTAGCACAAAGTGGATTTCGTGCCATAACCCCGCCTACGCTTGCTTTTATACCCCTGCTTTTGAATAGACTTGCGGGTATGACAAAAATCAAACTTTGGGAGGGGGGGGGGAAACCGCAGGGGCGGCTTCCAGCAGTGCTTTGTAATTAAAAGGCGGGAGGAATAAAAAAGTTTTTGAAAAACCGGAGGCTCGCTAACATTGAATATGAAAACATACTGCCGGTCGAGTCTGGATTTCACAGAACCGCGCCATATTGGCGCTAGACGCAGAACAGTGATAAGAACCTATTTAAGGTTGCCGCTTTGCGGCAATCACTGTTCTGAGTCTTTCTGTAAAATCCAGCCTCTCCCTCCCGTAATTTTTATATTGTACTTTTGAGGGGGCACAAACTGCGTGTAGGAGGCTAGCCTCCGGTTTTTCGAAAACTTTTTTATTCCGGCAGCATATTTAATTTCTTACGAAATAGGCCGAATGCGGTGAGCCCGACTGTAGCGGGGGCCGGAGGCCAGTGCGGAGCACCGAGGGTGACCGAGCCGCGGAACGGAGGTAATAGAATGTGGTTCATGGTATGGAGAAAAAAAGCCCCTGCATTGGATGCAGAGGCGAAACATGATCAATAAAAAAGTAAAAGAAGAAAAGGTAAGTTTCTGGACCTGATTAATGAAGTTCATCTCTAAGCTGGGACGCAAATTTGTTGACTGTAAGTGAATCTGTAAAAGCGGCCAGACTCAAATTTGGAACAGGCCCCATTGGAGATGCTCCGGCCATGTAACGAATATTGTCAGCGGCTTGATCATATGGCAAGGCAGTAGGTGTAACTGGTGCAAGGTAAGTCACCTGTGAAAGAAGATTCTGAACTCCATCAGAAAGCATATATTTTGCAATAGAGGTATTTACTTTACGTTTGCTGAATGTAAGCATTACAAGTTCTGGCGCAATTAAAGCATGGTCAATTATTTCTTCGTCCTGTGGGAAATTAATTGTGCTGAAACGATTTACAACAGCTGCATCAAGTTCTGTAAAGGTTGAAAGCATCATAATGTTTCCGTAAGCTTTTCTTTTTTTCAGAAGCAGTTCTTCTTCTTCAGCAGTTTTATTAAAGGAATTTTCAGTTATATATCCTGCTGAAATCATTTCTTTTATAATGCCGATTATATCGTTAAGAGTGATGGTTTCTCCCTGGGAATTCTGTCCAAGTGGCTCTGTGCTGACACGTGTAAGGTCTGTATTCTTCTGGAGCAGCTCAATTAAATTAAGGTATGCCTGTCCGCCGCAGATTGATTCAACTATTGCTCCAGTAAAATCAATAAGGGTAGAATCATTTGAAAAGTTTACGAATAAAGGTTCTTCAACATTTTCTTTCATCATTTCAAGATAATTTGTAAATTCTGTCCAGTTGTAGGGAATAGGCATATTGTAAATAATTCCGTTGCTGTTTAAGGTTTGAAGATTAAAAGAATCCAGCAGCACCGGAAGATATTTAAGTTTACCGTCAACAAAGGCACTTTTTTTTATTTGAGGATTTAAAGGGGAAAGTATTTCTTCATCAAGAGTGATTGCATTTCCAGCCATTTTTTGACAAACAGCTCCATTCCATGTAAATAAAATATCAATGTTTTTTAACTGGGATTTTGCAGGAACAGAGTCAGAATCAATATTTATATAAGATACGCTTCCAACGTAGTTTCTTTTTATAAGACCTTCCATTTGTTCTTCAAGTGGAGCCGGCACTTTATAAAAAGCAACTGTGTAAGCAGCCTTTTTTCTATTTTTAACAGATAGAATAAGCATGAGGGCAAGAACAATTATTGAAACAAAAATAACCAGTACTGTTGAAAGTTTAATTTTCTTCTTTGTCATAATTTGATTTTACCAAAGCTTACGGGATTTATAAAGTTCCTTTTCTGCTGTAAACTAAAAGAATGAATGTTGCAGTTATACAGCCTCCCCTTATGCAGTTGAATACAGCTTATCCTTCGGGAGCATATCTTAAATCTTTTTTTCAGATGGAAGGTCATAAGGCTTTCTGGTACGAATTAAATATCTACCTCTTTTACAAAATATTTTCAAAAGAAGGGCTTTCTTATATTTTTAATCAGTCGCAGAGGACAGCACAAAAGAAAATTTGTGAGGCGCAGAAAAGTGGAGATGAAGAAACTGCTGAACAACTTAGACGTTATCTTAGTCAGAGTGATCAGTGGATTAACTGGATAGATTCCATCACTGCGATTCTTTCCCATCGTCAGGATTTTTCCAGCAGAGAACTTTGTCATAAATTTGTATTTTCTCCTTTTGCCCCAAGAGGAATGAGGATGGAAAAATATCTGGCAAATCTGGACCATGATTTAACAATCGATGATTCAGTTTTTTTGGCCAGCCTTGCTCTTGCAGATTTAGCTGATTATATCCAATTTGTTTTTGACAAAGATTTTTCCCTTGTCCGTTACGCTGAAAGTTTGACTGTAAGCGAAAGTTCGTTTTCGCAAATTGAAAAGGGGCTGAAATCACCGGTATTAAATCATTTTTATAAAAAAGTTCTGGAAGAAAAATTTGGCCCTGGATCAGATTTTGAAAAAATAATTAATGAATCTGATTCAGATAAAAATCCGGAAGATAAAATTTTAGTCTGCATTTCAATTCCTTTTCCGGGAACATTCACACCTGCCCTGTATACAGCCTCATATTTAAAAGAATGTTATGGCAACAAAGTTTTCATAGCAGCAGGCGGCGGTTTTATAAATACAGAACTTCGTGACATCAGTGACCCTTCTGTTGGAAAATATTTTGACGCTATTTCTTACGACAGAGGTTACGGTTCCTACAAAAAACTTTTTGAAAA
Source organism: Treponema sp. UBA4307 (assembly GCA_002394685.1). GTDB lineage: Bacteria > Spirochaetota > Spirochaetia > Treponematales > Treponemataceae > Treponema_D. The sequence continues at coordinate 3,644 of DGUP01000060.1, read as the reverse complement.
TCATTTTGATAAATCAATCAAAATTTATAAAATGCGTTTTTTTGATGGGGAAAAAATAACTGAACCTTTATGGAAAGACAGTGAAATTGAACTATACGAAAACAAAATTACCAGAGAAATTGTACCGGATTATTCTCAGATTGATTTTAATATTTATCCACGAATGGCAGATGATGTTAATCCAATGCAGAGAATGTGGAGTGACGGCGCGTGGATGAAGGCCTATCTGGCTCACGGCTGTTACTGGCATCGCTGTGATTTTTGTGATGTTAATCTGGATTATGTTTGTGCATATCAGGTGGTGAACGTAGAAAAACTCTTTCAAGGTTTAAGCAGTCAGTGTAAACAAAAAGGATTGTACGGAATTCATTTTGTGGATGAAGCTCTCCCGGCCTCCGCATTAAAAAAGTTTTCTCTGTTAAACAGCAGGAATCAAACTCAATTGAGTTACTGGGGAAATGTCCGGTTTGAAAAAACTTTTACTCATGATCTGGTTGCCCTTCTTTCCTACAGTGGATTAATTGGTGTTTCTGCAGGGATTGAAATTGCAACTAGTGATGGTCTGGATAATATCCATAAAGGAACTTCACTGGATTCAATTGTTGGCGCTTGCTGTGCTTTTAAGGAAGCCGGGGTTCTGGTTCACGCGTATATGATTTACGGTTACTGGAATGAAGATGATCAGGATACAATTAATTCTATGGAAACTTTGCGGCAGTTTTATAAGGCAGGACTTTTAGATTCGTCTTTCTGGCACAAGTTTGTTCTTACCAGAAATTCAAGAATTTATGGTGAATATGAGCAGGGACTTCATCCAAACTTAAAACCTCTTGAGAACAAAGATGGTGGCGTGTTTGCAAAAAATACAATGCATTTCAAGGGGGAAGAAAAATCTGCAAAATTTCATAATGGTTTGAATGCTGCTCTTGAAAACTGGATGCATGGACAGAGGCTGGATAAAAAAGTGAACAAATGGTTTAGTTTTCCGACTCCTGAACCTACAGTTTCAAAATCTCTTGTTGAAGATGCAATAAGTCGTTATGAAGAAAGATGTCATCAGTCAGCCTGCGCTCCACTTGTTCCAGAAAAACTTTACTGGTTAGGCGGAAAAATTCTTGAGGAAGAAATTTACAATGAAGAAAAAAAATCCGGAAGAATAAAACTTTCATGGTTTTACATGCAGGAGTGTAGAGAAGTGGAAGTAAAACTAAGTTCGGAAACCGCTCAGGAATTTACACAGGCAGTTTATGACTTGCGGCCGGAAGTTCATGATATTTCGAAAATTCAGAAACTTTTGGAAGGTCCGTCTGCAAATCAAATTGAAAAATATCTTTTCAGACTGAGGCAAAGTTGTTTGATCATGATTTAAAAATATAAGGGAAGCTCGAAAAATTGAATTTTCTCTGAAATATTTATAACAATTTATTATTTTTTTTCTTTACATTTTATTTATCAGGAAATAAAATATATAAAGGTTAGAAAATAAATTGTGGGTGCCTCAAAAATTCAATTTTTCGAGATGACCTTATTTAAGAATTAAAAAATGATTTTGACGATTTGCTTTTACTCGAGTTTGATACTTCTGTCCTCCCTTGCAATTCTGGAACGAAAGATTCCAAACAATTATCTCTATTTCTTGTTTATTTTCATTAATTTTATTACTTCAGATTATTTCAGATTTCATTTAAAGCCAATTCCATGTGTTACAGAAAAAAAGAATTTAAGGAAAGTCACTCATGTGGCTTTTGGAAATTATATTTGAACAATAACGAAAACGCTTTCGTCTGTTTCCCATGAAAGCGGATGGAAGGAATGTTCTTTGGCAATTTATGAGCGACTTAAAAAATCATGGGCTTTTAAGCCGTGAAGAAAATTCATTTGTCTTGAGGGATAAGTGATTTTTCTTTACGGAATATTTTGTCTGTAAACTTTCGGTTAGGGATTGAAGGGGCCAGACGTCAGTCCGTTTGCGGAACAGCGTGGAGTAATGGAGCGAAAGCTGCCTCCGGAAAGCACTGCCTGCCTTAAGAGATTATATTCCAATAGCGTCTACAAATGACGAGGTAAAACGGCATAATTCCAACTTGCCTGGAATGGGAGGAGTTTATAGTCATATAAACTTCAACTTGTATCACTACGCTGGGAACAATCCGGTTAAGTATTTGGACCCGGATGGACTAAGTGATACAGAAGATATTTTAATTGATGATCCAAAAGAAATTGAAAATATATTAAATAATCTAGGAAAGAATGTAGAGTCGTTTAAAGTAGTATCTGAGCTTGCAAAGGAGTATTTTATAAGTGTAGATAAATTAGTATTTGTTGGAGAAAAGCCGGAAAAAGGAAATCCTGATTATTCAGCAGATACCCCAGAAAAAGAAATTATATATTATTCAGAATGTCCAGATTATGAATTGATAATAACTGAAAAAGATTTTTCTTATTTTGACTGTAAACCTGGATGGAATTATGAACACTGCATAAGAGGATATGAATTTAAGTTTAAGATTGGGACTTATGCAATACTTTTTTATGATGTTAATAAAGATGGATGGATAGATTTTAAGGAGGAAAGATGAAAATTAAATTAATACTTTTCTTAATGTTTTTTTTGTTTACTACTAATATATATTCACAAGAACAAAGAAAGTTTGATCTTAATATATTGAACTATAACCTTTCGTCGGGTGAAGTAATACAACTCTGGGGCAATCCTGATCGTAGTTCAGAAGAAGGAATTATTCTTTATGAGTATGAGACAAATAATTCTGTGATATACTTAAACTTTTTTACAGACGATAAATTAAGTTGCGTATGGGAAAAAAATAATGAAGGTGAAATTAGGGAATATCTTACTTTTAAACATTCATTCTTTGAGGAATCAAAAGAAAAAGGTGAATACAAATTGTCTGGATATGAGTCAGAAAAGAAATTGTTGAAAAAAGGATATGTCCAGAAATATTTCTATTTTTCACAATTAAAAAATGAAGTTAGGTTATACAATAGTAGAGAAAATACAAGAACAATTGAAAAAGTAAATTATTACGCTTTCAGAGAAGATAGAATTGTTTACAGTTTTTATTTAATTGAAAACTCTTCGAATAATACTGTTTGTGCATATATTATCTGTGATGAAAAACCTGATGAAAAAGTAATTCAAAGTACCGAAATAGGTTTTATAAAATATGACGTAAACGGTGATGGTGTGATTGAAAATGAGGAAGGAGATTGGTTTAATAATCGCTATTTTCTTGAAATAAAGAATAAGCAGAAAGCAAAATTTATTAGTTTTGATTATGATAAAAATGGAATAACTGAAAAAAATGAAGGTCATGCTTTTTCCTATTAATTTAGTAGAAAAAAATCATATAAAAGAATTTTAAGGTGCCATAAATCGTAAATATTAGGAAATTGAATTTTTTAATGTATTGAAATAATTATACTTCTCCTATTCCCCATGAGAGTGGAAGAAGAATCCGACCTTTGACAATTCAGAAAGCGGCTTAAGAAATTCATGGTACCTTAAGCTGCAAAGAAAATGCATTTTATGTTTTGAATAAGTGCATTTTCTTTGCAAAATCGCATTATGCATTAGTCACATAAATCGTGATTTGTGTGTCCCACATAAATTGCAGTTTATCAGG
>DGUP01000018.1 GCA_002394685.1 Treponema sp. UBA4307 | reverse complement strand
TTTCACGACTAGGAGTCGTTTTTTTGATAAATACAATGATTTTCAAAACTCGACATTCGGGCTATATAAATAAATTGTTTTCTGATTAAATCTTCTAAACAATATAAAGCAGAGGGGAAAAAAGAGCAAATCTTTTCCTTTATAAAAGTATCTTCCAAATAAAGTGATTTTTTGGTAGTATTCATAGATATTTTTATCTTTAACATATTTTATGAGATGAGGAATTTATGGCAGATCAGAAAGATACTTTCCGCAATATTGTTTTTGAAGCAGTAAAATCTTATGCAGCTCAAAAGGCTCCTGAAGCAGTTGTCAGTGAGGAGCAGGTTCATGTAGAAAATCCTCCAAAGCCTGAGATGGGTGATCTTGGAGTTCCAATGTTTATGTTCGCCAAAGCACTTAGAATGGCACCTCCACAGATTGCAGTTGAAGTTGCAAAAATCATTAATGAAAATGCAGAAAATTCTTCTTTAGGAACTTTTGCTGCTGTAGGTCCATATGTAAATGTTAAGCTGAATAAGGCAAGTGCAAGCATTGACATAATTAAAAAAATTGTTGAACAGAAAGATAAATACGGAAGTCTTTCTGAAGATGGCAAAGCTCCAATGGCCGATCAAAAGGTAATGATTGAATTTTCTTCCCCAAATACAAATAAGCCTCTTCATCTTGGCCATCTGAGAAATGATGCCTTAGGTGAATCTGTAAGCCGCATTCTTAAAAAGGCAGGGGCAGATGTATACAAGGTTGACCTTATTAATAACCGTGGAATTCATATCTGTAAGTCTATGCTTGCATATAAACTCTTTCATGAAGAAAAAGGTGAAACTCCTGAATCTCTCGGAATGAAGGGGGACCATTTTGTAGGTCAGTGCTATGTTGAATATGATAAGTATTCAAAGGAACATCCAGAGGCCCAGGAAATGGCAGAAGAAATGCTTGTTAAGTGGGAGCAGGGGGATCCTGAAATCCGCAAACTCTGGCAGACTATGAATAACTGGACTCTTAACGGTGTAAAGGAAACTTACAAACGTACAGGTGTTTCTTTTGACAGATTCTATCTTGAAAGTGAAACCTACCTTTTAGGAAAGGAAGTTATTAATAAAGGTCTGGAAGATGGTATTTTCTTTAAGGCAGAAGATGGTTCCGTAAGAATTGATATTACAGAAGCTGTTGGTGTAGATAAAGACGGAAATAACCAGACAAAGGTTCTTCTCCGCAAGGATGGTACATCAGTTTATATTACCCAGGATATTGGAACTGCAATCAAGCGCCATGATGACTGGGCATATAACCGCATGGTTTATGTTGTTGCAACAGAACAGATTTATCACTTTAAGGTACTTTTCTACATTCTCAAAAAACTGGGTTATGGCTGGGCAGAAAAGCTTTATCACCTGAGCTACGGTATGGTAAATCTTCCAAGCGGAAGAATGAAGAGCCGTGAAGGAACTGTTGTTGATGCTGATGATCTGGTTGATTCACTTCATCAGGATGCCCTTAAGGCAATTAATGAACGTGGTCGTGATAATGCAGTAGGTGAGCCGGATGAAGTTGCAGAAAAAGTTGCTCTTGCTGCTCTTGATTATTATCTCCTCCAGGCAACTCCTATGAAGGATATGCTTTTTAATCCTGCTGAATCCCTCAGTTTTAATGGTAACACCGGACCTTACCTCCAGTATATGGGTGCCCGCATTTCTTCAATTCTTGCAAAGGCAAAGGAAGAAGGACTTGAACTTAATACTTCAGATGATGCGCTTTCTCTTCTTATTCATGAAAGTGAATGGGAGCTGATTAAGGCCCTGCAGCGTTATCCTGAAATTATTAAGCGTGCAGCTGAAAATTATGATCCTAGCGTTGTATGTGCTTATCTTTATGATGTGGCAAAGTGTTTCTCCGGTTTCTACAGAGACTGTCCAATTCTTTCAATTGCTAAGGAAAATGGCGTACTTGCATCTGCCCGTCTGGTTCTTGCTGACTGCACTTTAACTGTATTAAAAGATGCAATGGAATTAGTTCTGGTTCCTTACCTTGACAGAATGTAATTATGTTTTAACAACTTCCAGTTCTTATTTAATCCAAAGTAATTAACTAATAAAAAGCGCCTGACTCTTCAGATGAAAAATCTCAGAATCAGGCGTTTTTTTTTAGGATAGATTTTCTTCTATAAATTTTACTTTCAGGTTTCTTAATTTTTCAGAAAGAGAGACTTTATAGATATGGGGATTCAGAATTCTCATATATGTAGGATCCAGACTGTCCAGTTCTTCCATAAAATGTTTTCTGCTTTTTTCAAGTATTTCTTTCTGGTTCATTCCTGATTCAACAGCTTTTCCTGCTGACATTTTCTTTTTTAACAGGGATTTAACCCTTGAAGCTTTACAGAGGAATTGTCTGTAATCCACCATTGGGTGAAAAAAACGGTATTCTTTTTCAGCTTCAATGGATTCATCGTCCAGAGTCAAAATGTCTCCAATTGCCATATTATTTTCATCATAAAGGCGGTAAACATTTTTTAATCCGGGATTTGTAGTTTTTGCAGGATTGTCACTAAACTTCATTACAGGAATCCATTTACCGGAGTTAATATCTTTTTTTGCAGAAAGCTTGTAGACTCCGGAAAAACTTGATTCACTTCCTCCTGTAACCATGTTTGTTCCTACTCCCCAGTTATCTATTGGCGCTCCCTGTTTAACAAGATTATCAATTATATCTTCTGTAAGTTCATTTGAAACAGCAATTTTCGCTTGAGGAAATCCTGCTTTATCCAGTTCAGAGCGTACCTGTCTTGAAAGATAATCAATATCTCCTGAATCCAGCCTTACTCCAAAGTTAAAACCTGCCTTTACAAGTTTTGATCCAGCTTTAATTGCATTTTTGATTCCACTTTTTATTGTGTCATACGTGTCAATTAAAAAGACTGAGTTTTCCGGATAAATTTGTGCGTAGGCTTCAAAAGCTTCTTCTTCAGATGGAAATGACATTACCCAGGAGTGAGCCATTGTTCCCATTACTGGTATGCCGTATATTTTTCCTGCAAGAGCATTGCTTGTGCCTTCTACACCTCCAATATAGGAAGCCCTGCTGGCAGATAGGGCTCCGTCTGCTCCCTGGGCTCTTCTCAGTCCGAATTCCATGATCTTTCCCCTGTTACTTGCTATGTAAACTCTTGCACTTTTTGTTGCAATAAGGGACTGGAAGTTTATGGTGTTAAGAACTAAACCTTCAATTATCTGGGCATCTATTAAATTTGAACAAATACGGATTACAGGTTCCTGGGGAAAAATCAAGGAACCTTCATCAAAAGAGTATAAATCTCCCTTAAAGTGCCAGCCGCTTAAATAATCCAGAAAAGACAAATCAAAAATTTTCTGCTCTTTTAAATAAGCGATATCTTCACTGCTGAAAGAAAAATCTTCCAGAGCTTCAATAAGTGGTTCAATTCCTGCAAATACTGAAAATCCACCATTAAATGGCTGTCGGCGGAAGAAGCATTCAAAAACAACTTCTTCATTTCTTTTTTGTAAAAAATAGCCCTGTGCCATTGTGAGCTCGTAAAAATCTGTAAAAAGGCCGTCCCTGCAGTAGTTCATGAATGACATATTTTGCTCCGGTTAGGTTTTCTTAATTAATCATTGAAGGGTTTACTTGGTCTCTTATTAAATTTATAGGTGAAAGCTGCAGCAGCTCTTCTTCCTGCAATTCCTGAGAAAAAGGCTTTGAACTTCCACTTAAAATAGTGCATGCTGACCATTTTATTTTTTCTGCTTGCCTTAATACAATCTGCTACAGTTACGTCAGGATCCAGTCCATGCTTAACTTCCTTACGTGCTCCGTTTGATGCAACGTTTGCAAATTCCGTACTTACTGAACCAGGGCAAAGGGCTGTTACATTAATTCCCCTGCCTTTAAGTTCTGCCCTCAATGCTGCAGAAAAACTCAATACATAAGCTTTTGTAGCACCGTAAACAGCAAAATTTCCAAGAGGGGCATATGCAGCCAGACTTGCAGTATTTATAATACGGGATTTTTCCTTCATGTATTTAAGGGCATATCCTGTAATTCCAGTGAGGGAAGTGCAGTTTAGGTCAATCATTTCCATTTCTCTTTTTGTGGAAGTTGATATGAACTCACCATAAGTTCCAAAGCCGGCATTGTTTACAAGAACCATAATCCTTAACCCGCTTGTCTGAGGATCGTTTCCAAGCTGATCTCTTTCATGAGTATTCAAAAAGAGCTGCTTCATATTTTCAGCTCCCTGGCTTCCTGTAATATCCATGCTGAAAACTTTTGTTTCAGGATACATTTCATCGTATGTATCATATTTATTTCTATATGCCTTTGCATCTTCAGAAATGAGTTCTGCTGTTTCATTCAGTTTGTCTATTCTTCTTGCAATCAGCCAGATTTCATCACTGGCAGATTCTTCTTTTCCCTTGCGGCGGAAATCTGCACTTTCTGCTGCTAACTGTCTCGCAAAAGAAACACCCATTCCACTTGATGCGCCTGTTACAATAATTACCTTTTTCATAGATGACATTATATATGATTTAATATATTAAATAAACCGGGGAATACCTGGTCATAATTTCTAAATAAACTTTTACAAATTATTTCAGTTGTTTGAAATCTCTTCTTACGCTAATATACTGTCTGTTATGAAAACAATTCAAAAGCCTTTTCTACTATTAGCTCTAACTTTAGTCCTGGTCTCTACATCATTTATGATTAAGGCTTGCAGCAGTAAATTCTATCCTGACAGAAACAATAAACTTAAGATTGAATTATTTACTGCTGAAAAAGAAATAAAGGCCGTAAAAGATTACCTTAATACTCTTACTCTTGATGAAATGGCTGCTCAGATATTCCTTGTAAATATTGGGGGAAATTCCACTTTTTATCCTGCAGAAAATTATAATGGAAAATCCCTGATTCCCGGAGGATATCTGTTTTTTTCATTTAATCTTGCAAACAGTCCTGAAAAAATAGTTGCTTTTACGGAAAGCATTACTCAATTCTGCCAGAATAATTCACAGCTGGCACCTTTTCTTGCTATCGATCAGGAAGGTGGTCTTGTAAACCGACTCAAATATATTACTTCTCCATTCCCTTCCAATCAGCTGGTCGCAGCAAATCTTCATCCGGAACAGGCCAATGAAATGTACAGATATCAGGCTGAACAGATGAAGTGTTTAGGCTTTCATATGAATCTGTCCCCTGTGGCTGAAGCTTCAAATCCTACAAATTCTTTATTCCTTGACACCCGTAGTTTTGGAAGTATTGACGAAACAATTCTTTTCTCCAAGGCTCAGATTTATTCTTTTCAAACACAGGATGTAAGTTGTGTTGTAAAACATTTTCCAGGCAATACAAATACGGACCCACATAGCGGCCTGCCAAGGTTTAATGTAAATAAAGCTTTTTTTGAAAACAATTTTCTAAGTCCATTCAGGGAAATTCTTGAAGCCGGACCGGATGCAGTTCTTCTTTCTCATGCAATTGTTCCACAGTATGATGAAAATCCAGCTGACTTAAGTGAATACTGGATCCGCAGTGTTTTAAGAAATGATTATAAATATCATGGACTTACAATCAGTGATGATATTTTAATGGGGGCTCTGGAAAAAAACGGATACCCTGCTGAGGAAGCTGTGATAAAGGCTGTTGAGTCTGGAATTGATGTTATTATGCTCAGCCAGAAAAATTTTTCTTTCCTTCTGGATATTCTTCTGAATAAGGCTGAGGAAGATAAAGAGTTCGTCAAAAAAATTTATGAAAGCGCATATCATGTAATATGTTACAAAATAAAAGCGGGTCTTCTTCGCTTTGAAAAAAATAAGGACGGGACATTTTACCTTACTCCATGCTATAATCACAAAAACAGTCAGAATCTTCCTGATTTTTACAGGTCAAAGGATTTAGGACAGAGATTTTACATGGAGCATTTTCAGCAATGAAACAAAATAAAAAAAATAAAATTTCGGGGATTGAAGCTTTTGATTCCTATTATACAGAAATATACGGAGACCGCTGGCAGGAATTAAAGGCCAGTCTCCGTAAGGAAAATGTTTACGTAAAATTCCTGCATTCAGGAAAAAGAAATTCAGAGGAAGAAGAAGGTGAAATTCCATGTCAGGAATATTTTCTTGATCCGGCTTCAGTTTGTGCAGCTCTTTCCCTTCCTGTAAATGATTCAGATAAAGTGCTTGATTTATGCGCTGCCCCAGGTGGAAAAAGTCTGATTCTTTCATCAGTTCTTCCAGATAATGGATGTCTTTTTTCAAATGAACGTTCCCCTGATAGAAAGAAGAGACTTGCTAAAGTTATAGCTACCTGTCTTCCCCGGGAAATATCCTCAAGAGTTACTGTCAGCTGTTCAGATGGAGCCTTATGGTGCCGCAGGGAAAGCGAAGCCTATGATTCAATTTTACTTGATGCACCATGTTCTTCTGAACGCCATGTTCTTAATGATGAGAAATATCTCAAAGACTGGACTCCTAACCGGGTTAAGACAATGACAATAGAACAGTGGGCTCTTTTATCTTCTGCTTTCAGGCTTTTAAAAAAAGGCGGTTACATGGTTTATTCAACCTGTGCACTGGCAGAAGAAGAAAATGACAAAATTTTACAGCGCCTTGTAAAGAAATTTTCTCAGGTTCAGTTTATGTCTTTTGAAGAAGTAAAAGCAGTTTTTGATTCCAATGCTGAAAAATTAGAAAACCTGCTTTTTTATCCGGACAGGGAAGGGGAAAAAGCTTTACCACTCGTTCAATCAACCTTCCAGAAAGCGCATAAAACCCAGTATGGCTTTCATATTCTGCCGGATACAGGAGAAGGTGCCGGGCCTATATTTTTTTCACTGCTGCGGAAAAATTAAAAATCTCCACTTTGTAACTTGTTGAATGGCTTTTTATGCAGTATTATTTATTCAAGGTGTTTACAGTTTAGGAAACAAGAATGAATATATACGAAACAAAGTTTACACAAATTTCAAAATGGCAGCAAAAACTTATGGAGGTAAAAGATGTTGATATCCTCCTTGAAAATATTCTTTCAGCCGCAAGAGATATTCTGAACGCGGATGCAGGCTCAATATACGAGTATGATGAAGAATCTGACAAACTGAGGATAAAATACAGTCAAACTGATACCCTTCAGAAAAAATTAAAAAAAGGTGAAAAACTTCCATATACATCCATAACCTTTGATGCAAAGAATACGATGGCAGGTTACTGCGCAAAAACAAAAAAAACAATCAATATACCTGATGTTTACAAAATGGATGAAAATCAGAATTCTGATAAAGAAAATGCCTGTCCATACACATTTAACGATTACACTGATAAAATTACCGGTTATCATACAAAATCCATGCTGATGATTCCCCTTGTAATGGCCAATGGTACAGTTCATGGGGTTTTACAGCTGATTAATGCAATGGATGAAAATGGTACGGTCGTTCCCTTTGACAAAGATGCTGAATTTTATATTCTTCACTTTGCAACTCAGCTGGGTAAAGTATATGACTATGCCTATATGACAAAGCAGCTTATTGAGCGTTTGTGCAGGGCTGCCAGTTATCGTGATCCTTTAGAAACAGGCCTCCATGTTGAAAGAGTGTCTAATTTTTCTGTAGAAATATATGACCGTTATGCTTCCAAAAATGATATTCCGGAAAAAGAAAGGACAAAGTTCAGGGATAATCTTAAACTGGCCTCAAAATGCCATGATGTTGGTAAAATTGCCGTACCAGATAAAATCTTAAAAAAGCCGGGTAAACTTGATGATGATGAAAGGGCTATAATGAAAGGACATACTTGTGTTGGCGCTCAGCTGTTTACTCCTGTAGAAACAGAACTGGATGAACTTGCCAGAGATATTTGTCTTCATCACCATGATCGTTACGACGGAGATAAAAAAGGTTATCCTGGAGTTTGTGAGGAATATATGTCTTATGAACCAGGAACACCAGTTTCTTCTGTGCAGCAGACACTAAAGGGCAAGGATATTCCTCTTGGAGCAAGAATTGTTGCAATTGCCGATGTGTACGATGCTCTCAGACACAGAAGGGCATATAAAGAACCCTGGCCTGCTGAAAAAGTATTTGAAATAATGAAGGAAGAATCTGGTCACCAGTTTGACCCGGATTTGATTCAGTGCTTTATGGAAATAAAAGACCGTCTTGAAGCAATCAGTTCCTCTTTGTCTTAAGTTAAAAGTTGAATGATTTATCCTTAAAGGGATGACTGTCGTTTGAGCATTTCCATACAGGCTTTTTCAAAACAGGAAGCAAATCTTTGAACATCTTTATTGTTGTAAGTTGAATAACTCATTCCTGTATGAAGTCCCAGCGCTGCCATCTGCATGCTTAATTCTCTCTGACGAAGCATTCTTTCAACATTCTCTCTGTCAAAATAAGTACCCCGGTCATTTATTGTAATCACATTCTTGTCAATTAATCGTTTGGCTAGCGGAATGTCTCTCGTAATTACAAGATCCTTATCAGTAACATTTTCCACAATGTAATCGTCTGCAGCTCCTTCCTTATTTTCAACTACAACCATCTTAAATAAAGGGCTTTCCATTGAAAAAGGAATCTTTCTGTTTGCAACATAGACTACGTTTAAGTTCAGTCTGATACCGGCTCTGAGTATAATATTTTTTGCCTGGGAAGGACATGAATCCGCGTCTACGAAAATTGTGCAGCTCATTCTTCTGAATTTTCTTCCAGTGCAGCGCTAAGGCTGTCAATCATACTCCTGGTAAGTTCTTCTTCAGCCTCATTTTGAGGGGTTAAAAGCTTCTTTTCCAGAGATGCATTCTTTCTTTTTTCTTTGTACAGTTCATCAACAAGAGTAATTCCTGAAAGAATACTGATTTCAAGAGGATTATTTAACTTACTGGATTTTTCCACTGCAGCAGTTATATCTCTGTAATAGGAAAGCAGCCTTTGAAGATATTCTTCTTCTTCTGCGGCGTGAACTTTGAATGATGCTCCCAAGACATCAATACGAATGCTTCCCATTAAAAAATCCTTATGTGATTATAAATTAAGATGTTAAATTGATTAGTATAAGTCAATTGAAGGATCAATACCTGAGCCGTCAGCACCTGTATCTTCAGCGCTATTGTTATTAACTGGAGCACTTTCTTCTGCAGGTTCTGGATTTACAGTCTGTGTTTCGGCTGGACTTACACTTACCTGAGTATTGTTTTCATAAACTGCGGCCTGATTTTCAGATTTAGGAGGCAATTCAGCTTCATTAGAATTTGTAACCTGATTTTCGCTAAGAGGAGAAGGGCTTGAACTGCTGAGAATTGTATTCTCAACAGTATCAAGTTTGTTTAAGGCTGAAAGAATTGATTCTTCAATCTTGCTCTGGTCTGCCTGCAGGTTAGAAACTAACTCCGTTTTATCAGAAAGCGCATTTGTGAGCTCTTCGCATCTGCTACGTAAAGCAGCGTTTTCCTCTTTAAGCTGTGAAATTTCACCTTCAAAAGTGGATGCTATCTGAGAATTTTCATCCTTAAGATCTGCAACCTGTTTATTCAAATCAGTAATCTTTCTTACAGCAGTTTCAACTTTTTCCTGAAGCAACTGAAGCTGATCAAAATTAATCATATTCCCTGCCTTAAACTAAATAAAAGCTTTTGCTTAAAATTAAGCGTTGAGTGCCTTCTTTGCAACTTCAACTACAGCCTTGAAAGCTGCTGGATCTTCAATAGCCATGTTAGACAGAGCCTTGCGGTTAAGTGTAACATTAGACTTTTTAAGACCGTTGATAAAGCGGCTGTAAGAAAGACCTTCTGCACGTACAGCAGCGCTGATACGGGCAATCCAAAGCTTTCTATAGTCACGCTTCTTGTTGCGGCGGCCAGAGTATGCGTGGTCAAGTGCCTTAACTACTGCATCTTTAGCTGGTTTATAGTTTGACTTTCTATCGCCATAGAAGCCCTTTGCGAGCTTCAGGATCTTTGCACGGCGATTCTTACGTTTTGTTCCATCTATTGCTCTAGACATTTCCTACTCCTTAAAATCAACCGTATGGAAGCTGCTGCTTACGAATTCTTGCAGCTGAATCTTCTGAAAGAATACCTGCATGGCGGAGGTTCATCTTTCTCTTAGGTGATCTCTTTGTCAAAATATGACGAAGATTCATTTTCTTGTACTTGATCTTTCCAGATCCTGTCAAATGAAAGCGCTTTGCAGCAGCCTTCTTTGTCTTCATTTTAGGCATTTTACACTACCTCTAAATAAGTTTACTGATTATCGGCAGCACCGTCATCAGCATCGTCTTCAGTTGAAACTTCATCAGATGCATCTGTGGTAACTTTCTTGGCCGTACCAGCATCATTTGCAGGTTTACTCTTAGGCTTAGTTACTTTTGAACCAAGTGTCATAGACATAAAGCGACCTTCAATAGCAGGTGCTTTTTCCATGGCATAAGATCCTTCTCTAAGTCTCTTTTCAACCTCTTTCAGGACATCGTATCCTAATTCAGTGTGGGCAAGTTCACGTCCGCGGAAACGGATTGTAACCTTTACCTTATCACCTTCATCAAGAAATTCCTGAACGTGCTTTGCTTTGGTATCAAGGTCGCCTGTGCCAATCTTTGGCTGCATGCGGATTTCCTTGAGTTTCAATACCTTTTGATTCTTCTTGGAGTCACGGAGTTTTTTCTCCTGTTCGAAGCGGTATTTTCCATAATCAAGTATTTTACAAACTGGTGGGTTTGCGTTAGGCGAAACTTCCACAAGGTCGAGCTCGCGCTCCTTTGCCATTTTGAGGGCTTCAATTGTAGGGACAATTCCCTTCTGTACACCTTCATCATCAATGAGTCTGATCTCACGTACGCGTATCTGTTCATTTACGCGCATTCCCTTACTGTCTGCCAACGATCCTCCTTGAACACATTTTGTGTTACTATAGCTGCTAATACTTTTAGCACGGCATACATATTAACAAAAATTCAAGATACTTGTCTAGTAAAAAAGTTATAAAGGCACCTTATAAATAGAAAAAAGCCTGTTTTCTCCACACACGTGAAAAATAACAGGCTTATTTTATTTAATTTCAGACTTAGTTCTCTTCACTAAGGGAGCGGTTCTGAAAAAGAATATAGCCCCCGATTGATAAAATCCCCATTACAGCTGCGATGATATATGGAATGAAGGAATACTGGTGAAGTGTCCAGTATGCTTCAGAAAAAGACGGCAGAATAAGGGGAATGACAGAAAGTGCCCATTGAATGATTGCTGCAACCCTGTCACCGTTCCTGAACTTTTTCCAGCCAAGATAAATCAGTTCCTGAATAAGCCAGCACATGAAAATGTACATAACAGGCTTAATAAAGAGGATAAAAGCTGTATTGTTAAAACGATTTGAAATTACATCGTATGGAATATAGATTGCGTAGAAAGAAAGAACGAGTGGAAGAAACATTGAAAGCTTATATTCCCACCTGTCAATCTTAATGCAGGCTCCGATCCATGCGGCGAAAATAAAGATTGCTGCAAGGGCATCACTGGTAAAAATATGCCAGAATGCATTTGAAACAGAAGTTGTCCAGATATGAGATGATAAAAAGAAGAATGCCTTGATAAAACAGAATATACATCCGGTTACCAGTCCGATTACAACAGGAGGAATATAGGATTTCTGCTTAAATTCAGTAAAGGCAGAAACGTACCAGATGAGAAAGCAGGGTATGATTAAAACTGAAAATAAATACATGTCAAAAACATAGCACACCCGCTTTATTTTTTCAATTAGTCATTTTTAATTAGTTTATATGGAAAAATAAAAAGCCTGCCGTAAATCTGAAAATGAAAGCTTCAATTCAGAAATTACAGGCAGGCCTTAATTAAGAAAAACTTAATTATCTGCAGTCTGCAGCGTGTCCGGCAGAACCGAATACGTTAACGTTCTTGTCCATGTACATCTTCTTCAGTTCTTCACGAGCTGGACCAAGATAGAGACGTGGATCAAATACATCTTTCTGTTCAGCAAAGATGCGGCGGATTGCAGCTGTCATTGCAAGACGACCGTCAGAGTCTACGTTAATCTTACAAACTGCTGACTTTGCTGCCTTGCGGAGCTGTTCTTCAGGAATACCTACAGAGTTAGGTACTGAACCACCGTACTTTTCAATTTCCTTAACGTACTGCTGTGGAACTGATGAAGATCCGTGAAGTACGATTGGGAAACCTGGAAGCTGCTTTTCAATTGCAGCAAGTACATCAAATGCAAGTGGAGGTGGAACAAGAGTACCATCTTCGCGGCGTGTACACTGTTCTGGTGTAAACTTACAGCGGCCATGAGATGTACCGATTGAAATAGCCAGAGAGTCACAGCCTGTCTTAGATGTAAAGTCGATTACTTCTTCAGGCTTTGTATACTTAGATTCTTCAGCAGCTACATCATCTTCAACACCGCCGAGAACACCAAGTTCAGCTTCAACTGTTACGTCGTGAGCGTGTGCATATTCTACAACCTGCTTTGTAAGTGCAACGTTCTCATCGTATGGAAGGGCAGAACCGTCAATCATTACAGAAGAGAAACCGTTATCGATACAGTCCTTTGCAACTTCAAAGTTTGGACCGTGATCCAGGTGAAGGGCGATAGGGATATCGCAGCCTAATTCGTGTGCATATTCAACTGCACCGCGAGCCATGTTGCGGAGAATGTACTTATCAGCATAAGCACGTGCACCCTTGGAAACCTGAAGGATAACTGGTGACTTAGATTCAACACAAGCCTGAATAATAGCCTGCATCTGTTCCATGTTGTTGAAGTTGTATGCAGGAATAGCAAACTGTCCCTTCATTGCAGCTTCGAACATTTTTCTTGTGTTTACAAGACCGATTTCGTGGTAATCAAACATGTTTAACTCCTATGTGATCCACTATAGAATACATACATATAAAAATATGTGCATATGTCTATAAAAGATATCGCTAGTAGAATATGCTATTTATCTAAAAATGACAAGTTGTTAAAAAGTATCTGTTCCGAATAAGTAGATTTGACAAAGCAATAATAGGAAAATATAATGTTTAAAAAAATATATTTTCCCGGCATAAATGGATCTGGCGGAAAAAATCTAAAATCCCCAAAAAAAACATTAAGTTTCTTCCACTTTGTGTCGATATGTAAATATGGTGGTTTCTGCATAAAAAAAATTGCCGCAGAAACTTAATTCAAGGAGATATTGAATGAAAAAGGGCGTTGTTATTTTAGGTAGCCTTATTCTTGCATTCGCCTTCTGCCTTCCAGCAGTAGCCCAGCCAAGTGCAAAGGCCGTAGAAACAATCGTAATCGATAGTTTCGATCAAGAGACCGAGTGGACATGGAATGTTATTTCCAGCCGCTTTGCAGCCGACGGATATCCAATCGTTAAGAAATTTGACGGTATGCCGAATTCTCTTCGTGCATTCCACAGAAATGATGACCCGGCTCCACAGGTTCTGGGTGTAAAGATTGCATTCGATCGTAAGGGTGATAACTGGTTCGAAATCTTCCCTGAAAAGGATGGTGAACCATATGAACCTGAATTCCTTGGTACTGTAACTCAGATGGATTTCTGGGTATGGGGTGCAAATTACAACTACATGCTTGAAGTAATGATCAGGGATGCTGATGGCCGCGTTCATGTACTTGATGCAGGCAGCCTTCTTTTCCAGGGATGGAGAAATATCGTTCTTAATATTCCTGGATCAATCAGACAGCATTCACGCTATCGTTCAGGACGCCCGGATCTTACATTCGTAGGATTCAGAGTTCGTTCAGCCCTTCGTGAAGCAGTAGATGATTATGTAATCTACTTTGACCAGATTAAGTATACAACAAATACATTGTCTAATATCTATGATGGATATGAACTCAGAGATGCTGACTTCGGTGAATCTGAAGGCTCTTCTTCTGGTGCAGCTCCAGAAAAATAATAGGTGGTAAAAAATGAAGAAATTAATCGTATCCTTATTATCACTTGCACTGATTTCTGGTGCAGCATTTGCCCAGAGCCTTGCTTCTCCTGATGCTTCTATTATTGGTGCAGATAGTGCACGTCAGGGGCTTCGTGAAGTAAGTATTGACCGTATGGAACGTGAAGGTTCATGGAACGTTCATATTTCAGCAGACTGTGGTATTATTACAGGACGTCTTTTTGACGGAAGTCCTCTTGCTAAGGAACCTCTTGATGATGCAGACGGTCAGGAAGTTGAAGATTCAAAGGTTTTTGGTGCAAAGGTAGAATTCTATAGACGTGGAGTTAACTCTTTCTATATTACCTGCGCACGTCCAATCCCAATTGAAGGAATTACAAAGACAATTTCCCTCTGGGTTTGTGGAAGAAACATTGCTCATGACCTCTGGCTCCTTGTACAGGACTATAATGGAAATGACTTTGAACTTTATGTTGGTAATCTTGAATTTGCCGGCTGGAAGAAAATGACAGTTGCAATTCCTCCTTCAACAGATGGAGTTCACGGCATTATTCAGCAGAGCATTTACTGGGGCGACAGACCGGGACTTCGTGTAAGAGGTTTCCGCGTTGACTGTTCTCCAATGGATGCTCAGGGATCATACTACATTTATATTGATGATATTCGTGCCGTAACAGATTTGTATGATATGGAAAACAGATCTGAAGACGACATGATGGATGACTGGTAGTAGTCTCAGAACCTGAAAGCTGGAATCAAAAAACAGCTTCAGGTTCTATAAAATAAGCTTCTTGAATTGACTCCGTACTTTTGTGCGGAGTTTTTTTTTGTTTAAAGATTTTCCTTCATTATCTGTCTTATTTTTCAGGTAAGACGGTAAATATTTGACCTTCCTTCCTTTTTAATAAACTCTATTAGTCCTGCTTTTGAATAGACCCATATGAGCAGATGTACCTGGTCCAGGGAAATTTTTTTTCCTTCAGAAATGAAAATATTATAGAGTTCTTTTGCTGAAAAAGATTCTGGAGTTTTATCAGGAAGGAGTTTTCTGTAACTTTTTTTTCCATGAAGAAGGTAGTTTTCTCCAATTCTGTTTATTCTTTTACCATCCTTGTTCCAGGATTTTCTGAATCGCCTGAGACCGTTTCGGGACTGCTGCAATTCCCCTGTGTCAGTTCTTTCTTCAATAATACTTACTTCAAGTATTTCCAGGGTAAAGTATTTGTTCAGGAGAATAGGGTAAAGGCCTGTTATTTCCCTGAAAACAGAGTACAGATTCTTTTTTGCAGGGCTTTTTCTTTTGCTGCATTTTCCGCTTTTTAAATTACGGGTTTCAATATATTTTTCTACTGCAAGAGGATATACAATTTTAATCTTTCTTTTGTTTTCAATACAAAACATGCATTTCTTCAGGAGGGAGGATAAATTTCCTGTCTGTATTTCAATTACAGATCCGTCTGCTTCAACTATATCTGCAATGAAAGGGCCTGCGGGAACTTCCATTTTGCTGCCAGGAGAATTAAGGCTGTACAGTTCTTTTAAGGTCTTGTGAAGGCTGGATTCATTAAGAGTATTTATCATTTTTACAACTTACTTACCTCAGTTTAATTGATTGACTGAAAAGAGTCAAAATTTTTATGTTTTTGACTAGTAAAATCTCCAGAAAATCCAATTCTGAATCCTCTGAAAGTCCCGTAGAATCTGGGGTTGCTGGACTTTTATCACTATTTAAAAACTACTATACAACTTTTTAGGAAGTAATAATAAAAATTAGTAAAAAAAATAATATATCGGCATATTTTTGCATTGACATTATAAAATTTAGGGTTAAAATGTAGATTAAGTGGGAATAAGTGGGAAAAAGTGGTAGACAGTGGTCATGGATATGCTTATCGGCGAATACCGCAATACTCTTGATGAAAAGGGGAGAATTCTTTTTCCGTCAAAATTGCGGGCAGTTTTACAGGAAAACGAACTCGTTATTACGCAGGGTCTGGATCACTGTCTCATGCTTTTCACTATTGAAGAGTGGGAGAGCTTAAATGAAAAAATTGTTGGCTCAGCATCTTTATTTAGTGCTCAGAAAAGTCTTGTAATGCGTCGTTTTATTGCACCGGCGCAAAAAATTGAATTTGACAAAACTGGTCGTCTTTCTATTCCTCAGAGTTTAAGAGAATATGCATCTTTGAGCGGTGAGTGCGTTGTTCTGGGTATTAATAAATACATGGAACTGTGGGACGCAGAAAGCTATAAGGACTACCTGGAAAAGACAGAGAGTTCTTTCCAGCAGGCTGCTGAAAGTATGAGTGATATACTTCTCTAACTTGCAACTGAAGGTTCTGATAATATTTGATTTTGAGTCGTGGGAAGCTCTTTTTCAGGTAACAGATGCCTTCGATTTTTAAATTTTAATTTTTGTGGGGAAATTAAAAATGGAAATTGTGCATACACCTGTTTTGCTCAATGAGTGTTTGAATTATTTGTCGCCTGTTGGAGAATCATTTGAAAAGGATGCTTTTATGATTGATTCTACCCTGGGAGAAGGCGGACATTCTTTTAATTTCCTTTCTAAATATCCTAATCTTAAAATTCTCGGTCTGGATGCTGATTCAAATATTCAGTCCCGTGCAAAAGAAAGACTTGCTCCTTTTGGTGACCGTATGTCTTTTTACAACGGCTGGTTTAATGATTTCTACACAAATTATTCTGAAGAAAGAAAACCTGATTTAATCCTCTTTGACTTAGGTATAAGTGTTTATCACTATGAGAGAAGCGGCAGAGGTTTTTCTTTCCGTCATGATGAAGAACTGGATATGCGCCTGAATCCTTCTGCCGGAGAAAGTGCAGAAGACCTTGTTAACACAATGGATGAAGAAAGTCTTGCGAATATGATTTATCTCTATTCTGATGAAAAATATTCAAGACGAATCAGCCGGGCTATTTGTGAAGCAAGGGAAAATTCCCGGATTAAATCTACAAAGGAACTTGCTGATATTATCTATAATGCAGTTCCTGGAAACTACAGACATGAAAAAATTCATCCTGCAACCAGAACTTTTCAGGCTTTGAGAATTCAGGTTAACAGTGAACTTAAGCGCCTTCCGCAGGCTCTTCATGCTGCCTTTAATGTTCTTAATCCTGGTGGAAAGCTGGGAGTAATTACTTTCCATTCCCTGGAAGACAGAATCGTAAAAAATTATTTTAGAAATCTGGGTAAACAGTGTATTTGTCCTCCTACAGAAGCAAAATGCTGCTGTGAAGGTCATGCCTGTGCAGAAGTTCTTACCCGTAAACCGGTTGAGCCTGGAGAAGAGGAGATAAGGATGAACTCTCCTTCAAGAAGTGCCAAACTTCGCGTAGTAAGAAAAATATGTGATGCCAGTGATAAAAGACTTTTGTATGTGGAGGCTATGTAATGAATAACAAAAAGAGAAAGTTCCTGACAGTTTTTCTCGCTGCACTTACAGCAGTTGCAATTCCCGGACTTTTAATTTTAAATGCATTTCAGTCTTCAAAATACAAGGATCTTCTTAAACAGGTTACAGATCTTGAAATCCAGCAGGAAAAACTTGTTGAAGAAAATAAGCAGCTGATTACGGATATCAGTATGCTTTCAAGTTCGGAAAGAATTGAAAATATTGCAGAAAATCAACTTGGAATGAGACAGGCAGAGAGTGATGAAATTATCCGGGTTGAAATGGGAGATAATAATGGCCGCTAAAAGTCTTTTACTTCTTGATGAAGTACTCGCTGCCGTAGATGGAATACACGTTCTTGGTGGACATAATTTTTGTTTTACTTCAGTGCAGACGGACAGCCGTAATGTAGAAAAAGATACACTTTTTGTTCCTCTGATTGGTGAAAATCAGGATGGTCATAAGTACTGCCAGTCAGCCTGTGAAAAAGGTGCAAGTGTAATTTTTATTGCTCAGCAGAATTTTGAAAAGGATTCTCAATACTTTGTTGATATTTCAAGACTCTATCCTGATGTATATTTTATTGCTGTAGAAAATACAATGACTGCCCTTCAGAAGGCTGCTGAACGTTATGTTGAAAAATTTCCTTCACTTATAAAAATCGGTGTTACCGGTTCAAGCGGTAAGACTACAACAAAGGAAATTGCAGCTTCAATTCTCAGTCAGAAGTATAAGGTTATTACAAACAAGGGAAACTTCAATTCAGAAACAGGACTTCCTCTTTCTGTGTTTAATATCAGGGAAGAGCATGAAGTTGGACTTTTTGAAATGGGGATGAACCGTGAAAATGAAATTGGTGAAATTGCAGCTGTATTGAAACCATCCTATGCAATTGTAACAAATATTGGTACGGCTCATATTGGAAAACTGGGAAGCCGGGAAAATATTGCCAGAGAAAAAAGTAAGGTTTTTGATTATCTCAATACATTTGGTACAGGTTTTATTCCCAAGGATGATGATTTTGCTGATTTCATGGCAGATTACATTGACGGAAATGGACATGCTGTTTTTTACGGCCAGGACTGTGATGAATCTGTAAAATTCCTTCAGGATAAGGGACTTGATGGTACTGAAATTCAGATTGGTGATTATAAGGCAGTTCTTTCTCTTCCTGGAAAATATAATTTTAAAAATGCACTGGCTGCAATTGCTCTTGCAAAATATCTTTCTGTAAGTGATGAACAGATTGCAAAGGGAATTGAATCCCTTAAACCTATGTTTGGAAGAAGTCAGGTCCTTCATGGAAAATATACAATTGTTCAGGACTGCTACAATGCAAACCCTGATTCAATGGAAAAGGCCATTGATTTTGTTTCCTCAGTAACAAGCAGCCGGAAAAAGATTTTTGTTCTTGGTGATATGCTTGAACTTGGGGATTCGTCAAAAGCTGATCATGAAGCAGCTGGAATTCAGGCTCTTAACAGTAGTGCAGATCTTCTGATTTTTGCAGGAGATGAAATGAAGTCTGCTTATGAAAAAGTTATAGGTGATGAAAAATTCAAATCCGCTGAAAATAAAACTGTTAAATATTTTTCTGGACATTCAGATGAAACTGTTCAGGAAATTTGTAATGCAGTTACTGATTTTGCTCAGCCGGGCGACATCATCCTTATTAAGGCATCAAGAGGAATGGGACTTGAGCGCATTACAGAAAAGCTGGAAGGTAATAAATAAAAATGGATAACTTTACTTTTTATGCAGAAAGACCAAATGACTCATACAGAAGAACTGATCCTTTCTTCATTGTAAGCGTTTTGCTTTTATGGGGATTAGGAATCTTTACAAGTTTCTTCTGTACTTCTGCAAAAAGTGAAGCACTTACCGGGGGTAAATACTATTATTTAACCAAGCAGCTTATATGGTCAGCAATCGGAATGGGATTAATGGTTTTTATAACAATTTTCCCTATGAACAAAATCCGTAAATATGTTCCTCTTGTTACACTTGGAACCCTTTTCCTTTGTCTGCTTACATTTATTCCTTTTATTTCCGGAACCCTTAATGGTTCTGCCAGATGGATTTCCATTGGAAGTTTAACATTCCAGCCCTCTGAACTCGCAAAGTTTGCAATGATACTTTTTCTTGCAAATTATTTTGCCAAGGAAGAAGGTGAAGAATCAGGGGGAAGAAAAAACTTTATTGTTCCAATGACAGGTCTTTTTGTTTTTGTATTGATTGTACTTTTGCAGAGAGACTTTTCAACTGCAGTATTAATTTTTGCAGTGGGACTTGTAATCTTCTTTGTTGCAGGGGCAAAACTCTGGTGGCTCTTTCCTTTCCTGGGCCTGGCACTTCCTGCAGCATTCTTTTTGATATTTAGTGAGAATTATCGTATTTCCAGAATCGCCGCTTACTTCAATCCTGAAAATTTCAGTGATGGAGCAGGACTTCAGATTTTAAGAAGCCAGAATGCAATTTCTGAAGGCGGTTTCTGGGGAACAGGTCTTGGAGCAGGCCTGGCACCTATTTACAGAATTCCTGAATTAATTACAGACTACATTTTTGCAGGCTGGGCTACAGCTTTAGGTTTTGTAGGTGTGGTACTTTATTTTATTATTCTGGTTTTCTTTTGTATAAGGGCTGTAAGAATTGCAATCAGCACACCAAATTATTTTGCTTCCGTAGGAACATTCGGTTGTGTTTTCATGATTGTGGTTCAGTCACTTGTAAACTGTGCAGTTGTCTGCGGTGTAATGCCAACTACAGGTATTCCACTTCCATTTTTTTCAACAGGTGGCTCATCCCTTATTGTTACTTTCATCATGTGCGGTTTCATACTTAATGCCAGTCATTGTGATGCAGGTACTGATTTTGTAAGAAATTATTCAAACAAAAATAGAGATAAAGAAAGTTTTAACGGAGTGGTTGTAGAATATGAGTGATTCAGTTTATTCTAACATTACCTTTGAGGATTTAGAAGATTTTAACAAGTACATGAACAGAAGAGAAGAAAAAGTTCCGGTTAAAAAAGACAAAAAAGTTTTGTTTCTTAAGCTTTTTGTGATTGTAATGGTTGCTGTTCTTCTTGTAGAGGCACTGCTTTACACAACAATCGTACCTGGCCTTAGTCCGGCTAAGATTGAAGTTTTCGGAAACGAATCAATCTCAACAAGAAGCGTTATGGAGTTAATTGCAGACGTTAACAATCAGACCTGGGCAAAATTCGATACAGCTGAAGCCGTGCAGAAACTTTCTTACATTCCCTGTATTGAATCTGTTTCAGTAGAAAAAACTTTTCCTGACAAGGTTTTAATCAATATTACAGAAAGAACACCTGTTGCTAAAACAGTACTCATTGAAGACGGAAAGAGCGTATCTGTTCAAATTGATAAAAATGGTGTACTATTCAAGCAGTCAAATTCAACTGTCCTTTCCGATTCAAGTATTCCTCTTGTAACAGGCATTCCCCTTGAATCTTTACAGGACGGAACAAGACTTTCATCAAAATATAGAATCCTCATGGATAGAATTGCAGATATATCCGTTCTTCCTCAGAATTACTTTGCAGCTATCTCTGAGATTAAAATTCTTCCAAAGGATTACGGAAATTATGAACTGGTACTTTATCCAATTAATTCCCGCGTAAGAGTTTTGACAGACAGCCTTCTTACCAGAGAAACACTGGACTATATGATTGTTACTCTGGATGTAGTAAAAAAAGTTGAATATGATGTGTCAGAAGTTGATTTGCGTTATGGCTCTGTATCCTACCGCAAAAAGCAGTTTCTGACAGATACAATAGCAGAATAGTTACGGAGAAAAAAACTTGAGTAAAGTTGTGGTGGGACTTGATATTGGTACAGACAATGTCAGGGCAGTAATTGCAGAAGTCGATTCAGATGAAAAAGTAAAGGTTATCGGAATTGCGGAAAAACCTTCACAGGGTATGCGCAACGGTGTAATCGTAAACGTTGATGCTGCAGTTGCAGTTATAAAAGACACTATTGAAGAAGCCGAACTTTCCTGCGGAACTGCTGTAACTTCAGTTTATACAATAATCGGCGGGGCACAGGTTGAAAGCATTAATTCCAAGGGTGGGGTTGGTGTAGATCCAAAAAGCGGCAGCAACAGACCTATGGCAATCCGGGAAGAAACCCGTCAAAGGGCAATTGAATCAGCCAGGGCAGTAAAATTTTCTCCTGACAAAAGACTTATTCATATTATTCCTCAGGAATATATTGTTGATGGCAGCAATGATTTTAAGAAAGAAGAACTTATCGGATCTTACGGGGTAAGACTGGAAGTCTGCTGTCATCTTGTTACGGCATCCATCACTGCTTACGATAAAATCGTTCAAAGTATATACAGGGCCGGCTACAATGTTGCAGCTGACAACCATGGCGTAATGCTTAAAACTCTGGCCGCTTCTTATTCAACAATTCACAACGAAGAAATGGAATTAGGCTCAATTCTGATTGATTTAGGTGCGGGCACAACAGACGTAATGGTAATTAACAAAGGTGCTCCGGTCTATACTGCTTCAATTCCTTATGGTCAGAATTCAGTTACCAGCGATATTGCAAAGGTAAAGGGAATTCCTTACGAAACTGCTGAAAAAATTAAGGTGGAAAGAGGTTCTGCCTGGCCTCAGGATAATGAGGAAGATACAGTAATTATACCCCCGGTAGGAGGAAAACCTCCTGAGGAAATTGAACAGAGGAAATTGTGTGCAATTATTCTTGCCCGCGAAGAAGAAATCATGAAACTGGTTAAGAAAAGCGTTGTACAGAATGCAAATATTAAGAAGATAAACGGAAGCATTGTTTTGACCGGCGGAGGCGCTGAACTTCCTGGTATAATTGAACTGACACAGGCTGTATGGAAGACTTCTTCAGTTCGTTTAGGTGTTTCTGCTGATTTTGGTGGAGAAGATGATTCTTACAGGTCACCTTCTTTTGCTACAGCCATGGGACTTGTACTTGCAAACAAGGGGTCTTCTTCTACTAATAAAACCGGGAAGAAAAACCGTCCTGCGGAAGATTCTGCCGAACGGGGAAAGAATAAAAAGTTTTTTAAAAACTTCTTAAAGCAGTTTTTCTAAAATAAAGGACTGAATATATTAAAGAAGCAGCATTTGTGTTATGGGGATAAACTCTGCTGTTAGGGGTCGGGAGGAAATATGATCGAATTTTCAGTTGATAATGAACAGGATGTATTAACAAAAATTAACCCAACTGTTATTAAGATTATCGGTTGTGGAGGCGGCGGTTCAAGTGCAGTAAACCGCATGATTGAAGATGGAAGTACCGGAGTTGATTTTGTTGTTTTAAATACTGACCTTCAGGCTCTTCATGTATCAAATGCGAAAAACCGCATAGCAATTGGACAGGCAATTACAGGTGGTCTGGGGGCAGGAGGAAATCCTTCTGTAGGAGAACAGGCTGCTCTTGATGATTCTGATACTATTTCTAAAGTTGTAGAAAAAGCAAATATGGTAATCATTACTGCCGGAATGGGTGGTGGAACAGGAACTGGTTCTGCTCCTATCGTTGCCCGTCTGGCCAGGGAAGCTGGGGCTCTTACAATTGCAGTTGTAACTACACCTTTTGCCTTTGAGGGACAGGTAAGAATGAAAAATGCCCTTGAAGGCTTAAGAAAACTCCGGGAAAATGTAGACTCCCTTATCGTTGTTCCGAATGAACAAATCAATGAAATAAATAAAAAGCAGAAAAGGGACCTTTCCTTTAAGCAGGCCTTCCGTCTTGCAGATGAAGTTCTTTGCCGTGGTGTTCACGGTATCTATGAAATTATTACTGTTCCTGGTGAACCAAATATTGATTTCGCTGATGTAAAATCAGTTATGAAAGATCAGGGACAGTGTATTCTGGGCGTTGGAGAAGCCAGCGGTGAAAATCGTGCCATTGAAGCTGCTCACAATGCTATTTCAAATCCACTTCTTGAAGACAATCAGATTGATGGTGCAAAGAAAATTCTTGTAAACATCAGCGGTTCTGAAAATCTTTCAATGAGGGAAGTTGATGAAATTGTAAATACCATCAAGGCTTCTGCTGATCCTGAAGTAGAAGTAATTTTTGGTGCAGTTAATAATCCAGGTGATGATGATTTTGTCAGCGTTACCGTAATTGCCACTGGTTTCAATCAATCTGAAAAACAGGTTTCTAACGATAAGGAAGAGGATAACTTTGTTAAAGACAGCGTTTTCTCAAGTTCTATGTTTGAGCAGCTCTTAAAAGGTAAGCCTCTTTCTGCAAAGAATGCAGCTCCCGCAAATGCTTCTTCTCCGGTAGA
The DNA here is from genome assembly GCA_002394685.1 of Treponema sp. UBA4307. Lineage (GTDB taxonomy): Bacteria > Spirochaetota > Spirochaetia > Treponematales > Treponemataceae > Treponema_D. Next base: position 29,550 of record DGUP01000018.1, on the reverse strand, counting down.
TTCCCTTTTCAATGATGAAGATCTTTCTCAGTCTGATTCTTTAAATCAATCATCTCACCACGGAGATACCCACGATTCTTTTGAAGCAATCATTCATGAAGCAACCCAACCTTCTTCAAAAGGAGTTGAACCACCTGCTGATTACAAGGGTAGACCAGACAACCTGGATGAACCAGCCATCTGGAGAAAAAAGCTCAGCGGCCTTAGTCGTGAGATTGATTTGAGCGATGACTGATAAAGACAATTTTGAGTCAGAGAAACTAATAAGGGAATTTTATGCTGATCAGATCTATGTAGAAGGTAAAGCTAACCTTACGGCAGAGACTTATGATTTCAGCATAAAGGCTTTCCTTGAATATCTTTCAGTGCAGAATATTCCCATAAAACAATGCACGGTAAAAGATATTTTTGCCTTCCTTGTAAAAAGACGGGAAGACAAGTGCTCTGAGCTTACAATTGCAAAAGACCTTTCTTCACTGAGAGCCTTAGGATCCTTCCTTAAGCGCAAAGGCCTTTGGGAAGAAAATTTTGCCCTTGAAATCGACAGACCTAAAATTCAAAAAAAAATCCCGCGAGTTTTAAGTGTTGATGAAATTGACCGTTTTCTTGAGGCAATTGATGTTTCTAAACCACTGGGAATACGTGACCGCTGTCTATATGAATTAATTTACAGCTGCGGGCTGCGTATTTCCGAAGCATCAGAACTGCTTATTCAAAATGTCCACTTTGACGAAGGTATAATTATTGTTCACGGTAAAGAGGATAAAGAAAGAATTGTCCCTTTTGGTGAAAATGCCCGGGTCTGGCTTTTAAAATGGATTAATGAAGCAAGACCTGAAATATTGAAAAATAAAAGTGTAAATCAGGTGTTTGTAAACGTAAGGGGAACAAAGCTTTCCAGAAAAGGCATATGGAAAAATTTTCAAACCTATGAAGAATTGAGTGGTGTATCTGCTAAAGTCCATACTTTAAGGCATTCATTTGCTACTCATCTTCTTCAGGGTGGTGCGGATCTGCGTATTGTCCAGGAAATGCTGGGGCATTCAGACCTTTCAACTACTACAATTTACACTCATGTGGAAAATGAAGAATTAAAGACCTATCATGCAGGATATTTTCCCGGTCACCAGAAAAATGATGAAAAAAAGGATTTAGATATTGGAGATCCGGAAGAAAAAAGTTAATATCCTTGACGAAATTACAGATAATTAAAAGAGATAAAAGTATAAAACTGAGTGTCATTTTGTTCTCAGAATTTGCTTTATAGAATTTATATTAAAACTAAATGGGTGTGGATGATGAAAAAAAATACAATTGCTTTTGCGGCTGTCCTTCTTGTATCAATGGTTAGTCTTTCTTCTTGTGGAGGAACTTCTTATAAAACTGTAAAGCGTTTACAGAAACTTGAAGAAGGGGTAAGTAATCCTGTCACAAAGGAGGAACTTCAGCAGGCAATTGAAAAATATGATCAAAGGGCTATGGATCTGGTAGCTGCCCAGGCTCAGGAAGGAATCTGGTACAAAATTCTTGGAACCCGTTATCTGGATGAAAGAATGTTTGGAAAAGCAATGGAAGCCTTTCAAAATGCCCTTCTTTATTATCCTGACAATGCAAACCTTTATTACTATGTAGCAATCTGTGCAGCTTATCAGGCAAATGCTCAGCTGGATTTTGAAGCCCAGGGACAATCCTTTGCTCATGAAAAGATGATGAATTATCTGAAAGTATCAGAAGATGCCTATTTAAGGGCCCTTTCCATCAATCCTAAGTACTACAGGGCAATGTATGGAATTGGTGTACTCTATACTTTCCAGCTGGATGAAAGTGAAAAAGCTATCCCTTACCTGGAAAAATTCCTTGAAACTCAGACAAAAGATACAAATGCAATGTTTGTTCTTGCAAGAGCATATTATTCTACCTATCAGTTCCAGAAAGCTATAGACCTTTACGATAAAATCATTGAATTAAACGTAAATCCTGATAAAACTGCTGATGCCCGGACAAATAAAAATATTGTACTTGACGCTCAATCAAGTCATTAATTAACTTTTTATTGTGGAAATAATAGACATAGCAATATCCTCAATCTCCTTTTTAACACTAAGGGAAAAAGTTCTTTTAAGGAAGAATATTGACAGTTTAGACAATCTCGTTATATTGTCTAAAAGTGACATTGGTGAAATAGTAGGAAGAGTTTCAAAAAACGCTCTCTGGAATCCCGGTGAAACGATTTTATTGTCTGAAAGAAGCTGGAAGTTAATGGATTCACTTCGCATTAATGGAGTTATGTACAGCGAATCCTCTTATCCGGCACTTCTCAGAGAGACAGTAAATGCACCTTATATGCTTTTTTACAGGGGAAACCTGGATGCATTGAATAAAAAATGCATTTCTCTTGTAGGAACAAGGTATATTTCAAAAGATTCAGCAGAAGGAGCCTATAAATTTGCCCGGGATGCCGCCCTGAACGACTATTGTGTAGTCAGCGGCCTGGCAAACGGCATAGATTCATTTGCTCACAAAGGTGCACTTGCTTCAAGAATAAAAAGTTCTACAGCAGCTGTTCTTCCCTGTGGAATAGATACAATCGTTCCTGGCGGTAACAAAAAACTTTCTGAAGCTATTCTTCAAAATGATGGTATAATTCTCAGCGAGTATATACCTGGCTGTCCTGCAGAAAGCTGGCGTTTTGTTCAGCGAAATAGGATTATAGCAGCTCTTTCACCTGCAACAGTGGTTATTCATGCTCCACCGGCAAGCGGTGCCTTGATAACTGCAGATTTTGCATTAGATTTTAACAGGGATTTGTTTTTTCACAGTTCCGGCTTTACAGAAGCTTCAATGCTTATTTCTAATGAAAGAAAAAAGCGGCTTCTTGCCTCGACTGCAAAAAATGCTCAGCAGAAGCTGGAGAAATCTCCTGAAAAATACATAGAAGATGGCGCTCCCATCGTGGAAAGTTTCCAAGACTTTGTCAAAGCACTTTCTGAAGAACCTGGAAGCCGCATCTCTAAAACAAAATTACAGGCGGAACTCTTTGATTAAGAAATTCTGCTTTTTGAGGTGATTGTATGGCAGAACAATCTGAAAAGAAAAAAACTGCAAAAAAAAGTTCTAAAAAGACATCTAAGTCCAAGAAAATTCTCGTAATAGTTGAGTCTCCTGCGAAGGCTAAAACTATTGAACACTATCTGGGTACGGGTTACACAGTACGCGCTTCAATGGGGCATCTGATTGATTTACCAAAAAGTCGTCTTGCTATTGATGTGAATGATAATTTTAATCCTGAATATATAACTGTCCGTGGAAGGGCACCTCTACTGAAGGAACTGCAGAAACTGGCAAAAGCTTCTGATGAAATCCTTCTGGCATCGGATAACGACCGTGAAGGAGAAGCTATTGCCTGGCATTTAAACCGTGCCCTGGGGCCAAAAACAGAGGCTCCTGTTCAGCGTATTGTCTTTAACGAAATTACTCCTCTGGCCATTAAAGAGGCTGTTCAGCATCCTAGAACAATTGATGAGTCAAAGGTTAATGCTCAGAAAGCCCGCCGTGTTCTTGACCGTCTTGTTGGATATAATCTTAGTCCGCTTCTCTGGAAAAAGGTAAAAAATGGTTTAAGTGCAGGCCGCGTTCAGTCTGTAGCCCTTCGCCTGATCTGTGAAAGAGAGCAGGAAGTTGAAGAGTTTATTCCGGAAGAATACTGGTCCCTGGATGCAGATTTCCAGAAGGGAAAATCTAAGTTTACGGCCCAGCTCATTCAGTACAAGGGCACTAAACCTGAACTTAAAAGCGAAAATGATGTTAATCAGATCATAAGCGAAATACAAAACAGTAAGTGTACTGTTCAGAATATTAAGGAAACTGAAAAAACTATCCGTCCTAAGGCTCCTTTTACAACTTCTAAACTGCAGCAGGTTTCTGCAACCCGTTTAGGCTATACCTCAAGAAAGACCATGCAGATTGCCCAGCAGCTTTATGAAGGTATTCAGATTGGAAATACCCGTGTGGGTTTGATTACTTACATGCGTACAGATTCTGTCCGTATTTCCGATACTGCAATTGCAGATGTAAGACAGTGGATTACAGATAATTATCCTGCAGAACTTCCTGCAGAAAAAATTGAATATTCTGTTGGTAAGGGAGCTCAGGATGCCCATGAAGGTATTCGTCCGACATATGTAAAATATACTCCGGAAAGTGTTAAGGAATATCTTACAAGGGATCAGTTCAGACTCTATTCCATCATCTGGGAAAGATTTGTTTCAAGCCAGATGAATAACGCAAAGTCTAAGACTACCAGCGTGGATATTGTGGCTGGAGATGCTGTGTTCAGGGTAAGTGCTTCCAAGTTAAGTGAAAAGGGTTTTTATAATGTAATAAAGACTCTTTCAAGCAAGGAAGAAGTTACTGGAAATCTTCCATCCCTTAAGGAAGGAGAGGAACTGGCAAGCGGTAAATTCTATCCTGAGCAGCATTTTACCCAGGGACCTTCCCGCTATACGGATGCTTCAATCGTTAAGACTCTGGAAGAAAAGGGAATTGGTCGTCCTTCAACATACGCTCCTATCATTTCAGTGCTTCTGGACAGATATTACGTTACCCGCAGCAACAAACAGCTGGTTCCGACTCAGCTGGGAAAAATCATCTGCAGAATTCTTGTTGAATCATTCCCGGAAGTCATTAATGAACAGTTCACATCTGATGTAGAAAATGACCTGGATAAGGTAGAACAGGGACAGCTGGTGTGGAACAATATGATTGGAGATTTCTACCAGCCCTTCAAACAGAAAGTTGATCAGGTAACTGATACTGCGGAAAGTCTTAAGGGCACTCTGGATGAGGTAACTGATAAAATCTGTGAAAAATGCGGAAAACCTATGGTAAAAAAACTTGGCCGCTTTGGTTACTTCCTTGCCTGTTCCGGATTCCCTGAATGTCATAATACAAAGAGCATTCCTCTTGCAAAATGTCCTATGCCTGGCTGTAATGGTGAAATTGTTGCCAGAAAAACAAAGGGAAGGGGAAAGGAATTTTACGGCTGTACTAATTATCCTAAGTGCGGATTCATCAGCCACTTTAAACCGATTGACGTTTACTGTCCTAAATGCGGCTGGTTCCTGGTTGAAAAGTACGATAAGAAAAATGGTTCTTACAAGAGTTGTATAAATCCTAACTGTGATTATCTTCACTCTGCTGATGATGCTCTTGCTGCAGAAACTGAATTACCTTCTTCAAAATCAGAGGAATAAATTCAGCCTGATTGTATTTTTATTTGTACAGGTGGATTTTTAGAGGTTTGCATTATGGAAGAAAATAAAAGTTCAGAAATTCATGCTTCTGAAAATCCTCATAAAATAACCTTAAAAGAGGCCTCTGACGAATTTCTTTTATATATAAAAGATGTGAGGGGCCTTTCTGTAAATACTGTAACCGGTTATGAAGAAGATTTAAAACATCTTCAGGAAGGACTGGGCTGCGATTTTCCCCTGGAAGAAGTAAAACTGGACTCTATTCGGAATTGTATAGGCAATTTCAGCAGGCAGGGGTACAAGGCTTCTTCAATCAATAGATTTATAGCTGCAGTGAGATCTTTATTTGCCTACTCAAAAAAATTTCACTATATTAAATCTAATATCGCACTGGAAGTTAAGACTTTAAGGCTGCCTTCGAGACTTCCCCGCTATATGACACAGAAAGAAGTGGATCAGCTCTGTTCAGAACCTGACAGAACCCCTCTTCTCTGGCCGGCACGGGATAAGGCTCTGTTTGAGATGCTTTATTCCTCAGGCTGTCGTATTTCGGAAATAGCAGGGCTTAAAATCTCTGATTTTTCCAGTGGTTATTCAAGTGCTCTTGTATTGGGAAAAGGTGGTAAGGAAAGATATGTGTATTTTGAGAAAGATGCACAGGAGGCCTTGAAACTTTATCTTAAGGAAAGAGAGGATAAATTAGGAAACAGGTCTTCTGCTGTTAAGAGTCTTTTTATCAACCAGAAGGGCAGTGCTCTTGGCAGTGGAGGAATAAGGTATATTCTTGGAAGATACAGCGGGCTGGAAGGAACAAATCATCCTGTAAATCCCCATGCCTTCAGACATACCTTTGCTACGCAGATGCTTCAGTCTGGAGCAGATATCCGAATTGTTCAGGAAATGCTGGGGCATTCTTCCATCAGCACAACGCAGCGCTACACTCATGTAACAACTGCTCAGCTTAAGGAAGTTTATAACCAGGCTTTTCCACACAGCGGAAAAAAAGATTAGTTAAGAATTTATTGGAGTAATTTATGGCTGATGAACAGAAACCAAGAATCCGCAGTACTACAGTTATTGCGGTAAAAAAAGATGGAAAAGTTGCCATGGCTGGAGACGGTCAGGTGACAATGGGCGAAACCGTAATGAAGGGAAATGCCCGCAAGGTTAGAAGAATTTATGACGGCAAGGTTTTAACCGGATTTGCAGGTGCTACAGCAGATGCTTTCACACTCTTTGATAAATTCGAAGAAAAGTTAAAGGAATTTAATGGAGATTTAACCCGGGCAGCAGTAGAACTGGCTAAATTATGGAGAACAGACCGTACCATGGGTAAACTGGAAGCTCTTCTTCTTGTAGCAAACAAAGATACAATTCTCCTTATTTCTGGAACAGGTGATGTAGTTGAACCTGAAAACGATATTCTGGCAATTGGTTCAGGTGGAAATTATGCTTATGCAGCAGCTCTTGCTTATATGGAATCTTCAGACCTCAGCGCCAGGGAAATTGCCGAGCGTTCACTTAAGATTGCAGGAAATATCTGTATTTATACTAATGGACACATTACAAGCGAGGAACTTTAATGGCTGAAAATGAAAATCTCCCTTCACAGAACAATCAGCTTTCTGTAACAGGTGATAAAAAGAATCTTCCTGAAGGAATGACTCCTTCTCAAATTGTAAAGGCTCTGGACAATTACATTATTGGTCAGAATAAGGCAAAGCGTTATGTTGCAGTTGCCCTTCGTAACCGTCAGCGCAGAATAAAGCTGCCTGAAGAAATCCGGGATGAGGTAGCTCCAAAGAACATTCTCATGATTGGTCCTACAGGTTCAGGTAAAACTGAAATTGCCCGCCGTCTTGCAAAACTTGTAAAGGCTCCTTTCCTTAAGGTTGAAGCTACAAAATATACGGAAGTGGGATATGTTGGCCGTGACGTTGAAAGTATGGTACGTGACCTGATGTCAGTGGGCGTGAATATGGTCAGGGCTGAATATGAAGAAAAACTCAAGGCTTCCTGTGAACCAATGGTAGAAGAAAATCTTCTTGATTTGCTTTTACCTGGAAGTTCTGAAGAAAAAAAAGAAGATAATACCCAGACAAATGAAACCAGGGAGAAATTCCGTCAGTGGCTCAGGGAAGGCAAGCTTGAAGACAGAGAAGTTGAAATCAATGTAAAGAGCAAGGCTGGGGTTCCTGGCGTTGGAATTTTTGGCGCTGGTAATATGCAGGATCTGGAAGACAGCATTATTGGTCTGCAGAATGCCCTTAACGGTGGTAAAAACAAGCGCAGAATGATGAGTGTTCATGAAGCCCGTCGGGTTCTCCTTGAAGAAAACCTTGACCGTATGGTTGATCAGGATAAGGTTGCTGATGAAGCAAAGAAACGTGTTGAGCAGAGTGGAATTATCTTCATTGATGAAATAGATAAAATTGCTACAAAAGGTGGAGAAGGTTCAGGCCGTCAGGATGTAAGCCGTGAAGGTGTACAGAGGGATATTCTTCCGATTGTTGAAGGCAGTGATGTAAATACAAAATGGGGTATTGTTAATACAACTCACATCCTTTTTATTGGAGCAGGTGCCTTTTCTGTTTCTGCCCCAAGCGATCTTATTCCTGAACTTCAGGGACGTTTTCCTCTTAGAGTTGAACTTGAAGCCCTTAAGAAGGATGAGTTCAAGCGTATTCTTACAGAACCTAAGAATGCTCTTCTCAGACAGTATGAGGCTCTTCTCAGCACAGAAAATGTCTCTCTTAATTTTACGGAGGATGCAATTGACCGTATGGCCGAAATTGCAGAGGAAGTAAACTTCCGTGCTGAAAACATCGGTGCCCGCCGTCTCCATACAATTATGGAAACTGTAGTAGAAGATATAAGTTTTTCCGCAGATGAACATGCCGGTGAAACAATTACAATCGATGCTGATTATGTAAATAAGCAGTTAGGCGATGTAGTACAAAGTCAGGATTTACAGAAATATATTTTGTAGAAATACTCATACAGGCTTGCTCTGGCGGCTATTTTGTCCGTCAGGCGGCCTTTTTTTTATCCTTCCATACTCCCAGATTACATTGACCATAAAAAAGACTTAACTTTTTTTTTCAGAATCCGAAATATAAAGTATGGAAATGAATAACAGCTTCAACAATTCAATAGATTTACTCCACAGAGCTCTTGATGTTCAGTCTCTCCGCTATACTGTTACTGCAAATAATATTGCCAACAGCGAAGTTCCGGGCTACAAAAAACAGTATGTTAATTTTGAAAGCCAGCTTAAGAAGGCTTATGAAAGCAGGGACAATGCCCATGAATCATTCAGGATGATTACTTCTGATTCCAGACATATAGAAAGTCAGGTTCCGATGGACTGGCGTGATGTTGAGCCCCGCCGGGTAACAGACTACATTACTTCTGCAAAAGCGAACGGAAATAATGTAGATGCAGAAGAAGAAGCTATGAACCTTGTTCAGATCCAGCTCCAGTATCAGCTTCTGGCTCAACTGGAAAATTTTGAATTCAGACAGGTTAATACAGCAATACAGACAGGCCGCTGATATTAGAAAAATAGATTTTAATTAAAAGAGGATAATATGGGACTTTTTACAAGTATTAACATTGCAGCTTCAGGAATGAGCGTTGAACGCTGTCGTGCCGATGTAATTTCAGATAATATTGCAAATGCTACTACAACCCGTACTCAGGAAGGCGGTCCATACAGAAAGAAAACTGTAATTGTACAGCCAGTTGCTTCAAAGTATCCTCAGTGGCGTTCTCCATTCGGTCCTCTTGATCAGGATAATGGTCCTGGAAAAGGTGTAAGAGTCAAGGAAATCCGTGAAGATGAATCTCAGGGCCGTCTTGTTTTTGATCCTACTCACCCTGATGCCATTCAGACTGGTCCAAATAAAGGTTTTGTAGAATATCCGAATGTTAATATTGTAAACGAAATGGTAGATTTAATTTCTGCCAACAGAGCTTACGAAGCAAATGTAAGTGTTATCCAGGGCAGTAAAGAAATGTTCAATGCAGCCCTTCAGATTTCACAAAAGTAATTAGTCTGATGTTTTTTATTTTCAGTTAAGGATTTTTTAATTGATAAAATAAATAAAGTCTGATATTTTTTTTAATGGGAATAGGGGGATAAAATGGAGTTTACAATCGGTTCGCTTGAATTAAACAGAACTAACCCGGCACATGTGGGAACAAAGCCTCTCATTGATACTACAAAAACTTTATATCAGAATCAATTCGGAAATATTTCAAATACTGCTCCTGCTGAGAAAAAAAGTAAGAGCCTTTTTGAAGCATACCTGATGGATGCCATTGATGGTGTAAATCAGCAGCAGCTCAAAGCTTCAAAACTTGAGGAACAGATTATTACAGATCCTGAAAGTGTTGATATTCATGATGTTACTACTTCCATGGCAAAAGCTCAGATGGCAATGGATATTGCACAGACTGTAATCAACAGGCTTCTGGATGGATGGGAACAGCTTTCCCAGAACAGATAAAATAGGCAGATAAAGTCCGGTTTTCCCTTAAAAAACCGGCTTTTTTATATTTTATATCTTGGATTTTTGATTAAAAAATTCATATTACCCTTTTCAAATTTTACTAAACGTGTTAAAATTCTTCTAATAATAGCAGTTATTATGTCAATGTGGGAAAGACTTTGATTGCTAGTATAAAAGTTGAATTCGTTCACGGGAGGGGAAAATGAACGAATGGTTTAAGAAATTTTTTAAAACCATAAAAGAAAAGTGGGCCAAGTGGACAAAGGTACAGAAAGGTATCCTGATTGGCATTTTCGTAGTAGTAATCGTTGCTATCGTACTTCTCATTACACTTTCATCAAGACAGACTTCAGTAAGACTTTTCAACAGCCCTGTAACAGATCAGACTAAACAGGGACAGATTCTTGATTATCTTTCAGAACATCATGTAAACGCCTACGCTACTTCCGACGGCTATATTTATGTAGATGATGCTAAAACTGCTGAGAAATACCAGTCCATGCTGGTTGCAGATCAGCTGGTTCCTACAGAAATCAATCCTTATGACCTCTGGAAAACTGACCGCTTCTCAATTTCGGATTTCCAGGAAAATAAAGTAAACTGGAAGCAGACCATTGAACGTCAGTTAAAGCAGCGTCTTGAAGCCCTTCCTGATATCAGACTTGCAAATGTAACTGTTGCTCTTCCTGAGGACAGTCTTTTCGCTTCAACTCAAAAAATGACAACTGCATCTGTTACCCTGTTTGCAGCATACGGCAGGGAAGATGTTCTCAGCAGTAAGAAAAAGGTTCAGGGTTTACAGAATCTTATTAAAAAATCCGTTGAAGGACTTACTGATGAAGGTATTACAATCCTTAACGGTGACACTCTGGAAGAAATCAATGATTTTGCCGGAATGGAAGAAAGTGAAGCTGTAGAAATTACAGAAAAGCAGCAGAAACTTATTAGAAAAAAAGAAACTGAATATTCAAATCAGGTTCTTGAACAGCTGGCCGGAACTTTTGGCCGTGATCGTGTTAGAATCACCAGTATGAAAATTGAAATGGACCAGTCAAAACAGACTGTCCAGGAGAAAAAATATTCTGGTGTTACAATTAAACCTGATAATCCTGACACTCCTTATGATGATTCTGAAATCCGTGATAATCTTGTATTATCTTTTGAAGAAATAAATAATGTTTTTGAAGGAACCGGTTATAATCCTGAAGGTCCTTCTGGTGTTCAGGGACAGAATCCTGCTGTATATTCAGATGCATCAAATCTGATTGGGAGGGAAACACGTTCATCAATAAAACAGAACAATGCCCTTAATGAACAGAATATTTACAAGGAAGTTGCCCCTCAGATAGACAGAGTGACTCTTGCAGTCAACATTGATGGTACCTGGAAGAGAAAATATGACGAAGAAGGCCATCTCCTCTTTACAATGGAAAACGGAATTCAGAGAGAGTACACCCCAATTTCAAAGGAAGATCTGGATTCAGCACTTGAGCTGGTAAGGGCCGCCGTAGGTTATGACAGAAGTCGTGGAGATTCTGTTGTTGTAACAAATATTGCTTTTGACCGTTCAGAACAGTTTGCAGCAGAAGATGAAGCTGAACGTAAAAAAATTGCAACAAGAAGAACAATTTTCTTTGTTTCAATAGGTTTAATTCTCGTTCTTATTGCCTTTATTCTTATTCGTCTTATTTCTCGTGAAATTGAAAGACGCCGCCGCCTCAGAGAAGAAGAACTCTTACGTAAGCAGCAGGCAGAAAGAGAAGCAGCCCTTTGGGAAGCAAAAGAAAAAGGTATGGAAGTTACAATGTCTGTTGAAGAACGTAAGCGGGCAGAACTTCAGGAAAATGCTATTGCTATGGCTAAGGAACATCCAGAAGATGTTGCAATGCTTATTCGTACATGGCTTACAGAGGAGTAGAATATGAGTGATTCAAGTTCAGGCTCAGGAATCAAGCAGCCAATCAAGCAGGCTGCAACTCCTAAAAAGAAAAATGCAATTAAAGATTATAAGAGTTTGACAGGAAGGCAGAAAGCTGCAATCTTCCTTGTTGCTTTAGGTTCAGACGTGTCATCTCAGGTAATGAAACACTTGAGGGAAGATGAAGTTGAAACCCTGACATTTGAAATTGCCCGTCTTGAAACTATTGATGCAGAATTTAAGGATCAGGTACTGGAAGAATTCCAGGAGTTAATGCAGGCTCAGAACTTTATCACTACTGGTGGTATTGATTATGCCCGTGAACTTCTTGAAAAATCTCTTGGTTCTCAAAAAGCAATTGATATCATCAACAGGCTTACTTCAAGTCTTCAGGTCAGACCTTTTGATTTTATCCGCCGTACAGACCCGGCACATCTGTTAAACTTCGTACAGCAGGAATATCCTCAGACTATTGCCCTTATTCTGGCATATCTGGAACCTGCAAAAGCAGCCACAATCCTGCAGAATCTTCCAAATGAAATACAGCCGGAAGTTTCAAAGCGTCTTGCTACAATGGACCGTACATCTCCAGATGTTCTTCGTGAAGTTGAACGCGTTCTTGAAAAGAAACTTTCAACTCTGTCAAACGAAGACTATACTGCAGCCGGTGGTGTTGATTCTATCGTTGAAATTCTTAACCTTGTTGACCGTTCATCTGAAAAGGCAATCATTGAAACCCTCGAAGAAGAAGATCCAGAACTTGCAGAAGAAATCAAGAAGCGTATGTTCGTATTCGAAGATATTGTTATGCTTGATGACCGCGCTATTCAGAAAGTTCTTCGTGAAGTCGATCAGCAGGAACTTGCAAAGGCCCTTAAGTCTGTTGATACAGAAGTACAGGATAAAATCTTCCGTAACATGTCAAAACGTGCAGCGAGTATGCTTAAGGAAGATATGGAATTCATGGGACCTGTCCGCTTGAAAGATGTTGAAGAATCACAGCAGAAGATTGTATCTGTTATCAGACGTCTTGAAGACAGTGGTGAAGTTGTTATTGCCCGTGGCGGTGATGACGAAATGATTGTATAATCAGATTATTAAAAGTACTGGAGTAATAAATGGCTAAGGCGGTATTTCGTCCTAACGAAATTGAAAACAAAGATAATGTAGTGGTTCTCAAATTAAACAGGGATTTTGCTCCTCCTGTAGAAGAAGTTGAAGAAGTTCCTGAATATACAGGGCCTACTGCTGATGATCTCCGCCGGGAAGCTGAAATTTTTAAAAAGAATTTTGAAGAAGAAAAAGCCCAGATGCTTTTAAAGGCACAGGAAAGTGCTGATCAGATTGTAAAAAATGCTGAAACTGCAGCTTTTGCGCAGGTAAAACATCAGACTGACCAGGCTCAGATTATTAAAAATCAGGCACAGAAGGAAGCTGAAGAAATTGTAGCAAAAGCTCATGCGGAAGCAGAACAGATTCTGGCCAAAGCCCGTGCTGAAGAGACCGAAGTTTATAATAAAGCGAATCACGACGGATTTGAAAAGGGCCGGGAAGATGGTTATCAGCAAGGTAATCAGGAAGCCCAGCGCCTGATTGAAAGAATTCACACAATGACTGAATCCATTCAAAACAGACGTCAGGAAATCCTTGATAATACGGAGCAGCAGATTGTAGATCTTGTTGTTCTTATGACAAGAAAGGTTGTAAAAATTCTTGGTGAAAATCAAAAGAATGTAATCATGGCTAATGTTGTGCAGGCACTTAAAAAGGTAAAAGGTCGTGGTGAAGTTACCCTTCGTGTCAATCTTGCAGATGTTAAGCTTACTACAGACCATATATCTGATTTTATACGTCAGGTTGAAAATATTAAAAACATTCACGTTGTTGAAGATTCCTCTGTTGAAAGGGGGGGCTGTATTGTAGAAACAGACTTTGGTGCAATAGACGCAAGAATTTCCAGTCAGCTTTCAGAAATGGAAACAAAAATTCTTTCTATCTCTCCAATTAAAACTGTCAACAAGTCAGATGTACAGAATCCGGACATATAATTTATATTGAATTATTTTCATCTTATTCACTTTGTAAGATAAATTAATTTGGGGATTTTAGGGGAAATTAATTTATGGAAGAATTCTTCAAGAAATATGTGCAGGCTATTGAAAATACAGAACCTATAAAATATACCGGCAGCGTAACTGCAGTAAGAGGATTGATGATTGAAAGCAATGGTCCCCGGTCTGCAATTGGTGAAATTTGCCGAATTGAAATTGGTGCCGGACAGGAATCTGTTCTTGCTGAAGTTGTTGGACTTGAAAATACTTCTGTAAAGCTTATGGCTTACGGTGAAACAAAAGGTATTGAGGTCGGCTGTACTGTTGTAGCTTCCGGCCACACTCTTGAAGTTCCTGTTGGACCTCAACTTTTAGGAAGAGTTCTGGATGCCTTAGGAAATCCTTGTGATGGAAAGGGGGATATTACTTCCGGTATTTATTATCCAGCCATTGCAAAAAGTCCTGATCCTATGCTGCGGAGTGAAATCTCAAAAAGAATTACTACTGGTGTAAGGGCAATTGATGGAGTACTTCCGGTTGGAAAAGGTCAGCGTCTTGGAATTTTCGCAGGTTCCGGGGTAGGAAAAAGTACCCTTATTTCAATGATTGCAAGAAATACAAATGCGGATGTTAACGTAATCGGTTTAATTGGTGAACGCGGCCGTGAAGTAATGGAATTTATAAAAAGAGATTTAGGTGAAGAAGGCTTAAAGCGTTCTGTACTTGTAATTGCTACTGGTGATCAGTCTGCCATTGCCCGTGTTCGTGCTGCATATGTAACCACAGCCATTGCTGAATATTTCAGAGACCAGGGTAAAGACGTAATGCTTATGTTCGATAACATTTCTCGTTTTGCAAAAGCTCAGCGGGATGTTGGAATCGAAAGTGGTCAGCCTCCTGCCAAAGGTTCATACCCAAGTATTGTTTACGACTCCATACAAAAACTCCTGGAAAGAACAGGTACAAATGACAAGGGATCAATCACTGCTTTTTATGCGGTTCTTGTTGATGGTGATGATATGGATGATCCTATTGCTGATACAGTGCGCGGTGTTCTGGACGGACACGTTGTTTTAAGCAGACGCCTGGCAGGCCTTCAGCATTATCCTGCAATTGATATGATGACATCAATCAGTCGTCTATCAAAAAGAGTAAGCGGTCCTGTTACGAGACAGGCTGTGACTAAAGTAAGGCGCTGGATTGCAACCTACCATGAACAGGAAGATATGATTGTTACAGGTGCCTACCGGAAAGGCTCCATGCCTGATGTTGATGAAGCAATTGAAATGCATCCTCGCATTGAAGATTTCCTCTGTCAGGATGAATATGATAAATGTCCTATCGAAGATACTCTAAAAAAGCTTTCCGAATTAAGCGGAATAGAAATCCCTCAGGAAGAGTATTCTGAAAATGCTGCTTCTGTTTAATAATAAGCGCTTATGAAAAAGTTTGAATTTAAATTGCAGAAAGTTCTGGATCTTCGTGAATTTGAAAAAAAACAGGCTCAGATTGAATTAGGAAAAGCAACTGCCCGGGTAAATGAAATTCAGGAAAAGCTTAATGCAATTGCAAGTCAAAGAATTAATGTTTCCAGTCAGATGAAGGATTTGTCAGGTTTTGACAATTATTATAACTGTCAGCAGTACTTTATATTTCTGGATAATAAAAAAGAAGAATTCCTTCAAGAAATGGCCAAAGCTGAACTGGTGGTAGAGGAAAAACGAAAAGTTTTTATGGAAGCCAGTACCAATGTAAAAGTCTTAGAAAAACTCAAGGAAAAAAAATTATCTGACTGGAGAAAAGAAAAAGCCAGGGAAGAAGATCGTGAAATGGAGGAACTTATTTCTTCAAAATACTTAAACAAAGAAGATTTGTAATAATTTGAAATTTATAAATTTTAAGATACAATATTAAAAGAATAAACGGAGAAAAAATTGTTTGATTTTATCATAAAGTATAACCTGATTATAATGGTTGCACTTCAGTCTGTTTGTGGACTGATAATTATTCTTACGCTCTTTACTGATAACCTTGGAAAATCCCGGAAAATTGCAATTGTACTTCTGGAATTAACATCAATTCTTTACCTTGCATCCAGTCAGTTTTATAATATGTATAAGAATAATTCGGGACATTCCGCTCTTTTAATATTGAAATGTGCAAAATTTTTTGATCATTTATTCGGTCTTATTGTAATTTTTTCTTTTGGTATTTATCTGAAAGATCTCTTCCTTCATGAAGGTGGTTTTAAGAAGCTTCCTGCATTGCTTTTTGTTTCAGACATTATCCTATTAGCAGGCGTTATAATTCTTATAATCTCCCAGTTTACGAATTTTTATTACAGTTTTGATCAGAATAATGTATATATTCATGGTAAGGGAAGATTTATTTCATACATTCTGCCTTTTGTAGCCTTAGTTTTCCAGTTCATTTGTATTTTAAGATTTTTTAACAGGTTTACAAACAAAATTCGTATTCCAATCCTTCTCTTCATTTTCATCCCTCTTGCGGCTTCCATCCTTCAGTTTTTCCACGGTGGAATTTCTGCCTCTAATATTTCAACGGTAGGTATGTCAATTGTTATCTACGTTTTTGCAATTCAGGAAATGAATAAGACAATTGAAAATGCCCATAAACGTGAAGTTCAAATCCTTGAAAATTATCAGAAAGAACTTGAAAATACGGTAGAACTTCGCACCAAAGAACTTAAAGCTGCAAATGAAAAAGCAAGAAATCTTCTTTTAAATATTCTGCCGGAAGAGGTTGCAAAAGAACTTTCAGAAAATCCGGACAAAATTATTTCTCAAAAATATCCTAATGCCACGGTTCTGTTTACAGATATTGTTGGTTTTACAAAGCTTAGTTCAACAATGACAGCAGAAGAAACCGTTACCATGCTGAACAATCTTACATCCCTGTTTGATGAACGATCAGAAAGGGATGGTGTTGAAAAAATAAAAACAATTGGTGATGCATACATGGCTGTTACTGGTTTAAATAAAAATCAGAAAAACGACGGTGTTATGCGGATGATAAAATTTGCCCTTGGACTTTTAAAGGATGTAGATGATTTTAATCAGAAATACAATCAAAATCTGCAGATCAGAATCGGAATTAATTCTGGAAATCTTGTAGCCGGCGTAATTGGAAAAAAGAAATTTATTTACGATGTGTGGGGAGACACTGTAAATGTAGCAAGCCGTATGGAAAGTTCCGGAAAACCAATGGAGATTCATCTGTCTCCTTCTGTATATCTTCAGGCTAAAGATAAACTGCCTCCCCTGGAACCTGTAAAAGTTGATATAAAAGGCAAGGGAATTATGGATACATATTTCCTCAGATATAGAAAAAACTAAAAAAAATGCACTGACTGAAGGGAAAAAAAACTTCAGCAGTGCAAACATAAAACTTAATAAAGTTCTGATTTAATTAATAGTGGAAAGCTGAGCCTCCAATAAATTCCCTGATAATTGAATGGGACGGAACAGCTGTAGCAGGAATAGTTGAAAAGTATCCCAGGAACTGCAGGAGTCTGCTTGCTTCAGCGTATTGACTTTCCAGAGGAGAAACGCAGCGTAAAAGAGGATCTGCATAAACTTTCAAAACTGGAAGTTCATAATCGAGGGCTGTATTCAGCATGGCATCTGCATTGTTCTGAAATGGGAAAATATGAAGCCGTTCTCCCTTCTGAACATTATCCCACATTGCAATTGTGTCAGCTGCAGATTTACCACGGAACTGAGAGTCACGGACAATGCGGCGGATTAAACGGTTGTCGCTTGTTGCAATACGATTGTGATCATCCAGATTAAGCTGAGTAAGTGCAGAAAGATAAATCTTAAACTTATATTCCTCTGGAACAAGAGGTGTAAGTTTTGGATTAAGGCCATGAATTCCTTCAAGAATCAAAATCTCATTTGGAGCAAGTTTCATTGTATCGCCGTCTTTGTAATAAGAAAGACCTTCGTGGAAATCATAAGAAGGGACCTTTATTTCTTTTCCTTCAAACAAATCCACAAGATTCTGATTAAGAAGTTTAACGTTCAGGGCTTCAAGACATTCGTAATCATAATTTCCGTTTTCATCCAGAGGAGTATCCTTTCTTCCAACATAATAATTATCAAGGGAAATAACCTTTGGCTTATAACCGATTGCCTCCAGCTGCATACCAAGTTTCTTTGCTGAAGTTGTTTTTCCGCTGGAAGATGGTCCTGCAATCAAAACAACTTTTACAGTTCCCTTCTGCTGAATCTGATCAGCAATTTCAGAAATACGTTTAACCTGGAGAGTTTCTGTTATATCAATAAAATCATTTACTTTTCTGTCATGAATAATTTCGTTAAGGGTTGCTGCAGAAGTAACATTCAGCTGTTTTCCCCAGTCCTTGTAGCGTTTGTAAATTTCAAAAAGCTTAGGCTGATCCTGGAATTCCGGCAACTGTTCCGGGCTGTCATGCTTAGGGAATCTTAAAAGAAAGCCCTCCTGATAAGGCATCAGGTCAAATACTGAAAGAATTCCAGTAGAAGCAACAAGAGTTCCAAAATTCAAATCGTAAAAATCATCCAGACTGTTAACCTGAATCCTGCTTGGAGACCGGTAGTTAAGCTGCTTGCGTGTTTCTACCATTCCAAGCCGCTCGAAAATTTCACAGGCTTCTTTGTAAGAAATAACGTCGTTTACAATAACCCTGTCTTCCTTTACGAGTGACTCCATTTCTTTTTTCAGAGCCTCAATATCCTGGCGGGAAAAATTATCCTTTTCCAGTGTATAGTAGTAGCCGTAACCCAGACTATGGCCAACCAGAAGCCGTCTTCCAGGGAAAAGCTTATGAGCAGCACAGCCTAAAAGAAAGCAGAGTGAACGGCGGTAAATTGCAGCTCCGTCCTTTGTATCTGCATAAACAGGTTCAATATCCGCATTAATATTAATAATGCTGTCCAGAGAGGAAATTTCATTGTTTACCTTAACAGCAAGAATTTTTCTGCTCTTGTCACAAGTTTCCTGCAAACGGTTAAGCAAAGTTACAGGACGAATCTCATTTTCCACCTCAAGGGTGCTTTTATCCGGAAATGTAATTGTAATCTTTTTCATAGAAATAATTATAATTTCTAAAAGAGGATTTTTCAAATTAATTCAAAAAAGAGAATGTAATTTTTTTAGAATTTTCAGGAGCCGCCGCCATTCCTTCTACGGGCTTTCCCTGGCTACGGTGCTTCGCACACCCTCCGGGTCCAGTCCAATCCCGGCTGGTCTGCATTCAGTTCAAAAGCCTTTTTCCCTGACTATCTGCGCTTTTCAGTGTGGGTTAAGTGCCAGCCCCATCTTTCAGGACAGCGGTACATTCTCAGCCACACCTTCTGTTCTTCCTGACTTTTTTTCATCTGCTTTTTAGCGTCCCATCTGAAACGGTAAAGAGCTTTTGGATTTCCATTAGAATCCCGGCAGGAACAGGCATTATGCTTTACATGTATTCTGCTGGATTTTGGTGCAAGGTGAAAGTTACCGCACTTTTCACAAAGATAAATATAGGTTTTTGACCCATATCTTTCCCTGACATATTTTTTCGCCTCCCTGGCTTCCTTTTTAGAAGAATAAGCTTTCAGAGGCTTTCCGCTGACTTTTGCAATACATTCTGACATATTGAAATATTCTATTATTTTTCCATTTTTGTATAGTAGCAGAGACCTTCAAATCCCTCATTGACACCTATTTTACAATTACGTAAAATTAGACGTTTTTATTTTTTTATCCCGAGGGTGGCAAAATCAAATGCTGGACAAAATGCGTAATATCGGCATCATGGCACACATTGATGCAGGAAAGACAACAACAACAGAAAGAATTCTCTATTATTCAGGAAAAATTCACAAGATTGGTGAAATAGACGACGGCGCTGCTACAATGGACTTTATGAAGCAGGAACAGGAGCGTGGAATTACTATTGCTTCGGCTGCAATTACAACTGACTGGAAGGGTTATACAATTAACATTATTGATACTCCGGGACATGTTGATTTTACTGCTGAAGTTGAACGTTCTCTCCGTGTTCTTGATGGTGCTGTTGCCGTTATATGTGCAGTAGGCTGGGTTCAGCCTCAGACAGAAACAGTCTGGAGACAGGCTGACGGTTTCCATGTTCCAAGAATCTGTTTTGTAAATAAAATGGACCGTATTGGTGCAGACTTTTTTGGTGCAATGAATGATGTTCATGAAAAATTCGGCTGCCAGACTCTTGCTCTTGAAATTCCATGCGGCCAGGGTGGTGACTTTAAGGGTGTAATTGACCTCCTTAACATGAAGGAAATCCACTGGGACGAAGAAAGTGAAGGGGAAAAATTTACTGTGTCAGAAATTTCCCAGGAATATCAGACACAGGCCCAGGAATGGCGCGAAAAACTTATAGATACAGTTGCTTCAAATGATGATGCCCTTGGAGAAAAATATCTTGAAGGTGAAGAAATCACAAATGAAGAACTTAAAGCCGCAATCAGAAAGGGAACAATTAACAGAACCCTGGTTCCTTTCCTTTGTGGATCAAGCCGCCATAATCAGGGAATTCAGCCCCTTATCGATGCAGTAATTGACTATCTTCCATCTCCTGTTGAAGTTCCTCCTGCAGAGGGAATTCACATTACAAAACACGAAGAAAAGAAGGTTGAGGTTATCTGTGATGAAAATGCAAAGGCCCCTGTAGGTCTTGTCTTCAAGATTCAGTTTGATCCTCAGGCCGGTATGCTCTGTTTTATCAGAATGTATGCAGGAAAAATTACTACCGGTACACAAATATACAATGTATCAAAGAAAAAGCGTGAACGCATTAACAGAATCCTTCGTGTAAATGCAAATCACATGGAACAGATGAACGAAGTAAAGGCCGGAGATATTGCTGTTGTTCAGGGCTTTAAGCTTGCTCAGACAGGTGACTCAATTGGAAGCGAAGGTATGCCTGTTCTTCTTGAAAGCGTAAAATTCCCTGAACCTGTAATTTCCATTGCCATTGAACCGGAGACAATGTCTGATAGAGATAAGCTTCTGGAAACTCTTGAACTTCTGGGTCATGAAGATCCTACCTTTACTTACAGGGATGATGAAGAAACTGGTCAGCTGGTAATTTCCGGAATGGGTGAACTTCATCTTGATGTTCTAGTAACAAGAATTCGTGATGACTATAAAGTAGCCTGCCGCGTTGGTGCACCTCAGGTTACATACCGTGAAGCTGTTACAACTGCCGCAGATTATGTTGAAGAATATTCAAGAGTATTGGGTGGAAAAGAAAACGCTGCATACATTAAGCTTCATCTTGAACCTCGTGAAACCGGAGCAGGAAACCTTTATGAATGTAATGTTCAGGAAAATGATGATTCAATGCCTCAGGAAATTCTTGACGCTGTAGAAAGTTCCATCAATTCAAGCCTGGCTTCAGGAATCAATATGGGCTATCCTTGTACAGATACTCTGGTTCGTATTGATGAAATTAAATATGATCCTAACACTGGTACAACATTTGCATTTGAAGCAGCTGCCGCAGAGGCTTTTGACAAGGCTGCAATGTCTGCAAATCCTGTTCTGCTGGAACCTGTTATGGCAGTCGATATTGAAAGTCCTACAGAGTTTACAGGTGAAGCAATGAGTCTTGTAACTCAGCGCGGTGGAATGATTGCAAGTATGGATGATAAGCAGGGCGGTTCAATTATTCACGCTCAGGCTCCAATGGCCGTTATGTTTGGATTTACAACCAGCCTTCGTTCTGTAACTCAGGGAAGAGCAAGTTTCTCAATGAGCTTCTCTCATTTTCAGAAAAAGAACTAAACAGTAAAACTGGCCTCTCGTTTTAAGGCGGGGGGCTTTTTTTATCTTTATATAACTTTTAGAACAAATTTCAATACACAGACAATGAAAGAAATTCTCTGTTTGACAATTTTAGTAGAAACTTCTCCTCAGGCACTCCCCCTTGGTGCGGCTTGTATAGCCTCCGCCATTAAAAATCATGCTGCTTTAAAAAATTACAAAGTCAGCCTGGAAGCTTTTTCTGTGGAAGACAAGGAACTGGCAGAAAAATCTGAAGATGAAAGAGCCGGCCTCCTTGCAGAAAAAATTCTCTCTCTTCACAAAGATTTGTCTGCACTCCTTTTCAGCGTCTATGTATGGAACAGAAAGATTCTGGAAAAACTTGCCCTTATCCTCAAGGAAAAAAATCCTTCCATCATTACTATAGCTGGTGGTCCTGAAGTTACTGCAAATCCCCTCAGTTTCTCCAGCTTTGACTATCTTTCTGCCGGGGCAGGGGAAGTTTCAAGTCCTGCCTTATTAGCAAGGCTCCTGGAAAATCAGGAATACGAAGATAAATCCCCGGAAGAAAATCCACAGGGCTTTGCCTTTGGAATTCAGGGAATATATGAAAATCCCTATTTAAATAAAAGTGAAAAGAATAGTTCAGATTTACAGACCAACTTTACGGCAGAATCTCTTTTAGGGTATAGAGCTCTTTCCATAAAAATGCCTCTGGTTGTCCGGTCTAAAAATCCGGATCCTGCAGAACTTTCATCTCCTTATTTAGATGCAACCCTTGATCCTCAAAAATACGGCGGCGTACTCTGGGAGCTGGCAAGAGGCTGTCCTTTTAAATGCAGTTACTGCTATGAAAGTAAGGGAGAAAAACGAATCCAGCATTTTCCAAAAGAAAGACTTTTAAAGGAACTGGAATACTTTGCTGAAAAAAAGATTCCCCAGGTTTTTGTTCTGGACCCAACCTATAACGCCGACAAAAAGCGTGCACTGGAAATGCTTAAGACTATAAAAAAAATTGCTCCTGACATGTTCTTTTACTTTGAAGCAAGGGCAGAGTTTATTGACCGGGAATTAGCCCGGGCCTTCGCTGAAATAAACTGCAGCCTTCAGTTTGGCCTTCAAAGTGCGGATGTGGAAGTTCTCAAAAAAGTAAACCGAACTTTTGACAAAAAACTTTTTGTAAGAAATATCGGCTTTCTGAATCAGGCAGGGGCAGTCTTTGGCTTTGACCTTATTTATGGCCTTCCTGGAGACACCTTTAACGGATTTAAAAACAGTATTGATTTTGCCATGAGCCTTTATCCAAACAATCTGGAATTGTTCTGCCTTTCAGTCTTGCCGGGAACACAGCTTTATGAAGAAGCCGAGTCTCTGGGCTTAACCTGGCAGGCCCTTCCTCCTTATCATGTAGTAGATTCCGTCAGCTTTCCAGGTCCTGAACTTAAGAGGGCAGATTCACTTGCTGCAGCATGTGACTTCTTTTACAACTGTGGCCGTGCAGTTCCCTGGTTCAATTCCGTTGCAAGAAGTCTGCATCTGAAAGCCTCAGCCATATTTGGAGAATTTGCAGTATGGGCGGAAAAAATGAAAATCGACTTGAAAAAGACTCCGGCGGATAACGACTTTATCCTTAAGTGTCAGCTGGACTTTCTCCAGGAAGCATATAAAAAAAGAAATCAGCAGAAAAGTTTTTTCCTGGCAAAAGACCTTCTGCTTTTAAATGGGGCAATCTCTGAAGCAACTGCCAGCGGCAGGGAATCAACTGTTAAACTGACCTACCACCCGGATGACCTCATGAGTGAATACTCCCAGGATTTTTCTTTTTTCCTGAAAAATGCCCGGCCTTTTAATTGCAGGGTCAAAGTCTTCTGCGGTAAAAACGGTGTGGATTATAAAGTCCTGAAATAATTTTTTTTGGAACGCAACTCTATTGCGGGTCCAGTATTGTTTTCTTTAAGAAAAAACTTCATCCTATTACCTCCTTCCGTGGCTCAGTAGCCCTCGGTGCTCCGCACTTGCCTTTCAGGCACCCACTCCAGTCGGGCTCAGGCCATCATTGATTTGTTTCAGTAATCCTCAGCTTGTTTATGAAAATAAATGCTGCAAAACTTTATATTCATCCTTCCATGTAAAATTCCCTTCTTAAGATTAAATTTCCTGCTGAATTCCCATAAAATTCCGTTAAATTTCCATTAAAATCTATGTTATGGGGCTTAATCCCTTGAAAATAAATAAAAAATCATATATTTTTATACGGCTAGTATAACTGGCAAATAATGATAAATTGCTATCATAAGGAGTAATTATGGCAACCAGAAGAACCCCAAGATTCAAGGAATGCAGAAGACTTGGAGTAAACGTTTGCGGTCATCCAAAAGCAATGAACCGTGCAAACGACTCTGCTTTCAAGAGAACAAAGAAAGTTTCTGAATACGGAAAGCAGCTCATCGAAAAACAGAAGGTAAAGGCTTACTACGGTATCCTCGAGCGCCAGCTTCAGAAGTATTATGACATTGCTTCTAGAAAAGAAGGCAAGACAGGTGAAAACCTTATTACACTGCTCGAATGCCGTCTTGACAACCTTGTTTACAGACTTGGATTTGCTAATTCAATTCGCATGGCTCGTCAGCTTGTTAGCCACCGTCACATTGTTCTCGATGGAAAAATTGTTAACATCCCTTCACAGATTGTAAAGGTTGGTCAGACAATTTCTCTGGCTGAAAAGTCACAGAAGAATGACCAGTTCAAGAAGTGCTGGACTGAACTCAATGCAGCACCACTTGATTACCTGGAACGCGATGTAGACAATTTCTCAGGTAAACTGGTTAGCAAGCCACAGCGTGCTTCAGTACCTGTAGAAATCAACGATCAGATGGTTGTTGAATACTACTCTAAGTAATCAATAAAACTGGTGAATAAGCGGGGTAAGCCTGGACAAAGGTTTCGCGGTTATAAACCTGGGCAGACTCGGGACGTTAATTCGTTAAGTCAGTTCCGTGGACACATTCCCTGCCTGAATGTTAAGCAAAACCCGCCGTTAACTGGTTTGATTGGACCTGCAAGGGTCATGAGTAAAGGACTTTTGATTTACGTCAAAGGTCCTTTTTTTATCTTAAAAGGATTTTTTCATTAAATCATTTCACTTATCATGGAAAACTATTTTTATGAACGCCTGGATGATCTTTTTGACCGGAGGGAAATATGTACCGGAAGAAGATTAAAGCGTTTTTTACAGAGGCAGAATTTCAGCGTTAACGGAAAAAGGGTTTATACCCGCGGTGAAAGAATTGCAGTTTATCATGATCAGCTCACTTTAGATGGAGAGCCTTTTTGTCTTCCTCCGGATTTGAATCTGGTTATGAATAAAGTAAAGGGCTGTCTCTGTACTACAAAAGCTGGGGAGTACAAAACCGTATACGATTATATTCCTCAGGAGTATTTCAGGAAGATTATGCTGAATAAACTTCCAACTCTCCACACAGTAGGAAGACTTGACGGGGACACTGAAGGACTTTTGATTCTTACTACCAACGGGGATCTTTCTCATAATCTTGCTGTTCCTGAAAATGAAGTTTCAAAAAAATATTTTGTACAACTGAGAGATTGTGTTGATGATAAAATGAAAAGTATTTATATAGAAAAATGCAGTCAAGGAATAGAACTGCCTCCTTTGTGGAATTCCCAGGGATTTAAAACTTCCCCTTCAACACTTTTATTTATTAATGATAACCAATGTGAGCTGACTGTAACTGAAGGAAAATATCATGAAGTTAAAAGGATTTTTGCAGCTTTAGATAATCAGGTAATATATTTAAAAAGAATTGAAATGGGAAACTTTTGCCTTCCTCCGGATCTGTCACCGGGTATGTGCAGGGAAATGACAGAAAAAGAAATCCTCCTTCTTTTGAAAAAGAATTGATAAAAATAAAATTAAAATTGTATAAAAAAAATGGATGTCATTATATATTTTCCTAAATGAATTCACTTTACTATTGTAAATCTATTTATTTGTATGGTATTCTTTTCCCCTTATTAACAAATCCTCATTGTTAATAAAAAAAATCTAAGAACAATATAAGGTATTGGGCTTAGGTTGTAGCAGGATTTAAAAACATGATATATAATAATTTGATGAGGGTAGTTTATGAAAACTTTTTATTGTAAGTTTTTTTCTTTATGTATGGCAGCTGTTGTCCTGACAGCTTGTGGTCAAAATTCCGTTTCTGTAAAAAAAGGTCCTCTTCCGGAGAAAACAGTTTCTGGTCCAATTCTAAATGTATCTCTTGATGCAGCTTTTGATAACCTGGATCAGCAGACTGCTGTATTTGCAACATCCTTCGAACTGATTGGAAATATGATCGACGGTCTTATGCAGATGGCAGATGATGGTTCTGTAAAAAAGGCAATTTGTCAGGAAGAAACTGTTTCAGATGATGGGCTCCATTATTCCTTCAAACTTCGTCAGGATGTATTCTGGTCAAATGGTGATCAGGTAACGGCACATGATTTTGTTTATGGCTGGCAGAGAGCTGTGGACCCAGCGACTCAATCTGAATATGCATTTATGATCAGTGATATTGCTCAGGTAAAAAATGCAGTTGCAATTAAGGCCGGTCAGATGGATCCAAACCAGCTTGGTGTAAGAGCGGTTGATGATTTTACTTTTGAAGTGGAACTTGAAGTTCCGGTTTCATATTTTGATCAGCTTCTCTATTTCTGTACTTTCTATCCTGCAAATAAAGCTTTCATTGAAAAGTGCGGTGAAAACTATGCTACCAGTCCGGAAACCTGTCTGGCTAACGGTGCCTTTGTAATTACAGAGTTTTCTCCAACTGCAAAATCGATATCCTTTATAAAAAACACAGCTTACTACGATGCTGATAATATTAAGCTTGGTGGAATTCACTATGAAGTTGTGAACAGCGGAGAAGAGGCGTTAAAGCTCTATCAGTCTGGAAAACTGGATTTTGTTGAACTTACAGGTGATTCTGTTGAAAAAATGAAAAACTCTCCTGAGTTCAGGCCTGTAGATTCAGGATTCCTATATTATCTTACTTACAATTTCGATGATTCCCTGTTTAAGAATAAAAATCTCAGAAGGGCATTTACATATGCAATTGATCGTGAAAGGGTTGTAAGGGAAATGGCTGATGGTTCAGCAGCCGCTTACGCTCCTATTCCAAGGGGATTTGCTTTTTCTTCAAATGGTAAAGATTTTACTCCGGCAGGAATTGTTTACCCTCAGCTTTGCAGTTTAAATATCCAGAAGGCTCGTGAACATTTCGCTGCTGCACAAAGAGAACTTGGATTAAATACTTTTGATATTGAACTTCTTACTGCAGATGGTGAAGCTCAGGTCATTGCATCCAATTCAATTAAAAATCAGATAGAAGCTCTTTTTCCTCAGGTGCACATCAGAATTAAGGCTGTTCCAAAAAGCGAACGCCGCAAGATTATGACATCTGGAAAATTCCAGTTTGGTCTTAATAACTGGGGACCTGACTATGCAGATCCAATGACCTATCTGGCAATGTGGGTTACTGGAAATGATAACAATCAGGGAAATTATTTTAATCCTGCTTACAATGCAATTATCGCCAGCTGTACCGACGGTGAACTTTGTACAAAAGTTTCAGAACGCTGGTCTGCATTGAAAACTGCTGAAGAAATGATTCTTGAAGATGCTGTAATAAGTCCTATTTACCAGAAATGTAATGCAAATTTAATTAAGAGTAATGTTAAAAATGTTGCATTCCACGCTGTTGCTATTAACAGAATCTATAAGAATACCACTAAATAATTCGGAAAGAGGAAAACTATGGATCAAACTAGTTCAATGACTCAGGAAAAGAAAAAGTATTCTCATCTTGCTGTAAAATTTTCAGTAAACATCCTTTTGATTCTGCTTGTTTCTTTTATTCTCCAGAATGTTTTTATTGTAAATAATGTTAAGACTTCTTCAAAAGATGATTATGCTGCTTTTAGTGAAAAGATTATTATTGAAGATGCAGGTAAAATTCAAAACTGGAATGAAGTTCTTGTTAATGACTTAAGAATTTATTCTGATAACGATGTAACTAAGGAAGGAAATTCAAATAGAATTATTGAATGGCTTTTAAGTCATCAGAATATAAAGAACCCTCTTTTTAATTACATTATGTTCTGTACCCCAGATGGTGTAGGTTATGCAAGTGACGGAAGCATTATCACTGTAATTTCAAAACCTTTTTTCCGCTCCATTATGAATGATAAGAAGGATATTTATGTTTCTAATATTGACTTTCAAATGGATGGTTCTGTCTGTTACTATATTGCCCGTCCTGCATACAACAGCCGTAATGAACTGATTGGAGTTTTTGCAGGTGCCGTTAAACTGGATGAAATTGAAAAAATGATCAGCCAGCTTACGATGGGTGAAAATGGAAAAGCTATTCTTGTAGGTTCTAACGGTGTTTTAATTTCCCATATTCGTGGAATCGATAGGTATATGGACCTTTCATACAGTGATAAGGCCGGATACAAAGGTCTTATTGAAATTGCAAAAAAAGCATGTTCTGGAGAAAGTGGTGACGGCTACTATGTTGATCCTGCAGGGGTTAAAACATACGCTTCCTTTACACCGGTAAAAGGAACCCCATGGTCTGCAATTCTTACAATTCCTCAGCAGGAAATTGATCAGGCCGGAAATAAATTAAGGACAATCATTATTATCATTAGTATTTGTGTTGGTATTGTTGTTTGTTTCTTCTGTTCCTTTATGCTTGTAATTGCAGTTAAGCCTCTTAAGGTTGTACAGACTTCCATTCACCATATTGCAAGTGGTGATGCGGATCTTACACAGCAGATTGAAGTTAAGAGTAACAATGAAATTGGTGCTTTAGGTGATGGATTTAATGCCTTTATGAGCAAGCTGAGAACAATTGTAAGTGGTGTTAAAGAATCGAAAAATATGCTGGGAGATGTAAACCTTGGTCTTCAGAAACGAATTGAAGTTAATAGCAATTCAATTTCTGCCATTATAGAAGATTTGAATGACATTGGTTCCCAGGTTCATAACCAGGCTCAGAGTGTTAGTGAAACTGCAACCGCTGTAGAAGAAATTTCACAGAATATTGAATCTCTGGAAAATATGATTGAAACTCAGTCAAGCGGTGTAACTGAAGCTTCTGCTGCAGTAGAAGAAATGATTGGAAATATTAGAAGTGTTAATGTTTCCGTTGGACATATGGCAGAATCTTTCAATAACCTTGCACAAAATGCAGAAGAAGGAATCCGCCGCCAGAATGATGTTAATGAAAGAATTAAGAAGATTGAAGAACAGTCTAAAACATTACAGACTGCTAATAAGACAATCAGTGACATTGCCGATCAGACAAATATGCTTGCCATGAATGCTGCAATTGAAGCTGCTCATGCAGGTGAAGCTGGTAAGGGCTTTAGTGTTGTTGCTGATGAAATTCGTAAACTGTCTGAAACTTCAAGTGCTCAGTCTACAACAATCAGGGAAGAGCTGAATAATATTGAAAATTCAATCAATGATGTTGTAGCTGCTTCTATTGCTTCAAGTGCATCATTTGAGGCTGTTAATCAGTCAATCAGTGCAACTCAGCAGCTTGTACTTCAGATTAAGTCTGCAATGGAAGAACAGCAGGAAGGTTCAAAGCAGATTGGTGAAGCTCTGAAACTTATGAATGATAACACTACTGAGGTAAGGGCTGCTTCTCATGAAATGGCAGAAGGAAATAAAGCAATTCTTGTAGAAGTAGATCAGCTTAGAGATACAACTGGTGTCATCAAACAAAGTATGGATAAAATTTCTACAAGTGCAGGTAGTATTCAGGAGTCCAGTGATTCCCTTACTGAAATTGCTAACAGTGTAGAAATGGCTGTAGGTCAAATCGGAAGTCAAATTGACCTCTTTACTGTTTGATGAAATAAGTTAAAACAAAAAAATAAATCCCTTGTGCAGTTTGTGCGGAATGAAGTGCGGCTGCAAAAGGAATTTTTTATTTAGCCCGAATGTCGAG
>DGUP01000079.1 GCA_002394685.1 Treponema sp. UBA4307 | reverse complement strand
AACTCGACATTCGGGCTATTTAATTGTTATGAAAAAAAAGATTTACCTTGTGAACAATTAAATGGTAGTATTTCACAAAGATTAAAATCAATTAAAAACAAAGGAAAGAACTATGACTGAAAAATATTCTTCTTTATGTAAACAGCTGGCTTCAATGGTTGAATATGAAAAACACTGGGTACCTAATCTGGCAAATGCCTCTTCCCTTCTATGGCAGAATCTTGAAGGATTAAACTGGGCAGGATTTTATACAATGGAAAAAGAAGGCTATCTGCTTCTGGGACCATTCCAGGGTAAACCAGCCTGCATCCGTATTGCTCCGGGAAAAGGTGTGTGTGGAACGGCAGCGGCAGAAGATAAAACTCAACTTGTGGCAGATGTGCACCAGTTCAAGGGACACATTGCCTGCGATTCTGCATCAAATTCAGAAATCGTAATTCCTCTTCACAACCAGGAAGGTAAAGTAACTGGAGTTATGGACATAGACAGTCCGGAATTAAATCACTTTACCCTGGAAGACAAAGAGGGGCTGGAAGCCTTTGCAAAAATTCTGGAGACTTCCTGCCTCTGGGATTAAATCAGGAATTATGTTAACTCGAAGGCGCCGGTGTATAATTTGTAATACCGGCCTTCTTTCTTCATCAGATCGTTGTGATTTCCCCTTTCGATTATATTGCCCTTTTCAAGAACAATGATTTCGTCAGAGTTTCTTACAGTTGAAAGACGGTGGGCAATTACAAACACAGTTCTTCCTTCCATAAGACGATCCATTCCTTTTTCAATCAGTTTTTCTGTACGAGTATCAATTGAAGATGTTGCTTCATCCAGAATAAGGACCGGAGGATCTGCAACGGCTGCCCTGGCAATAGCAAGAAGCTGACGCTGTCCCTGAGAAAGATTTCCTCCGTCTCCAGTAATTACAGTGTCGTAGCCGTGTTCCAGGTGACGGATAAAATGATCCGCATTGGCAAGTTTTGCAGCCGCAATAACCTGAGCTTCCGAAGCTTCCAGATTACCGTACTTGATGTTATCACGGATTGTTCCTGTAAAGAGATGAGTATCCTGGAGAACCATTCCAAGAGATTTTCTCAAATCACTTTTGCAGATTTTCTTAAGGGGAATTCCATCAAAAGTAATTGAACCTTTTTCCTCTTCAATATCGTAAAAACGGGTAAGAAGATTTGTGATTGTAGTTTTTCCCGAACCTGTAGAACCTACAAGGGCAATCTTCTGACCAGGCTTTGCGTGTAAGGAGATGCCATGGAGAATTTCTTTTTCAGGCACATAGCTGAATGAAACATTCTGAAAATCCACATTCCCCCGAAGCTTTATAAGTTTACTGTTTTCATCTGCAGAATAACTTTCTTCAACATAATCGGCCTTGTCAATTGAAAGAGCAAGATCTGCCGGCAGTTTCCAGGCCCATTCACCAGTATTTGCAAAAGTCTGAACCAGATGTACTTTTCCGTCTGCACTTGAAGAAGGAGCTGTTTCTGTTGCGTTAACAAGATGAATTGTTCCATCATCAATTTCTGCCTTTTCATCGATTGCTTCAAAAATTCTTTCAGCACCTGCAAGAGCATTAAGTACAGAGTTTATTTGCTGGCTCATCTGTGTAATTGGACGGCTGAAACTTCTTGTATACTGAAGGAAAGCGGCAATTGAACCAAGAGTCATTCCACGGCTGATTACAAGAACAGCTCCTGCAATTGCAACACAGGCATATTGAATGTGACTCATGTTATTCATAATAGGCATAAGAATATTGGCATATGAATTTGCCCTTGTACCTGCTTTACACAACTCATCATTAATTACATTGAATTCTTCAGTGCATACATCTTCATGATTAAAGACTTTTACAACCTTCTGTCCTTCCATCATTTCTTCAATATAGCCGTTTACCTTAGCAATATTTTTTTGATTTTCCCGGAAGGCAACTGCTGACTTCTTACCTACAAAAGCAGCAAAGGCCATCATCAGAAATATACACACAATGACAATACCTGTAAGCAGAGGACTTACAATCAGCATCATTACAAAAACAGCCGCAACTGTAATTATTGAAGAGAGGAGCTGTGGAACAGTTTGACTCATCATATCTCTGAGAGTATCAATGTCGTTTGTAAACAAAGACATAAGTTCTCCGTGAGTGTGATTGTCAAAGTAACGTAAAGGAAGAGTTTCCAGATGATTAAAAACATCCTTTCTTATGCGGAAAAGAGTCCTTGTAGAAATAAAGAGCATGAGCCTGAGGTTAATCCAGGTACATAAGGCTCCTGCAAGAAATATTCCTGCAATTTTAGCAAGGAAGATGAGGAAAGGAAGAAAATCCTTTGCGGTAAGACTGACATTTTCGCTGGTCACTTTATTCAGTAAAGGAATGATGTAGTCATCGATTGCAGGTCTGAGCATTGAATCTCCCAGCACCTGAGCTCCTGCACTAAAGACAACTGCCAGCAGCACAATAATAAGGGCTGGCCAGTATCTGAGCATATATTTAAGCAGGCGGCCAATTGTTTTACCAGTATTTTTTGGCTTGCCTTTTGCTTTCATTCTGTCTGCGTTTCTATTTGGTCCCGGCATTACAATTCCTCCTAATTTTCAGACTGCTGAGAGTCATAAACTTCGCGGTAGATTTCATTGTTTGCCAGAAGTTCTTTATGTGTTCCAAAGCCATTGATTTTTCCATTATCCATAACAAAAATAATATCCGCATCCTGAACAGAATTAATTCTCTGGGCAATGATGATTTTTGTTGTTTCAGGAAGGGATGAACGTAAAGCCGTCCTGATTCTTGAATCTGTTGCCGTATCAACTGCGGATGTTGAATCATCAAGGATAAGAATCTTTGGTTTCTTTAAAAGAGCACGGGCAATACAAAGACGCTGTTTCTGTCCACCGGAAACATTTGATCCCCCCTGCTCAATGTGGGTGTCATATCCCTGTGGAAGATTTTTTACAAACTCATCTGCATCAGCCGCTTTACAGGCCTCAATCATTTCTTCGTCGCTTGCATTTAAATTTCCCCAGCGAAGATTGTCCTTTACGCTTCCACTGAACAAAACATTCTTTTGAAGAACCATGGCAACATTGTCACGAAGACTTACCAGGTTATAGTTTTTAACATTCTGGCCGCCAACTTTTACACTGCCTTCCAGAACATCATACAAACGTGGAATAAGGCTCACCAGTGTTGATTTTGAAGAACCTGTTCCACCAATAATTCCCACTACAGAACCTGAATCAATGTGGAAATTAATATTTTCCAGGACAACATTATTTTTGTCTTTAACGTAAGAGAAGCTTACGTTTTCAAAATCAATGCTTCCGTCTTTAACTTCTGTCAGTCCCCCGTCAGGAGAGTCAGGATTTTTTATTTCAGGCTCTTCATCAAGAACTTCTACAATTCTGGAAATACTTGCTTTTGAAAGAACCAGCATAATGAAGACCATTGAAACCATCATCAGACTCATAAGAACCTGCCCGATATAGGAAAGGAAGCTGATAAGTTCACCAGACTGCATGTCTCCCACGGTAATCATTTTTCCACCAAACCATAAGGCAGCAATCATTGCAAAATATACAACAATCTGCATTACAGGCATGATGAAGATTACCAGTTTTTCAGCCTTTACCTGCATCTTTCTGAGAGTGTCAGCTGCATTTTCAAATTTGCTGTTTTCGTATTTTTCCCTTACAAAAGATTTTACAACCCTTACCCCAATAAGATTTTCCTGAACAGTATTGTTCATTTTATCGTACTGGCCCAGCATTCTCTGAAAGCGTGGATAGGCAATTGCAGAAAGAACTGCAAGTACAATTACAAGGACTGGAATTGCAACAAGGAAAATTACTGAAAGTCTTTTGTTAATGATTACAGCAAGAACAACACCACTTATTAACATAAAAGGTGCCCTGATGCACATGCGGATAATCATTTGATAAGTGTTCTGTACATTAGTTACATCTGTTGTTAAACGAGTTACCAGTGATGAAGTTGAAAAGTGATCTACATTTCCAAAAGAAAAAGACTGAACCTTTGCAAAAAGATTCCGCCTTAAATTTCTTGAAAACCCCTGGGAAGCAACAGCAGAAAATCTTCCTCCTCCAAAACCGCAAAGGAGGGAAATAATGGCCATTCCTACCATTATAAGGCCTGCAATTATTACATATTTGAGGTCTTTATTGGCAATTCCATCATCAATGATATGAGCCATCATGAGAGGAATAAGGGTTTCCATTACAACTTCACCAATCATTGTAACTGGACTTAAGAGGGAATAGACCTTGTATCTGGTCTCAAGCCCCTTCATCATTTTCGATAAATTAGACATGTTTTAAATGATAATTATAATTTTCTAAATCATCAATAAATATTTTGCATAATAACGCATTATTATGGCAGAAAATTTTATTTTTGAAGCAGAGTAAAAACTTTGTCCTGAGGATTAAAAACAACGCCTTCATTATCATTTTCCACAGGATACTTACCTTTTATAAAATAATTTTCCAGCAGATGTTTGTAGTAGCACGCTACATCATCTTTTTTACCGTCAGCATACAACTTCTTTTTCATAAGGTCATTTAATTTTTCAAGGGCCTGAGAATAATCACCTTCTTCAAATTTTTCCATGAAGGATTCCCAGTTAAGAACATAGTCTGTCATTTCTTCTGAAGCAGAGGAAGTTTCCTCAATAAGTTCATACAGACGGATTGGTGTATTTACATTTACAACCCTTACTTTATCCAGGCTGCGGAGAATAAAAATCTCTCCAAGAAGATTGCGGCTTGCTTCACTTATTAAAATTCCATTTGTATGATACTGTTTGTTTACACCTTCCAGACGGGATGCAAGATTTACATTATTTCCCATCATTGTGTAATTTTTTTTATTTTCAGAACCAAAGTAACCGGCAATCATTTCACCGGAATTTATTCCTATTCTGGTAAAGATTGTTTTTTTGTTTTCCACCATAATTCTGAAAGCTTCATATAATTCAATATCCATTGAAGCATTTTTCTGCAGGGAAGCGCATTTAACAATCTCTTCATTCATCTTTATTTCTGCCCGTTTCATTTTTACAGCGGCAGTACAGGCCCGGACTGCGTGATTCTCCATTTCCACAGGAGCACCAACCATGGCAACAATTGCATCACCTTCGTACTTGTCTACAGTTCCGTATTCTTCAATGATAATTTCTGACATTCGGGTAAGATAATAGTTAAGCAGCTGTCCCAGTTGTCCTGCAGTCAAAAGTTCACTGAAAGAAGAAAACTTTTGTATATCAGTAAAGATAGCAGTCATCTGGAATTTTTTTCCGCCAAGAGTAAAAGAGGCCGGATCATTTATAATCTGATTAACAACATCTTTTGAAAGACACTGACTGAAGGCGGTTTTAATAAAACGCTTTTGTTTTCCTTCCGCTGCAAAACTGATAATTACACTTACAATAAAAGAAGTAAGGAAGGCAATAAAAGGACCAATAATATAAATCCAGTAATTGAATATAAATAAGAAGTAAGGTAGTCCAATACATAGAATCAATCCTGACAGAAAAGCTGCAACCATGAGAGGAAGCTGAATATTCTGATTTTTACGGCTTGAGGCAAAAGAAACACCAAAGGCCCCGTAAAGGGCAGCTGCAAAAATCCACAGAATCATGAGGATTGAAGGAGCTTTATGCATGAAATTATCAGTCAGATAATTATCAAGAACAGTGATATGTACCCCTACCCCAGGAAAAACCTGAGAAACAGGAGTTGAACAAATATCAAAAAGTCCCGGTGCATAATATGCTACAAAAACAAATTCGTCTTCAAAATCTTCAGGCCAGTACATCGGTTCAAGAGCTTCAAGTTCTTCTGCAGAGGCTCCATTTGATTCCGCTTCCTTATAAATTTTGTACTGATCAATGCTTTTGAAAATATCCATAGCCCAGTAGGGATGATAATCGTCAATTGATTTTTGATAACGGAGAAGGACAGTTCCATCTTTAAGACGGGGAACTCTGGAAAAATCTGCCTGTCCGGTGAGGTAAAGAGATGCGGTTCCCAGGGAAGGATATGTTTTTCCCTCATATTCATATTCAAGATATGCCCTGCGGATAATGTCATCATCATCCATTACACTTGTAATATTTCCAATGAGGGCAGCATTTTCACGAACAGGGGGGACTGGGAACTGGGCACTTTTATTTCCGTCTTTATCACTTGAAACAAACAGAGTCTGAATTACCCGGCCTGAATTCTTTTCAGCAAGGGCAAGTTTTAAATCATCCTCTTCTCCATAAACAGAAGGCTCTGTATAAAGAATATCAAAAGTTATGGAGGCTGCATTCCCCTGAGAAAAAAAGTCTATCATCCTTCCATAGGCTTCTCTTGGCCAGGGCCAGCTCCATCCATACTCGTTACTGGCCCAGTCGATTGAATTCTGATCAACTCCAATAAAATAAATGTCACTGGCAGGGGACTTATATCTGGAAGAAAAAATCATTCTCTGGTCATAAGTCTTATTTTCAAAATAATCCAGTATTCCTGTAAAGGACAAAATTGCACTCAGGACAAAACTTGCAGCGGCAATAATAAATGCCCTGAGCATTATAACTTTTTCTCTCTTCATATAAATCCTGTTTCAGTCAGACTTAGCCCTTTACTGCAACTCTGCAGTATTAGTCTGGAAGCGGGCCTTTCTTTCTTCTTTTCCGGTGAAGGTATAAGTTTTATTCAGTTTTTTAAGTTTTGCATTAACCTTTTTAATACGGTCCTGTGGTTTTGGATGTGTTGAATTCCATCCTCCGGTTTCTGTATTTCCGGATATAAGATTTAACATATCCACCATGGCATTAGGATCGTAGCCGGCAGCTACCATAAGGTTTAATGCAGTTTCATCTGCCTTAAATTCCTGACTCTGAGAATAACCAGAGTTTACAAGAGTATTGGCGGCAGTGCTGGCATTGTCATAAAGCTCCATTGCCTGACCTTCTACTTTTGCAACATCAACTCCGGATTTTTCCAGAACTCTTTCAATTTTTACAAGGTCACTGTTTTTATTTTTTTCTTCAAGCAGGGTTGCCTTTCCGATTTTACCAGCAGCATCTGTTACACGGTTAGTTTTAATTGCATTAATATTATGCTTAAGCTGAATATGCCCAATCTCGTGAGCAAGTACAGCGGCAAGGGCATCTTCCGAATCGCAGGCCTTAATCAAACCACGGCTTACAAAAATGTGGCCACCTGGTGTTGCCATTGCATTAATCTCATCAGTATCAATTATTGCTACATGATACCCATTGTACAAATAAGGCTGTTCAGAATTCATTGTAAGGGCTGCGCAGATTCTGTTCAGGTAAAGGGTCGCCTTTGGTGCTTTTTTATAAACAGGATACTGAGCAGTAATTGTAGCAGCAACGGTACGGCCAATAAAGTATTCATCTTCAGGCTCAATTTCAGTTACAACTTTTATAACCGATTCAAGGGCATCCATATTTGCCTTGTCTTCTTCACTGCCATTTTTGCCTTCCTTCATCATATCATTCATCAAATCTCCAAACCCATATGAATAAGAAGCAAAAACTGCAAAGAGGGAAAGGAATAAAGCTAATGCAAATCTGATTCTTTTCATTCCTTTTCCTCCTCTACTTTAAGTCCCCCTTCCCTCATGAAATCAAGATTGCTTTCATAAGAAACGGTCTGCTTTTCCGTAAAATCTACATCAGAATAATCAGTATTAAATCCGGCCGCAAAAACCTCTTCTACAGTTGTGTTAAAACCTTTTCCGGCCAGAGCAATTTCTTTTGCATCCGCAGAAGAATTACTGGCGCCAGAAGCGATTCTATGATCTGTTAAAGCAGTTGCAGGAAGCCATCCTTTAACACTAGAGTCAGACTTTAAAGAAACCATAATCCATTTTTGTTTATCTTCAATAATAGTTACCTGATCTCCATATTTTAAGACTGCAACTTTTGAGGAACCTACTGAAGCCTTCTCCTTAAGCTGTACATTCTGTGCACAGACCCATCTGTCTCCCTTCTGTTTAGGAGCAGCAAAAATCAGTGCTGTACAGAGACTGATTGTAATAATAAGAATTACTTTTTTGACAAATCTTTCCATACATCAGATTTTAACATGCAACTTTCAATACTTCCACCTAAAAATAAAAAACGGCCCCTGTAAGAAAGGACCGTTTACACATATTATATGGAAGATTTTCAGTTTTACCAGTTTTTAATCATCTGAACAGGTTCTATCTCTATACGGATTTCCGGAAGCTTTGGAAGTACAGTATAAGAATTGTAGAGCCAGTCACCATCCGGAGAATCTTCTCCAGGCTTTCCGTTTTCAGGATGATTTAAGCCATCAGCAGGAGGAGCAAAAATATTCAGATTCATATCTACTGAATTTTTTACAGGATTGTCAAAGAAATAACTCATTAAATCTACGCACTTAACTCCAGGAGCCTTATAGAAAGTATAAGATCCCAGCTGAAGGATTAAATTCAAATCAACTAAATCTTTGTCAAAATAAACTTCTGCAAAATGCGGATTCTTTTCAAGGTGAAGAGGAATCTGAACACCTTCTGCATCTTCAGAATTTGACCAGCGGAGTTTAGCAGGAAGTTCTACAGAGCCTGCATTTTCAATCTTCTGAGAGAAGAAATCCTTGTGGAACATATTTCTGTATGTGGCAAGAAGAGGCTGTTCAATTCCTACACTTGAATTATTAGGATCTGTAATTTCCAGACCAAGGCGTCCGTCATCCCTGAACTGGTACATTGTAAATGCTGACAGCCACTTTTCATCATCTTCAATCAGGCGCTGCATAAAATGTTCCATGATTTCAGCCTGCCCGTAAGGACCGGTTACATCGCCGTCTGCATTCAATTCAGAAAGAACCATAGGCTTGTCCTGACCAGTAATTTCTCTCAGTCTGTGAAGAGTTGCCTTTGCTTTTTCATAAACCTTGTCGCAGTCATAGCAGGCAAATGAATTACCTCCCTTTTTTGCAACATCTACAGGCCAGCCCCAGTGAAGGGCAAGATACTGATCTCCTGACCAGATGTCACATTCCTTAAATGCTTCAAGGAAAATGTCTTCCATTTCAATTTTTCCGCTTGCTTCGTCGTACATGCCGGCACAAAGAATCAGCTTAACGTTAGGAGCGTACTTGTGAAAAACCTTGCAGCACTTTACAAAAAAGGCGGCTACATTTTCATAAGTTGAACGGCGGCTGAAACAGAACCAGGTGCCGGTACATTCATGATTGATTCTAAGGAGCAGTCTTCCGTAAGGGCGCAGGTCCTTTGCAACCGCAATAAGATGTTCTTCGTCAAGTTCCGGATCAATAGTCATTGTAAGAACAACGTCCTGACCTCTCTGACGAATCTCTTTCATAAACTTAAAAGGTTCGCCCTGACGGTTTCCATTCAATCCTCCCTCATAAGGAAAGTAATCTTCATATGGATAGTTCCAGGCACCGCTTGGCACGTCCTGAGGAAAAGCTACACTGGCTCTCTGCGGCCAGCCTTTATCATTTGGATAATATGTATACATCAGTGAAATTCCACGATGAGCTTTTTTCATCTTCTGAAGCAGATAATCCTGATTAACGTACAAACCTCTCTCACTTCCATCACCCATATCCAGAGCACAAGGGGCGGCTTTCAATAATACTTTATTTATTGACATATAATTCCTCTCTTTGGGGGATTATAATGGAGTAAAATATTCAATTCAATTTAAAATTTTGTCATTTTTTACACATATTTTTTCTTATTTTTGCAAAGACTTTTCGATTTGAGATTTTAGACTTTAAAATAGATAAATTTAATGATAGAATTGTTTCGGGTATGAGTTTATGAAGATATTTAAAAAAATCACATTATTAATAATACAATTTCTCTTTATACTCGGGGCTTTTTTTTCCGAGACCTCAACACCTGTATCTCTAAAAAGGATTCTTTTCTTAAGTTCATTTTCCTACTCCTGGTACAACGTGCAGGAACAGATAAAAGGACTGGAAGATGCCCTGTCTGCAGACTACATTGATCTGGAATACAAGTTCATGGATTCAAATATCATCAGCAGTCCGGAACAGAAGGAAAATTTTACTTTGGAAATGGAATTCTATCTTTCCCATGTCAAACCTTTTGATGCAGTTATTCTGGGAGATGACCCGGCATTCCGTTTCGGTGTAGAACACAAAGATGATTTTTTTAAGAATACAGCCCTGATTTTTCTTGGAGTAAACGATGTAGCAGCCGCCATTGATGTGTCAAAGGATTACAAAATCACAGGAATTATCGAATCCATTTCCTATAAGGGAACCATAGATGCAGCCTTAAAAATCTTTCCAAAAGCCAGACGGGTTATTGCAATCATTGATAATAATAGCGAAGATGATTTAAGAAAAAAAGCTTATAATTCCATGGTTGCAGATTATCCGGACTTAAAATTTCAGGAACTTAATCCAAAAAACTATTCTCCAGAGGCTTTTCTTTCACTGATTTCAGCTCTTGATACAAACAGCATTCTTCTTTACGTTTCAGGAAACCACGTTGTTTCTGATTATGACTATGAAGTGAAAAAACTGATGGAAACAATTTCTGAAAATGCATCAGTTCCTGTTTTTTCCATAGAGCCATATTTAATGGGCCACGGAATTCTTGGCGGAGAAATTGTGGATCAGGAAAGAATGGGATTCAGGGCAGGAGATATTGCAGAACAGATTGTTCTTGGAACTTCACAAAAACTTTTCAGCGTTCAGTCCAACACTCCCAGAAAATTTATTTTTGATGAAGGGCAGATGAAGCGCTTTGGAATTCATTTTCAGGACATTCCCGCTCAGTCAGATATAATCAATCACACCTACACCTGGGGTGAAAAGCATCAGCTTATGGTTCGCAATCTTTTTATAATTCTTGCTGCCGTGGGCGTTCTTATTATGATTCCCCTCTTTATTGAAAACAGAAGAAAAGATAAGAAAAATCTTTCAATTTCAAAACTCAACGAAATGCTTGATCATTCCACAAAGTACGACCATCTTACGAACCTGCTGAACAGAAGTATTTTTGATGCAAACCTGAACAACCTGATGGAAGAAAAAAAGCCTTTTACAATCATCATGTTTGATCTGGACAACTTTAAAAATATTAACGATACATACGGACACAACCAGGGAGATGCGGTTCTCTGTGAACTTGCCCGGCGTATTCAAAGCCTGTGTGATTCCTTTTTTACGATGTACCGCCTTGCTGGAGATGAGTTTACTGCAATTATTTCTGATATAGACAAAGCACATGTTGAAAGTTACGTCAGGGAAATTCAGAACAGAATGAATGAACCTTACGATATTGGAGATACTTTCCTCAACCTCCATGCCAGTATAGGAATTGCCCAGTGGCCTGGTGACGGAGAAAACAAAACTTCTCTTGTTGCAGCAGCAGACAAAGCAATGTACCACGTTAAGAATAATGGTAAGGGCGGCTTCTGCTGGTACGAAGACATTAAGGATTTAAACTCTTCAAGCTGAAGAATGCCCTAAAATAAGGACAATTAAGCTTTTCTCACTTTATTATTCCTCTTAAAAATGCTATAAATATCTTCATATTTACAATAACAAATTGTCAGGTGATATCGTGCCTCCTGCACGACCCCTAACGCGGAGTTTTTTAAGGAGAATTATATGTCTTATCCATTTAAGAACATTGAACCCAAGTGGCAGAAATACTGGGACGAAAATAAGACTTTTAAGGCTGTCGAAGATCCATCCTTTCCAAAAGAAAAGAGACGCTATGTACTGGACATGTTCCCTTATCCAAGCGGAGCTGGCCTCCATGTAGGACATCCAGAAGGTTATACCGCAACTGATATCTATTGCCGCTATCTTCGTATGAAGGGCTACAATGTGCTTCACCCCATGGGATATGACGCCTTTGGTCTTCCTGCTGAAAACTATGCAATCAAAAC
Organism: Treponema sp. UBA4307; assembly: GCA_002394685.1. Lineage (GTDB taxonomy): Bacteria > Spirochaetota > Spirochaetia > Treponematales > Treponemataceae > Treponema_D. Next base: position 11,125 of record DGUP01000079.1, on the reverse strand, counting down.
AGGAACACATCCTGCAACAACAACTTTCCAGAATATTGATCACTTTACCCAGCAGATTAAAGCACTGGGATTCAGTTATGACTGGGACAGGGAAATTCGTACATGTACTCCAGATTACTACAAGTGGACTCAGTGGATTTTCCTCCAGCTCTACAAAAAGGGACTGGCTTATGAAGCACAGACTCCAATCAACTGGTGTCCAAGCTGTCTGACAGGTCTTGCTAATGAAGAAGTAAAAGAAGGTCACTGTGACCGCTGTGGTGCACAGGTTACTCATAAAGTTATCCGCCAGTGGATTTTAAAGATTACAGATTATGCAGAACGCCTGCTGGAAGACCTGGACACTCTGAACTGGCCTGAAAGCGTAAAACTGATGCAGAAAAACTGGATTGGAAAATCTGTTGGTGCAGAAGTAAACTTTACTGTTGCAGACAAGGACGGAAAGGCCGGCGATTTACAGCTTACAGTTTATACAACCCGCTGCGACACACTTTTCGGCGCAACTTACATGGTTGTTTCACCAGAACATCCTCTTATTGAAAAAATCACTACTCCGGAACAGAAGGAAGCTGTTGCCGCATACCGTGAAGAGGCTGCAAAAAAGTCTGACCTTGAAAGAACTGACCTTGCTAAAGATAAGACAGGTGTATTCTCAGGTTCATATGCCATCAACCCTGTAAACGGAAAACTCATTCCAATCTGGATTGCAGACTACGTTTTGATTTCTTACGGAACTGGTGCAATCATGGCAGTTCCTGCACACGACACACGTGACTGGGAATTTGCAAAGAAGTTTAATCTTCCAATCATTGAAGTTCTTAAATCAGAAGTTGATGTTCAGGAGCAGGCCTGGACAGAAGATGGCATTCATGTAAATTCAGGCTTCCTGGATGGACTTAACAAAAAAGATGCTATCGCAAAGATGCTTGAATTCCTTGAAGAAAAGAAAATCGGTAAAAAAGCCGTAAACTATAAACTCCGTGACTGGGTATTCAGCCGTCAGCGCTACTGGGGTGAACCAATTCCTTTAGTACACTGTCCAAAATGTGGTACTGTTACAGTTCCGGAAGATCAGCTCCCTCTTGAACTGCCGAATGTTAAAACATATCAGCCTACAGGTACCGGTGAGTCACCTCTTGCAGGAATTGAAGAATGGGTTAACTGTAAGTGTCCAAAGTGCGGCGGAGATGCTAAGAGAGAAACAAATACAATGCCTCAGTGGGCTGGTTCCTGCTGGTACTATCTTCGCTACCTGGATCCAAAAAACAGCCAGGCCTTCTGCTCAAAAGAAGCTGAAGAATACTGGATGCCGGTAGACCTTTACGTTGGTGGTGCAGAACACGCAGTTCTTCACCTGCTTTACGCCCGCTTCTGGCACAAGGTTCTTTATGACTGCGGCGTAGTTCATACAAAGGAACCTTTCCAGCGCCTTATCAACCAGGGTATGATTACAAGTTTCGCTTTCCAGAGAAAGAGCAAGTCCCTTGTAGCAGTGGATGCTGTTGAAGAAAAAGACGGCAAGTACTTTGCAAAGGATGACGGTGAAGAGCTTGAAAGAGTTGTTGCCAAGATGTCTAAATCCCTTAAGAACGTTGTAAACCCTGACGAAATGATTCAGAACTATGGTGCTGATTCAGTACGCATGTACGAAATGTTCATGGGACCTCTTACAGTTTCAAAGCCTTGGAATACACAGGGACTTATTGGTGTAAACCGCTTCCTGGATAAAATCTGGGCAGTAAGCGAAAAACCTGTAGAAGATATTGATATCAGTGGAAAACTTGAAGATGAAAAACTTGTTTCACTGAGAAAGATATATGCCAAGACTGTTAAAAAGGTTAGTGAAGATACAAATAATCTGGACTTTAACGTTGCAATCAGCCAGATGATGATTTTCATTAATGAAGCAGCAAAGCAGGAAAAACTTCCAAGAGAAATCTGGGAAGGCTTTGTAAAAATGCTCGCTCCATACGCTCCTCACCTGGGAGAAGAACTGTGGCAGAAACTGGGACATGACAAAACAATCACCTACGAACCATGGCCTGTATTCTCTGAAGAATTTGCAAAAGAAGATACAAAAACCATCGTAGTAAGCGTAAACGGAAAAGTACGTGCTAACTTCCAGGTAGCTCCAGGTACTTCAAAGGAAGAACTGGAAAAGCTTGCCCTGGAAACAGAAGGTGCTAAAAAGTTTACAGACGGAAAGCAGATTGTAAAAGTAATTGTTGTTCCAGAAAAACTGGTAAACATTGTTGTAAAATAAAAAGCCATATGGGCATTTCGAAAAACTGATTTTTTGAGATTCCCATAAAATAGAAAAAGACCTTTACCCGATGACAGGAAACATCTGGCCAAGGTCTTTTTTATGTAAAAAAAATCCGGCAAAGCTGAAAGAGCTTCACCGGTTATAATTAAGTATAAGGTAAGAAAATTACATTATTTCTGGCTGAAGGGCAGCAAGTTCATTGTCCTTTTCAACCTCTTCTTTCCAGGCATTAATAAATTCAAGCATAAACTGCTGAACATCATTAAAGTACTTTTTCTGAAACTGAACAGCAGGAATTCCCAGATATCTGAAATGCCAGCTTTCCCAACGGTAACCTGTAACATCTTCATAATTCTTTGGGAAAGAAAGACTCCAGCCATATTCAGCTGCATGAGAATACATCCAGGCACCCATTTTTGTTTCAGCAAAAGAATCATCAATTGAACCAAAATCAATTGCAACTCCCAGCTGATGCTGTGAGGTACCAGGGCGGGCACTTTCTCTTTCAGCTTCTGCAAGACCGTCCACACTTACCCAGTAATTAAAAAGATTATCCTGATACTGATAAGAACGATATGTAGAAGAAACAAGCAGTTTGACTCCGTCCTTTAATGCGGCATCTGCCATTTTGCTAAGTTCTTTTTCTACATCCGGGCGGAGATACATGCCCTTTTTATTAAGATTGTAGTGGTCATTTGCAGTAAGGAGAAGCAAATCCTTAGGCTCATAATCTGAACCAACAGTATGCTGTTTATCAATCAAGAAATAGAGGGGCAAATCGTCCTGACGGTACTTTTTTTCTTCATTAAGTACATTCTTAAGGTCAGCAAGAAAAGCCTCCCAGTCATCAATTTTAACATCATCCTTAAAGCGTGGTGACATTTTTCCATAAACAACTTTAGCTCTTTCAACTTCAGGATTAACCTTTTCCTGAACAGATTCAATTGTTTCAGAATCTTCGTTTACCAGAGACAATTCAGCTTTTACAGGAGTTTCTGCCTCTTCCGGAATATCTTTAAATACATTTGCAGAAGGAGCCTTTTCCTTACATCCTGCAAAAGCTAACACAGAACAGACTGTAATTGCAGCAGCCATTATATTTTTTTTAAGAAACATCGGAAACCTCGGTTACTGAGTGTATAATATTAAAATCATCAGTGAAACCGGTTTTATCAAATGCCTTTCTTGCAGATTCAGAAGGATTCATAATAAACACTTTTGTTTTATATTCCTCAGAATCATTTATAGTAGCAAAGATAACACCCATTGCAGCTGAATCAATTTGAAGAACAGAGTTCAAATCAAGAACAACATTCTGCTCTTTGATGTAATTATACATTTTTTCAGTAAATTCTCCAATAGTGTATCCATTTAAAGAACCTGTCAGTTCCATAAGAATATAGTTAGGACCTTTTTTTTCAATAATTGAAAGGGCTTCCATTATTTACCTCCCAGGTATTTCATAACAAGGACAGTTACATCATTTTCAATCTGTGTAGAAACAAATTTTGCAAGTGAATCATACTGGAACTGAGTCATGCGGTCAGCATCGTAAGTTGTATTTTCTGTAATTACCTTCTGAACTCTTTCCTTTCCGTAGCGGTCACCACGAAGAGACTGAGTTTCAAAAAGACCATCTGTAGAAGCCACAACAATATCACCGGCTGCCAGTTTAGTTTTCTTTACCTTTACCAGATTGCTTACATCTTTTGCAAAACCAAGAACGCGGCCTTCACCCTGAATTTCAATTACGTTATTATACGCTTTTGTATAAAGGAAAAGTGCAGGAATTCCACAGTTGATGTAGTACATTGTATCAGTTTTAAAATCTATCAATCCAAAAAGTCCGGAGAAATAAGTTCCCTTAGGAAGAGATTCACGGATAAAGCTGTTTACTTTTTCTACAAGCAGCTTAAAGTCTGTTGTTTCCTGAAGGAATGTACGAATAATGGATTTAAGGATGACCATGTTCATGGAAGCCGCAATACCGCGGGAGTTCAAGGCACCAACAATGAAAATATGACGGCTTTCACTTAAACGGATCAAATCGATGAATTCACCTCCAATGTTGTGGGCAGGAATCATTCTGTAGCCAACATCAATTTTTGAACTCTTAATCTTATCCATATTTTCCTGGATAGATGTAATAATCTGACCGGACATACGGATTTCACGGTTTACAGTTCCTACTACTGATTCATTTACAATATTCTTCATGTAGTAACCAATTACAAAGAAGTTAGAGTAAAGGTGTGTAAGAACTTCGTAGTCGTAATCAGAGAAAGGGTTGCCTGAAATCTTTTTTCCAAGAATCATCATACCAATTACGTGACGGCCTTCATTTAAAACAATCAGACCATCTGCGTCATTCTGATCAAGAATCTTAATAATGTCATATTTAACATTTGCAAGAGTATATTCAGTAAAGGCTCTTTCCCTGAAAACAACCTGCTGCTTAACGTTCAAAAGTTTTTCGAAAACAGGATTTTCAACTGAAATGCTGTAATTTTTATCATTTGATGAATAGGTAGTCTGCAGTTCCCCTTCACTATTATCTACAAGAATCTGAAGGTGACTGATATCCATATATTTGTTCAGGGATTTATAAAGAATGTTTGTAATATCCTTTGTATCCCCTTCAAAGTTAATCTGAGCCATTTCATCTTCCAGAGCCTTTTCATACTTGTTGGAACGAAGGAATGCTAATTTTGAAAGACGTTTGTCAGAGAAAAGCCAGAGAGCATTAATTGCAGAAGAAGCAAGGAAGAATAATAAAACAAATCCAACCTTTGAAACAGAGAAAATCGGCCATAACCAGAGCCAGATCAGTCCGGTAAAGAGTGAAGGCAGAATGAATCTTACCAGAATTTTCAAAACATCATTGCGGACTGCACGTTTATCTGAAACTTCATTTGTACGAGCCCCCTTCAACATAAGGAAGGTTTCAGGAATAAAACAAACTACGCTGAGGGAGAACATCATTGACTGGTAACTGATTGCGTATACAATAATTGCGTATACAATCCATGAAGTGATAATACCAAAGCATTCATAAACAAGCTGCTGACTCTTAAGCTTTGTCTGAGCATTTTCAGCACGAACAAGAGCCATTATCATTGTAAAGAACGGAATGAAAATAAGGTAAATGAAGAGGTAAATATCCAGCCAGGTAAACCAGAAGTGATTGTCACCCCATTCTGTATCAATCAGACGGTCAGAGTGAATTTTAAAGCGGTTATCTACATTAATATCAATTCCGGAAATAACATGTCCGTTAAAGAAGATAAAGATAAATGCTGATGCGCAGAGAATAATCTGGAACACAGTAAGGAAAGTGGTTCTTTCATAATCCGGAAAAGTCATCAGGTAAGCACAAAGGCTGATGGAATACCAGGCAATCAATACAAAGGCTGCCCTACCAATAATTCTTGTAATGATAGCCGGAAGCCAGAAACAGGAAGCAAGGGTTGCTGCCATAAATCCGAACAAAACTGACAGGAACAGAATCATATTAATGAGAGGATTAGTATTTCTGTTACCGCCATGTCTTGTATCAATATTAAACGAAACCGCGATCATTATACCGCAGAGAACAACGTTAAGAATAAAAAATACCATATATTACCTCTGAACCTTTGCAACCATCATAGTTACGTCATCACGAAGCTTTTTGCCGCCGTTGTATTCCATAATCAGATTTACAACATCATCAACAAATTCTTTTGGATGTTTTGCTGCAGATTTTTTAATTGTATCTTCGTAGAGCTTAGTTGTTCCAAGTTCTACCCCGTTTGAATCCATAACTTCAGAAACACCGTCTGATGCCATAAGGATTACATCTCCACGGAAGAGCTGCTGTTCAGCCACAGCTACATCGCCTAAATCAATAATACCAACCAGAGAACAGTTCGAAGTCAAAGGTTTAATCTTGTAACCTGTTGCAGCCCTGGAAATGATCAGAGGATCTGACATTGAAGCATTAATGTAAGTGATTTTCATCTTTTCTGTATCAACAATTCCAAGGAAAAGAACCGTATACTTATCCTGCAGTTTCATGCCCTTAATGGCCTTATCAACAGCACGAATCATTGCAGGAAGATCATTCTTGTTTTCAAGAATCTTAACTGTATTCATTACCAGACCCATGACCAGCGCAGCGGCAAGACCTTTACCAGATACGTCACCAAGCATAAGCAGGGTTTTATTTTCATCGATTGGAAGAACTGAATAGTAGTCACCGGATACATTTACCAGAGGGCGGAAATATGTAGCGATTTCCAGTTTAGGAGTATCAGGCATTTTTTGAGGAAGGAAGGATTTTTGTGTATCAGCAAGCTGCTGCCATTCTTTAGAAAGAGATGCAATTTCAGACAAATCAGTAATTGTGTTGCAGCGGCGCTGGAAACGTTTATATTCATCAAAAAGCTTTTTGTAGATGATTTCATCAAAAAGACGTGTATAGCGGCAGAAAACATAAAGGTGATGTTTTTCATTTGAAAGGAAGAAACCGCGGGCAGTTTTTGGAGAAGATACAATACCAAGATTTTCTCCAATAAAGAAAACTCCGTCTTTCCAGTTCTGAGAATAGTTTAATTCCAGAGTAGACATAGTTTCCTTGGAAGTAGTCAGTCTGTCAGGAGAATTATAGAGAATATAGTTCTTAAAACGGTCTACATAAAGAACAGAACAGTCACCATCCTGCTCCAGAACCGCAGAGATTGCTTCAAAAAAATCTTCATTTGAATAGCAGATACGCAGACGATCAATAAAGCGGGAAATGATTGAAGTTTCTCCTTCATAAATCGTCTTTTTTTGCAGTCTGTCAAAAGTTAATTCCCTGATATTTCTTGTAACAATAATCAGAGTCATAGATATAAGACATACAATAATAAAAGCGTACAGATCCGAATAAGGAGCAGAACCTTTAATCGGAGGAATCAAACTAATACAAAGCGCCATAATGATAACAATCATCAAAGCACTTGAGACAATAAGCATTGCGGCACGTTTGCTCTTATACATATCCACCTCTATACTACTATTTTGAATACAGTATTATACCATCTTATCGGCATAAGTAGTGAAAATCCCCACCAAAAATCTCAAACTGTCACAAAATAAAAAAAGGCCTTCTGAATCTACAGAAAGCCTTTCTACTTTTACCTTTCTTCAAAGGGAATGAGATTAAAAAACTAATTTGAAAGCTTAGACAAAGGAACTAAGTCCGGTGAAGTTGTAGCATTTTCTATTTTTGCATACTCTTCCATAAGCTGAACCTGCTGCTTTGTAAGTTTTGAAGGAAGATTTACCATAAGTTTAATGTACAAATCGCCCTTCCTGCTTGAATTTGAATAAGGCACACCTTCGTCCTTAACCCTGAGCAGCTTACCATGCTGAGTTCCCGCAGGTACCTTGAATGTAATTGATCTGTTGTCCAGAGAGCGGATTGTTATTTCACCCCCCAGAAGAGCCTGTGAAAGACTGATAGGAACTGCACAGTAAAGGTCATTGCCGGAGCGTTCAAAGAATTTGTCTTCCCTTACATGAAGAACAATAATCAAATCTCCTGCCTGGCCACCATTTGTTCCCGCATCACCCATTCTTGGAATCTGAATGCGCTTGCCGTTATCCACGCCTGCAGGAATAGAAATAGTCATTACCTTATCTTTTTCCTGTACACCACTTCCGTGACAGTAAGAACAAGGTCTGTCAATTACAGTACCTTTTCCCTGACAGGTAGGACATGTCTGCTGAATTGCGAAAAAGCCGGCACTTCTTCTTACCTGACCAGAACCCTGACAGGTAGGACAAGTTTTTCTTGTTGAACCAGCTTCACCTCCAGTTCCGTTACAATGTGAACAAACTTCATTATGACGGAAATGAATGTCAGCCTTGCAGCCGTATACCGCATCCTTAAAACTGATTTCCAGGTCATGTCTCAGGCTGGCACCATCATTTGAACTTCTTGATGAGCGGGAAGAAGAACCAAAGCCTCCTCCACCGAAGATACTTGAGAAAATATCTTCAAATCCAGAGCCGCTACCAAAGATATCACTAAAGTCGTGGAAGGCATGACTATAACCACCCTGTCCTGCTCCACCCATTCCATCAAGTCCTGCAAAACCATACTGATCGTAAATAGGACGTTTCTGATCATCGCTTAAAATTTCATAAGCTTCAGTAGCTTCCTTAAATTTTTCTTCAGCCTCTTTGTCCCCAGGGTTTCTGTCCGGATGGTACTTAATAGCAAGTTTTCTGTATGCTTTTTTAATTGCTTCCTTGTCAGCACTCTTGTCTACACCAAGTACTTCATAATAATCGCGTTTGTTAGCCATTTACCTTAATTCCTTTACAGCTGGATCTATCTTGGATTTCTTATTTTACTGAATATATAAATCTAGTGCAAATAGATAGTTTTTACAAAAAAAATGGCAGAGCCAGTGTCTGCCATTATCAGGTTAATGATTTGAAAATGACAGTATTAACTGCCATTCTCAAACTATTTATTTGTCATCGTGAACTTCGTATTCAACGTCGTCAGCAGAACCCTTGTCAAAACCTGATTTGTTTGAAGAGCCCTGGTTTCCGTTATCAGGACCAGCGCCTGCTCCAGGATTTGGACCTGCACCAGCTCCGGCGTTAGCACCCTGAGCCTTGTACATTTCCTCAGCCATCTTGTAAGAAGCCTGCTTCAATGCTTCAGTTTTTGCCTTAATTTCATCAGTGTTGTCGCCCTTAAGAGCTTCCTTAAGTTCGTTGCAAGCAGATTCAATCTTAGCCTTGTCATCAGCAGAAACCTTGTCGCCATAATCCTTAAGAGCCTTTTCTGTCTGATAAACCATGCTGTCAGCTTCGTTCTTTACATCGATTGCTTCACGTCTCTTTTTGTCGCTTTCTGCATTTGCTTCAGCGTCCTTTACCATCTTGTTGATTTCATCTTCGCTCAAACCTGAAGAAGATGTAATCTGGATGTGCTGTTCTTTACCAGTACCAAGATCCTTTGCAGATACGTGAACAATACCGTTAGCATCAATATCAAATGTAACTTCAATCTGTGGAACACCACGTGGAGCAGCTGGAATACCAACCAGGTCAAAACGTCCCAGTGTACGGTTCTGATCAGCCATTTCACGTTCACCCTGAAGAACATGGATTGATACAGCAGTCTGACCATCAGCAGCTGTAGAGAATACCTGGCTCTTCTTTGTAGGAATTGTTGTATTGCGCTGGATAAGCTTTGTCATTACGCCACCCATTGTTTCAATACCAAGTGAAAGAGGAGTTACATCAAGAAGAAGAACATCCTTTACGTCTCCTGCAAGAACACCACCCTGGATTGCAGCACCAATTGCAACTGCTTCATCTGGGTTTACGGCGCGGCTTCCTTCCTTACCGAAGATAGACTTAACAATTTCCTGAACCTTTGGCATACGTGAAGAACCACCAACAAGGAGAACTTCATCAATCTTAGATGCATCAATTTCAGCATCCTTGATAGCCTTAACACATGGTTCACGTGTTGCTTCAAAGAGATGATCTGTCATCTTTTCGAATTCAGCACGGCTCAAAGAACGCTGCAGGTGCTTTGGACCTGTTGCATCAGCTGTGATGAACGGAAGGTTAATATCAGTTGTTGTCTGGTTAGAAAGAGCAATCTTTGCCTTTTCAGCTTCATCACGAAGTCTCTGAAGAGCCATTGCATCGCCTGAAAGATCAATTCCTGTTTCTGCCTTGAAACCATCAATGAGCCAGTTAACAATTACACGGTCCCAGTCATCACCACCAAGGTGTGTATTACCGTTTGTTGATTTAACTTCAAATACACCATCGCCCAGTTCGAGAATAGAAATATCGAATGTACCACCACCAAGGTCATATACGGCGATTGTCTTTTCAGACTTCTGATCCTTGTCAAAACCAAATGCAAGGGCAGCAGCTGTAGGTTCGTTAATAATACGCTTAACATCAAGACCTGCAATCTTACCGGCATCCTTTGTAGCCTGACGCTGAGCATCATTAAAGTAAGCAGGAACTGTAATTACAGCTTCTGAAACTGTTTCTCCAAGATAATCTTCAGCAGTCTTCTTCATCTTCTGAAGGATGAAAGCAGAAATTTCCTGAGGGCTGAATTCTTTCTTTGAACCATTTTCCTCTACTTCAACGCGAACATCTGCTCCGTGATCCTTAATGCCGTAAGCAAGCTTTGTTGCTTCTCCAGAGAGTTCATTGTATCTGTGTCCGATAAGACGCTTAACTGAATATACTGTGTTCTTTGGGTTTGTTACCATCTGGTTCTTTGCTGGAAGACCAACAAGTCTATCTCCCTTAGCAGTAAAACCTACGATTGAAGGAGTTGTACGGAATCCTTCTGAGTTCTGAATTACAACAGGTGTACCGTTTTCCATTACGGCTACACAAGAGTTTGTTGTACCAAGGTCAATACCAATAATCTTTCCCATAATCGTATTTGTTTTAGTTTTTGTTCTTGTTAATAATATAATAATGTATAATGCTGCCCAGCACAAAGGCTGGTCGAAACAACATAAAGACAAAAGCCGTGCCAGTCCTTCCCGACTGACATGGCTTTTGTCTTTAACTGACATGACACTGACAATGTGGCACGATTGGCGTGACATCGAGTGTCAAGATTGACCTATCATATTACAGATATTGACTTGCAGGGATGGAACGAATTACCCCGTCCTCTTGGCAAACAATCACGTTTTCGCCATTCTTGGCTTTATTTCATCAGTTTTCCAATATGAATAGTAATGGCGATGAACTTGCCTACAAAGTCGTACCCCTCGGCTACGGTGTGCCGTACCCGAGGGGTACGCTTCATCGTAATCGAGGGGTACG
>DGUP01000072.1 GCA_002394685.1 Treponema sp. UBA4307 | reverse complement strand
CAGCTTTTACAGATAAAAATGCTGTCAGCAGAATTCTGATAATTGAACCAGGAGTTCCTTCAAGCGCCAGATTTCTTCACTGTATAAGGGAAAATTTTATGGCAGGGGGATATAAAATCATTTCTCCTTGCACACACCACGAAAACTGTCCTATGCTGGGCAAAAAAGGTAACGGGGCAAAGTGGTGCAATTTTGCTTTTACAACACAGGATGCTCCAGCCGCATTAAAGAAACTTTCCCAGGATGCTGACCTTCCAAAAGACAGGGCAGTTCTTTCCTTTCTTGCCCTTGAAAAAAATCCTGTAAGTCAGGCTCAGGTTACTGAAGAACATATCCTTGAAATGTTGAGCAAGGAAGAGACAGGCAATAAAAAACTCAAGAGTCTTAATTCCCAGACGGGGCTTCACAATCTTACATTCCGTATTGTTTCGGATATGATACGCCTTCCTGGAGACAGAAGCGGTTATTACGCATGTTCCTCTCTTGGGCTTCTGTTGATTGTCTGCAATGAAGAACTTGCATCTGGTCAGTCTTACGAAACCAAAATGCCTAAACTTACTCCACCAACAGACAAAAAATCCGGAGCTCTCATTATTGATTTAAGATAAAGAAATGACAAAGTGAATTTGAGAGTATGACTGAAAATACAGTCAGCAAAAATTACCTCTTTTTTGGATTTTATCAACAAAAAAAATCCCCGACCGTTTTTTCACAGCCGGGGTCTTGTGATTTTAAGAAAACTTAGTTCTCAGAATACACCTTTGCAATCTTATCCTTATAAAGCTGGGCGATTCTGTAGCGCATCATTTCCTGCTTTGCAGAAAGTTCAATGCCTACTTCGAAAGGCTTAAGGATGATTTCGAACTTATTAATTCTTTCAAATGACTTAAAACCGTTCTTTGGATTAACCAGTTCTGCAATCTGTGTTTCCAGCAACTTGTGAATCTCTGGAGTTTCAACAAGTTTTTCGTATGTGTCATAAGCAATATTGTTTTCCTTTGCATAGCTTTCAATATCATCCTTAGAAGGAAGAATCAAAGCACCAAGGAAGCGCTGGTCTTCACCCTTTTCGTTCTGACCAAATACCATAGAAGCGGCAATATACTGAGAAGAATTAATCTTTGTTTCAATTGGAAGAGGTTCAATATTTTCACCACCCATCAAAACGATTGTATCCTTCTTGCGGCCACGAAGCTGAATTTCATTATTCACAGTGAGGATTGCAATGTCTCCTGTATCAAACCAGCCGTCAGCAGTCATAACTTTTTCTGTAAGATCAGGGCGTTTGTAATATCCCTTCATTACATTGTCACCCTTAATCTGAAGATTACCCTTCTTACACTTGCCCAGGATAATTCCATCATCATCAACAATACGAACCTGAATACCGCGGAGAGGAGTACCAACATTACGGCAAATAGGATCTACAATAGGACGAACCGAAATGATTGGAGCGGTTTCTGTAAGACCGTATCCTTCAACAACATTAACACCTGCAGCCCAGAAGAATTTATCAATATAATCAGGATAAGCACCACCACCTGCTACACCGCAGCGGAAATTCTTACCCAGCATTTTACGTACCTTGCTGAATACAAGCAGATCTCCCAGCTTCTTTAATGGGAAGAAAAGAATCCACGGAATGAAAAGTATAATCCAAAGGAATACAATGAAATCGTGACCAAAGCGGGAATTTTTTCTGCGGAGCTTGCGATCAATTTCACACCACATAAGGGCGATATTTGTAAAGAATCTGAAAAGAGCGTATGTAATTCCACCTGTCTTACGCATCTTTCTCCAGATACCATCATAAACTGCTTCCCAAACGCGAGGTACTGCAGGAATAATATATGGATTAAAGCGCTGAATATCGTTCAGGAGAATTGAACCGATTGGCTTAGAGTAAACAGATTCGGCACCCTGAATCATAATTACATATTCAACTGCACGCTGGAAAGCATGCCATACTGGAAGAACCAGCAGTGCCCTCTGACCAGGGTTCAGGTAAATACGTTCGTTAACCTCATCCAGCTGAGTAAGGAAGTTTCTGTGAGTAAGCATAACTCCCTTTGGTGTACCAGTTGTACCGGATGTAAAGATGATAGAGGCCAGATCATCAGGTTCACCCTTTTCAAGTTCCTGCTCAACTACATTTGGATTTGAACGGCGCCACTCGTGCCCCTCATACTGCATTTCTGAGAATAAGTGATATTCCAGACCGGCTGCCTTAACCTGACTCTTTAAATCATCATCAATAGGATCAAAAGTGATGATATCTGTTAAAGTAGGAATGTCCTTTTTAATGTTCAGGATTTTCTTTACCTGAGCCGGATTTTCAAGAACTGCGTGCTGAACTTCTGCAAAAGAAAGAATGTAAGAAAGATCCTTTTCTGAAGCATCACAACCACGTGGAGTATCAATTGCACCAATGGCAAGAAGTCCCATATCAGCCTGTTCCCACTCACGGCGGTTTTCTGAAATAATACCGATTCTATCTCCGCGCTTAACTCCGTTCTTTAAAAGAGCTGCACCAAAATCAAGAGCCAGCTGATATACTTCATGATAGTTAAGCTCAATAATTGAACCATCCTTGTTTGGTGTGAGCTGGCACTTTACTTCAGGCCATCTCTCTGCACTCTGCTTCATGATTCTTGGTAATGTTTTAGGGATGTTCATACATTCTCCTTCCTTCATTTTTTACGGATGAATAAAGTCTTACTGACTTTCATTTCAATCTGACATTTTTTCTGTTTTTGTAAAGTTAATTCTATTATAAAGTTTACCTCGAAAGGCTTTCAACGAATTCAGGAAGAAAATTGTTAGATTTTTCACATATATGACAGTATATTACAATTAAATGACAGTAAATTACAATT
>DGUP01000068.1 GCA_002394685.1 Treponema sp. UBA4307 | reverse complement strand
TTTTGTTTAAAATGTAATTTTATATTTTTTTTTATCTGATAATATAGAAGGAGTTTTTATTTCTTTTTGCCAGATATAAGGCATCATCAATACGTTTAATGGTATCGTTAATCGTATTGTCTTTTTCATTAAAAGTACTTGCTCCTATAGAGATTGTATATTGGAATTTTTCACCTTTTTCAGTGATTATTATTTGATTTGCGATAGTTTTATTTAATTTTCCTAGTTTTTTTTCAAGATCTTCATCTATATTGCTGAAGGTTAAAATAAATTCATCTCCACCCCAGCGGATTATATGATCATCAACATTTTGTAAATCCTGGAAAGTTTTTACCATATTCTTAATTACACAATCTCCCATTGGATGACCGTATTTGTCATTAATGGACTTAAAATTATCAATATCCAGAATAGCAAGGGAATAATTTCTACCGCAAGTAGTAAAATTATTGAAATATTCTTTCAAAAGTTTATTTCCGAATGTGCGGCTGTATGCTCCAGAGAGTGAATCTTTATTAATTTTACCTTTAAGAACTTCAGTTTCCTGAATGAGTTTTCTGGAACTTAATATGTTAGAAACAATCAAATGGGTAAATAAAAGCAGGGAAAAAATAAGCAGAATTATACAAATTGTGTAAAAAACTATTTTATGATGATTACTTACTCCACCGGCTGGATCATATAATGAATTCAAATAAGTTCCGGTACAGACAATCCAGTTGTAGGGTTCATATAATTTGGCATATGTAACTTTTTCTGAAATATTGTCAGAATGGTATTCCTTAAAATAATAATTGTAAAAAATTTCACCATTCTCTTTTATTCCATTTAATTCCTCCAGGTAAGGAAGGTTTCCCTGTGCATCAGGAGTTGAAGTGGAAAGTAAAATTCCTTCCGTGTCTTTTAAATTTCCATGAACCTGTCGTATTGCGTAGTTGTCTCCACCGTCAAAATTTATGACTTCATTAATCCACAAGTAGGCACCGTTTACAAAATCAGTTTCATGAATAACATGGCGCATAAATGTCAGAGTTGCCTGTTTTATGTCTTCTTCAGAATATTCCAGACCATTTTTTTCCATATTATCAATCATATCATTCCGCATGTGGTCAATGACACTGATGTAATTATTTACAGTTGACTGCATTTCCCTTTTCTGGAAAGCCATAAGATTTGTTTTTAGGGTGAAATCATCAAATCGTTGAATTAAAACGAGTATTGAAATTACTAAAGTGATAAAAAGAATGGCTATTAGATTTGTATTATTCTTTTTTGAAAAAAAATTCATTTGTAAATAAAACTCCACCGACTTTATTATTACACTTTTTTCATTCTTAATTATAACAGTTCTTTTCCAGTTTTATCAATTTAATAATTTTCTTTTTTTGTATTTTTATTAATTGCCTACAAATTGACAAGAAGGTATAATTTTGCCCGAATTAATATTCGGGAGTAAGAAATGAATTTAATTTATGGTATTAAAGACAAGCCTGGTTTTGGCAAAGTTATTCTTTTTGCAATCCAGCAGCTTCTGGCTATCATGGCAGCTACAATTGCAGTTCCTGCTATCGTAGGTAACGGTCTTTCAGCTTCTGCCGCTTTGTTTGGAGCAGGTGTTGGTACAGTTGTTTATCTGCTTTTTACAAAAAGTTCATCGCCAGTTTTTTTAGGTAGTTCTTTTGCTTTTATTGGTTCCATGCTTAGTGCATTTGCCGGCGCTGCTTCTATGAAGGTGGGCTACTGGGGATTGATTATTGGTGCTTGTATGGCAGGTCTGGTTTATATCATAATTGCACTTGTAGTAAAGTTCTGCGGTGTAAAATGGATTGATAAACTCATGCCTCCAGTAATCATTGGTCCTACAGTTTCAATTATTGGACTTAGTCTTTCCGGCAATGCTGTTAGTGATTTGATGAAGTCAAGTGTTCAGGGGGGAAATGAAAAGGTTGCCCTTATCTGCGGACTTATTACTCTTCTGGTAACCATGCTTTGTTCTACTTATGGAAAGAAAATTGGTCGTCTTATTCCTTTTATTATCGGTATTCTGGCAGGTTATGCAGCTGCATCAATTTTTGCATTTATTGGTTATAAAACAAATAATCCTGCCCTTATCGTAATTAATTACAGCGCTTTTAAGGAAGTTACAGGTTTCTTTGCCCTTCCAAAATTTACATTCCTTCTTGGTGGAATTGAAGGCTTAAAAGGAATTACAGGTAAGTATCTTCTTACAATTTTTGCTGCATATGTTCCGGTAGCCTTTGTTGTATTTGCAGAACATCTTGCTGATCATAAAAACCTTTCTGCAATTGTAGGACAGAATCTTCTTGAGAATCCTGGCCTTACACGTACTCTTCTTGGAGATGGTGTAGGTACAATTGTTTCTACAGCATTTGGAGGTTGTCCAAATACAACATATGGAGAATCAATTGGTTGTGTAGCAATTACACGTAATGCTTCTACAGTTTCAATCTGGGGTTGTGCAATTATTTGTGTTCTCTTTTCATTGATTTCACCACTTGTTGCCTTCCTTGAAACTATTCCATCCTGTGTAATGGGCGGCGTTTGTATTGCTCTGTATGGATTTATTGCTGTTTCTGGATTTAAGATGTTCCAGAAGGTTGATCTTAATAAAAACCGCAATCTTTTTGTAGCATCTGTAATCTTTATTACAGGTGTAGGTGGTATGGTTCTTAATTTTGGAGAGGTTCAGATTAGAACAGTTGCCTGCGCTCTTATACTTGGTATTCTTACAAATGTTATTCTCAGCAAAGAGAAGAATGAAGACTCTTCTTCAAACTGATAGAAATAATTAAATGATTTCGTAATGACCTGACTTTGCTTTTGCAGATTCAGGCCATTTTTTTTTGAAAAATCTTCCATATTATTCAAGAAATGTTAGTCATTTAAATAAATTGAGTTATAATATTTAAGGTACTTTAAGGATTTATAACTTTTAACACCTGCATTATTTAGAAAAGTGAGAGACATATGAAAAAGATTCTGACTGCGTCAAGCAACGAAAATGTTATTGCAACTGTTAAAAATGTATGCAATATTTATTCTTCTTTTTTTAATACGGATATTATTTCAGAAACTGATGAAATTATTCGTTATATCGATTATGAACTTCCTGAAATAAAGGTTCTGGATTTTACTTCAAAAGATATTGACTGTAAAAAAATACTGGATGAAATCAATAAAGATACCTGGCTCCATTACGGCGGTGTTATTGCTGTCTGCGAAAATCGTAAACAGGTAAATGAAGTTGAGGAGTTCAAGGATTCCAGCATATTAACTATTCAGACTGTAGATGATTTTGTCAGCCATTTTATTCGTATCCTAAGAATTCTCTGGCAGAATCAGAAATTCCTCTTTAACAGAGGTATGTGGGAAGAACTCAGCGGTGAAGAATGCGGGACTTTTGTTTTTGGAAACGATGCAATGGACATGCAGTTCTATACGAAATTTCTCGTTAATTATCTTTACAGCACAAACCGAATTTCCAACGATGATCGTTTTAATCTTGAACTGACTTTTAATGAACTTCTTACAAATGCCCTTGAACATGGAAATCTTGAAATTAGTAATGAAGAAAAAACTGCATGGCTCATGGAAGGCAATGATATGATTGACCTTATTCGTCAGCGTTCAAAAGAGCCTGGGTATAAAGACAGAAAGATCCGTATTTCATACATGATTCAGAAAAATACGTCAAAGTTTGCCATTAAGGATGATGGAAAGGGCTTTGACTGGAGAAAGGCTCAGGAAAAAAAGGCTGATGAAAATGAACTTCATGGTCGCGGAATTGCAGTAAGCCGGACTCTGGTAAAAGATTTAATTTATAATGACAAAGGAAATGAAGTAGCTTTCATTATAAACAACCTGCAGAATCAGTCTTCAGCTGTTCCTGGTGTAATGCACACATTTGAAACCCTTCAGTATCAGGACAGGCAGGTGGTTGTAAAGGAAGGGGATCAGTCAAATGACCTTTTCTTTATTGTATCTGGTTCGTTTGCTGTTTATGCTGGAAATAAGCTTACAACTGTACTTAGTCCAAATGATCTTTTTATTGGAGAAATGGCATTTCTGTTGAATGACAGGAGAACTGCAACTGTAATTTGTATCGGCGAATGTCGTCTGATTAAAATTCCAAAAAAAGATTTTTTACTCTTGATTAGAAAAAATCCACACTATGGTATCTTCTTAAGCAAGATGCTGGCTCAGCGTCTGGTGCGTCAGACAAGGCAGAGTGTTGATTTAAAGAAAGCTCTGGAAACTGCAGAAGCATAACTTTCAGATATCCTTTTCTTTTATGATTAAGGGGCAAAATAATAAAAGTATTGATTTTACATGGGAAATTCTCTGTGATAAAATAAAGTATTACATAAAGTTGATAAAATCTTGATTAAAGGATATTAATTTTATGAGAAAGACTATAGCCGTGTGCGTAACCGGCTACAACTGGCAGAAAGAGTCCAGAATTATAGCAGGAATTGTAGAATGCTGCCAGAAAGAAGATATCAACGTTTTATGTTTTGCCTCTCTCGAAACAAAACCGGGGCTGGCCTCCAACAGGGTTATATCATCTACAATAATAAAATGTGAATCTGAAATTTTTCACTTAATCAATTACAAAAAAATCCAGGGGCTTATTTGTCTGTCGGAAGAAATTCTCGACTGGAAAGAAGTTGAGTTGATGCATAGTAAGTGTCTGGAAAACAATATTCCCTTTATAAATATAAATAGTCAGGATCAATCCTTTGAACATAATATCGTTTTTAAAGACACTACTGCTTTTGAATCTGTTGTGCGCCATATTGTTGAATTCCATGGTGCAAAAAAGGTGGATTTTATTTCAGGATTTAAGGGCAATATTCAGTCTGAAGAAAGGCTTGCAGTTTACAAAAAAGTTCTTCAGGAAAACAATATTCCTGTTGAAGACTGGAGAATCGGATACGGAGAATTCTGGAGAAAATCTGTGGAATGTGCAAAGGAGTTTATTGCAAGGGAGATTCCGGATGCAATAATCTGTGCAAATGATTCCATGGCTATTATGGTAACTGAGTATCTGGAAAACATGGGAATTGGAGTGCCGGAGCAGGTTATGGTTTCGGGGTTTGACGGAACGGATGATGCTCAGCAGTGTGATACGACTGTTACTACAATTGTTCTGGATTTTATTCAGGCAGGTTATAAAGCTGTTAATTTAATTCAAAATTTATGGAATGGTAAGGAAGTTCCGGCAGTTTCTACTGTAGGTTCTCTTTTGATTACAGGGGAGTCCTGTGGTTGTGTTAAAAACCGGAACAGGGTGATGCACAACTATGTGGGTGCAATCTATCAGGCCAGCTATAATTTTAAGCATTTTAATAAGGACATTATGGCCATGAACAATGCCTTTATTAATGCAGGAGAGTCAATTGATCTTTTTCACGGGGCTCTCAAATCAATGTCAGAAATAATGGTCAATCGAATATATATCTGCGTTAATCCTGATGTGGAAAACAGCCGGGATTTCTTCTATGGTAAAAACAGCGGCTATGATTACATCCATATTCCTGACCGTATTTTGTATGCTGCCGGAAAAGGAAGCAGTTCCCCTGAAGGCCTTCTCTTTGATAAAAAGAATCTGGTTCCGGAGGATATTCTTAATGAAGAAAAGCCTGTATTCTTTGCTTTTACCCCTTTTTATTTAAGGGATAAAACTTTGGGATACATTGCCTACGAACCTGAATCCATTAAGGGGGAAAGTGATTTCTTAAAAATATGGATTGCAACTCTGGCAAACAATTTTGGTTCTTTCTGTATGAGAAAAGGACTGGAAGATATGTCCATGCATGATCCTCTTACAGGTCTTTTGAACAGACGGGGAATGTTAAATCTTATAAACCGTGGCCTGGAAAATAATCAGAATCCTGACTCATATGTTTCAGTTATTTGCATTGATATGGATAACTTAAAAAAGATTAACGACACATATGGTCATGATGCCGGGGATAATGCGATTGTTACTATCAGTCAGGCAATTAAAAACAGCTGCAGAAAAGATAATGTCTGTACCCGTACTGGAGGAGATGAGTTCTGTCTTGTAATGTTAAATTCTGATGAAAAAGAGTCAGAATCAATTATCAATAATATAAATCTTTATCTGGAAAAAGAGGCTGAAAGAAATCCTCATGAATATAAAGTTACATGCAGTTGCGGTCTGGTTTCTGTGAAAATGGGTGATTTTGATATTGATCAGGTTCTTAAACTTGCAGATTTTGAAATGTATAAAAATAAAATTACAAAAAAACAGAAAACTTCTGGAGAATAAAAAAAGGCTGTCTTATGGAAGTAAAAACTTCTAAGACAGCCGTTGTTTTTGCTAAAAAAGAATTATGCCTGACATGCTGTTACTGCAACTGTAGCAACAATGTCCTCTACGTTACAGCCACGGCTTAAATCGTTAAGAGGTTTTGCAAATCCCTGACAGATTGGGCCGATTGCCATCCATCCGCCCATACGCTGGCAAATTTTATAACCAATGTTACCTGCATTAATGTTAGGGAAGATGAATACATTTGCGTGTCCTGCAACCTTAGAACCAGGTGCCTTAAGTTCTCCAACTTCAGGAGCAATTGCTGCATCAAACTGGAATTCTCCATCTAATGCTAAATCTGGGGCTGCTTCTTTTGCAAGTTCTGTAGCCTTCTGCATCTTTTTTACAGTCTGGAAATAGCGGTCATCATTTCCTGAACCCTTTGTTGAGAAACTGAGCATTGCAACACGTGGTTCAATACCTGCAATCTTCTTTGCTGTTTCTGCTGTTGCAACTGCAATGTCTGCAAGTTCATCAGCTTCTGGTTCAATATTGATTGCACAATCACCAAAAAGTGCAATTCCTTCAGGAACATACTTATTACCGCCTTCTGGAGCAACCATAATGAAACTTGAGGAAACGGTCTTAATTCCAGGTGCTGTCTTAATAATCTGAAGTCCTGGACGGAGTGTATTTGCTGTTGAATGGCATGCTCCACTGACAAATCCGTCTGCATCTCCAGCTTTAAGAATAAGTGCACCGTACATTGTGCGGTCCTTAAGAATGTAAGCCTTTGCTGCAGCAACATCAGCATATTCCGGCTGCTGAGTCTTTTTGTTCAACTTGCCTTTGCGTGCATTGAAAAGAATTTCTGCATAGCGTTCAGCGTTAGGATCTGTTTCAGGATTAACAAGCTGAATACCTGTCAAATCTGTGCCAGGAGCAACACTTTTAGCTTCTTCTTCTGTTCCAAGGAGGATAATCTTTGCAATTCCTTCCTTAACAATCTGTGAAGCTGCTTCTACAACGCGCTTGTCTTCTCCTTCACAAAGTACAATTGTCTTGCCAGCTTTTGCTGCCTTCTGTTTAATCTGTTCTACAAAGTCCATGATTTCTTTCCGTTTAAATTTAAAAATCTTCCGTGACTATGAAACGAATCACGATTTAAAATAATAACACTTTAGAGCATAAAACTCAATTGTTTACGCTAAAGCTCCTAAAACTTCTCCAATGCTGTGGTGAATTACCAGTGTAGCTGAACTGTCACCCGGCCCTGGATCCCTGTTAATAAGAACAATATCCTTGCCACGATAATAGTTGATTAATCCTGCAGCAGGATAAACTGTCAGGGATGTTCCTCCAATGATGAGCAGATCTGCAGCTGCCAGACTGGCACAGGCTCCTTCGATTACGTGAGGATCAAGCCCTTCTCCGTAAAGAACAACGTCCGGTTTTATCATTCCGCCGCATTCAGGACAACGGGGATATCCTTCCTCACAGTCATTTTTTTTATCTGCTACAAAATCAATGTCGTAAAGTTTCTGGCATTTCCTGCAGAAGTTTCTTAAAGTGCTTCCATGCAGTTCCCATACATTTTTATTTCCCGCAGCCTGGTGCAGGCCATCAATGTTCTGGGTCACAATCGAAAGAAGTTTTCCCTTTTCTTCCCATTCAGCCAGCTTTAGATGGGCGGCATTTGGTTTTATTCCCCTGATAATAAGTTTTTCCCTGTAGAATTCATAGAATTCTTTTGTGTGAGAAAAATAGAAGGGTGCACTGATTATTTCTTCCGGGGGATATTTCCACTTTTGATTGTAGAGTCCGTCCCTGCTGCGGAAATCAGGAATACCACTTTCCGTAGAAACTCCTGCTCCTCCGAAAAAAACAATTCTGCTGCTTTTATCAACAAGTTCCTGAAGCTTTTGAATTTTAGATTTCAGTTCGTTTTCTTTTTCAGCCATAAATACTAAAGTGCCTTTTTAATTGCATTCAGCAAATCTGAATACTCTTCATATGCTGGAAACTGAGGGTAGTCTTTTTTAATCTGTTCAGTAGTTCTGAAAAGAAAACCTGCTTTTGATGCCTGAATCATTGCCAGATCGTTAAAGCTGTCTCCTGATGCAATTGTTTCAAATCCGCAGGACTGAAGTGCCTTTACAGTAGTAAGTTTTGATTTTTCGCATCTCATCTTAAATCCTGTAATTTCACCGTTATCAGCAACTTCCAGAGTGTTACAGAAAATTGAAGGCCAGCCCAGTTTTTCCATAAGAGGTTTTGCAAACTGTTCGAATGTATCTGAAATAATTACAACCTGAGTAGTGGCTCTCAGTTCATCCAGAAATTCCCTGGCACCGGGAAGTGGGTCTATTTTTGCAATAGTTGCCTGAATTTCTTTAAGACCTAATCCGTGTTCCTTAAGGATTCCCAGTCTCCATTTCATAAGTTTATCGTAATCTGGTTCATCACGGGTGGTTCTTTTCAATTCTGGAATTCCAGAAGCCTCTGCGAAGGCAATCCAGATTTCCGGTACAAGAACACCTTCCAGGTCTAAACATACAATATTCATAATAAATCCTCACTTGAAGTAAATTGTACATTAATTTGGTATTTGATTAAAGCAGAATTTAATATATAATCCCATTTATATATTCTGGTTTTATATTAAAGATAAAAGAAAACGAGGTTTGCAATGGCTCTTTCAAAAAATGTAGTAAGCATTGACTGTCTGGATTCTACTTTAAGGGATGGTTCCCAGGGTGAAGGTATCAGTTATTCAGTACAGGATAAAATCCACATTGTAGAAGCCCTGGATGAACTTGGGGTAAAGTACATTGAAGCCGGTAATCCTGGTTCTAATCCGAAAGATATGGAATTTTTTCAGAAGGCCAGGGAATTAAAACTTAAACATTCAGAGATTGTTGCTTTTGGTTCAACAAGAAGAAAGGGAATTACCTGTTCAGAAGACAATCAGCTCCATTCTCTTCTTTCTGCAGAAACTAAAACTGTTGTTATTTTTGGAAAAACCTGGGATTTTCAGGCAACTGAAATTCTTCACGTAAGTCTTGAAGAAAACCTTGCCATGATAAAGGAAACCTGCGAATTCCTTAAATCTCACGATAGAAACGTTATCTTTGATGCGGAACATTTTTTTACAGGCTATCAGGCTAATCCGGAATATGCTTTAAAGGCCCTTGGAGCCGCTGTAGAAGGGGGCGCTTCAGTTCTCTGTCTTTGCGAAACAAAGGGGGGAGCCATGCCGTCAGAATGCGCTGCAGGAGTTAAAGCAGCAGTTGATGCATACGGCAGTAAGGCAAAGATTGGAATCCACACACATAATGATTCTGGTCTGGCTGTTGCCAACAGTCTAATTGCAATAGAAAACGGAGCAACTCACGTTCAGGGGGTTCTTCTGGGATTTGGTGAAAGAACTGGAAATGCAAATCTTTCTACAATCATTGCAGACCTGCAGTTAAAGATGGGCTATAAGTGTATTGAAGATGAAAATCTTAAGATGCTTACCCCAATCTGTAAAAAAGTTGCAGAAATTACAAATATTACAATGGATCCGGGCATGCCTTACGTGGGACAGAATGCTTTTACCCATAAGGCTGGCATGCACATTGATGCAGTTATAAAAAATCCTTTTGCCTACGAACATATTGAACCGGAGTCAGTTGGAAACGAAAGAGTTTTCCTCATGAGTGAAGTTGCCGGCCGCAGTATGATAATTGAAAAGATTCAGAAATTTAATTCTTCCATTACAAAGGAATCTCCAATCGTTTCTGAAATCATAAAGAAAGTAAAGGAACTGGAGCATCAGGGTTATCAGTTTGAAGGTGCAGACGGCAGTTTTGAACTTTTAGTCCGCAAGGCAATTGGTAAATATCGGCCTTTCTTTAATCTTCACTATTACAAAACAAGTGATGAAGTTCCTTTAATTGAAGAAGGTCTCTATTCTTATGCTCAGCTTAAGATTGATGTGGACGGACAAATCAGAATTGCAGCAGGAGAAGGTAATGGTCCTGTAAATGCCCTGGACTCAGCTCTTAGAACTGCCTTGAAAAAATTCTATCCTGAAGTTGAAGAAATTCATTTAACGGATTATAAGGTACGCGTTCTGGACAGCAAAAGTGCAACTGCCAGCAAAGTACGCGTTCTTATTGAATCCAGTGACAGACAGGAAAGCTGGACTACAATCGGTGTAAGTTGTGACGTTGTAGAAGCTTCCTGGCTTGCCCTTGTAGATTCCTTTGAATATAAATTCCTTAAGGATATTGAAAAAAAGTATCACGGACTGGTTTAAAATCTTTTGATTTTTTCTGAAAGAATTGTAAAGTGTCCGTCAGCATTGTAAATCAGTTCTGCAAGGAGAAACAAATCATCGCATTTAATGGTCAACTCGCAGAACTGACCTTCTGTAAACTGGATTTCCTGATTTCCTAAATCACCGGTAAGGTAAAGCTTACCGTCCAGTTCCTTTATGCTTAGTTCTCCTACGTCTGACAGGGAATGATTCATGCTGTCTGAGTAAAAACTTATTGTACTCAGGTTTACTTCCTTTATGGAACTGAAATCCCTGTTGCCGGAATGACTTGTGAGGACAAGATTAACTCTTTCTCCATCGATGTTGCATTCTTTAATAAGCGACTGTCTGCTGCGAAGTATGAATACAAATGCAGCTGCAAGGAGAAGGACAATAATTGTAATTAGTGGAATAAATACTCTCTTCTTCATACGAATATTATATATGAATATTTGTGTTTGAAAAAGGGGAAGTTAGGGTTTTACGTGCAGGGATTCTTTTATGATTGTAAAGCTTCTGTCGGATTTATAAAGAGCTTTTGCCCTGATATAAGGCCCCCAGGACCTGATGTAGATTTCATAAACAGTTCCGGGAATCAGGTCATTTTCATCGCTTACGTCTGCAGTAACTTGTATGGATTCTCCGGAAATGTAGGAGCCTGCATTATTTTTATAGCCTCTTTCTCCTACAGTAACCTTGTAGAGGTCAGTAAATTCCTGGGTCTCTTTCTGATAGTTTAAGGTGATGTGGATTTTTCCGCTGAGAGTCAGATAGCAGTCTGTAATGAAACTTTTATTTGTATCTGAACAGGCTGTGGTGGTGAGCAAGAAAAGTAATATTAAAAGCGCAGCAATCTTTCCCTTCATACCTGAATCCTAGCATAAAAATTAAATTTCTCCAATATCTACTTGCAAAATCAGCGTCAGCGGCTGTGGAGAAGCCCTCTTAAAATTCCTCACTGGTGCTTTAATATTAACTTGTTTAGTGCTATATTAAGCGGAGAAATTTATTTACGGAGTTACGAAATGGAAAAGAATATTGCTTTGATTCCAGGTGATGGAATTGGACCTGATGTTGTTGCAGAAGCTGTGAATGTTCTTGATGCAGTTGCAAAGAAGCACGGACACAAGTGGAATTATACAAAGGTTATTGCCGGTGGTTCAGCTATTGATCAGTTCGGTAAGCCTCTTCCTCAGGAGCAGCTTGATATTGCCCTTAAGAGTGATGCCGCTCTCCTTGGTGCTGTTGGTGGTCCAAAGTGGGATAATCTTCCTTCAGAAATTCGTCCGGAAAAAGCATTGCTTGGACTCCGTGGGGGAATGAAGGTTTTTGCAAATCTTCGCCCTGCCGTTATGTTTAAGCAGCTTAAGGATGCATGTCCTCTCAAGGATGAAATTGTTGGTGACGGCCTTAATATTCTTATTGTACGTGAATTGACCGGAGGTATTTACTTTGGTGAAAGAGGTACTTCTGAAGATATGAATACAGCCTGGGATACAGAAAAGTACACCCGCCCTGAAATTGAACGCATTGTTCGCATGGGATTTGAATATGCCCAGAAACGTCAGAAGAGACTTTGCGTAGTTGATAAGGCAAACATCCTTAATTCTTCACAGCTCTGGCGCCGTGTTGCCGAAGATGTAAAGAAGGATTTCCCTGACGTAACTCTTTCTTATCTTTACATTGATAATGCTTCAATGCAGCTGGTCCGCAATCCACGTCAGTTTGATGTAATTGCAACAAGCAATATGTTTGGTGATATTCTTTCTGATGAAGCTTCTCAGATTACAGGCTCAATCGGTATGCTGGCATCTGCTTCTCTTGGTGATGGTACAGGTCCTGGTCTTTATGAACCAATTCACGGTTCTGCTCCTGATATTGCCGGTAAAGATCTTGCAAATCCTCTTGCTACAATTCTTTCAGCTGCAATGCTCCTCCGCTACAGCTTTGGTCTGGAAAAGGAAGCTGCAGAAATTGAAAAAGCTGTTAATGATGTTCTTGATGCAGGTTACCGCACTGGTGACATTGCCGGTTCTCACATTGAAGAAGTTAAGGCTGCAGGCAAACTTGTTGGTACAAAGAAAATGGGTCAGCTGGTTGTAGAATATTTGAATAAATAATTTCTGATAAATACAGGGATTTATTATATGAACACGCTCTCCGGGGCGTGTTTTTTTTTAAAGTAAAGATTTATACGACCAGCCGGGATTGTAAGGGTGAGCGTAAGCGAAAACACGCGGCAGCGTGGTCGTAGGCGGAAGCCGGAGCCCTGTAAAGCCCGTGATGTTATGCCTTTTTTGCTTATTCGGCTGCATTTTCTGGAATGGGGTGGATGTACGCTCCAAAATAAGAAGATGGATAACTTCATTTTAATTGAAATTAAATAAGAAAACAGTTATCATACCTAAACTTAAAAACAGGTAGCGAGGTTTATATGAAAATTACAGGTGCTCAAGTTGTTATTGAATGTCTGCTCGAACAGGGTGTAGACAAAGTATTCGGATATCCGGGTGGAAACATCCTAAATATTTACGATGCTCTATACAAAAATTCAGACAGGCTGGAGCACATTCTTACTGCTCACGAACAGGCTGCCTGTCATGCGGCTGATGGTTATGCCCGTGCAACCGGCCGGGTTGGGGTTTGTATGGCTACTTCTGGTCCGGGTGCCACAAATCTTGTAACTGGTATTGCTACTGCTTATATGGATTCTTCTCCGATTGTGGCAATTACTTGTAATGTTGCAACTCCTCTTCTTGGAAAAGATACTTTCCAGGAAATTGATATTACTGGTGTTACAATGCCTATTACCAAGCATAATTTCATGGTTAAGAATGTGAACGAACTGGCTTCAATTATCCGTGAGGCTTTTGTTATTGCAAAAAGTGGTCGTCCGGGTCCGGTTCTTATTGATATTCCAAAGGAAATTACAGCTGCTGAAGTTGAATATGAGCCTATTAATCCTCAGGCTGATGAAAAGGCTGTTCTTGCTGCAGGACATGAGAATTTAAAGAGGGTTTATACTGTTTCTCGTCCGGATGATGAAGAGATAAAGAAGGCTGCTGAACTTATTAATAATTCTAAGAAGCCTGTAATTTATGCCGGCGGCGGGGTTGTTATTTCGCAGGCTGAAAAGGAATTGCTGGAATTTGCTGAAAAGGCTCAGATTCCTGTAAGTGAGTCACTTATGGCCCGTTCTGCTTTCCCTGCTGATCATCCTCTTTGTACCTGGATGGTTGGTATGCACGGAACTAAGGCAAGTAATATGGCTATTACTGAAAGCGATTTGATTCTGGCTCTGGGTTCCCGCTTTTCTGACCGTGTAATTGGTGATCCTGAAAAGTTCGGTCTTAATGCCAAAGTTTTCCAGATTGATATTGATCCTGCTGAAATTAACAAGAATATTCCTACTGACGGCTGTCTGATTGGTGATATTAAGGACATTCTTACCAGACTGATTCCTCTTATTAACAAGACTGAGCGCAGTGAATGGCTGGAACAGATTCAGGCATGGAAGAAGGAGGTTCCTTCAATCTATAATAAGGAGCCTAAGGACAGCATTAATCCTAAATTTATTTGTGAATGCATTAACAGGGTTGCTGGTGATGATACTTTCATTACTACTGAAGTTGGTCAGCATCAGATGTGGACTGCTCAGTTCTATCCTTTCAAGAAGCCTCGTACTTTTATTACTTCCGGTGGTCTGGGTACCATGGGATTTGGTACTGGTGCGGCTATTGGTATTCAGGAAGCTCTTCCACAGGCCCGTGTTGTTCATATTGCCGGTGACGGTTCTTTCAGAATGAATTGTAATGAGCTTGCTACAATCCAGCATTATAATCTTCCAATTGTAATTGTTGTTGTTAACAATGGTGCTTTGGGAAATGTCCGCATGTGGCAGCGTCTCTTCTACGGAAAGCGTTTCAGTCAGACTACTCTGGACTTTGGTCCGGACTGGCTTAAGCTGGCAGATGCATACGGCATTAAGGGGTACAGGGCTTGTAATGCAGCTGAATTTGAAAAGGTGTTTAAAGAGGCCTTTAATTCAAAGAAACCTTGTGTTATTGATGCAAAGGTTGATATTGATGAAATGGTTCTTCCTATGGTGCCGGGCGGAAAACCTATCTATAATATGATTATGGAACTTTCTCCTGATGTTATGAATTAATTTGCCCTTTGGTATATTTCATGACAGAATAATTTATCATGCTGTTTTAATTCAGGATATCTGGAATAATATTTTCAAATATCCTGAATTTTGTTGTATAATTAGGTTTTGAACGCACATATTTTTATTTATTTTGGAGTTTTATTGTGAGTGAATTACACGAATCTGGAGAAGACTATCTTGAAGCCATTTTGAGAATTCAAAAGGAAAATGGAATTTGCCGCTCTGTTGATGTTGCGCGTAAACTTAATGTTTCAAAACCAAGTGTCAGCCGTGCAATGGGGATTCTTGAAGAAAACGGTTATATTACTGTTGGAAATGTAGGTGCCCTGGAACTTACTTCAAAGGGTAAGGAAAAGGCTGAATCTGTGTACAGTCGTCATGTTCTTCTCACAAAGTTTCTTGTTAAGATTACAGGGGTTTCTCCTGAACAGGCTGAAGAAAATGCCTGCCGTATTGAACATGATATTGATGAAGACGTTAAAAAGGGAATTGAAAACTGGATGAATAAAAATTCCTGAATTAAAAAACTATCCTTACAAATAAAAAAACGGGAACTAATATGGGTAAGCTTGATGTAAACAAAACTTCTGGTCATGGTACTTTGACTGGTGACAATCATAAGGCTCTCTGGAGCGGCCGCTTTGCTGAAGGTCCTGATGCAGCAGCAGTTGAATTTGAAACTTCCATTCATGTGGATGAGCGGATGGCTTTTGATGATATTCAGGGGTCTATTGCTCATGCTCAGATGCTTGGCGAAGAAGGAATTATTTCTTCTGCTGAATCTGATAAAATTGTAAAAGGTCTTAATTCAATTCTTAAAGATATTAAAAGCGGTAAACTTGAAATTGATTATTCTGCTGAAGACATTCATTCTTTTGTTGAAGCAACTCTTACTGACAGAATAGGGGAGGCTGGTAAAAAACTTCACACTGGCCGCAGCCGTAATGATCAGATTGCACTGGATGAAAGGCTTTATCTCCGCAGGGTTGTGCCACTTTTGCAGAATGAGCTGGTTACATTAATTGAAGTTCTTACTCAGATTGCGGCTAAAAATCAGAAGACGCTTCTTA
The DNA here is from genome assembly GCA_002394685.1 of Treponema sp. UBA4307. Taxonomy (GTDB): domain Bacteria; phylum Spirochaetota; class Spirochaetia; order Treponematales; family Treponemataceae; genus Treponema_D. The sequence continues at coordinate 10,501 of DGUP01000068.1, read as the reverse complement.
CTGGTTACACTCATATGCAGCATGCCCAGCCTGGTACTCTGGCCCAGCATCTTCTTGCCTGGGCTAACATGTTAAAGCGTGACTGGGAGCGTCTTGAGGACAGTCTTAAGCGTATAGAAAAATCTCCTTTGGGAAGCGGTGCCCTTCAGGGATCAACCCTTCCTTTGAACAGGGAAAGTGTTGCTGAAAAACTGGGCTTTAAGGGGGTAACTGAAAACTCCCTTGATTCTGTAAGTGACAGGGATTATTGTCTGGAATTTACTTTTGACTTTTCAATGATTCAGCAGCATCTTAGCCGTATGTGTGAAGAAGTGGTACTCTGGTCCACAACAGAGTTTGCCTTTATTAATCTAAGTGAAAAGTGGTCAACAGGTTCATCAATTATGCCTCAAAAAAAGAATCCTGATTTTGCAGAACTTATTAGGGGTAGAACTGGTAAGGTCTACGGAGATCTCTTTAATCTGATGACAATGATGAAGGGGCTTCCTCTGGCTTATGACAGGGATTTGCAGGAAGACAAGGAACCTTTGTTTGATGCCCTGGATACTGTAGAAGCAAATCTGAAAGTTTTCACTGCAATGATTTCCAGTGCAGAATGGAATACAGAAAAACTTGCTGCCAGCTGTGAAGGTGGATTTGCCAATGCCACTGATGTAGCAGAATACCTGGTAAAAAAAGGCATGCCTTTTAGAACTGCCCACGGAGTTGCTGCAAAAACTGTCCGCCTTGCAATTGAGGCAGGGCTTTCTTCAATAGAAGAATTGAGTATGGAGGAACTGCAATCCTGCTCAGATTTAATTGATGAAGATATTTACGAACTTATAACTCCTCAGGCCTGTGTAGAAAATCGTCGGACAACAGGAGCACCTTCATCAAAAACAACCTCTGTTCAGATTAAGCAGATGGTTAAGTTTTGTGAAAAGAATAGAAAATCAGAAGAGTAAATCCTAAAAGAAGAGGCTAGTATAGATGTTCAATAAACACGATCCACATAGAAATGAATGCATGCTCACTGGAGATTTTTCCGCAAAAGGGTATGACTGGTGGTGGCACTCTTTTACAGCTATAGAAGATGCCAGTGGAAAAGAAGTTCCTTTTTTTATTGAATACTATCTCATAAATCCTGCCCTTGCAAAAAAAGAACCTGTTCTGGGGCAGCTGCCGTCCAATAAAGCTACAGGAGAAAAGCCTTCCTATCTGATGGTAAAGGCCGGCTGCTGGGGCGAAAACCGTAAGCAGCTTCACAGATTTTTTTCATGGAAAGAAATTGATGTGCATTATAAGGCTCCATGGTCAATTCTTGCAGAAGGTTGTTTTGCCAGTGATACAGAACTCCGGGGCAAAATTGAATTGTCTAAGGATGAAGTAAAAAGTCACCCTGAATATATGAGTGACGCGGGTTACATTAAGTGGGATTTGAAGGTTGACAAGCAGATTGCCTTTAATGTGGGCTACGGCACAAGTCCTCTTTTTCGCAGGATGAAAGCCTTTGAAATGTACTGGCATGCTGAAGGAATGAAGAGTCAGTACAGGGGAAAAATTCAGATGGATGGAAAAAACTATACTGTTTTCCCTGATACTTGTTTTGGTTATGCTGATAAGAACTGGGGCAGTGGTTTTACAAGTCCATGGCTCTGGCTTTCTTCAAATGATATTATTTCCCAGTTCTCTCATGAGCGTCTTGATAATACGGTTTTTGATATTGGCGGCGGTCGTCCGAAAGCTTTTGGGATTCCTTTTGAACGCAAGCTTTTAGGTGCTTTGTGGTATGAAGGAAAGGGATACGAATACAACTTTTCAAAATTCTGGACAATGACCCGGCAGAAATTTTCAGTGAAGGAAACGGAAACTGAAATTGTATGGTATGTAGAATTGCAGAATGTTCACTCTGTAATGAGGACAGAAATCCACTGTCAGAAAAAAGACATGATTTTTGTTAATTATGAAGATCCGGAAGGTATAAAGAGATTCAGCCGCCTGTGGAATGGGGGAAACGGCTCTGGTACTGTATGGATTTACAGAAAGGACAGTGGTAATTTAATTTTAATTGATGAGTTGATCGTTGGTCATGTTGGCTGCGAATATGGCGAATTTGATTCTGATGTAAATGCAGATTAATGGTGGATAAAAATGAGGGAAAATAATAAACACTACAATAAGAGACGCAATAACTGGAAAAAAAACAATAACAGTGAAGGCGGAAAAAATAATCAGGATGCAGGAAGAAATAAAGTTGAGGCTGGAAGAAACGGTCACAACAACGGCAAAAATTTCAATGATAACCATGCCGGCAGCAAGCCTGGAAAAAACAATGGAGATCCAAAGCTTCATGTAAAAACTTTTAAGGTTACAAAATCTGTTACTGATGAGCAGATTCGCCAGGAAGATGAAGCAATCAGAAATTTTAAGAGCAGTACTCAGTTAATCTGTGCAAAATGCGGTCAGCCTGTGCAGGATATTACTCAGGCTATTTCTGGAAAAACAGAAGGCAGCGTAATGCATTTCGATTGTGTTATTCAGGAATTGCAGCAGTCTGAAACCCTGGGACCGGGAGATAAAATTACATATATTGGTCAGGGAAGATTTGGAATTCTTCACTTTGACAATCCTCATGACCAGAAGCATTTCCAGATTAAGAAAATCATTGAATGGGAAAATAAGGAAAAGAAGGCTGATTTCCGTAATGAAATGGCAGATCTTTATTCTACCGTTAAGTGATGGATAAATAAAAAAAAATTAAAAATTTTTTTACGAATTTTTAATTTTGCTGTTGACACAAATTCTGCTATTTGATATATTACAAACATCAACACGACATGGGGTGTTAGCGAAGCTGGTTATCGCGCTGGCCTGTCACGCCGGAGATCGCGGGTTCGAGCCCCGCACATCCCGCTAAAGCAGTTTAGGTTTTTCCTAGACTGCTTTTTTTTTTCTGCAGGTACTTTTCAAATATGAAAAGATTCATTATTATTCTGCGGGTACAGGAAACTTTTAATCCCTGTAAAACGGGCAATAGCGCAGCTGGTAGCGCACTGGCTTCGGGAGTCAGGTGTCGGCGGTTCGAATCCGCTTTGCCCGAGTAGAGTCTAAAATATTGTTAAACTGCAAAGATTTTGACGAACTGTAAATGTTTTTGTTCCTTTTGCGGATTCGAACACTGAAACTGTAGAGTGAAGTTCATAGCAGGTGCGTGTGAACTTCACGGTTCTAAGCACGATTAAATAAATCTAATAAAAAAAGAAAATCTTTCGAAGGACCAGTCAGTTGTCTAAAAAATAAGTTTCAGTGCGGCTCGCGAATCCGCTTTGCCCGAGTAGAATATATAAAATTCTTAAACATAATAAGTTTCGGTCAAAGTAAAAATGCTTGTTCCTTTTGCGGATTCGAACACTGAAACTGTAGAGTGAAGTTCATAGCAGGTGCGTGTGAACTTCACGGTTCTTAGCACGATTAAATAAATCTAATAAAAAAAGGAAATCTTTTGAAGAAAAGGCCCCATCTCCTGACATAAGTTTCAGTGCGGCTTGCGAATCCGCTTTGCTCGAGTAGAGTCTAAAATATTGTTATGTGGACGCCCGCACTGGGACGTATGTATAATGTATAATTATAAAATCATAACAAAACTCTCTAAAAACATTGGAGAAATATGAATAAAGATAATGATTTTACTTGCAAAAAATGGGGAATAGTAATTGATCCAAATTTTAAGAAAAAATTAAAGAAATATAAATGCACTTTATGCAATGAAAAAATTTCTGGGGAAAAAGAAGTTCTAAAACATCTAAATTTTTTTCATGGATGCAAAATAGAATGGAAAATGCCTCCTGATGCAGCCTTACGTTTAGCTTTAAAAAGGGATAAAAGCAAATTAAAGAATATTCAAAAGTAAAAACTTGATTTCACTTTTGAATATGTTGACAAATTCAAAATATAGGCTTATTCTATTATTGTGAAGTTCAAAGTAGAAAAATTACCACAAGCAGAAGCTGAAATAAAAGATTTAGAAGAATCTCAGCAGAAACTGCTAAGTGAAGAATACACAAAAATAGAAACTCAAGGTATCGAATTTGTTCGGGTAAAACCAATACAAAAAGATATTTTTGAGATAAAAACAAATGAACTTCGTTCATTATTTAAATACTTTGCTGGTAGAATTATTGTAGTTGGAGTTGTTTTTGTAAAGAAATCGCAGAAAACTCCAAAGGAAAAGATTAAACTTGCAAAGCAAAGATTAAAGGAGGTCTGATATGGATTATGTTTTTGTAAAAGATTCTGAAGGTTATGTTTTCAAGAAATTAGAATCAGAAATTTCTCCAGATGAAATAATTATTTCTGAAAAAGAGTATATGAAAGTATCAGGACTTGCATCTTATGAAAAGAAATTCAGTCACGGTGGCGCAAGAGAAAATGCAGGAAGGAAACAGAAATTTGCACAGCCACTTAAATTTCAAATTCGCGTAACAAAAGAAGAAAAAGATTTTATTGCCTACGCAAGAGAGCACAAGGTAGACTACTCTGCTCTGATGCAGATGTAATATCACATAATAAAGCTTCAAAGCCGATAAGCCGGTTAAGCCGGCTCGCGAATCCGCTTTGCCCCAGTAGCATAGGGCTGTAACGGATTCTGGGGGAGGCTTATTTTGTTTCCTGGACTTTAAACTTTCCTACTGCCTGACTTAAAATTCCTACAGAATTTAATGCCTGATCTGCAATGCGGGACATATTCTGTGAGTTGATGGATAAAGCTTTTGATGCTACGCCACAGGCTCTAAGTCCTGCATCAACTTCATCCTGCATTTGAGCAAGAGCTTTACAGTTATTATCAACCTGCTCTGTACCTCTGCTGATAATATCTGCTGACCCTTTTACATTTTCAGTACTTGCCTTTATATCAGACAAGGATTCCATAATTTCATCTGCTTTCCGGCCCTGTTCTGCAACAGTATTGGAAAGATTTTTCATTGTGGAATTAAAGTTCTGGATTTCAAGAATTGTTCCTTCAAATGATTTTTGTACTTCAAGAGAAGAAGCTGAAATCTCATCAATTTTAGACTGAATTGATTTAAGTGACAGACTGGAATCCTTTGCCTGCTTACTTGTTGTTTCTGCAAGTTTACGAATTTCATCAGCAACAACAGCAAATCCTTTACCGCTTTCTCCTGCATGTGCCGCTTCAATTGCAGCATTCATTGCCAGAAGGTTTGTCTGGCTTGCTACAGTAGAAATTACTTTGTTCATTTCAAGGAGGGCTCCTGATTCAGCCTGAACTTCCTGAATCTGTTCAACGGATTTTTTCAGGGCGTTTGTACTTTCTTCTGAAGCCTGAACAATATTGCCTACTTTTGAAGACATTCCGTCTGTACTTTTGTTGATGTCCATAAAGTTCTTCATCATGCCTTCAATATTGTTGGAAGAAGAAATAATAAGATCATTCTGATTTTCAATTTCTGAAGTCAGGTTACCCACATTCTGTACCATCTGGTTAACGGCATTATTTACTGAAGAAATTGCAGAACTTACTTTACCGATTGCGGAGTTCATGCCTGTAATGGCATCTTCTGTGGTATTTACTGAATCGTTGATTTCGCGGGAGTTTGTGGCCAGCTGGTTTGAAATATCATTGATGTCTGAAGATGAATTTCTGATTGTTCCAACAAGACTGGTAATTCCCTTTGAAAGAGTGTTAAAACCTTCTGAAAGTTGTGAAGCTTCTTTTGTTGGATAGTCATGGAACTCTTGTGTAAAATCCCCCTGGGCAATAATACGGCTGCCGTCTGCAATTTCGTGGAAATGAGAAGAAACCCTTCTGGTTATAAGAATATCCATTACTATCAGGCCTGCAATAATAATAAGGAGGATTCCAAAAACTCCCAGTACCATATTCTTATACTGAGCAGAAAAATCTTTTTCAGGACCTTCAGCTACAATAAACCATTCTGTTCCTTTAACTTGCTGAACTCCATAGAAATTTTTATTTTTAATAAAGGTTCTGGCTTCACCGTTAAGATATTCACTCTTTGTAAAAGAGGTGAATTTTGTGTCATCAAAATAATTTTTATTCATGATGGCGTTAAAATCTTCATTAGTAATGTAAAGCCCGTCTTTAGTTATCAGGTTAACTTTACTGTTCTGTGTTGGCCTGATATCTTTTACAGCTTCTGTAAGGGCGTCAAGGACAATATCAGCTGCACTTACACCAATCACTTTTCCTTCATCATTCAAAACTCGGTAACTTAGAGTTGCGATAGTTTTACCTGTATTAGCATCTATAAATGGATCTGTGTAGCAGACTTTGTCCAGATTGTTGACTGCATTTTTGTGCCAGAGCCTGGACTGCATGTCAAAGTCTGCAGCGGCTTCCCATCCGGTGTGGGAAATAAGGGTTCCTCCTTCCCATAACTGTTCACGGCTGGCATAATAGAGTAGGGTTTCTGGTTTCATTTTCCGCCCCATGTTTTTAACTACATTTTTAATGCTTTCCCGGTCATCTTTTAATGCAGGAACAACATTGGACAAATCAACAACAAGGTCATTATATTCGCCTAAAATTCCTGCAACTTCATTATCCAGGGTATTCATAGCCTGGCTTATTGTGCTTACTGTTGATTTTTTTACTATATTTTGAACTACAAATGAAAATGATAAGCCGAGAAATAAAGTAACAATTACCACTGAACCAATCATTCCGATTAAGATTTCAGAAAGTAAAGAGAGATGATTTTTGCGTGACATAATTAACTCCACAGGTTATTTTACGATACAATATAATAGTAACTCTGTTATTTCGTAATTCCAAATTTAAGGGCGAAAATTTTATAAATAAAACAGGATGTTTATATTTATGCAGGCAGAAACAATAAAAATCATCACTAAACAACATAAATTTACAAAAAAAGCCCTTGAATAATTGAAATAAAATGCATAAATTCAAAAAAACTTATTCACGAAACCCTTACATATATGTATAATTATACATAATTTAACAGTGTTTCTGTATTTTTAAAACTTATTACAAAAAGGGGGACCTATATGGCTGATACTTTCCTCGATTTAGAAAAACCTTTTCTTGACAAATTGACAAAACTTGCCCAGAACAATGACCCTATTGATCCGGCTCTTTATCAGACTTACGATGTAAAAAGAGGTCTGCGTTACTCAGATGGACGCGGTGTTCTTGTTGGTCTTACCCGTATTGGTGATGTAGTTGGATATGAAGTTGACAAGGACGGAAAAAAAGTAGCAGTTCCGGGCCGCCTTATCTATCGTGGATATGATGTTGAAGATATTGTCCGCGATGTAGATAGCCGTCACAAATTTGGTTACGAGGAATGTGTTTTCCTTCTTCTTTTCGGACAGCTGCCAACAGAATCTCAGCTGGAAGAATTTAATCTTCTTCTTGGAGAACTTCGCACCCTTCCTCCAAACTTTACTGAAGACATGATTATGAAGGCTCCTTCAAACGATATTATGAATAAGATTGCCCGTGGTGTTCTTGCTTCCTATTCTTACGATAGGGATCCTGAAAACAGGGAAATCGGTAACGTTCTCCGCCAGTGTATTGAATTGATTTCACGTTTTTCTACACTTGCGGCTTACGGTTATCAGGCAAAGCGCCGCTATTTTGATATGAAGTCAATGTACATCCACAATCCTATTCCATCCCTTTCTACTGCAGAGAATTTTCTTCGCCTTACCAGAAGCGACAAGGAATATACCCGTCTTGAAGCAGAAACTCTGGATCTTGCCCTGGTTTTACATGCAGAACACGGTGGTGGTAACAACTCATCTTTAACAGTTCACGTTGTTTCTTCTGCAGATACAGATACCTATTCCGCAATTGCTGCCGCTGTAGGCTCACTTAAGGGTAGACGTCATGGTGGAGCCAACATCCGCGTAATGGAAATGATGGATGATATTAAGGCCAACGTAAAAGACTGGTCTTCTGAAAAAGAAATTGCAGACTATTTAAGAAAGATTGCCAGCAAAGACGCATTTGACCACACTGGTCTTATCTACGGTCAGGGACATGCAGTTTATACAATATCAGATCCACGCGCCGTTCTGCTGAAGAAAAAGGCTGAAGAACTGGCAAAGGAAAAGGGCTGCATGGAGGAATTTAATCTCTATTCAACAATTGAAAAACTGGCACCTGTGATTCTTGCAGAAAAACACGGAGACAAAAAGAAGATCTGTACAAATGTTGACTTCTACTCTGGCTTTGTTTACACAATGCTGAATATTCCAAGAGAACTGTATACACCTCTTTTTGCAATCAGCCGTATTGCCGGATGGTCTGCCCACCGTATTGAGGAAATTGTTGCTGGTGGAAGAATCTATCGCCCTGCATACAAGAACGTTTCTGAAATCCGTCAGTATGTTCCAATGGAAAAACGTGTAGAAAAAGTGCCTGCAGGTGTTGAAGAAAATGCCTTAAATAAGGATAATAGCGACGTTGTGACAACAAGTGGTCCATCAGATTAGTGAACTGTTTGCTGCTCTCAGGAGATATAAATGTCTAAGTTGTACATCCCTCAGGGATATAAGCCGGCCTTAAATGTTAAACAGATTGAGAAAACTATCGTTCTGATTAAGAACTTTTTTCAGCTTTCTCTTTCTACCGAATTGAACCTTACCCGTATTACAGCTCCTTTGTTTGTAAAAAGCGGAGAAGGTATAAATGATGATTTGAACGGCACGGAAAGGGCAGTTAAGTTCCCTGTAATGGATATGGGTGACTGCCAGATGGAAATTGTCCACTCCCTTGCAAAGTGGAAGCGTATGAAGGTTACAGAAATGGGTATGAAGCCGGGCTTTGGTATTTATACCGATATGAATGCCATTCGTGCAGATGAAGAACTGGACAATCTTCATTCACTTTATGTAGATCAGTGGGACTGGTGTATGGCAATGAAAGAATCTGACCGCCATATTTCATTCCTGAAGTCTGTTGTAGAAAAGGTTTACCGCTGCTTAAAACAGACAGAGTTCTACGTATACGATTTATACAATCACATTGAACCGGTACTTCCGGAAAATATTACTTTCCTTTTTGCTGATGATTTACAGCGTCTTTATCCAAATCTTACTCCAAAAGAGAGGGAAACTGAGGTTTGTAAAAAGTACGGGGCTGTTTTCATCATTGGTATTGGAGGAAAACTTCCTGACGGTTCAATTCATGACGGCCGTGCTCCGGACTACGATGACTGGATCAGTGAAACTGGGGACGGACACAGAGGCCTTAACGGAGACCTGCTTGTCTGGAATCCTGTTTTGAATCAGGCTATGGAACTTTCAAGTATGGGAATTCGTGTTTCTCCGGAGACTCTTCGTGCCCAGCTGGCAGAAAGAGGTGCTCAGGACAGAGAAAACCTTAAATTCCATAAAATGCTTCTTAATGGTCAGCTTACACAGACTGTTGGCGGCGGTATTGGTCAGTCCAGACTTTGCATGTACTTCCTCCGCTGTGCTCATATTGGAGAAACTCAGGTTTCTGCATGGCCGGATGAAATGGTAATTAAATGCCGTTCAGCTGGTATTAACATTTTGTAATCATATTATAGAATAAATAAATCTTGGCTTAAGGTTTAGAGAGAGACTTAAGTTCCGGGTAAAAACTGGAATTTTAAGTCTTTTTTTTGTATTTTTTTGGTGAAATCGTATAAAACTCCATGAATTTCAATTGATTTCAAACAAATTTATTGACGATTAAACCTGTATTTTATTATTTTCTATAACGTAGAATAAAATATTACTTAGGATTAAGAGATGAGCGAAGAAAATCAGAAAGAAGAAACTGAAAATCAGCAGGAAGTACAGACTGAACAGAAATCTGATCAGGCCGCTGCAGCTGCTTCACAAGCAAATGCACAAACTGATGCTGAATCAAAAGCTTCTTCGGAAGACGAAACTATTGCACTTAAACAGAAGGTTGAAGAACTGACAAAAGAAGTTTCTGAACTTAAGGATCAGCTTCTCCGCCGTGCCGCCGATTTTGAAAATTTCAGAAAGCGTGCAATGCAGGAAAAGCAGGATGCATTCGATTATGGTAATGCGGCTCTCCTGACAGATCTTCTGGGGGTTATCGACAATTTTGACAGAACTCTGGAAGCTGCAAAGACTGCAAGCGATGCAAAGTCAATTGCAGATGGTGTTGAGATGATCAACAAAAGTTTTATATCTATGCTTGAGAATAAGTACAATCTTAAGGCATACGGTGCTCCAGGTGATGAGTTTGATCCTGCTATCCATGAGGCTCTTATGTCAGCCCAGGGACCTGTTGCAGAACCAACAATCAAGGAGATTTACCTTAAGGGCTATAAGCTTAAAGAAAAGCCGATCCGCCTTGCTAAGGTTGTAGTTACAATGCCTGATGGAACAGTTAAGGCTGAACCAAAGGCAGAAGATAAGAAAGCTGATGGAAATGATAAAGAATCAGCTGAAGAGAAATAAGTCTTTAATTGCAGAGGAGATAGAAAGATGGGAAAGATTATTGGTATTGACC
>DGUP01000014.1 GCA_002394685.1 Treponema sp. UBA4307 | reverse complement strand
AAAACTCGACATTCGGGCTATTTAAGAAAAAAAAGAACCCGAATAAGGAGTTTTGATTTGGATAGTAAAAACTCAACATTCGGGTTTATTATTAATATGCTCAGATATTATTTCTTTGATTTTTTAGCCTGAGCTTTAGCTTTTAATGCAGCTTCTTCCTTTTCCCACTTTAAGCGTTTTGCTTTGTCTTTTTCAGTTTCGTGGTACTGGAATTTTTCAGGATTCTTTTTCTTGTATTTATCCCAGAAGAAAAGAACTAACATTAAAACAAGTCCAAAGCCAATCATTGTAAGGCAGAAAACCTGACCTGTAGAAAGGTTAGCCATAGAATTGTTTGTGTAGATTGATACATCGTTTGTAGGAGAAATTCTAAAGCCCAGGTTTGAATCCGGCTGACGGAAATATTCAATAAAGAAGCGGGCAATTCCATAACCTATTGTATAAATACAGCCCAGGAAACCGTCAAATGGTTTATGCTTGCGGAGAATCCAGAGAATTACAAAGAGAACAACTCCCTCGAATAAGGCTTCGTAAAGCTGACTTGGGTGACGAGGAAGATTAATAAAGCGCTGTCCCGGTTCAATTGCCAGATTACAGTCTGCGGCAAACTGCTGAACCCATTCCTTGCTGGTAGAAAAAGTTTCGTTTACTTCTTCAGCACGAGGGAAAATCATACCCCATGGAGCTTTTGTAATTCTTCCATAAAGTTCTCCGTTAAGGAAGTTACCGATACGGCCAAAGGTGTAGCCCAGAGGAATTGATACACCCATTGCATCTATCCACTGCCAGACAGGGCGTTTGTGCCATATGCACCAGATAATCATTCCTAAAAGACCGCCAATAAATCCGCCGTGGTAAGACATGCCCGCCAGACCGGTAAATTTGCCTGTTTTTGTATCAAATGGCCAGAAAATCAGCCATGGTTTTTGACGATATTCTTCTTCACCACTGTAAACTAATGTGGAAAAAACACGTGCTCCAATCAGCAGGCAGACAATGCCGAATACAATAAAGCTGATTACATCATCTTCTGTAGTAAGTCTTCCCTTCTGGTCTAAAGCTCCTTCCCTGAACTGTTTGCGGAGAATAAAAAAAGCTGTACCAAAAGCAAAAACATACATCAGGCCGTACCAGCGCAGTAAGCCTAATGCAGGAACGTTTGGAAAAATTTCAGGTTTAATCCATGCCGGATACTGAATATAAAGTGGTAAAAAATTCATAATAAAATCCTTTTTAAATTCTAAATCCCTGACGGGAAGCTTCAAGAAGTTTTTTCTTGAGCAGATTGTTTTCGTTTTTTAAGGTAGTAATTTCGTAAGCCTGCTGCTTGAGTGTTTCTGCAAGTTCTCCCATGGTAAGGGTTCCTGAACCAACCAGATCTTCAAGGTAGGACATTTTTGCAGTGTAATCGTCAACAGCTTCTTCGGATGCAAGGGCGAATGAATTTTCGCTGGCCTGAGTTATGTCATAGTCATCGCCAAATTTAAGGGTTTCTGACTGGATTACTTTTTCTGCAATACGGTAAATGGCCTGAGCGATTACAGACTGAGGCTTATATTTTACAACAGGGAGCCTTGAAGCAAGAGCCTTATCCTGCATGTTATCACGATAAATTACACCAAGATGTTCCAGGTCCAGACCGAGGTACTGGGCACAGGAGTGACGGATTTTGAGGGCACGTTCAGCGTCTTTTGGATCATCAATCATATTGAGGATAAGACGTGGATGGAATTCCTGCATGCGTCTTTTGAAAACTGCAGTGCTCTGTGGATCAACTTTTTCCAGAGTTTCAATAAGCTTTGGAATGTAAAGTCTCTGAAGGGAAGCAGTGTCAGTTTTTAAGCTTTCCAGATAATTGTATGCCGGTGAATTACGCTTAAAGGTATTATACATCATGCGGAAAACAACGTTCTTGAGGAAGAGGTATCCGTTTAAGGTTGCAGTGACAGTAGGTGCAGTTACAACAATGCCCTGTGGGGAAAGGAGGAACATATCCAGAATTGTCAGGTGTGTTCCGGCTCCCAGATCCAGAATGAGGTAATCAACATTCACTTTAAGGAACTTGCGGATAAGCTGATTCTTCTGGCTTACTTTAAGGGAGGTAAGGCCTGGAATTTCTGAATCGCCTGCAATGAAATAAACATTTTCATAATCAGTTTTAATGATTATGTCCTCAAATTTTGACTGACCTGTAAGGAATGTTCCGATTCCTGCTTTAGGTGATGGTTGTCCAATTACAAGATGCAGGTTTGAAGCACCAAGGTCCAGATCGACTAAGAGAACTTTTTTACCTGCCTGACCAAGAGCAATTGCAAGGTTTGCGCTCAATAAGCTTTTACCAACGCCGCCTTTGCCGCTCGCAACGGGAATTATCTGCATAAATAAAATATACCATATTATACAATCTCTTGCATAGACAAAAAAAAGGTCGTAAACTTTACTATTATGAATAAGAAAACAATTAAAAGCTTAGTCCGCCGCTATATTCCTGTATTTATCACTATAGCTCTGGCAGTGGTAAGCTCAGTCCAGTGTTTTGCTCAGTCTTCAAAAAAGAGCAGCTCTGACAGTGAACAGTATCTTCAGGTAATTGAAGAATTATATCAGTACATACAAAACAACTATGTTGAAGAAGTAGATCCTCAGAAGTTGTATGAAGGTGCTTTAAGAGGAATGTTGAATTCCCTTGATGATCCTTATTCAGAATATCTGGATCAGAATGACTGGAGAAGCATTACAGATACAACCAGCGGTTCTTTCGGAGGCGTAGGTCTTTCAATTTCAAAACCAAACGAATCAACTCCAGAGAAGCCTGCCTATGTAGACGTAATTGCTCCAATTGATGATTCTCCTGGAGCTAAAGCCGGTATTCAGCCTGGTGACAAAATCATTAAGATTGGTAATGTAGATACAACTACTATTACAATGGAAGAAGTTCTGAGCCTGCTCCGTGGACCAAAAGGTACAACTGTAAAAATCACAATTCTTCGCGGTAAGAACATGGTTTTTGACGTAACTCTTACCCGTGCAATTATTGAAAATCCTACAGTTAAGTACGGAATGATTGGCAGCACCGGTTACATCAGACTGTCAAGTTTTTCTGGTACAACAACTGCCCGTTTCCAGGAGGCACTTGATTCCTTCCAGAGTCAGGGCTACAAATCTCTGATTATTGACCTTAGAAATAATGGCGGCGGTTTGCTTCAGACTGCTGTTAATATTGCGGATAAGTTTATTGATGATGGAACTATTGTTGCTACAAAGAGCCGTATCTCTTATGAGAATTCAGTTTTCTATGCCCGCAAAAAGAATACTGTTGTTAAAAATATTCCGGTAATTGTTTTGATTAACGAAGGTTCTGCTTCTGCCAGCGAAATTCTTGCAGGTGCCCTTAAGGATGCAAAAGTCGCTTATCTTGTAGGTGCAAATACTTATGGAAAAGGCAGCGTTCAGATTCCATCCCAGCTCTTAAACAATGACGGATTTAAAATTACAGTTGCCCGCTATTACACCCCAAGTGATGTGAATATTGATAAAACTGGAATTCCTCCTGACAGAGAGGTTCTTTATCCTGAGTTCACTGAAGAGGATGATGCAGTTTATCTTAAGCTGATTGAAGATGATGTAATTTCAAAGTACGTTGAAAATCATCCTAATATGACTGAAGCTGATATTGCAGCTTATGCAGAAACTCTTTACAAAACCTACAAACTGGAACTTCGTTTCCTGCGCAAGATGATTCGCAATGAAGTTTACAGAACAAAGCCGGCTATGCTTTACGATCTGGATTATGATATTCAGTTGAATGCAGCCCTGGAAATTCTTGAAAAAGAAGATGTAAACAAACTGATTAAAAATTCAAAGACTTTAAAGCAGCTGGAGAATGCTAAGCTCTTAAAGGAAAAAAGCAGATGAGACAGCTTGTTCTTGAACAAGATGTAGATAAGAATGGAATTATTGTTCTTGAAGGAAAAAAGTTTCATTATTTGAAATCAGTGCTGCGTGTTAAGTCTGGTGATATGATTTACGCGCGGCTCCCCGGGGACAAGCTTATGCAGATGACAGTTGCTCTTATTGAAGATAAGAGAATTGTCCTGCAACTGGCCGGTGATGGGAAAGTAAATATTAATTCCGGCAGTGAAATTAAGGCCCCTCCTTCTGAAAAGCAAAATCAGTGTGAGCTCTTTCTCTTTCAGTTTGTAGCAAAGCCTCCTAAAATGGAACTTATTATACGGCAGTCTGTAGAATGCGGTGTACGGTATGTTGTTCCTGTGGCAGGTGCTTTTTGCCAGAAAGGGAATATTGAATCTGCAAAGAAAAGGTCTGAAGAAAAAAACAGCCGCTGGGATAATATAATTACTGAAGCTTTACAGCAAAGTGGTTCTGCTGTAGAGACAGAGGTTACAAAAGTAATGTCTGTTAAGGAAGCTATTGATTTCTGGACCCAAAAAACGCAAAATACAGGTGCTGAAAACAAAAGTTTAGCCACTGTACTTTACGAACAGACTTCTGGAACTCAAAAGCTTCATGAGGCTTTTAAGAATTCAGATGGCCTTAAATGTGCCGCAATTGCTGTTGGTGCAGAAGGCGGCATAATGCCTGAAGAAATAAAACAATTAAGTGATGCGGGCTTTATCCCAATCCACTTTGATACTAATATACTGCGGTGTGAAACTGCTGCTCTTTACGGAATTGCGGCAATTCAGACTGTATTAATGGAGAAACAATTATGGCAATTCAAAGAATAACTGTGCTTGGCGTTCCGGTAGATATCCTGCAGCCACAAAATCTTGAAAACGAAATCCTTGAGCTTCTGGTTATGAGTGGAACTAAGCAGATTGTTTTCCTTTCCGTATGGGATTTGCTCAGGGCCAGAGGTAACAATGAATTTGCTCAGTGCGTAAGAAATGCGGATCTTGTTCTTCCTGTTTCAAAAAGTATTATTCGTGGTGCTAAGTTTTTGCACAAGCCTGTTCCTGTAAGATACAATCCTTTTTCAACTGTAATTAATATCTTCAATATTCTGGAAAATCACTTGAAGACTCTTTATCTTCTTGGGGGAAGAAAAAAGGTTTTAACTGAAGCAGAAAATAATCTTCATCTTACTTTTAAAAGACTGCAGATTGTGGGCCGTTATGTGGGCTACTATCCAAAATCCGAAGAAGACGGAATTATTGAAGCAATAAAAAAAGCTTCCCCATCCCTGGTACTTGTAAGTGAAGGTATAAGGGATAAGGATGTTTGGTCTTACGAAAGAAGAGACCGCTTTTCAAACAGTATCTTCCTTTACTATCACGATGCTCTGGGGATTTTCAGTGAAAGAATCCAGCGCGTAAGTGAAAAAAAGTTTAATAAGGGAAGGGAGATTTTTTCTGAAATTCAAAGAAATCCTATAAAAATCTTCTTACTATTCCCATTCATTTGGTATATAATCAGCCTGGTTTGGGAGAAACTCTTTAGGAAGGATAAGTAGTTTCTGTTCTTTATGAGAGGATTTGAAAACAAGACTGATTCCGAAATTGTTTTAAACGCCTATGATAGCATCCAGAAATCACAGGCGTTTTTTTTATTTCAGGAAGATCAATATAAATCATCAGGAGAGATCGGCGATTTAATTAAAATTGCAGCTGCTTGTGATGAACCGGTTCTTTTACTTGGAGAAAGTGGAAGCGGAAAATCTTTTTATGCTGAAAAAATTCATAGAATGTCTTCACGGAGCAACTATGAAATGCAGAAATATAATGCTGCTTCTTTTGCCCCTGCAATTATTGAAAGTCAGCTCTTTGGTACGGAGCCCGGGGCTTTTACAGATTCAGTGAAAACAAAAGGAATTTTTGAACAGGCTGATAAATCAACTTTATTTCTGGATGAAATAAGTGAACTTCCTCTGGAACTTCAGGCCAAGCTTCTTTGTGTTCTTGAGGATAAAAGAGTGCGCCGTCTGGGGTCAAACGGGAGCCATAATTTTGATGCCAGGTTTATTTTTGCCAGCAATAAAGATTTAAAATCCCTTGTCAGCCAGGGACTTTTTAGAGAAGATTTGTATTATAGAATTTCCGTTATACAGATTAAACTGCCTCCTCTCAGACAGAGAATGAATGATCTTGATTCCATTGCCAGGGAAGTTGCGGGAGAAAAGGGTAAGCTGCTGGATGACAGTGCCCTTGGAAAACTTAAAACTTATGACTGGCCTGGAAATATTCGGGAATTAAAAAACGTTGTTAGTAAAGCCTGCATTTTTTCTTCTGGAAAAATGGTTACTGACAAAGATATTGTTTTTGAATGATTTATATGGATCAGCAGGGTTTATATTTTTTAAGCCATTTTCACCCTTAACAAAGCTGAAATACACTATAATAAAGTATAGTTAAAAATACTCAAATTTCTCTATTAATGCAGCAATCTATAATTTTTAAACTATAAATATATAAATTATTAGGGTATAATATTAACAGTTGTTTTCACAATAAGACAATCTAATCGAGAGAGATTTATCCTTTTTAGGAGGACAATTGTGAAGAAAACTTCTTTGAAAAAAAATCCATTGAAAAAAATATTTTCCTCAGGCGTACATGGCTAAATGAATGCAGCCCCAGGTTTTACTTCAACACGCTTAAAAAAGGATGACTGTTATGAAAAGTATGAAAATTAAAATTCTCATTGTTGTAATTGGCTTAGTCTTTTTTTCCAATTTAATTATTGCTTTTGCGGCATCAAGATTTTTTACAAAGAATCTTACAAAATCTGTAAATACTTCAATTGATGCAATAATGAATTCCATTGCTGCTGAAATCGAAGCTACCAACAGCCGGGAATTCAGAATGCTTAAAACTCTTGCCCAGCTTCCTTTTATCCGCAGTGACCAGCTTACTACACACGAAAAAATTCAATCTATTTCTTCATCTGTAAAAGAAATTGATTCCAGTTTTCTGGATATTTCTATGATTGATTCCTCTGGGTATTCCTATAATGCCTTTGGTAATTCAATTGATATGAAGAATAGTTTTTCCTATAAAGAATCAATGAAGGGTAAAAACAGTATTACTGACCCGGAAACATTAAGCGGCACTACAATCATTACTTATGCAGTTCCTGTTTTTGATAATAATTCAAAACCTGCTGCAACGGTATTTGCAAAAGTAAAAGCTTATCGCATGGAACAGGTCTGCTCTTCAATTGTGGTCGGAAAAGACAGCCATCCAATTCTGGTGAATATGGAAACTGGTGCGATTGTTGGTTCTTACGATCGGGGAATGACTCTTCTTCAGCAGCACTATTCTGATGTGTCAGATGTTGTTAAGAAAAATCCTGAAGTTCTTAAAAATGTAATGGATGGGAAAAATCAGATAGAAACCTGCATTGATTCTTATGGACATACAAAAATTGTTGCTTACAGGCCTGTTGGTGAAAGCTGTAACTGGGCCGTAGTCTGTGAAATTCCATATGGTGATTTCTACGGCGCAATTAACAGAATGAACATTGTTATTTCCATCATCATGCTGGGCACAATGCTCCTGGGACTTATTATTGCCCTTACAACTGTTAACGCTTCATTTAAATCTCTTGGTGCTGTGAAAAAATCAATCAATGAAATTGCAACTGGAAATGCGGATCTTACAAAACGCCTTGAACGTACTTCAAAGGATGAAGTTGGTGATGTGGTTCTGGGATTTAATGCATTCTCTGAAAAACTACAGAATATTATTTCGGAGATAAAACTTTCAAAAGAGAATCTGAATACAGCGGGCAGTACTTTATCAAATAAAATTCAGGAGACTTCAAAATCCATTAACGACATACTTCATGAGATTAACAGTATTCAGGGGGAAGTGGGATGTCAGACAGCAAGTGTTAATGAGACAACGACTTTTGTTCAGGAGATTACGGAAAAAATCGATGGTCTTTCCAGAATGATTGAAATGCAGTCTGCTGATATCCAGGGAGCTTCTTCTTCAATTGAAGAAATGGTAAGCAATATCAGTTCAATCAATAATTCCATGGATAAGATGACGTCCTCTTTTGATGATCTGCTTAATTCTGCAAAGGAAGGCGTTAACCGTCAGACTGATGTAGATGAAAAAATCCGTCAGATTGAAAAGCAGAGCCAGATGCTGGATGATGCAAACCAGGCCATTGCCGCTATTGCAGAACAGACAAATCTTCTGGCAATGAATGCTGCTATTGAAGCGGCACATGCAGGTGAGGCTGGAAAGGGATTCTCTGTTGTTGCAGATGAAATCCGCTCACTTTCAGAAACTTCTTCTGAACAGTCAGAATCTATTGGTAAGCAGCTTCAGGAAATTTATACTTCAATTGAAGCTGTGGTTTCTGCCTCTGAGCAGTCCAGTCAGTCTTTCAATCTTGTAACTGAAAAAATTGATGAAACAAATACAATTGTTCTGGAAATAAAGCAGGCTCTTACGGAACAAAGTGCCGGTTCAAAACAGATCAGTGCTTCACTTCACACAATGAATGATACAACAAGTTACGTTATGGTTGCATCAAGTGAAATGGAAGAAAGCAGTAAGTCTGTTTTAAAATCTATTGAATCTTTGCAGAAAGTTACTCATACTATTAATGGTAGAGTTAAGAACATGGACTCAGATATTGAGACCATGCGTGAAACTAGTTCTGAACTGGAAAACGTTAATGCATCAGTGAATCAGTCAATCAGCCAGATTGGAATTCAAATTGATAAGTTTAAGGTTTAATTAAATGGAGTACAGGTTAGACAGGCAAGGAAACAAAATTTCTGTTTTGGGATACGGTTGTATGCGTTTTTCTACAAAAGGGGCTGCAATCGATATCAAAAAAACTGAAGGAGAAATTCTCAGGGCTGTTGAAGGTGGAATTAATTATTTTGATACTGCCTACATCTACCCGGGGAGTGAGGCGGCGCTTGGAGAAATTCTTGAGAAAAATAATCTCCGGGATAAAGTTTATATTGCAACCAAACTTCCTCATTATCTCTTGAAAAAATCTGAGGATATGGACAGGCTTTTTAATGAAGAGCTTCGTCGTTTGCGTACTGACCATGTGGATTATTATCTCATGCACATGCTGAATGATTTAGGGGCCTGGGAGAGAATTCAGAATCTTGGAATTTTAGACTGGCTGGAAGAAAAGAAAAAAAGCGGCCAGATTCGTCAGGTGGGATTTTCTTATCACGGAAACACGGACATGTTCCTTAAACTTCTGGATGCTTATGACTGGGATTTTACACAGATTCAGTATAACTATCTTGATGAAACTTCTCAGGCTGGTGTTAAAGGGCTTGAGCGGGCTGCGGAAAAAAATGTTCCTGTTGTGATTATGGAACCTTTAAGAGGCGGCCGTCTTGCAAATAAACTGCCGGAAGCTGCGGTAAAGATTTTGAATCAGGCCAGACCTGAATGGAGTCCGGCAGAATGGTCCTTCAGATGGCTGTGGAATCAGGAAGCAGTTACCTGTGTTCTTTCCGGAATGAACAGTCTGGAAATGATAGATGAAAATATAAAGTCTGCCAGTTCCTCAAAAGCCGGAGCGTTTACCCAGGAAGATTTTGATACAATAAAAAAAGTCGTTAAGGTGATTAATTCCCTTACAAAGGTTTCCTGCACAGGCTGCCGTTACTGTATGCCTTGTCCGAAAGGAGTTGATATTCCTGGAATATTTGCGGCCTATAACCGAAGTTTTTCTGATAATTATTTTCAGGGACTTAAGGATTATTTCATGTGCACTTCAATCCGAAGTACAAGTACTGGTGCTTCGAACTGTATTAAATGCGGTAAGTGTGAACTTCATTGTCCTCAGTCTATTGAAATAAGAAAAATGCTTACAAAAGCAAAGCGGCGGTTTGAAACTCCGATTTATAAAATAGTCCGCTTCTTCCAGACAAAAATAATGAAGTATTAAAGGTCTTCTGGAATAACTGAAGTTTTCAAGGTTGCCTAAAAAAATGCCCTTAAGATTCAGATGAGTCTTAAGGGCATTATGATTTTACTCTGAAAGGAGTTGAATCATGTTAGTTCTTTTTTGTAACAACAAATTCAACGCGGCGGTTCTTCCACCAGTGCTGGCGGTCTTCCCACTTAGCCATTGGATTTGCTCCACCGTAACCAATAGATGTAAGATTTGAAATCTTCAGACCACGCTTAGCAAGTTCTTCCTTGATTGCATCAGCACGAGCCTGTGAAAGAGGAATCAGTTCTTCAATATTTTCCTTTTCTGTGTTAGAAACATTGTTTGCGTATCCCTGAATTTCAATGTTCAGTTCTACGAATGATTCCTTTTCCTTAACCTGATCTGCAATGCTGTCCAGTGTCCACTTGTTGCTCTGAATCTGTTCTTCAGTCAGTGTGTTGAAAGTAGCTGCATCCGGGTCAAAGTAGATTGTGTTAACGACAATCTTCCACTTTTCATCAGGGATGATTGTTTCCCACAAGATACCAGACTTGATTTCAAGAGTATTACTTGGAACTTCGTTAAGTGCATATTTCTTTGCAATTGAATCAACTGGTTCTGCAATGAGAGTGATGTAATAATCTTCACCAGAGAAGATGTCTTCACCTGAGATTGTGCTTCCGTCCCATACGATTTCTGCAGGAACCTGACCCTGGCCGGAAATCTCTTTAATTGTTTCCTTGTTCTTATCGTTGATTATCAGTTTCCAGGCCTTACTCTTAAGGTTAACGCGAGGCTTGATTGATACAGGGAGAGTATCCAGCTTGTTGTCTCCGTCTGGAGTAAAGCCTTCTATAAGTTCAGAAGAAATTGTTACAGCTGGCATTGCAATTGGGCCAACGTTTACTGTAACTGGTTCAGCAGTAACTTCAGAAACGCCGCCAAGCTTTGCCTGAACTGCAGCCTGTGGAACTGCCTTAAGTGTGAAGGTATAAGGTGTTTCGCCCTTTACCAGAACACCATTGTCATCAAGACCGTCCCAGAGAACTTTCTTAGGAAGCTTGCCCTTTCCGCTGAGAGTGCGTACAACTTTTCCATTTGGATCTGCAATTTCCAGAGTCCAGCTTTCAGTTTTGTTGCCGAGAACATTGTTTGTAACCGGTTTAAGTGTGAGAACATCATCTTTGCCGTCATCATCTGGAGTGAACTTAACATTGTTCTTTACTGAAAGACTTAAAGCTGCTGCCTTTGGAGCAAGTGGTGAAAGCAGGTAAGTGCGGAGACCAACAGTTGCATGTGGTACGCCGAACCATCCGTCTGTGTAATTTTTGTTGTAGACAAAACTGTAGTTGCCCTGAATGTATGGAACAAAGATGTCGCTGCCCATATTGAAGGCCAGAGCAAGAGACAGATCTGTGTAGAGGGAAGCACCGTCTGCTGTAAAACGTGGACCGTTGTCATAAGAGAAGAAGTCTACGCCTACTGAAGCTCCCGGTACAATCTCAAGAACTGATGGGAGGAAAGAAATACTATCGTTTGAAAGTACCCTGCGGAGAGTAAATGCAAATGTGTGACCTCTTGCATTTGCCCAGGAATGACTTGCATTGTCTTCAAGCTTACCCCAGATGTCACCAAAATAATTGATTCCAAAGAGCCAGCCGCCGTGGTTATAACCAAGACCTGCACCAAAGACAGCACCAGGCTGTTTTGCTGATGTGTCATAGTTTTCCTGCAGCATTCCGAATGGGAATACGAAACCTGCATTGCCTTCAACATAGAAGTTTCCTACAGAAAAAGCTGAGCCGTTTGCAAGGAAACTGCCTGAATCTGGTTCAGCAAAAGCTGCTGATCCGATAAGAGCGGCTCCTAAAAATGCTAACAATATTTTTTTCATTTATATGTCCTTTTTTTAAGTTTCTCCCTGCTTTGTGGGCAGGGAAGAGAACTGGTAAAAACTACAAATCCTAGTTAAGAGGATAGTTAACTGTAAAGATTCCGCCTTCTATAATTTCTGTTCCAAATGTTACAGATTTATCGTTAGTACCATATACTGTAACATTTCCTGTCTGACCAACAGCAGATACTGTGTCAGTGTTTGCACAAGAAACTTCTGCATAACCACTTACAGCGCCATATTCATAATTTGGATTAGTTTTGAAACTGTTTGTTTTTTCAAGAGCAACTTCATCTACGATTCCATCGAGGTATGTTAAAGGTACCTGAACACGAGCTTCTGCAAGTTCATAGTCAATAACGTGTTGGTTATTTCTAATTGTTACATTGTTCTTGATACAGCGTTCAATTCCTCCATCATCATAAGCACCTATTTGTACTTGAGTGCTTCCGTCTTTTTTTGGAGCCAATGTATATTTGTTTGTTGAAGCAGGGCATGTGAATACAACAATTGTACTATCAATTGGACGTGTATAGGTAGCATCATTTGACTTCATGTAAGAGTCGGTTTTTGTTACCCACTCTTCTTCGAAGGTTTCTTCGTTCAACTCCAGATAGCGAACTGTTCCCTCTGCCTTAGTGTAGTCAAGTTCTACCTTGAAAATTGAATAACTCCATCCACCCTTATCGCCTACGGAAACTTTGTATGTGAATACTGTATCATCATCGTAGATGGTCTTACCTGTTGCGGTAACTAGAGCATTGGTTACTGATGTTACTACTCCATCATTAACTGCTGCATTTATTGTAATTACATTGTTTGCAAGTGTTGATGAAGCGAATGAACTTTCTGACTCTGCAGATACACTCTGGTAAGCTGTAAAGTTTTTCTTAGGATAGAGATTAAACTGAGAAGAAATAAGTTCATAAGTAGCAACACCACCAGAAACTGTAATCTTGTATTTGTTAACAAAGTCATTGGTGTAATCTTCACTATCACCTTCATTAACAGTTCCTGTACTTCCGTAAACTGTAAGGTAAGTTGTTCCATCGTTAGCTGGTACTACAACAAGAGTGAAGTCATCGCTAGTGCCTGCTTCTGCAATGTTTGTATCTTCTACTTCATAACCCTGAATTTCATATGTAGTAGTAATCTTTACAGGAATAGCAACATTTTTAATTTCTACTGTAGTTGTTCCGTCTTCCTCAACTGTTACTTCATAAACAACACAGACTGTATCACCTGTAGCATTTTCTGAGGTTACTGTAACTTCAGTTGTTCCAGGGTTCTGTGGAGTAATTACCAGGTCACCGTCTTCGTTGATTGTTGCAGTTACAATATCTTCGTCTGCAGAAGAAACTGATTCGTATGTAAGAGGACCGTTTTCAATATCATTTCCGTTCTGGTCTTTTGTTGTAGGTTCAATTGTGTAAGGTCTCTGAACAAAGCCTGTCTGATCAGCAGAAATGCTTCCGTCAACATTTACGTTGTAGCGTACGCGGTAGAGAATTTCATCTGGCTCAGGTGTAATATTTACAACGCGAACCCAGACAGCGGTGCTTCCCTTTCCTTCTTTTTTAAGTGTGAGAACGCCTGTGTCTTCATCAACTTCTGCTGTACAAACTGCTGTGTTGTAAACATATTCGTCTTCACTTCCGTCTGTCAGTTTTGAAGTTTCATCAATTACATAATATTTAATAACTGCAGAATCATCTAATGTAACTCCTGCATCTGCTGGGTTTGTTACATTGCGGGTAAGATCTGTAAGACGCAGGTCCATTACCAGATCTGAACAGCTTGCTGCTAAAAGTGACAGGGCACCGGCAGCAAAAACTTTAAGAATATTCTTCATAAATTTTGATTTCATATTTTCACTCCCATTTTATTTGTCAAAGGCGTAAACGAAACCGAGACGAAGACCTCCAAGTATAGTCATTCCGTCATTAAATGGATTGAAAAGGAACTGTGGTGTAAGTTCGAATTCAAGATGGCCGTTAAGGGCTGGAGGTCCCCAGCGCAGACTGAGGGCTGCTTCAATAAGCTGGTCTGCATAAACTGTACTTGGCAAAGTTTCATATGCAGGTTTTACATCAACGTGGCGAACATCAACTCCGTATCCAAGTTCAGGGACAAGAGCAAATCCTGCTGGTAAACCAATACGGAACCAGAGGTTTGTCATAACAAGAGCATCCCATCCATCATCTGCTTTTCCACCCTGGGCAAAAAGGTAGCCGCCCTGAATGTGGAAAGAAATACCAAACTGATTATTTCCAATTTTTGCCGGGAAAGGATAGCCGATTGTTACTCCTCCTCCTAACAATCCATCGATGGATTCAGAATATTCATTGGCAGGTAACTGACCAAATCCAAATGCACCAATACGAAGGCCCAGTTCATCAGAGGATGATTCCTGAGCACTTAACGGTGCCGCTACCAGAGCTACCATAAGTGCAGCTATGGCAAACAGGGTACATTTCTTCATAGAAATCTCCTTATTTTTAGTTGGATGAAAATCGTCGGACAGTTTTTTATGCTGTGCTGGCAGGTTTTCATACTTTTTACATATTTGTAATTCTCAATGGAATTGCAAACTCATATATAATTTTATGTTATTCACTTGAAGAAAAAAATTCAAGAAAAGAAAGGCCAATCCAATAGTAGTTTGGAAGAGATTTTAAATTTTTTGGAGGGATGTTGATAAATTTTGAAGGAAAATATTTCTATATTGTAGGGAAAAAAGATGTTTTTGAACTGTCCAGTAGTTTTCGGTTCAGGGAATTTTTTAATGAAGGTCTTTGTTGTTAAACAGGCCTGCAATGTAAATTGAAAGCCCCCGGTTGTTTTTCCGGGGACTGTTGAGTCTTATAAGCGGGAATCTGAAAATTGATTTTTTTTCAGGTTCCCAGGTATTAATCTTTAGAGCAGCTGATTACCCACTGAATGAAATTTTGTGCCGGTGTTCCGCTTACTTCTGCCTGTACGTGTTTTAAGCCCCATACTGCCTGGAAATCAACATTTTCCACACCTGCATTTTGAAGTGCAGTGGCAAGAATAAGTTCTGTACTTACAGCTGTGTCTCCCTGGAAGATTCCGCTTCTTATTCTCCAGTACTTTGCCAGAGTTGAACTTCCGCTTCCTTCATAATAATCAGAGATGTAATAGAGAGGATTATACATGTTTGCACGAACTGCAACTGTTTTTCCAAGAGAGTCTGTTTTTGCAAGATCTTCAGTCCATGCTTCTTCGTATTCGCTGCCTTTAAGAAGTTCTCCCATAATTGGGTCCCAGTGGGCGCCTTTGCCGTCATTGTAGCCGAATAATGTGTTTTCGCCTTGACTGGCATTTAAATCATCAAATGCACCAACTGATTTTGTGGCATTTTTTACTGCTTTTGAAAAGTCTGCCAGACTTGTGATTTTTGCAGTGTTTGTTTCCGGATTGTAGATGACCCATTTTCCGTTTGCGTTAAGGGCATCGATGTAATCCTGTACGGTTTCATATACTCCGCTGATTGTTACTCCTGATGTATTTTCTGTACGTTTAACATTGTCAATGTTTTCAAAATCCGGACCCTTTCTTTCACCTTGCTCAGGCATTCCTTCTGGAGCAGCTTCAGGGGCATCTGTTCTTTTTTCAGCCTTTCTGAAATCTGCAGGACCTCTTCCTCCAAAGTTTGGAGTTGAAAGCATTGGCATATTTGTATTTGCCTGCTGAACTGATGGGTCATAAGGGAAAGTCTGTGATTCTAAAAATGTATTTAAAGATTCTTCGACTGCAGAAAGAAGGTAGTCGTAGTAGGAACCGCTCTGATAAATTCCTTCCCCCTCATTGCTTAAAGAAAGTGTATTGCCGTTCTGATCTTTCAGTCCCAGCTGATTGATGTAAATGGCAAACTGTTCTGCAAGGCGGTCTGATAAATCCTTTGTGAATTCATCGGAAAAATCTCTGCTGGCAGAAAGTTCCCATTCGTAGGCTTCATTTGCAACATTGAGATTTGTAATTGGGCACCAGTCCATGCTTCCGTAGATTGCATCGCTTTCTGTCATAACAGCGCCGATTTCAGCAAGATAATCATCATAAAGTGGAGAGTCTCCGCTTGCTCCCAGAATAGCACTCTGGGCTCCGCCACCACTCATTCCGAAAGAGAAAATTTTTACAGTATCTCCCGGCAGCTGATTTTTATTATATCTTACATAGCGGATTGCGGCTTTAAAATCTGTAACTCCAGCAGGGGCTCCGTGTTCCCTTCCCCGTGCACCACTGTAAATGAATATTAAACCGCTGTCTGTAAATTCTTTTACTGCTGAAGGGTATCCGTCTGGTGCAGACATTGCAGAGTAACCTGGAGTTTCGATAGGAATTACATAAGGGGCATCTTCAACTGTAAATCCATTTTGGGTTCCATTTTTATTTACAGAAACAGTGTAAGTGCCGTCTCCATTATCTTTTCCTGTAAAATAGGCTCCAGGAACGTAAAGTCCCAGGCTTTCATATTCTGAATCTGCAGGATTGGCGACATAAGAAATTCCTGTCTGATAGTAAACGTTATCTTCGGAGTTGTAGAGCCATTTTGTCATATCAATTCTGGCCAGTGTGGATTTTTCGGCTGCCTGCTTTCTGGATGTGCTGCATCCTGTTAGAAGAGCTGCGCCTGTCATAATTCCAGCCATGATTGCTAAAATTTTATTATTCATTAAAACCTCTTTCTGCCTCAAACTTTAATAAGTGATTTTAAAATAGACGACTCCCTTTTTTTTATCCATAAAATCAGTGTTATGAAACAAAAAATTATGTTTTTTTAGAAAATAAGGGAATTCTTTTTACATTTTTGTAACTTCACTGCTGATTATATAGTAGGGGGCTGATGAAAATGCTTCGTGCACTTTTGTCATATGCAGATTCTGCCGTCGGCTAATCTGACATTAAGCCTCCTCTACAACCGCACTGCGGAATATTAGGAGTAATCAAATGAAAAATACTGATGTAAAAAATCTTACCCCGGAAGAAAAATGGGAGCAGGCAACCATTGCCAACAATTTTATTTTCTATAAGGTCATGCATGAAAATCCGGATATCTGTAAAGAACTGCTGGAAATTCTCCTTGAAATTAAAATTGACAGAATTGAAATGTATC
>DGUP01000071.1 GCA_002394685.1 Treponema sp. UBA4307 | reverse complement strand
TCAATTTAATATGCTAATAATCATACTACAATCCTTGGTACAATGAAAAACTGATATTGACTTATGTCTTTAATAAATGTATAGTCAGAAAAAGGAAGCAATCAGTCTGATTGCTTCCTCATAAATCTAAATTATCATAGAATACCCATATTTACAGAAAAAATTTCAAACTCTCTTTCACTGCTATAATCTTGTGCCTCTTTCTTCTGGAGATGAATGTATTTTCGATCTTACCAGCGAGCAGTTTGGTGAAGAAAAACTTTCCTATGAAAATAATTCTGAGCAGTTCAGAAATGTGCATTTTGCAAAAGAAGAAAAACGTTTAAGATACGAGTATTTAAAAGCAGAACTTTTGAAGAAACTGGAGGCATTATAATGAAAGAAAGAAATGTAAAAATCCACGGAATATATAAACATTTTAAAAACAAGTATTACATTGTTGAAGATGTGGCCTTTCATTCGGAAACAAAGGAAGAATATGTGGTTTACCGCAGACTATACGGAGACAATTCCCTCTGGATTCGGGAAAAGAAAATGTTTTTGTCAGAAGTGGATCATGTAAAATATCCCCAGGTGACCCAGAAGTGGCGCTTTGAACTGGTAGAAGAATAATCCTCTGAACATTCCCGAATGTGAGAATGAAAAGTCTGATGTTAAATATTTGTGTAAAGATGTTTTTCTGCTTTTTCTAAAATCTCACTGGCAAAGCGGTCAGCATCATATTCAGTCTGGTCGGTAATTTCAAAATTTGGAATATTATATTTAAGGCAGTCTTCTTTAAAATCTTTGCTGCATAAAATCAGCCTTTTCAGATCAACTTGATCATCAAGCCTCTGCTCAATTACATTTGCTTTTTCTTTTACAAGATTAATATTTTTCCGCAGATAATCTTCTGTCATTGTGATAAAGGTACAGTAAATTTTTGAAAGATAATCCTCTGTAAAGGAAAGCTTCCATTCTCCAGGAATATAACAGCCTTCTACAATCATGTTCTGATTGTTTTCCACTGCAGTTTTTATAATTTCGGCTGCAAAGGGCCAGAGAAAGTAGCGCATTTTGTAATCATCATTAACGGTTAAATCTGTCCGTCCGCTTCTAATAAAGGCCATCTTCAGATGATCAAGGCTTACGTAGGGCATGAGTTTTTTTTCAAGGATTTTTTGTGCAATTAAAGTTTTCCCCACATGACTGGATCCGCCTAACAAAATAATCATATATCCTCCTGATTAATTATGATATAATAGAAGAAATTATAAAAGATTGAAATAAAATGAATTCAAAAAATGGCCATTTTGGTGATATTGCAGGAAATTCTGCATTTTTTTATGTAAAAATTTAAATTTTTGTACAAAAAAAAACTAAATTTATGGGTTGGATAATTTTTTTAAATTCATATAATGTGTGTAATTAGGGATGAGTTTAAAAAAAGGTAGTATTATAAAAGTCCGGATGAACAATGGTCGTAGCATATTATAGTGTTGTTTTTGTAGCAACCGCAATTGTATCATTTTTATATGCCATTAAGTGGAATAAAAATTACGATCTTCACCTTAGCTGCATCTTTTTGATAATTCCAATTTCCACTTTAGGGTATTTATTATTTGCCTTATCAAGTAATTTTTCAACAGCGATTATCTGTAATCAGCTGGAGTATCTGGGTGGAATTTTTCTTCCGATTCTGGTAATTCTTCTTGTTTTTGAGATTTGTAAGATAAGGGTAAAAAAGGTATTTGTAGGCATTCTCTTTGGTTTTGGATTTTTCCTCTTTGCGGCAGTTCTTTCTGTAGGTCATTCTCCAATTTACTACAAGGATTTTTTTATCTACATTGCAAATGATGTTACTTATGCGGTAAAGGAAAATGGTCCTGTTCATCTGGTTTTCCAGATTTACCTGGCTGCAGTTGCCCTGACCAGTCTTTTTATTCTTATAAGAACCCGGCGAACAAAGCACAATGTTTCCAGACTGAATTTAACAATCCTTATTGTAGGGGAAATTTTTGTAATTGCCATCTACTTTATAACAAGTTTTATTTCTCTGCCAATTGATTTAATTCCGGCTGCCTATGTTGTTGTTCAGATTAATCTTTTAATAATCAGTAACAGAATCAGTTTGTACAGCCTTGATGATGTTATCATGGAAAATGTACGCAGAACTGAATATACGGGTTATTTTGGCCTTGACCTTAAGCATACCTATCTTGGGGCAAATAAAATTGCAGAAAAAGTTTTCCCTGAACTGGAGGCCCACACTGTAGATACAAAATTTCCTTGTCAGACTGATTTTGAAAAAATGGTCATGGGCTGGGTTGATGATGTGGACCACTACAAGGGAACAATGGAATTTAAATACTCTCCTGATGAAGAAATGGATTTGTCTGAAGAGTCAAAAACTTTTTACCGCATTAAAGCCAGTTATATTTATGATGGAAACATTATTCGTGGTTATCAGTTTGTAATCAGCGATGTTACTGAAAATCAGCGCTACATCAATCTTTTGAACAATTACCGTGAAAGCCTTGAAAAAGAAGTTGCCCAGCAGACAAAATATCTTCAGGACAGTCACGATACTCTTATTCTTTCTCTGGCCAGTATGGTAGAAAACCGTGATTCTTCTACAGGTGGTCACATCCGCAGAACCAGTGAAGTTGTAAAAATTCTTGTGGAAGAAATGCAGAAGGATAAAGACAGGCCTGAAATGACACCTCTTTTCTGTCACAATGTGGCAAAGGCTGCTCCTATGCACGACCTGGGTAAAATTGCCGTAGAAGACCGTATATTAAAAAAGCCTGGAGTCTTTACAAAAGAAGAGTATGAAGAAATGAAGTCTCATGCTGCAAAGGGGGGCATTATTGTTCAGCAGATTTTGTCTGGAACAAGAGATTCTTACTTCCTTAAAATTGCAGAAAATGTTGCCCACTATCACCATGAACGCTGGGA
>DGUP01000016.1 GCA_002394685.1 Treponema sp. UBA4307 | reverse complement strand
GATAAATTCGTTGATTTTCAAAACTCGACATTTGGGCTACTAGTAAAATTTAATTTGCGTGTTAAAATTATAATATGACAAAGTTATCAAAACTCCTGATAAAAAATTTTGTTGTTTTCTTTATGATTATGTTATTCT
This sequence comes from Treponema sp. UBA4307, assembly GCA_002394685.1. GTDB lineage: Bacteria > Spirochaetota > Spirochaetia > Treponematales > Treponemataceae > Treponema_D. The sequence goes on along the minus strand of DGUP01000016.1, from coordinate 32,598 downwards.
TTGCAAATTTTTTGACAGTTCTTGCACAGATAAAAACAGCAAAAACAAACGCAGCTGAACTTCTGGAAAGCTCAACATCAATCTTTGAAGTTAACATAAAAGATTCTTTTCAGCACAATATTATAATCAGGACAAGATACATTTCTGCAATCTGTAATCTTGCAAGAGATTATCTTTCACGAGATTTTCTGGCAAGCCTTTCAGCCTCCCTTGGTTTTGAAAACATTGCGGTTATTGATAATCAAGGCCGTATCACCTCCTCCTACGGAAAAGATTATCCTGAAAATTACAACGCCTTTGCAGACCAGGAAATTATGTCAGTTGTCAGCAAATTACAATCAGCTGGCGAATCCATGGAAGATTATTCCAGTATAGAAGAAACTGCATTAAAGACTGCAGGCTCAATGTTCAGCGGAGGATTTCTTTACATTACCTACAGCAAAGATAGAACAAAAATTCTTTACGACAACACTGTAAAGAATTTTACTATGAATCAAAAAATTGGAAAAACAGGTTACGCAATCATCATTGATAAAAACGGTAAAATTATCAGTGATGTTGGAAGCATAGAACACCTTGGTTTACCAGTTACAGAAATTGGCTTTAAGAAATACAGGGACATAAATTCACTCCAGCAGGACAAACTTTACAAAGACGTAATTTATGACAAGTCTTGTTTTTTTACAGTTGAAGATTTTGAACATTTCAGAATGATTGCAGTTATTCCACAGGAAGAAGCAGAAGAATTAATCAACAGAAATGTTATCTTTGCTACAATATACGAAATGCTCACCTTTATAACAATTTTTCTTGTTACTTACATTATGCTTAAAAAAACAATCATCAGGAATCTGGATAAAACTGATGAGAAACTTTCTGAAATTACAAAGGGTAATCTTGATGTAATTCTTGAGCCTTCCCGCATTCAGGAATTTAACAATCTTTCCAAAAATATTAACGAAACTGTTTCATCACTTAAAGAACTCACAGAGAAAGCACAGTTTCAGAATAAAAATAAATCCCTCTTTCTTGCAACAATGAGCCACGAAATACGCACGCCAATGAATGCAATTGTAGGAATGAGTGAACTGGCCCTGGACTTTAATTTACCTGATAATGAAAAAAACACAATCCGGCAAATCAGAACTTCTTCCCTGAACCTGGTAAATATTATTAATGACATTCTGGATTTTTCAAAAATCGAATCAGGCAAACTGGACATTATTTTAAATGACTATGATCTGCTGAAAACTTTATATGATATTTCAAATATAATTCTTGTAAGAATTAAAGATAAAAGTGTTAAATTGATTTTACAAATTGATCCTGAACTGGCAAATTACTTTCACGGAGATGACATGAGAATCAGGCAGGTGCTCATTAACCTGGCAGGAAACTCAGCAAAATTTACAGAAAAAGGAAGTATTATCATTCGAGCAGAAAGCCTTCATAATTATGAAGACCGTGAAGGCATCAGGTTTTCAATTCTTGATACAGGCATAGGAATAAAAGAAGAAGACCTTTCAAAACTCTTTACAAATTTCACTCAGGTAAATATGCAGGCAAACCGTAAGAATGAAGGAACAGGTCTGGGACTTGTAATTTCAAAAAAACTTATAAATCTGATGAATGGAAATTTTTCAATTGAATCGGAATATGGAAAAGGAACAAGCATCTATATTAACCTCCCGCAGAAAATTGTTGACTATAAGACTTGTAATCAGGCATACCCTTCTCTTTTCCAGAAAGCAGAATTTGATAACATTTATACGAATTTAAAAAACATACCTGTTGTAGAACTTCTTAATCAAAGTGAATTTTCTTCTCTTTTTGTTGACCACAATATTTCCACTCAGACCTTTACTGCACCAGAGGCACGAATTCTTGTAGTTGATGACAATGATGTAAACCTTCAGGTTGCAGAAGGGCTGTTAAAAAAGTTTGACATCATTCCAGTTACTGCACTTAGTGGAAAAAAGGCAATTGAACTTACTGAAAAAGAAGATTTCCATATTATTTTCATGGATCACCAGATGCCGGAAATGGATGGAATTGAATGTATGAAAATAATAAATGACCGGGATAAAAAAGAACGGAATAAAATAATTATTGCCTTAAGTGCTAATGCAATTAATTCTGCAAAAGAAATGTTCCTTTCTAATGGCTTTGATGATTTTCTTTCAAAACCGGTACAGGGAAAAGATTTTGCAAATGCCTTACGAAAATGGCTGCCTGGAAAAATAATTCAGGAAAATAAAATCGAGGAACAATCTGATTTTCAGATTCCAGAAGACTTTCCTTCAATTAATCATGAAATAATTAATCTGAAACAAGCAATAAATTTTTCAGGAGATTTTGAAAACTGGTTAAAGGCTGTAAAAATTTTTTATAATCTCATTGATGAAAAATCAAGTGAAATGGAAAAATATCTTAACAGCAGTGATATTAAAAATTTTACAACTCAGGTTCATGCATTGAAAACCTCATCAAGAATCATCGGAGCAGAAAGGCTTTCAGTACTTGCAGAGGAACTTGAAGCAAAAGCCAGAGAACTGGAAAAAGAAAGCAGCAGTTTATCCTCCATAAAAAATAAGGCTGAAAAAATGCTGGATCTTTACAAATCATATAAAAGTCATTTGGAAAAAATTTTTCTTTACAGGAAAGAAAACAAAATTGAAGCAAATGAAATTAGCAGCCAGGCCTTGAATCTGCTGCTAAATGATTTACTAAAAGACAGCCAGGAAAATAATTTAAATTCTCTTGAGGATAATTTAATAAAGCTGAAAAGTTTTAAGTTGCCAGAAAATATTGAAAGCAAAATTACAGACCTTGAAAAAGCAGTAGAAAATATTGATTTTGAAGAGGTTAACAAAATACTGAAAATGATTATATAATATACAAAAGTGAGGGTTATTATGGATATTTTACTCATCTCCGAAGAAGGCGTTCTTACTGACAATCTGGTTACAGAGATGGAAAATAATTATGACATTCAGTTTGCAAGATTTGAAAAAAGCATTTTTGATACTATAGAAGCAGAACCCCAGAAACTCATTCTGGTTTTCTTAAACAATCTGTCAGCAGAATCTGAAAGAGTATTAAATCACCTGGTTCTCTACGGAAAAAGTCCAATTGCAGTTTGCGGAACAAGACCGGACTGCCGTCAATATATTGGGGAAAAATTCAGCCTGATTTATAAATTTATCTTCACCCCTATTCCTTTAAAATCCTTCATGCATGAACTAAGAAAAATCTGGAACCAGATAAATGGAGTAAAAGAAAACCCGGTTCAGGAAGAAAAGAAAGAAGAAGAAAGAAAAAAAATCCTTCTTGTGGATGATGACCCTGTTACCTTAAGAACTGTTAGCGTCTGGCTCAAGAACGATTATGACGTAGCTGTTGTAAAAAGCGGAGCAGCCTGTCTCACCTATCTGGGTAAAGCAAGACCAGATTTAATTCTCCTTGATTACGATATGCCAGTAATGAGCGGAACAAAAACTCTTGAAGCAATCCGCACAGAAGATGAATTCAAAGACATACCTGTTGTTTTCCTTACGGCTGTAGCTGACGTAACTTTAGTTCAGCAGGCAGTTCAGTTAAAACCACAGGGTTATATTTTAAAATCCCAGGGAGCTGCAATCCTCCTTGAAAAACTCCACAACTTATTTGATTTAATTAAAAAAGAAGACTAGTAAAATGTTTTTAGCTGTTGTTATTACTTTTTTTTCAATACTTCTAATTATTTATGTAACTGTATTACTTTTCTCCAGAGAATTTGTAGGTAAGCCTGAAAAATACAAAAGCAGCAGGTCAGCTCCAGAAGAGTTTCTCATTAAAAAAGAAAATCACACCGGAATTCAAAGCGGCCCGGAATGTTCAGGATTTTCTTCCGCCTATGTTCTCCGCCATTATGGAATTCAGGCAGACGGATTAAAAGTATACGAAGCTCTTCCAAAAGCTCTTAAGGATGGAGCTGTTGTACCTAAGGGAATAGTTCAATTCTTTACGAAAGAAGGTTTTACAATCCACTACTACACAGGAAGCCTTAAAAATCTGGAAGAAGAAATTAGTAAAGGAAATCCTGTTATCGTTCTCATACGCACATCCATTGATACTAACTGGCTTCATTACGTTCCAGTTGTGGGCTATGATAAAGAATATTTTTATCTGGCGGATTCCTTCAGTGAAAAAATCAATACAAATGCAAAATACTATAACAGGATTGTTCCAAGAGAAGAATTTATCAAACTCTGGAAAACAAAACGTATCTATATACCTTTTTTAAACCATATTTTTTTAGTGGTAGAAAAAAACGACTGAAACAATTTTTCCGCTTAAATTTTATCAGGTATTTGACACAGAGCCTAATACTTTATAAATTTAAACTGTATGAATGCAAACCAAAATCCTATCAAAATCCTTTCAATAGGAAACATTTCAGTTGACATAAAGGCCTATACTCCGGAAGAAGACGGTACAGAAGCGTACAGAGACGGAAATATTGAACTTGTTCCAGGCGGAGTGGGAAGAGGAATGGCTATCAACCTTAAACGTCTTGGATTAGACTCATATTTACTTGCATACGTTGGAAAAGACATTTTTGGTGATTATCTCAGCAGGGAACTTGAAGAAAACAAAGTTAATACCACACTCCTCCGCAGAAGCAGCGAATATAAGACTTCGCTTTTTTCAGTTATGTCTTCTGCTTCAAGTAAAACGGCCAGCTGTATTTACAATACAAATATTGTTCGTGAAATTACCCTGGATAATGAAGTCCGCAATGTAATCGAAAGAGAGAATATTAAAAACATCTGCATGGATTCAAATCTTACTCACGAAACCTTAAGTGACTTTTACGAATTAAAAAAAGAAAATCCTGATTTTTTTATTTTCCAGAATGCAACTGCACCAGACCTTGCACGTAAAACTCTTGAATGGGCACCACTCATTGATCTTTTTGCATGTAACGAATATGAAGCTGAAGCAATTATAGGTGAAAGCCCTGAAGCTGACCTTCCAACAGCTGATAAAATGCAGGCTCTGGGTTTCAAAAACTTTATCATTACCCTTGGTTCAAGAGGCGTAATGGTTCGTATTGGAAATCAGACATACATCCAGCCACCATACAAACTTCCAAAAATCGTTGACACTATTGGTGCCGGGGATGCTTTTGCATCAGGTTTCCTTATGGGCTATCTTGAAAAGGCAAACATAAAACAGTGTATTAATTATGGATTGGCCTGTGCAAAGGAAACACTTCTTACAAAACAAACAACCAGTGAAATTCTTTCCAGAGCTTATCTGGAAACATATCAGTTTGAAGAAAACAGCGGAGTTATATGATGAGTTCCATGAAAAAATTTTTTATCTTTACAGTTTTATTATTTTGTTCCGGTTTAATTTTTGCAGAATCTAAAGTTTATAATTTATATGATTTTTATACGGAACTTCCAGTTATCTATACAAGGTGCAATGACAACGAAGAAATCAGCATTACTGCTGAAATAGCCCTGGCATATAACAAAAATGATACTGCAGCCCTGAATGAAATTAAAAACAGAAAAATCGAAATCATTGATTTCTTAAGAAGTTATTTTTCTAAAAAAACTTATGCAGAAATTTATGGACACAAGGATTTAATCCAGATAGAAATCCGTGACTACATTAATGAAAAAATTTTAACCCAGTCCAGAATTCGTGAGATTATCTTTATAAAGCTCGAGCTGCTTCATCTTTAAAAAGATTAACTAAAAAAATAAGAGGGCTTGACCGCCCTCTATATAATTTTAATTGTCACGTATTACCCTGCAGAAAAGAGGCTTCATTGGTTCCACATTTTTTGACTGATCAACAAATTCATACTCTGAATAAATTGACAGAAAATCCAATGACTTCCTTAATTCCACAATTTCATCAAACTTATCAACAACAGAAAGATCATAATAATCTTTTATATCTCTATAAACTAATATCCGACCAGTTACGGACTAATTTGCAACTTCTGATTATTTAGTCCGTAGGTATTCATGAAACAGGAAAGAATTTTTGGATAATAAAATTATGTTTACGGACTGAATTGTGGGATTTACTTATTTAGTCCGTAAGCCTTTGTGTTCAGCGAAAACATTTCCGGAGAATTAATGAAAATTTACGGACTAATTTGCAGCTTCTGATTATTTAGTCCGTAGGTATTCATGAAACAGGAAAGAATTTTTTGGATAATCCAATTATGTTTACGGACTGAATAAACAAAAGTAGCATCCTGGTCCGTAAGAGAAGAATAAATAAAATCGGTGATAATTTTTTTTTCAATAAAGTGGGTGGTGTGATATCCCGGGGTTCCAGGGCAGCGCTTCGCTCCGGTGCTTCGCACTTGTGCTATGCCCAACCCTTCCAATCCCGGCTAGTCTGAAATTAAAGTAAAACAAATAAAATATTTTTTAGTTAAGATTGTAAGTTTGACTTATAGAATAGATATTGCCATTAAATTTACGAATTAAGTATATTGTTACTTTTTTACTTGTGTAATATTCACCAGTGTAATAATCAAACTTCGACTCACTACTATAAACAAAATATGAAGCATATTCATAATTATTATTTGTCATAAAATCAAGTAAATTATTAGAAGGAGATTTAACTTTTTCCAAGAGTAGTTTTTTATAAGCAAGATCAAAGCTTTCAGTATTCCTTGATCCACAGAGTTTTATAACATCATAAAATCTCTGGTCAAGGTCTGCTTCATCTTTAAAACCGTAAACAGTACATATTCTGTTACTAATTTCTAAATCTTCAGAATAATTATTTGATTCACTTACACCTTCCACCGCCTGTGCAAAAGCAAGTGAAGAAAAAAGAATAGTCAGACAAATAAAAATAATCTTTTTCATAAACACCTCTCACTTTTATTATAAACGATAATCACTTTTTTACAAAGAAGAATTGCAGCCGGAAGGAGAGCCTCAGTTTTACTCACACTTCCTCAGCTATTATCCATTTGACATTACCCACCCCTTAAATTTACAATCCATAAAACTTTATTTTACGAGTGCATATGAAGAAATTTTTATTTCCTGTAATTTTATTATTTATAACAAACATTATTTGTGCAGAAAAAGTATTTAAATCATTTCCGGATGGCACAGGCTTCTGGTGCGACAAATACGAATACTGGTATGAGTATGATTCAGAAGGAAACAAGATTTATGAAAAAGACTCCTACGGTTACGAAAGCTGGTTTGAATACGATTCAAAAGGAAATGTCATTCATAAAAAAAACTCAGCCGGTTATGAAATCTGGACTGAATATGAATATGATTCAAATGGCGACATAATTCATTCCAAAGATTCAAAAGGCGGCGAATCCTGGTATAAATATGATTCAAAAAGAAACCGGACCCTCATCAAAATCAAGTATGATAAAAGCATAGAAAAATACAGATATAAATATAATTCAAAAGGCCAGCTGATTTTTTACAAAGACTCCGCCGGTTCTAAAACCTGGTATGAATATGACTCAAAAGGAAACATAATTCATGAAAAAGACTCAGACGATTCTGAAAGCTGGTACGAATATGATTCAAAAGGCCAACTTATTCATTCCTCAAATTCAAAAGACGGTGAATCCTGGTCAGCATATGATTCCAATGGAAATGAAATTCATTACAAAAGTTCCCTTGGTGAAAAATGGTCTGAATACGAATACAATGAAAAGAACTTAGTCATCCATTCCATCCACTATGTGTATTTGGAGGATTAGGATCCTATTTCATATTTACTTGCATACGATGGTTCGTATTGGAAATCAGACATACATCCAGCCACCATACAAACTTCCAAAAATCGTTGACACTATTGGTGCCGGGGATGCTTTTGCATCAGGTTTCCTTATGGGCTATCTTGAAAAGGCAAACATAAAACAGTGTATTAATTATGGATTGGCATGTGCAAAGGAAACACTTCTTACAAAACAAACAACCAGTGAAATTCTTTCCAGAGCTTATCTGGAAACATATCAGTTTGAAGAAAACAGCGGAGTTATATGATGAGTTCCATGAAAAAATTTTTTATCTTTACAGTTTTATTATTTTGTTCCGGTTTAATTTTTGCAGAATCTAAGGTTTATAATTTATATGATTTTTATACGGAACTTCCAGTTATCTATACAAGGTGCAATGACAACGAAGAAATCAGCATTACTGCTGAAATAGCCCTGGCATATAACAAAAATGATACTACAGCCCTGAATGAAATTAAAAACAGAAAAATCGAAATCATTGATTTCTTAAGAAGTTATTTTTCTAAAAAAACTTATGCAGAAATTTATGGACACAAGGATTTAATCCAGATAGAAATCCGTGACTACATTAATGAAAATATTTTAGCCCAGTCCAGAATTCGTGATATTATCTTTATACAGCTCGAGCTGCTTCATCTTTAAGAAGCTTTTCTAAAAAAATAAGAGGGCTTGACCGCCCTCTTTATAATTTTAATTGTCACGTATTACCCTGCAGAAAAGAGGCTTCATTGGTTCCACATTTTTTGACTGATCAACAAATTCATACTTTGAATAAACTGACAGAAAATCCAATGACTTTCTTAATTCCACAATTTCATCAAACTTATCAACAACAGAAAGATCATAATAATCTTTTATATCTCTATAAACTAATACCCTGCCTGTTACAATATCAAGCTTTATATCGCCGGCATAATTTACAACACCTGCTTCAACTTTGAAAATATATGGATTAAAGTATTCTGAATTGTTTCCCACCTTTATAATTCCATAGGAACCTTTTCTGGCCTTCAACATAACATATTGCTCCGGTGCTTCTCTATTTTTAACAGTAAAAGTCGAAAAAGACCCCGGCGCTCTTTTTATCTGTAAATCAGAAATTAAACGCAAAGCCTTTTTATTTTTAGCTTCCTTGCCATTTGAATAATAAAAGTTATCAACAACTTTTCCAGCATTCGGATTAACAATTCTCATTAAGATAAAACCTTCATCTTTTTTTAAGCTAAATACAGAATCCAGGTTCACCGTTTCAACAGTTGCACATGATGTGAAAACAAAAAAGAAGATACTAAAAATTAAAAGAAGATTTATTTTTTTCATGTTTTTATATCCTTAAAAAGTTAATTATATTACGCTATTATTTTATAACAGAATATTATAAATATCAAATTTGTCCGAAAAATAAATTGAACGTTTTCACATCAATTCGAATTACTTGAAATCTAAAAACAGCTGTACCTCAGAGTCATGCAGAATAGGATTTAGAAGCGGAAGGTCGTATAATCGCCCCCCCCCTGGAAGGGAATTGTTAAAATAAGAAATATTGATTTAAAATAAAAAAAGGCTTAACCATTTTAGATTAAGCCTTTAGAGCGCCCCCTGCTGGGTTTGAACCAGCGACACACGGATTAACAGTCCGTTGCTCTACCGACTGAGCTAAGGGAGCATTCGTTTTGTTGAATGTAGTAGTAATATATAAGATTCTAAAAAAAGTGTCAATAGGAAAAATAAAAAAACGCAGATATTTTTTAATTTTTTTCATATCTGCGTTTTTTATTATTCACCCCTTATTTTGTAAGAAGTGCATTGATTGATTTAATGAAGTCCTGTGGGTCAGGAAGTTCTACTCCGGAAGAGAGCAGAGCCTGATCAAGAAGTACTTCACACAAATCATTTGTAAAGGCTTCATCAGTGTCACCTTCCAGTTTCTTAACCAGAGGATGGTCGCCGTTTACTTCAAGAATTGGCTTTATAATGTTTCCTGAACTCTGTCCCATTGCCCGCATCATTCTTTCCATCTGAATGCCAGGATCATTTTCATCAATTACAATACAGCTTGGACTTTCTGTAAGGCGGTTGCTCAAAACAACATCCTTTACTTTTTCTCCAAGAGCCTTCTTCATCTTTTCTTGTACCGGCTTAAAGACTTCTTCACGCTTTTTAGCTTCTTCCTTATCAACACCAAGTTCATCATCTGTACCGGCACGATTTACAGCCTTAAGTTCCAGCTCCTTGTACTTTCCAAATGCAGGGAAGACGATATCATCAATTTCATCAGCCATAATAAGGACTTCAAAGCCCTTCTTCTTATAAGCCTCAAGAAGTGGAGATGCGCGAAGAATCTTTTCATCAGAACCAGTAATATAATAAATATACTTCTGACCTTCCTTCATGCGCTTCTGGTAATCAGCGAGGCTTGTCCATTTATCATCTCCTGTGCCTTCTTCAGCAGTTGACTTAAAGCGGAGGATGTCTGCAATTTCTTCTCTGTTTCCAAAATCAGAATAGAGACCTTCCTTGAGAGGGCGGTTATAGTTCTTTACAAAAGTATTCCACTTTTCAAGTTTTTCCTTTTCTTCATCCGAAGGATTTTCTTTTCCGCGGATTTCGTCTGCAGTTTCACCCAGCTTCTTAAATTCAGAAAGGAGTTTCTTTACGGACTGACTCTTAATTGTTTCCAGAATACGGTTCTGCTGAAGGATTTCACGGCTTACATTAAGTGGAAGATCTTCCGAATCAATAATACCGCGAACAAAGCGCAGGTAACTTGGCAAAAGCTCACGATCATCATCTGTAATGAATACGCGTTTTACGTAAAGCTTAACTCCACTCTGGTAATCACTCTGATACATGTCAAAAGGAGCATGGCTTGGAACGTAGAAAAGTGTTGTATATTCCTGTGTACCTTCTGCGTGGGTGTGAACGTACATTAAAGGATCTGTTCCGTCATGAGAAATTGTCTTGTAGAAGTCGTTGTAATCTTCTTTCTTAAGTTCGCTCTTGCTCTTCTTCCATAAAGCATTGGCTGAGTTTACCTGGTCAACTTTATTCTCAGTTCCTTCAGCCTTTCCTTCTTTGTCATACTTGGTCTGTGTGTAGTGAAGATAGATTGGGAAGGCAATATGATTTGAATACTTCTTGATTAATTCATCAATCTTCCAGCGGGAAGCATATTCCTTTGAATCATCATTAAGATGAATTTCAATAGCAGAACCAGACAAATCTTTATCGTTAAAACCGTAAAGACCGTAAGCAGCCTTATCTTCTGTTAATTCTTCAATATCGTACGAATTTGTACCATCTGAAGACCAGTGCCATACTTTTCCATCCCCACCGGCCTTTCTTGTATAAACATCAATTGAAGAAGCAGCCATAAATGCTGAGTAAAATCCTACACCAAACTGACCGATTAAATCAGAATTAGAGTTTCCGCTTTTTGAAAGCTGGTCAATAAAAGCTTTAGTTCCTGAACGGGCAATTGTACCCAGGTTGTTGTTCAAATCCTCTTCATCCATACCAATACCGGTATCCTGAACAGTGAGGATCTGCTTTTCTTCGTTAAATGTGATGTCAATTTTAGGATTAAAATTAATGTTCTTGTAAGCATCATTTGAAACTGTAAGATACTTAAGCTTATCAAGAGCATCTGAAGCATTTGAGACAATTTCGCGAAGGAAAATGTCTTTGTTTGAATACATTGAGTGAATGATCAACTTTAAAAGCTGATTTACTTCTGTCTGAAACTGATATTTAGCCATTTCTTTCCTCTAATAAATTCATTTGAATTATCAAATAATATAATAAAATTTATTATAGAAGGAAAGTTTTTTTTAGTTATAAACCTGCTCCGGCAGAATATATTCAACTGTTGAAGGAGAATATTTTATCACGCTGCGTTTGTAAACATTTGTAAATACAAATTTGTCTCCATGGCCCAGCACTTCGTAAAGTTCATCCAGGCTGTTAAAACACGAATAACTGATTCCATCAACTTCAAAACAGGTTGTGTATTCTGTATTCTTACCAGGACTTCTGGAAAAAACAAAAAGATCATCTGTGGAAAAGCCTGTTTTTACTGCATAGGATGAAGTTTTTACATCAATTGCAAAAACAATGATATCCTCAGAATTAAAGTCTCCTTCAAAAAGAAAATCTTCCGCCCTTACTTCTTTCAAACTGATTCCAAAAGCTTCAAGATATGCTTTACCTGTTTTTATTGCTACACCTCTTTCCTGCAGGCGCTTTTCCTGAAGTTTCTGCATCCGCTCCGACTCTTCAGCAGCAAGTTTCTCAGCCTCCAGTTTATCGGCCAGTTCTTTTGCAAGCCTTTCTTCTTCAATCCGGGCTGCCTCTTTTTTTGCAAGAAGGGCTTCTGATTCAGCCCTGGCATAACGCACAATTGAATCTGAACTGTAACGACCGATTTTATAAAGCTGAATTGCCTCGCTGGTATTTGGCTGTCTGAAACCCGTCAATTCAAGATAAAAAGTCATTGGAGCGCCATTTTCAAAAACCCAGTCCCTGTAATCAAAGGAACGGTTTGAGTTCATCATGTAACAGGGCTCCAGTCCAAGTTCCCCGCTCATCTTATTTAAAACATAATAGGTTGCATATTTTACACTGACTTTAGAAAGGTCATCCGGATAAAATTTGTGAACATCCCGAAGATCTTTGTAAACGTAGAGAACTTCATTTTCCAGGACAACTACATCATATGGAGAATTTTTAAACTTCTCTATTCCGGACTGCCACTTTACCTCATAATTTTTATTGCTGTCAGGAGCAGAGACTATATCATTTTCACCATAAAAAGAAGAAGCTGAAAATGCAAATATCAAAATGACTGCTTTTAATATATTTAAACCACAAAAGGATTTTTTTTCTTTCATTTGAAAACAAGTATAGCACAAGGCAAAATAAATAAAAACACTTCTTTAACATTTATTGTATTTATAAACTTAATAAAATTTGATATAACTATGAATCGTTTTATTTTAGATTTTCAGGAAGTCAAATATGTATCTTTTGGTTTTAAAACAGCTGGCCATTATGACAATTTTAGGAATCATGGGTTTTATTTTTGCAAAAGCAGTAAAGGTTTCGGAAAGCCAGCAAAAGTTTTTGAGTAAAATGCTTCTCTATTTTATCAATCCATGTCTGATTGTAAATTCTTTCAACATTGAATTTGATTCTCTTAAACTGAAGGAATTCGGAATTGTTGTTTTAATTTCCCTTGCTGTTCATGTGGTAATGATTTTTGTATGCATTTTGTTTACCCTTTCAAAAAAAGAGGAAGTAAAGGACCTTAATATAGTTGAAAGAGTTGCAGGGGTTTTTACAAACTGCGGTTTTATCGGCATTCCATTAATCCGTGGTGTTTTTGGAGATGAAGGGGTTTTCTACCTCATGGGCTATCTGATTGTTTTCAATATTCTTATCTGGACTTACGGCATGTGGCAGATGAGCGGTTCAATTTCCGTAAAGAAAATCCTTACGAATCCAGTCATCATTTCTTCCCTACTGGGATTGATTTTGTTTGTCTGTCCTTTTACCCTGCCGGAGATTATTTCTAAACCGGTCACAATGGTTGCTGATATGAATACTGCAATGGCCATGATTCTTATTGGAATTCTTTTTGCAAACTTTCATTACGAAAAAAAGTTTGTGTGGAGACTTATCCGTTTTAATTTTGTCCGTCTGATTATCTGTCCCCTTTGTGCACTGGCAGTTCTTTTTGCAATCTACAAAATCTTTGGATTTACAGGTGAAAGGGAAAAATTATTTTTATTTGTGGTATTAATCTGTGCTTCCTGTCCTGCTGCAACATCTGTTCCAGGCATGGCAGTACTTTTTGATAAAGACGCTTCCTACGCCAGCCTCTGTATTTCTGTAAGCAGTGCAGTCTGCATTGCCACAGTTCCAAGCCTTGTTCTTCTTGCAGAACAGATTATCAGATAATTTTTCCGGCTCCATATTTTACAGAGTTTTGAAAATTTACTTTTGTGGATAGAAAAGGCTTAAATCTTATGCTAAGATTTTTATATGAAAAAGAAATCAGCCTTTATTTTTACAATTGTATTTTTTCTAATAAATCTTCTTCCTCTCGCTGCAGAGACTGAAGCCTTAAAAATCAGTACAAAAGACTTTTATATCCTTTGTACTGAAAAAAGCATGGAAGGAAGAAGACAAGACCTCTTTGAATCAGATATTCCTCTGCGGATTATAATCACAGATAAAATAATCGATTCTGAGAAATTTATGGATGCCATTAAATCCTACACTTCAAAACGCCCGCTCATACTGGATTTACAGAATGTAGAAGACAGTACAAGAAGACTGGCTTTTGAATCAATTTATGGAAACATAAAGGAAATATATTTTCCAGAAAATTACCTGGGCTACAATTTTGATAAAATGAAAAAACTGGAAAAAATCCACCTGAGCAGAAAACAAAAAGAGATTTCCAGGTATCAGTTTCAAAGTCTTCCAAACTTAAGAGAAATTATTATTCCTGAAAATTCTGAACTGGAAAAAATTGAATGGCTTGCATTCAACTGGACCAGTGGACTTGAAAAAATAAATATTCCCCCCAGCTGTAAATCAATTGAAAGCCAAACCTTTAAGGGAATGAAAAATCTTAAGGATGTAGATCTTTCCAATGTTGATTCTCTCGGCAAAGAAGCTTTCAGCGGCTGCATTTCTCTTGAGCATGTAACAGTTGGAAAAAAAGTAAATGATATTGGCGGCATTTTTAACGGCTGTACAAACATTATGGATATTACCTTTCTTTGTCCGGACATTAAGTTTAATGATAAAAGTTTTTCTGGAATGATAAATCTTGAAACAATAAATCTTCCTGAAGGCAGTAATTACTTTATACAGGACGGAGTCTTAATGGATAAAGACAAACGTACAATAGTCCTTGCCCTGCCAAAATGCAAAACAGAAACTTTCCGCATACCGGATACTGTAATAAAAATTAATTCAAACGCATTCTCAACAAATACAAGCATAAAAAAAATAACAAACGTTCCAGACTTGCAGAATCAGAATCAAGTTTTTTCAAACCTTAAAAGTCTTGAAGAAATTGAATACAGAAACAATGTTTCTTATCCAGGCAAAAACTATACATTTTTAAATTGTACAAATCTGAAAACCTTTAAATTTCCAAAAGGAACTATTTCTCCAGGAAAAGGCTTTTTCTCAGGCTGCACTAGACTGGACAATATCATTCTTCCAGATGGAATGAATTATCCGGAAGGACTTGAAAGCTGGCCGGATGAATATTACTCTAATTTCTTTTATGGCTGTACTTCACTTAAAAACCTTACTCTTCCGGCAGATATACCTGAAATTTATTCTTTTATGTTCAGCAAAAGCGGCATTGAAAAAATCTTTATTCCGGACAGCGTTACTGTAATCCGGTCAAGCGCATTCGCGGAATGTGATAAACTTTCAGACATCAGCCTTTCTTCAAACTTGAAAATAATTAAACTGGAAGCTTTTAAAAACTGCACTTCATTATCAAAAATTGACCTGCCTCCATCCCTGACAGTTATTGAAAATGGAGCTTTTAAAGGATGTACAAATCTAACCTGCCTTGAGCTTCCCGAATCAGTTAAACAAATTGGCAATGAATTTATTGCAGGGTCCGGAATTGAAACTCTTATAATTCCAAAGGGAATAAAAAAACTTACTACAGATAATTTTATAAACTGCCCTTCCCTAAAGTTGATTCAGTTCACAGGAACAGTAGAAGAGTTTAAATCTGTTTATGAATATTTTCAGGATGGTGAAGCACTTGATATAAAAGTCAGCTGCAAAGACAGAGATTTTAATCTTCTTGAACTTACAAAGTTTTACACTGTAGAAGAACTAAAAAAACTTAACTGACAAATATTTGATAGAAAAAAACAGATACCTCTGAAAGACATTGAACATCAGCATCTTTCAGAGTTTTTTTTAATAATTTTTCCACATATAAAACTTTTGACTGTTAAAAGGATCCTTACACCAGCTTTCTGCATAGGAAGCCTTTTTAACATACACCAGGGTATAACGGCAGAAAGGATTTTTACCAATAAACTTAACGCTTGCAGGTATTTTAATTTCATACAAGCTTTCCTTACCCGAATAGGAATCTGTCATAAAAGCGTAATCCCCAATATATTCAAGTTTTTCAGGAAGAATAACTTTATTCAGATAATTTGCGCTGAAAGCAGAATCACCAATGTAAGTTAAAGTTTTTGGAAGTTCAAGAACTGTCAGGAAATTTGAACTGAAAGCATCGTCTTCAATGCGGGTAATTTTTTTTGGAAGCACAAGATTTTTCATTCGGCAATTTGAAAAAGCACCTGAACCAATTTTAGTGATTGAATCCGGGAGAACTAATTCATCAATCCGATTCCAGCTAAAAGCATTTCGTTCAAGAACCTTTACACCTTTTTCAATTATTATTGACTGAAGTTCGCATTCAGTAAAAGCTGAAGGGCCGACAGTCTCAATATTTTTTGGAATTTTTACGGCAGGTATTTTTGATTTATAAAATGCCATGCTTCCAATTTCCTTTACTTTTGAATGAAAGACAACTTCATCTATTTTGCAAAATTGAAAAGCGCCGCTGGAAACTACAGTCATTGCTTTTGGAATTACAAGTTTTTTAAAATTCATGTGAGAAAATGATTCTTTACCGGTAAACTCTACTGTATCTGGAATAGATAAATCCATGAGGGCAGAACATGCAGAAAAAGTTTCGTTTCCAACAATCTTAAGATTGGACGGTAATTTTACTTTTGTAAGATTATTGCATCCACAGAAAAGACCGTCTGCCAGACTTTCAAAATTTGACGGCAGGGATACAGAAGTAATTTTACTGTTCTTAAAAGCCTCCTTTCCCAGATAAAGGAGAGATTCAGGAAGGTCTACTGCAAGGGCAAGTTTCTGGCACTCTTCAAAAGCATTGTCTCCAATATACTGAAGATTTTTCGGGAAGTTTATTGAGCAAAGATTGTACTGTTTATAAAATGCTTTATCCCCAATACGGATCAGAGAATCCGGGAGAACAACTTTCTTTAATTGATTTGCGAAACTGAAAAAATTCTCCGGAATTTCAGTAATACCTTCCGGAATAACAACTTCCTCCCCGACCCTAAAAACAGAAACCAGTTTGTTGTTGATTTTATCAATCAGAAAATTTCCCTCAACTTTATAGCGGGGATTGTCAGATGCAACAGTAATTTTTTTTAAGTTTCTACAATCGGAAAAAGCATCATCTCCAATGTATTCTATACTTGCAGGGATATAAACCTGTGCCAGAGTGGAATCGCCGTAGAAAACTTTTTTTCCTATTCCTACAACTTTTCTTCCTTCAATTGAAGATGGAATATTAACAGCAGAAAGTTTTTGGTCTTCCAGATCCCTTTCAGTGTAAAAGCCAAGTGGAACAGAAGAGGAACTTAAAATAAGATTATTATCTGAGTCTATGGCATACTTTAATGTTCTCTGTGCAGAGGCAGAAACAATCAGAGAAAATGTAAACAGAATAAAAAATGCGATTCTTTTGTCCATACTGAAATATTAATATGGAACAATTATTGTGTAAAGAAGAAAAGATTCTTCCCACCAGTTACCTGCTGATGAGAAGAATCTGCTGTGAAGTATCTGATTAAAAAATTAGAAAGTGTAGCTGTAGCTGAGGGCGATGCGGTTAAAGTACCATTCTCTGCTTACGAAGTTGTATTCGCTTTCAATATCTCCATCTGCTACTGCAGTATCGTAACTTCTGCGGCTTGAGAATCCAAGAAGAATGCTCAGTGTGTTGTGTTCGTTAAACTTAATCTGGGCAAGAGGGCTGATGCTGATTGATTTGAATGATCCGGAGAAATCTGCATTCTTGTAAGCAGCATCATCATAGTAACCATCAATTTCAGCAAGAACTCCTACGCGGTAAAGTTTAAGAGGCATCTGATATGCAAGAACGAAGCTCTGATAATTCTTTAAGCCGTTTACCTTGTTACCGGAAACCTGCCACTGCCATACATCTGTATCAGCAACACCAGTAATCTTTTCGTAGTAAACCTGATAAGAATACTGAAGAACAACGTGTGTCCAGTCACCAGGAATTACTGCACCTGTATCAAACTGGAAAGTTCCCTGAGCATACCACTTAAGGTACCAGTTCTTGAATGTTGCAAGATCATCATATTTGTTTGTTCCATAATTCCATGCAGACATACCGTCCATGCCGGCTAAATCCCATCCTGTACCAGCCTGTGCACCTGCAGAAAATACCAGGAATGGAAGTGGAGTAAAAGCAACAGAAAGACCAGGCTTAACAGAAACAGGAGAAACTTCAAAAGATGCATTTAAAGCAACATTAGCACCACTCAAAAGCCAGTGACTTCCAAGAGGAGTTGCAATTGTATAAGTTGCATTTCCTGTTACTCTGCCCTCCAGTCCACTGTAAGGTCCGGTAAGTGGAGCAAAATGTGCATTAGGATTGTTTACGATTTTTTCAGAAGCCGGATAATAGGCAAAATCTGTTGTAATAGAGAAAGTAAGATTCTCCGGCAGCTCAGCAAATGCTCCTGCTGCAAATGCTAATGAAAGTGCCATTGCGGCAAGCAGTTTTTTTGTTTTAATCATTGTATCCTCCAATGTATATGATAGTATTACTATCAACTTATATCAGTATACAATAAATCCCATAATCTGCAAGAAAAATTTTCAAGGAATAATGACCGGAAAAAACCTTGCTCGACACAAAACTGTATAACTGTTAAAATTGTCACATGCAGGTTTGGAAAAAACATAATCTGAAACCTGCAGATTGTATAAGATAATTACAGAGGTTTTTATGTTAGTTATTTTAAGGAACCTGTTATCCGGAATTTGTATTGGAATAGCAAATATTATTCCTGGAGTATCAGGCTCAACAGTTGCCGTTATTTTAAATATTTATGATAAATTCGTAGAAATTTTCAACTTCAACCTTAAGAAAATCTGGAAGAACAGAAAGTTTTCAATTCCTCTTTTACTGGGTATGCTGACTGGAATTGTTCTTTTCTCAAAGCTTATTAAGATTCTTTATGGAAATTATCCTGTACAGACAAACTATTTCTTTACAGGCCTTGTTATTGGAAGCATTCCCCTTCTGTTCAAATATATCATTGCTAAAAAGAACAAGGAAGAAAAATTTTCCGCCGGAAAAATTATTGCCATTGTACTTTGTATTACAGCCGGAATTGCAGTTATGCTCTGGATGGGTTACATGGAATCAAAAATTCCAGATGCAGAAGTTACAGGCGAACTCCCTCCATTAACCTGGCCTCTTGTATTTAAGATTTTTGCTGCCGGAGTTTTAGGTGCAGTTGCAATGATTATGCCTGGTATTTCAGGAGCCCTTATTATGCTGATTATGGGTGTTTATTTAATTGTAACAGGTGGAATTGATTTAATGATTACCTCATTCTTTAAGAGAGACTGGCAGGAAATGTTCAGGGCAATCATTACAATATTGCCAAATGGAATTGGTGTTTTAGCAGGACTGGCTCTTGGTTCCAGACTGATTGCATATCTTCTTAAGAAATTTCCAAATCAGTCTTACGCATTAATTTTTGGATTGATTATTGCTTCTGCAATCAACATCTTCCCGGGCTTTACATTCAAATCACCACTCCAGGGCGTTGCTTCAATAATCTGCCTCTTAATAGGTGTAGTTCTTGCTTATTTAAGTTCAAAACTTGCTCCAGAAGAAAACAAGGATAAAGAAAAAACTGAGGAAATTTCCCAGGAACAAAAGGCAGAAGAAATAAAAAAATAAAAGGATTTTCCCAGGATGAAAAAAAAACTTTTACTTCTTGCAATTACTCTCTTTCTTATACTTTCTTACGGAACAGCACAGGAAAGTGAAAAGAAAGAGGAGCTCCTGCCTGAAATAAAATTAATATTCTGGAACAGAGCCTCTGCCATAGACTATATTTTTCCACTGGCAGAAATCGTTTCCACAAATATGTTTGTTAAAGATTTTGCAATCTATGTTATGGGGCAGGACTGGAAGGAAACAAGTTTTGATACATTAAAAGCAAACCTTACAACTCCCTGGATCTGGGATATTTCTTCATTCCAAAAAAATCAGGGAGCCCACGCATATTTTGGAAGTCTTTATTTTACAGCGTCCAGAAGCAACGGACTTTCCTTTGCCCAGTCACTTCTTTACACAGGAACAGGTTCCTTTCTCTGGGAAACAGTTCAGGAAGCAGGTACAAATTCCCTTAATGATTTTCTCACTACCACTTTCGCAGGAGCAGTTTTAGGAGAACAGCTTTTTCGTTTAGGAAATGAAGCTTTTGCAGTTCATCCACTTTTAGGTTTTATTATAGATCCATTCGGAACATTTAATTATTTTATCCGGGGCAGGCAGCCGGAACAGGGGCAGTCAAAAATATACAGCATTGAACTTTCTGCAGGACCAGCCTTTCTTTTTTCTTCTGTAAATTATGGGGATAATGATGAAGGCCTTTTTGAAAATCAGCAGGAAAATAACTTACAGGGATTTTTTGATATGAAGATTGTCTATCAGGATCCCTATAATCATAATTCAAAAGAATTAATGGATCAGTTTGAAACAGAACTTTTTCTTGCAAAGGATACTGGCGGCTACAAACTGAAGGCAGACTTTGACTCCACCCTTTTTTCCAGGGGACTGGGAGAGGCTGTAAACAAAGATAAAACACTGGGACTTTCCTACAATTATAATGTAACTTATTCTTCCAGAATGTGGCTTTCAACAAATTCCACAGGTCTTTTCTTTAAGCAAAGGAACAATCTTAATGCAGGAGAACTAGTCTGGGGTCTTGAAGGTGATTATATTTTTCTTGGGGTAACAGACAGTATTCAGAAAGTTTCAAAGGGAAAACTTTGTCCCAAAGCCTATACTTTTACAAACGGCCCGGAACTTAAATTTTATCTGGGATTCAATTCTCCCACAGCAGGAATTTTTTCCCTTGAAGGAAAAGGAGCCTTTCTTTTTTCTTACGGACAGGCAGGTGAAATGCTGATTCCAGAAGGAAATTATTTTGTGGCAGAAGCAAGCGCCTCATACAGACATAAAATTTTTGCAGGATTAAGCGCAGGCCTTAAAGCAGATTTTACAGGCAAATATCAGCTGAATCCATCTTCAGACAGAGAACTGAATGAAAATGAATTCAGCGCCTCACTTTTTGCCAGCTATATTTTTAACTGATCATCATTAACTTTTATTACCAGAAGGAATAAAAGAATCCCGCCAGAGGTGACAGAATAAGCATAATGATTGAAAAACTGAAGGATTCTACAGAACCTAAAGCCGCCCTCTGCTCAGAAGGAAACTTGTCCTGTAAAATTTTATTGCTTCTTACCTGAAGTGCATCATCTGCAAGGGCTGCAAGAAATCCACCTAAGGTCATGATCACATACATTCCTGTATGCTCAAGGAAAATTCCCAACAGAACAATCGCCACACACACACCAAATAAAAAAGGATAAGAAATATTCTTCAGTTTAAGAATAAGCTTTGCGCCTAAAATGCCACCAGCCTGCATTATAAGCAGGGCAAAACCTAAAGCCCACTCTGGCATTCCGGCCTGAGGAAGTTTTGCCTGAAGAAAGAAAAGCAAAAGTATATCAAGGGCACCTACAAAAGAATTTGTAAGCATAAGAAGAAAAACCTTTTTTTGTTTTATTAAAAAAGTAAAACTTTCCTTAAAACAATTTAGTATTTCCTTTAAGAATTTTCTTTCTTCCTTTTCCTTTGCTGAAATAAAATTTATTTCCTTCAATCCAGACAAAGTTACCAGTTGAAAAATCATAAAAATTAATGATATGGCGTAAGCAATTCTGTAACCCAGGTACAAGGCAAGTCCTGCAGCCATAGTTGAAATTCCATCAGTAACTCTATAAATGATAAGTTGATTGGATGAAAATTTTTCATAAAGGTTTTCCTTCCCCTGACTTTTCATTGAATCATAGGCAAGGGCTTCGTCTGAACCAGAATAAAAATTATAACTTAAGGCTCTAATACAAAATGAAAAACAGACAATTCCAAAACTATTTGAAAAAATCATTATCAAATCACTGAGCATGTTCAGGCAGCAAGAAATTAAAAGCATTTTTTTTCTTCCAAAGACATCTGCAAGAACACCAGAAGGAATTTCAAAAAGCAGGCTCACAATATGAAAGATAGTTTCTGAAAGTCCAATCTGAGGAAGAGAAAAACCTCGTGCTGCAAGGATTGCAACCCAGGCACCCGTTAAAGAAATATTTCCTAAAATTTCTGAGATATATAATTTATTTATTTGTTTTTTTAAGTTAAACATAATTTACCGATTCCTGTCGGCAGGCATAATAATACTAGTGAAAATACTGCCAGTAATTCCTACTAACCATTAGCAAAAAAATAAAGATGAGACGGGGTAAATTGTAAGCTGATTAATTAAAAAGACAAAATCAGTTTTACTGAAAAAGGCCCACTACCCCCATAGCTAGATTGGGAGAGCTGCTTTCTTTCTTAACTGTAAAACTGTTGATTTCCACATAATATTTAATTTTTATATATTATAATGACTTTGTCAATATATCTTCTTAAACAAAAAATCTGACTAAGCCATAAAGAATAAAAAAAGGGGCTCTTAAAAAGAACCCCTTATAATCTTTATTAAAACTATTAGAATCTGAGCCAGTCCATATGAATATTAAAGAATAAATCATCGTATTCGTAGCTGCCTGTCAAAATATTATAAGAGAAGGCAAAGCCACAATCCATGTAAGTTCTTCCACTATCCATAATTACGAAGGCAATATTTGTAACAAGTTTATCTTCTAATGCCATATTAAAAATCCAGTCATTGTCCGGAGTATTTGAATGAACACTTGATTTACCCATATTAAAGAGGATTTCTTCACTTACCCTCATTCCTCCTAAATTCAAGCCGGCTTCAAGAACCAGATGACCTGGATAAAGGCTGTTCAAATGCTGTCCTGCAAAAGTTACATTTGAGAAGAGCGGTGTCTCACTGGCAGAACCATTGTCCATGTAGCGGAATTTCACATTTGTAAAGAGATTAATCCAGCTCAAGTACATATCCAGATTGCTGACTGCTTCTACACCCATGAAGAGCTGTTCATATTTTGAAGACCATTCTCCAAGGAAATAAGCAGACGTTCTGTTTGAAATAGTTGAATTGTCATACATTCGTCCTGTAAATAAATCAAGACCTGTCTGGAAGTTCAAATAGAAATTATATGGAATATCAGTTTGTACCAATGAGATTTCATTTGAAGAAGAACGCATTGCCCTTACATCAACTTCAGCAAGCCATGAAAGATCTACTGCATTTGAATAGAAACTTCTTCTGAGAATTGGACTTGTAAAGGAAGCAAGAGCCATATTTACTTCGTTAAATGTTTTTTCAGCACCTTCTCCGTTTGTGTGGAATTCCCTTAAGAAAAGAATATCTGCCTGTGAATTCGCAAAAGGAAGTTCTGCAAAAAAAGCACCTGATACATTCTGAAGTTTTGGATAATAGTAAATGCCGGCAGCAATTAAGCCCTGTTTCTCTGCCGCTCTTGAAGTAAAGGCAAGAAAGTTATATCCAAATCCGCCGTATAAAGTCTGCTGAATTCCAGGTGCAAAACCAATTGAAGGGAAATAAAGTACAGGCTGTATTTCCCTTACGTAAGGTCTTTCATTCTGTAGAGTTGTAATTACTTCAGTAAAGGCTTCAGATTGATTATCAGATTTTTCTGATTCAGCATTTTCTGTTTCAGATTTTTTTTCATCTGAATCTTCTGATTTTTTATCAGCAGAAGAAACAAATTTTTTTCCATTTTTATACCAGCTGCTTCTGTAGACAACATCCTCAGAAGGGCCAACATTAAATGGATTGAAAGAAGGATAATCATCTTCAAGAGAACCAAAAGTCATTATCTGACCAGGCATAGATGGTCCGTTAAAATCAGGAACCTTTTTCCATTCAGAATCAGGCTTAATCTTTAATACATATCCAGTTGATGAATATGAAGCGTAAATGATGCCCTTATCAGTTTTGTCAGCCCATAAAGCGGCAATAGGATCAGAGACAACAACTTCAGCAGTTTTCTTTGCATCATCATATTCATATACTTCAAGACGACCTCTGTTGTTTGAAGTAAAACTTAATTTTCCTTCAGAATTCCATGAAGGATAAGCAGGATCGTAAATTGTTTCTCCGTCATTGAAAACTGTTTCAACTTTCTTTGAAGCAACATCCAGTACCTGAACCAGGGCACGCTTTCCGGTAAGTGTAAGGAATGCGATTTTACTTCCATCTGCATTAACAACAGGCTCTGCAATACAGTACTTTTCATCCGCATACAAATCTGAAATTTCACCAGTTTTTGTATCTACCTGAACAAGGACTGTTTTCATACCTTTCTGCTGAAGGGCAACAAGGAGATTTCCCTTGCGGCTTACACTTGGCTGGAAAAGTGAAATATTTTTTGTCAGCTGTCTCAGGCCATCATCTGGAGACCATACAAAAAGAGGAGTTTCTGTTGCAACACCAGGAGCTCTGTCTGCAAAAACTTTAGGCTGTACTGAGTAAACATTCAGATTTTCATCAGCAGTAACAGAAAATTCATCAGGGAACATTCCGTTAAAAAGAATTGTTTCCTTTACATGACCTTCGTTCGGATCCTTTTCTTTTTTGTCGGAAGAATCTTTATCTTCAATAGATTCTAAAATGCTTTCCAGATTCTTATTGATCTTATCTCTAAAATCCTGTTTAAAATTTTCACAGCCGTCTTCAGCACCAGGTCTGAACTGAATTACAGCAGGGGCACCATCACCAGACTTAATGAGAATCATTGAACCGTCATCTAAAACAAGAACAGGATAATGATAGGAAAGCCATGGCTGTCTTGGAGAAATAATTTTTCCTTCAGGAATTGTACGTTCACGGTTAAATTTTTTACTTAAGGCTGAACGAGTTTCCAGATAAATATCAGAGGCTGCAACTCCGGTAACCTGCTTAACAGCGTCCTCCCAGTCGAAAATTCTGTTACGTTCAATGTCAGCAAGAGTATCAAGTCCCCAGCGGTCTGCAATTGAACGCATAATAAGGTATCCCATTACATATGCAGGACCTGCCGGAGGTTCATTGGAATTTTCAATCTCAGCATAAGACAGGAAACCGTTGTCGATTGTAGGAGCCTTGAACATCATTTCAAAATAAGGGGAACGTCCTCTTCCTCCGTCAGATAATTCGGTTTCAAGAACAGTTGTTAAACCTTCCATTGCCCAGCCTGGTACTGCACTGTAATTCCAGGCCCTTAATGCGTTACCAAAAAGTTTTGAACCAAAATAAGACTTGGATTCAAAAGTAACATTTGCACCGTGAATCAGTTCGTGGGTAAAAAACAACTTCTGCCATTCATCACGGAAACCGAACTCAGGAGTAAGAACTGGTGAATTAAACATCATGATCTCAGGAGGAAGGAAGAAAGTATATGCATTTACAGTGTTTGTTCTGGCTGTAACATATACATCAATTTTGTCCTGAGGAATGGAATAAGCTCTGGCAATTTTGTTCCAGGCTTCATCAGCATAAAGTGCATAATTTTCAGTAGCTTCACGAGATTCTTCTTCAAAGATAAAACGGAAATGTCTGGTTTCTGCCTGACGAAAACCAGAAAATTTTGCATCACTCTGCTGAGCAAAAGAATATGCAGCTGTCAGCAAAAGTAATAATGCGGGGATTATTTTTTTCATAATCACCTCCATATTAAAATTTATTAAAATATTTTTTTTATTCGATTTATTTTACACTGCGGGCAATTCTAAAACCAAGAAAACGACCCCGGTTAGCAGGATTTCCGTAAGCTCTGCAGGCAACACGGCAGATGGAAGCAGGTTCATCATAGGAACCACCGCGGAAACATCTTAAGCCCCCGATTGCAGGGCCAACAGGATCGTAACTTCCGGAAGTAGAATAAAATCTTTCATCATAAACATCCCAGACCCATTCATAAACATTTCCGCTCATATCGTAAAGGCCAAGGGCATTTGCACGTTTTACTGCAACAGGATGTGTTCTATTGGAAGAGTTTGAATTATACCAGCATGAAGTATTTGGATTTGAAGAACCAGAATATGCATAGCCTGAATTGCGGGAACCTTCAACAGCGGCATATTCCCACTCAGCTTCTGTTGGAAGCCTGAAACCGTTTGCTTCAAAATCGCAGGTCACTGTTGCAGGCATACCATGACCAATGTGAGGTTTGTAGCCCCATTCGTCCGGATTAGTAGTTTCGCCAACTTTGTAACATGGAGTATATCCAGAATAAATACTCAAACGATTGCAGAATACAACTGCATCAAACCAGCTTACAGTTTCTACAGGCTTTGAATCCCCCTGAGAATAAGAAGGATTTTCTCCCATAACCTGACTGTAAACGAGCTGAGTAATTTCAGTAGTAGAAATCATAAAAGAAGATACATTAACTTTATGCACAGGACTTTCAGCAAGTTCACCTTTTGAACTTCCCATTGAAAATTGCCCGGCCCTCACTGTAACCATTTCAGGAACAGAAACGTATGAAGGATGAAAACTTCCTCCTGCTCCTGACACTGCTGAATCTGAAGCAATTGCAGTTTCCGTTTTATCAGAGGATTCTAATGATGTGGAATCTGCATTCTGGGCATAAACTGGCAGGGAAAAAGACAAAAGCAATATTGACCACGCCAATACACATTTTTTCATAAATTTTCTCCAATTCGTATTTGATTATAAAGACTCATTTTCCTTTTGTGAAGAGTAGGATTTTTTCAGCCGGCTATAAAAGAAAATAAAACACCCCAGCAGAACAGTAAATGTTAAAATCCATGAAAGAGGATAAGTAATAAAAATCATTTGAGGAGTATGAAAGCGAGGAATTGTAAATACAGTCATAATCCATAAAATGCGGCTGAGACAGGCCCCTACAAGAGTAACCAAAGTTGGTACAAGAGAATGGCCTATTCCCCGGATGCTTGAAGCCATAGTATCCATAATACCGCAGAGAAGATATGGACAGCAGATAAATTGAAGTCTTACATAGGCAGCATCAATAACAGAAGTGTCCTTTGAGTAAAAGGATAATATCTGTTTTCCAAAAAGGACTACAAGATTTCCCAGAATAAGCCCTGCTGTAGCGGCAGTAAGTTCAGCTGTAATTACACTTTTTTTAATTCTTTCGATTTTACCGGCTCCATAATTCTGGCTTACAAAAGTAAGTGCCCCCTGAGCAAAACCATTCATTGTTGTCCACACAAATCCTTCTACACTTGCAGAGGCGGAAGAACCAGCAACTTCAATATCACCAAAACCATTTATTGCGGACTGAATGATAACATTTGAAAAACTAAAAAGAATTCCCTGTACTCCCGCTGGAACTCCCACATTAAGAATTTTGAGAAGAACAGTTTTATCAATTCCAAGTTTTCTTAAATCAAGATTAAAATCCCCCTTTTCCTTTAAAAGGAAGAAGATGACGGCTCCTGCTGCAAGACACTGGGATATAACTGTAGCAAGAGCAACACCGGCAACACTCATTCTAAAAACAATTACAAAAAGCAGGTTCAAAAGAAAGTTGATTACTCCTGCAATTAACAAAATAAAAAGAGGTCGTAAAGTATCACCTTTTGCACGAAGAAGAGCTGATCCAAAATTATATATCATTGTAGCTGTAATTCCGGCAAAATAAATTCTCAGATACAGGGTTGAAAGACCAATTACGTTTTCAGGAGATTTCATCCACCGAAGAAAATATTTTGTAAAACATACGCCTACAACCGTTAAAATAATTCCGGAAATAAAACTGAGTAAAACAGAAGTATGAACAGTTTTATGGATTAAGTCCTTTTTTCCTGCCCCATAATAGGTAGCTGCAGCAACATTTGAACCTACTGACAATCCCACGAAAAGATTTACCAGAAGATTGACAAGAGAACCTGTTGAGCCAACCGCAGCCAGAGCTTCTTTTCCCGCAAACTGACCGACTACAATAACGTCTGCAGCATTAAAAAGAAGCTGTAATATAGAAGAAAGAATTAATGGAATTGAAAACATCAAAAGTTTTGGTAAAATTGGTCCGGATGTCATATCAATTTCAATAGATTTCTTTGACATTTGTCCTCCTGGTGTCATTAAGTCTATCATCTTACAGATTTTTAGTGAACACATAGCAGTAGTGATTTTTTTTATACTTGGGTATAATCTATAAAAAAATAAGGAAGGTATATGAGCACATCAATCTTAAAATTACAGAACGGATCAGATATTCGTGGAATTGCACTGGATGGTGTTGAAGGAGAAAAAGTTAATCTTTTTGCAGAAACAGCATTTGTAATCGGTAAAGCATTTGCCCTCTGGCTTTCAGACAACACAGGCAAATCGAAGGAAGACCTTAAAGTAGGAATCGGTATGGATTCAAGACTTTCAGGGCCGGCATTAAGTGAAGCTCTTGCAAAAGGACTTGTATCAGAAGGAGTGAAGGTAACACTCTGCGGACTTGCCACAACTCCTTCCATGTTTATGAGCATAATTTTTGAACAGACAAAATTTGACGGCTCAGTTATGATTACTGCCAGCCACCTTCCATTTAACCGCAACGGAATTAAGTTCTTTAACAAGGATGGTGGAGCTGAACACGAAGACATCACTTCAATTCTTCAGCTTGCTTCTGACATTGAAGATAAAACTTCCACGGAAGAAATAAAAAAACTTCTTTCGGAAACATCTCTTGAAAGCTGCAGCCACTTTGATTTGATTTCCCTTTATGCAGACCATCTGAAAAATGCAATATTAAAAGGCTGCAATAATGGACAGACACCTCTCAAGGGACTGAAAATTATTGTAGATGCAGGAAACGGAGCGGGAGGATTTTTTGCTGAAAAAATTCTTAAAGTTCTTGGTGCTGACATTACCGGCAGTCAGTTTCTTAATCCGGACGGAAACTTTCCAAACCACATTCCAAATCCTGAAAATAAAGAAGCAATGCTTTCAATTCAAAATGCAACAGTTTCAAACAAGGCAGATCTGGGATTAATTTTTGATACTGATGTTGACCGTATGTCCGCAGTTCTAAATGATGGAAGTGAAGTAAACCGCGATGCAATAATCGCAATGATTGCAGCAATTCTGGCACCTGAAAATCCAGGAAGCACAATTGTAACTGATTCTGTGACT
This sequence comes from Treponema sp. UBA4307, assembly GCA_002394685.1. GTDB lineage: Bacteria > Spirochaetota > Spirochaetia > Treponematales > Treponemataceae > Treponema_D. The sequence continues at coordinate 3,558 of DGUP01000016.1, read as the reverse complement.
TCAGACAGGCTGACCACTTTCCTTGAAGAAAAACTTGGCTTAAAGCATCTTCGTTACATGCGTGGATATAAAAATGTAATCAACAAACAGAAGGAACTTAACGCCCAGGGAATCAACTGTCCTCTGGCAATGGAAACTTCTGGACATGGTGCCCTGAAAGAAAACTACTACCTTGATGACGGCTCATACCTGGCAGTTAAACTTATAATTGCCCTGGCCCGCTCTGCAAGGGAAGGAAAATCTCTGGAAAGTTACATTGCAGATTTACCTGCACCAGGAGACGAAGGAGAATATCGCTTTAAGATTCTCACAGAAGATTTTAAATCTTACGGCAAAACAGTACTGGAAAAATTCAAGGCAAAGGCAATTGAAAAAGGACTAACCCTGCCTGAATCATTTGAAGGGGTACGCATCAGTTTTAATACTCCGGAAGTAAAGGGCTGGATGCTTTTAAGACTTTCCCTCCACGATCCTGTTATGCCAATGAACATTGAAGGTAGATCAAAAGCAGATCACGAAAAAATCAAGGCAATTGCTAAAGAACTGCTCACAGGCTTTGACAAACTGGACATGTCCTGCCTTTAATCATTAGCAGCATTACCAGAAGAGGTCTGATTTTCTCAGGCCTCTTTTTTTTGACTATAAGGAGTTTATTTTTCTGCAGGAATACCCTGATTAATCCGGAATTTTATTTTGCTTTATTCTTTACCGGTGGAAAAAGATTTGTAACGTGAAAGGAAGTCAAATCTTTCAGAACTTCCCCTGCAATAATCAGGCCGGCAACAGAAGGAACAAAAGCGTTGCTTCCCGGGGTCTGCTTTTTAAAAGAGGATTTTGACCTGGCATTTCCAGACTGATCTTCCTGAGAAGAAGCTTCATTCTCATTTACTTCCTCAACATCATTTTCATCTTTTTCAGGAGGAATGATTTTTTCTGTTGAATAAAGGCACTTAAGTCTTTTAATGCCCCGCTTTTGAAGTTCCCGCCTCATTACTCTTGCAAGAGGACAAACAGATGTTCTGGAAATATCAGCTACATGAAATTGGGTAGGATCAACTTTATTTCCGGCCCCCATACAACTGATTACAGGAACCCCTGCTGCCTTAGCCCGCATAATAATTTCCAGTTTGCCGGTTACAGTATCAATGCAGTCCACCACATAATCATAGAGAGTAAAATCAAAAAGATCTGCAGTTTGAGGCATGAAAAAAACTTTGTGTTTCGTAACAGTACATTCAGGATTTATATCGTGTATTCTCTGTTCAGCCACATCCACTTTGTACTGCCCCAGAGTTGAATGAAGGGCATATAACTGACGGTTTAGATTTGACAGGACGACCTTATCATCGTCAACAATATCAATGGAAGCAATTCCTGACCGGACCAGGGCTTCAACTACAAAAGACCCCACTCCCCCAACACCAAAGACAATTACTCTGGAGCGGGAGATTTTTTCCATATTCTGTTTTCCGAATGTAAGGCAAGTCCTTTCAAACTGATTCATTTTTTCAGGAAAATTTTTATACAGGTTTAGAGGGCAGCAAGTTTTTTAGCAACCAGTTCAGTTGCCATCTTAGGATTTACCTTTCCGCCGCTTGCTTTCATTACCTGACCCATAAGCCAGCCTACTACATTTGTTTTTCCAGACTTGTAGTCAGCAACAGCTTTTGGATTATCAGCAATAACTTTATCTACAATACCTTCAATTGCACCTGAATCGCTTACAGTTTCAAGGCCTTCTTCCTTGATGATTGCATCAGGCATCTTTCCGCTTTCCAGCATCTTTGCAAATACAGTTTTTCCCTGAGCAGAAGAAATTCTCTTGTCAGCAATTGCATTTACAAGTTCAGTAATGTGCTTTGGAGAAATTGAAACATCATTAATTGTCTGCTTATTTTCATTAAGAACAGCCAGAAGTTCTGCAAGAATCCAGTTGGCAACTTTCTTAACATCTTTTGCACCCTTAGCAGCTTCCTCAAACCATACGGCCAGATCACGGGAACTTGTTAAAGTTTCAACATCAAAATCAGACAAACCATATTCACTCTTAAGACGATTTCTCTTTGCTTCAGGAAGTTCACCAACTCTTGAAAGGGCGCGGGAAATCAGCTCTTCTTCAACAGTGAAAGGTTTAATATCAGGTTCAACAACGAAACGGTAATCAACAAAAGAGTTCTTAGTACGCATGATATTTGTCTGACCCTTTTCTTCATCCCAGTTCATTGTATTCTTATAGCCCGGGTTAAATTCCTGACGATCTTCCATAAACTCCTTAAGCTGGCGCTGTGCTTCATAAGTACAGGCTTCCTTAATTGAACGGAAGGAGTTAAGGTTCTTAATTTCTGAAATAGGTGTGTGATAAAGCTTTCCGTCTTCCCAGACATTAAGGTTAATGTTGGCATCACAACGCATGTTACCCTCTTCCAGGTTACCGTTTGTTACTTTTACGTAACGGAGAATTTCCTGAACAGTTTCCATAAAGAGCGCTGCTTCTTCCGGAGAAGTCATATCCGGTTTGGTTACAATTTCAATAAGCGGTGTGCCGGAACGATTGTAATCAATGTAAGAATGCTTACCAGGCAAGTGAAGTGATTTACCTACGTCCTCTTCCAGGTGAATGCGTTCAATTCTTACGCGGCGGTACTTACCGTTATCTATAATACAGTCTTCACCCTTAAAATTCTTTGTACGGCACTTAGGCTGACCAAAACGCTGATCTTCAGGATATTTTGCCATTGGTAAATCAACATGGCCGTTTGTACATAAAGGAATATCGTACTGTGTAATCTGATAACCCTTTGTTAAGTCAGGATAGAAATAGTGCTTACGATCAAATTTTGTAAATCTGGCAATATCGCAATTCAAAGCGTGTCCTGCAACTGCACCCAGCTCAACATATCCCTTGCTGATTCTTGGCATTGCACCCGGCAGACCTAAACAAACCGGACAAACACGTGTATTAGGCATTCCGCCATAACGATTTTCACAGGCACAGAAAGCCTTTGTTTTAGTTAAAAGCTGTGTGTGGATTTCACATCCGATAACAACTTCCCATTTATCAATTGCCATATTTTCTCCTCAGAAATTTATACCCGTATATATTAATGATTTTATAGCTTTTACTCAACATTTGAATGAGTAAAAAAGCCGATGGTCTGCCCCTTTATTGAGGAAACCATCGGCCGCTTAGTAAATTCCGTCTGTCTAAAGGACTGAAAAATGAAGATTTCTTACATTGTTTCAAATCCTGCTGATCAATTCTCCACTTTAATCAGTCCTTCATCTTTTCCTGAGCTGCAACAGACGAATAATAAGACTCAAGGAAAGGACGAATGGCAACAAAGTACTTGTTAAGGTCAGGGTCAAACTGTGTTCCCATACCTGCTTCTATATAATCGAAGGCTTCCTGATAAGAAAGACTCTCTTTATAACAGCGCTGGCTTACCAGTGCATCATAAACGTCAGCAACAGCCATAATTCTTGCCTCAAGAGGAATTTCAGTTCCCTTCAGGCCTTCAGGATAGCCCGAACCATCCCAGCGTTCATGGTGATAGTGGG
>DGUP01000003.1 GCA_002394685.1 Treponema sp. UBA4307 | reverse complement strand
CGCGCCGTTTTTTTTGTAATGTTAGCAACTTTTCAATACTCGACATTCGGGCTAAATAATTATTCCTGTACAAATAATTCCTAAAAAAAAGGGGACAGCCGGAAAATCCAACTGTCCCAGAGGAATTAATTAATTCAAACTAGATTGCCATGCTATATCAAATGTTTGAACTCTATAAAATCAGTTATTCAACTGAATCTACACCGAAGCAGAACAGGAACTGCCTCAGAAAACTTACTTAGACGACTTCTTTTTCTTTGAAACAACATCAAAGATTACAGCTGCCAGAAGTACAAGTCCCTTTACAGCCTTCTGCCAGTTAGCATCAACGTTCAGCAATGACATACCGTTGTTCAATACACCCATGAATACGGCACCAATTACTGCACCACCAACTGTACCAGTTCCACCATATGCTGATGCACCACCAATGAAACATGATGCAATTGCATCCATTTCGTAGCTGTTACCTGCTGTTGGAGCGGCTGAGTTAAAGCGTGCCATAACAACCAGAGCAGCAAGAGCGGCAATGAATCCGTTATTTGCATAAGCAAAGAACATTACATTGTCAGTCTTAATTCCGGAAAGCTTAGCAGCCTTAACGTTACCACCAATTGCATAGAGGTAGCGGCCAGGAACAGTATTCTGTGTAAAGTATGCATAGCATCCTACGACAATTGCAAGAAGAATCAGTACAACAGGAATACCCTTATCGAATGCAAGGAATGCTCCAAGTCCAAGAATTACAAAAGTAAGTGCTGCAATCTTCAGGATGAATAAACCGTTTCCATCAACTGTATAACCCTTCTTCTGCTTCTTCTTTCTGCTCACTACCATCAGGGCAATTACGAGAACTGCAATTGCTACGAATACGATTAATGTAGAAATCGAAATCTTCTTGTAATCAAGTAAAGCTTTTCCTGCGTTATCAAGCATTGGTCTGCCGAATGGATCCTTCTTAACTACAGGGATTGCAAGCATGATAAGCAAGCCGCTTACAATCACTTTTGCCGTTTCCAGACCTTGCGGTATTAATGAAGCATCTGGTCTGAGCAGGTAATTTGAGAAGAGTTTCATGAATCCTTCTGGCATTGGAGAAATTGTCATACCTTCGAGAACAACGTTTGCAAGACCACGCCACAAAAGCATACCTGCAAGAGTTGTAATAAAAGGAGGAACATGAAGGTAAGCAATAATTGCACCATGGAAGGCACCAATTGCAAGACCAATCAAAAGACATACAATAATTGTAGGTGCAACAGGCCACTGTAATTCAGGATGTTCAGGATTAACCATCAGCTTACCACCGATAGCACCAACAAAACACAATACAGAACCTACAGAAAGGTCAACGTTACCACCAGTAAGAATACACAAAAGCATACCAGTTGCAAGAATTACAACGTAAGCATTCTGGTTAATAATGTTTGTAATATTCTGTGCATTAAAGAGCGCTGCATTACCATGTGAAGAGCCGCGAATCATCAATTCAAAAAGCAATGCAACTCCAATCAGGACAATAATCATGGTGTTATTTTTCAACCATTTCTTAAAGTCAAAACTATTTCTATTAGGAACTAAAGTTTGTCCGGCCATTTTCTACTCCTCAATCTTTTTATTGCTAGAATCAATAATGCAAGCCATGATTTTTTCCTGAGTTGCATCTTTTCCATTCATTTCAGCAATCATTCTGCCTTCGTTCATTACGTAAATACGATCACTCATTCCAAGAACTTCAGGCATTTCTGAAGAAATCAAAATAACTGACTTACCTTCTGCAACCATCTTGTTAATAATGCAGTAGATTTCGTATTTAGCACCAACATCAATACCACGGGTTGGTTCATCAAGAATAAGGATATCCGGTTCAGCAAAAAGCCATTTTCCAAGAAGGACCTTCTGCATATTTCCACCAGAAAGATTTCCTACATCTTCATCTACAGTTGCACACTTTGTATGCATTTCACCTGCCATCTGAACAGCAACACGACGTTCTTCATCAAAGTTGATGACACCGTTTTTAGAAATTCTTGACAGATTTGCTGCAACTGTATTTTTTCTGATTGATTCAGAAAGAATCAAACCATTACCCTTACGGTCTTCTGTTACATATGCAATTTTATGATTAATAGCAGACTTAACATCCGGGAATGTAACTTCCTTTCCATTAAGAATAATTTTTCCACGGATATTAGAACCATATGAACGGCCAAAAAGACTCATTGCCAGCTCAGTACGTCCTGCACCCATCAATCCTGAAATACCAAGAACTTCACCCTTTCTAAGATTAAAGTTGATATGATCACATACCTTAATTCCATCGAATACAGGATGATCAACACACCAGTCCTTAACTTCCAGACAAACTTCTCCAATATGTGGTTCACGCTTAGGGAAGCGGTCTGTAAGGCTACGACCAACCATTGCAGAGATAATCTTGTCTTCATTAAAATCAGGATCGGTCTTTTTCATTGTAGTGATAGAAGAACCATCACGAATGATTGTAATTTTATCTGCAACATAGGAAATTTCGTTCAACTTATGTGAAATAATAATTGAAGTCATTCCCTGCTTCTTGAACTCGAGCATCAAGTCAAGAAGATGTTTAGCTTCTGTATCATTTAATGAGGCAGTAGGTTCATCCAGAATCAGCAGGCGAACTTTTTTTCCAAGAGCCTTGGCAATTTCTACCAGCTGCTGCTTACCTACACCAATATCTTTAATCAAACTCTTTGAAGAGTCCTTAAGGCCAACCATTCTCAAAAGCTCATCAGCCTTATCGTAGGTTTGTGCCCAGTCAATTTTTGCTTTTGATCCCCGTTCATTACCGAGGAACATGTTTTCAGCAATTGTTAAAAGTGGAACTAATGCAAGTTCCTGATGAATAATAACAATACCTTTGGCTTCACTGTCTTTGATCTGATGGAACTTACAGATTTCGCCATCATAGATAATGTCTCCGGAATATGTTCCATATGGGTAAATACCACTAAGAACGTTCATCAATGTTGATTTACCAGCTCCGTTTTCACCACAAATAGCGTGAATTTCGCCTTCCTCAACAACAAGATTTACATTATCGAGTGCTTTTACACCAGGAAATTCCTTGGTGATATTCTTCATTTCCAATAATGTCTTTGCCATTGGAACCTCTCTTTATCAAAATATACGGATTTGTACACCAGATTATTTTCAAGCAGCTTTTACTGCGACCAGAATCGCAGACCGGAAAAAAAAGCCTGACCCCCACTGCGAGGGCCAAGCTTAGTTTCAATTCAGTTTAACTAGTTAAGCTGAGCCTCTGTGTAGTATCCAGAGTCGATAAGCAATTCTTTGTAGTTATCAACTGTACCGAATACTGGTTCACAAAGGAATGAAGGAATGATACCTGTTCCGTTGTCGTATGTCTTTGTATCGTTGATTGGAGGTTCTCCACCCTTAACGATTGCATCAACCATTTCAACAACCTTAGAAGCAAGTGTACGTGTATCCTTGAAGATAGACATTGCCTGTGTTCCGGCGAGCATGTTCTTTACAGAACCGATATCACAGTCCTGACCAGTTACGATTGGGAAGTTAGCAGCTGTGTATCCAGCATTTACCAGAGCGTTTGTAATACCCATAGCACATGAATCGTTAGATGAATAAACTGCATCCAGGCGGTTTCCGTTAGGACCGTATCCCTGACCTGTGATAAGGTTTTCCATACGCTTCTGAGCTTCTTCTGTAGACCAGTTCAATGTAGCACACTGAGCCTTTGAAGTCTGACCAGAACGAACTACGAGAGTACCGTTATCCAGGTATGGCTGGAGGACATCCATAGCACCACCGAAGAAGAAGTTGATGTTGTTATCATCTGGTGAACCTGTAAAGAGTTCGATGTAAGCAGGATCATCAGCTGATCTTGTCTTCAAATTCAGGTTTTCTACGAGATAGTCACCCTGGATTGTACCAACTTTGTAGTTATCAAATGTAGCATAGTAAGATACTGCATCTGAGTTCATGATAAGACGGTCATAAGCAATAACCTTGATGCCCTGTTCCTTTGCAGTTTCCAAAGCACCCTTAAGAGCAGAACCATCGATTGAAGCAATAACGAGAACCTGGCACTTACCAGTAATCATATTTTCAATCTGAGAGATCTGTGTTGCGATATCGTTGTTAGCAAACTGGAGGTCAACACTATAACCAGCCTTTTCAAGCTCGCTCTTCATGTTAGATCCGTCCTGGTTCCAACGCTGTAAATCTTTTGTAGGCATTGAAACACCAATTTTTGCGGCGCTAGTTGTCTTTGTACAACCTGTAGCACTAAGAACTAAAGCTGCACCAAGAGCAATTGCCAGCACTTTTCCCAACTTCTTCATAAAAAGCCTCCTTAACGTTTTTTTATAAAGCTAAGTTTATTATAGGGGTGATTTTTTATTGTGAACGGGTCAAATTCTGTATAATTTTGTTAATTTCTTGAATTTTTATGAAGAAAAACAGTAGATTTTTCACATCGGCCTAGATTTTTTTGTGGTCAAAAAAGTGCTAATTGGGTTAAATGTTGGGTTTTGAAATATGCTGATAAATACAGAAAAAACGGTCGGAATCGGGGTTCTGTCATTTGAAATACTTAATATGGTGAGAGGGATGAAAAAGATTTAGAAAAACCGAGGGCTCACCCTCTACACGCAGCTTGTGCTTGTAATTATTTTCGTTAGCCGCTTTGCGGCTGCACAAGCTGAGTGTTTTTTCTAAATCTTTTTCCTCCCTGGCATCTATATTATTTAATCTGCCAAAATCCAAATCCCGGCCGTTTTTTTGCGTTATTCGTTAAGGTTCAAAACTCTATATTTAACAACCGTTTGGGGGGAAAGAATTATTAACGTTGACTGCCCGACGGGAACATGTCACGAAATCTATGGTTGTGCAAAATTGGAAATTGGACTCGCTTCGCTCGCCAGCACAAAGTGGATTTCGTGCCATAACCCCGTCTACGCTTGTTTTTTCACTATCTGAGATTCTTCATATATTTTAGTATCACTTTTTTCTGACAGAACCCTGATTCCGACTGTTTTTAGCGTTATTCGTTAAGATTCAAAACTCTATATTTAACAACCGTATGAGGGGAGTGGGCTCGCCCTCTACACGCAGCTTGTGCTTGTAATTATTTTCGTTAGCCGCTTTGCGGCTGCACAAGCTGAGTGTTTTTTCTAAATCTTTTTCATCCCTGGCATCTATATTATTTAATCTGCCAAAATCCAAATCCCGGCCATTTTTTTAGCGTTATGGGTTAAGTTCAAAACTCTATATTTAACATTAGAGTGGGGTTTATATAATAGTTTATTATTTGATAATCAGATTTTAAAGAGATATACTTTTCTGTAGTTCTATTTTCAGGAGAGGTTTATGGAGCTTAGAGAGAAATCAAAATCTAAAAAAATCATCAGTTTAAAATTTAAAATGGGATTCGTTTCTGTGGGAATCCTTCTGTGCGTTGCTGCTTTATACACGGTATCAGCATTTGTAATTCTGGCTCGTTTGCAAAATATCAGTCTGGAAAATGAGCATAATACAATGTATGCCAATTATGATGAAAAAATTCAGGGGCAGGTACAGAATACAATTTCGTTGATTAAAACTTACGATGCTGAATATGAAAAGGAAGGGCTTTCTCTTGAGGAGCGACAGGCCAGGGTTAAGGAACTTGTCAGAGGACTCCGGTATGGAAGCGATGGATACTTCTGGATTGATACTTATGATGGAATAAATATTCTTCTGCCGCCTAAACCTGAAACAGAAGGTACAAATCGTATTAACTGGACTGACGAAGACGGAAAGTGGATGGTAAGGGATTTTATTGAAGTCGGACAAAATCCTGAAGGAGGCTTTGTAAACTTCAAATATCCTAAGATGGGATCTGATGTCCCTCAGCCAAAACGTTCCTACACAGCACCTTACGAGCCATATCACTGGGTAATTGGTACAGGAAATTATGTGGATGATATGGAAACTGCAATTCAGACACGTCAAAATGAACAGAAGAAAGAGTTCAACAAAATCGTTTTATTCCTTATTTTTTTGAGCCTGATAATCGTTTGTATTTCATGCGTAATCCTCGTGTTTGTGATTGTCCGAATTTTTGTTCGTCCAATTGTTAATATAACAAATAAGCTTAAGGACATTTCTGAGGGTGAAGGTGATTTGACTGCTCAACTGAAGATTTCTGGAAATGATGAAATCACACTGCTCTGCACATATTTCAACATGACCATTGAAAAAATTCGTTCTGCAATCGAAAACATTCGCGAAAACGCTGGTGAAATGAAGAGTCTGGGCGAACAACTTGCCAGCAGTACAAGCAGTGCCGCAAGTGCCATCAACCAGATAAGTTCAAATATTGATGGTGTAAAAAAACAGACTCTTTCTCAGTCAGCAGGTGTTACTGAAACTGTTGCAAATATCGAAGCCATCCTCAAGGGACTTAAAAATCTCGACGAAAGCATCAGTTCTCAGGCTGCAAGTGTTGCACAATCAACTGCATCGATTGAACAGATGGTAGCGAATATTAATTCAGTTACAAAGACTCTTGAGCAGACAAACTCTTCAATTACAGCTCTCACTGAATCAACTTCTGAAGGCCAGAAAACAATGTCTGATACAAATAAAATTGCCCAGAAGGTATTGCAGGATTCAAGCACTCTGATAGATGCAAGTAATGTAATTCAGGAAATTGCAGCACAGACAAACTTACTGGCAATGAATGCGGCAATCGAAGCTGCGCATGCCGGTGATACAGGAAAGGGTTTTGCTGTTGTTGCTGAAGAAATCAGAAAGCTTGCAGAGGAAACTTCTGAAAATAGTAAGACTATTACTCAGACTCTGCAAAATCTGGGTAACGATATTTCTACACTTTCAACATCTTCCTCACGAATCGAAATTAAGTTTTCAGAAATTTTCAATTCATGTAAACAGGTTAACGACCTGAGTGAGTCTGTTATCAGGGCCATGGAAGAACAGAAAAATGGCAGTCAGGAAATTCTTATTGCAATCAGAGAAATTAATTCGGTAACTAATACTGTAAAGAATAGTTCCGCTGAGATGATTTTCGGCAGCCAGGAGATTGCAAAGGAAATGAATCGACTTGAAAACGTTACTCAAATTCTGTCAGATTCCATGGGTGAAATGTCGATTGGAGCCCAGCAGATTAATGATGACCTGCAGGATATCAATCTTCTCAGCCAGGACAATAAAGACAGCATAACCAGCATGAGTAATGAAGTTCACAAGTTTAAGGTTGATTGAAAATTTAACTGCCATCTTCATGCTGTTATATCACAAGAGCCCGGTGCAGGCAAAGTGTCACTGGGCTTTTGCTCCATAAACTTCATTAAATGTATGAAATCCTGAGTCAATAATTACTCTATCAATATTTTCTATAGTTACCAGTTCAGGCTGAAGAAGATAAACCGGAACCATCTTGTAACCATTATCGATTGTTTTTAAGCCCTGGCTCAATTCTTCAGATTTTGATCCCTTTGCCATACGAACTGCATATTCCGCAGCATATTCTGCAAGTTTAGTAATAGGTTTGTAGATAGTAAAATCCTGCTTTCCCGAAACAATACTCTGGCAGGCCGCAATTTCTGCATCCTGACCACAGATTGGAATATGATGATCCGGATAATAAGTTGAAAAGGCCTTAATCACCGCATCAGCAACCGCATCATTTCCACAAATAATTGCCCCCGGAATTCTGCCGCTTGTAATAAGATTAACAGCTTCGTCATAGGCCAGGTCATAATTCCATCCGCTGGTATAAAATGTGTGATTGATTCTTATGTATGTATTTGAAAGAACATTGTTCATTCCCTGCTCAATCATCGTCATATTGTAATCTTTCTGATCTCCCAGAATGCAGTACCAGTTCATGGATTTTGTAATTCTCTGCATCTGTTCTGCCATCAGTTCGCCAACTCTTTCACTGTCCACAGTCATGTACAAATCCACATCACAGCCTCTGATTAAACGGTCATAACTGATAACAGGAATTCCCTTTGACTTGATTTTCTGGATTGATTCTGCAAGACCGTCTGCATCCTTTGGAAGACACACAATAACATCAACATTTCTTTCCATCAGATACATAAGCTGACGATTCTGTTCTTCCACACTGCTTCCCGCATTCTGAACAATAATATTGGCACCAAGTTCCTTTACCCGGTTTACAAATACGTCCAGATCCCTCTGCCAGCGTTCAATGGCGAGAGTATCAATGGAAAAACCAACAGTTAAATCGTATGAGGAAGAAGTTTGTACATTACTTTTTTTAGTCTGATTATTTTTTTCGTCACAGGAAATTAATGCACTTCCAAAAATCAGGGAGAATAATAATACTGCTGCACATCTGCTGATGATTTTCTTCATTATAAAATCCTTATCTTCTGTACTCGCTTGGTGAAAGACCAAACTTGTTCTTAAACAAGCGGCTGAAATAATTCTGGTCATTATAACCGATTTCAGCAGTGATCTCCTTAATTGAAAGCTGACTCTCCTTTAAAAGCTTCTGTCCCATTTCAAGACGACGGTCTGTTACAAAAGCTATATAATTCACACCCTTTTCTTCCTTAAAGATTTTACTAAGGTAGAAGGAACTTACACCAGCATACTCCGACATCTGATCCAGGGAAAGTTCTTCGCTTAAGTGAGTGTTAATATAATCACAAACCTTAGCAACTACAGGATTTTCTGCGTGATTTTTAGTGTTATTTATATCCGCAGTATATTCCAGCAGCATTTTCTTAAAATAGTCGCAGAGCATTTTAATGTCATTTTCGCCGTTTAACACAGAGAATGCATCATCAAAACTTTTATTAGCATACTGCTCATCTATTTCTGTTACAATATTTCTTCCTGTAACAATTGCTTCAAAAAAGCGGTTCTTTATTTTGTTCAGATCCTGTTCACTTGAAATAACTTTTTCCGTATACAGCTGAACAAGATTCTTTACACCGTCCAGATCCCCCTGACGAATTTTAATAAAAAGCTTTTTCTTAAGCTCATTACTGTTATCGTCAGGATTTGGCTCAGCCTCTTCACTTTCAGGAATATCTTCTGCATATTTTATTCCACCGCTTGCAGGAACCATGGAAAGTGCTGAAGAAGCCTTGTTATATGCAGATTTAATTAAATCAAATTTATTTTCGATTCTGCTGACTCCAATTCTAATTTCCCGCTGTACATTAAAGGAAAGCTTTGAATGGAATTTTTTTACAAGTATTTCCAGCCACTCCCGGTTATCCTGCCCTTCCTCCAGGGGAATATAAACAATCGTCATATTCATTATAAATGAAGAAACAATGCAGCGGTGTTCCTCACTTAAAAGGCGGCGAACGTACATGTAAATATCGTGCTGATTTTCAGAGTTGATGTTTTTGATTTCTACACAGGCAATAGCCCAGGCCCGGTTTGTTAAACCAAAATATTCCAGATAGGACTGAACATCCACATTACTGTCTTTGCTGAAAATGCAGGCGAATATAAAATCATTTTCAATCATTGGAGAAACAAAGTCCAGTTTTTTATGCAGCTCAATATTTGCCGTCTGGGTGCCCCTCTTGTTGTCGATTAAGTCCATTGCAGAACGGATTGTCTGAATGACAACATTTCGGTTCACCGGTTTTGTAATATATTTAAATGCACCAAGATTCATGGCTTCCTGAGCGTACTGAAATCTGTCAAAGGCACTGAGAATTACAATTACAATATCCGGTTTCAGTTTATTAATACAGCTCACCGTGTCCAGCCCTGACAAACCTGGCATATTAATATCCATAAAAATAATATCAATATCTTCATTTGTTGCAATCTCAAGAGCCTTGGTTCCAGAATTCGCAGTATAAAGATTAACCTGGCCCTCAAAATTTTTATTGATAATGAAGGAAAGTGAGTCGATTACAATCTGTTCGTCGTCAGTAAGCAAAATATTATACATGGTACGGCATCCTGATTATAAATTTTGTTCCTCTTCCGTTTTCGTTTGATGTGATATCAAAAATATCATCCCTATGAAAATATAGTTTAAGCCTTAAAAAAACATTTACAAGCCCTGTACCTGTATGTTTTTCTTTTTCAACAGTTCCTGGCGTAACGGAAGAATATTTTTCACTAAGCTTAGTTTTTTCCTGCCGCACAGCCTCAAATACCTGCTGCTTAACATCCTCAGACATTCCCTCTCCATTATCAGAAACGGAAATTTCTACATATTTTTCATTTTCTTCAACATTAAGCAAGACTTCACCCTGTTCATTTTTCAAACCGTGCTTTATGCAGTTTTCAACAAGAGGCTGCAAAGTCATCATTGGAATCTGAACATCCGGCAAAAGGTCAGGAACATTTTTAACAAAACTTAAACGCTGTCCAAAGCGGACCTTCATAATGTAAACGAAATTGTCCACAAGTCCAAGTTCTTCTGCAATAGAAGCAGTCTGTCCCTGATTCTGAATTTTATAGCGGAAGAAATCTGAAATCTGTTCAATAAAATAACAGGTTTTGTCAGCCCCTTCCATCATTGCAAGCTGGGCACCTGTGTTCAAAGTATTAAACAGAAAGTGAGGATTTATCTGATTCTGCAGGGCACGAAGCTGGGCATCAGTGTAAAGGGCCTGCATTTCAATTTCCTTTTCCTTAAGTTCGGCTTCGGTGCGGGCTTTTTCCCAGATTGTATCAATGTATTCCCGGATTGAAATAATCATTCGGTCAAAGGCCTGGCAAATATTTCCAATTTCGTTTGTAGAATTATTGTTAAAGAGAGGAACATCAAAATCCCGGCGTGAAACTCTATGGGCAACTTCAGAAATTTCCGTAAGTGGTTTTGTAATCTGAGTGATGATTAAATACAGAATTGCAACTATTGCTACAGAAACGAATTCGAAAAATATAACGCTGAATCCTGACATAGAAGAAAGCTGAGACAAGTTGTTTTCATAAGTACGGGCATTCTTCTGGAGGAGCAGTTTATTCAGCTCAAGGATTTCCGAATTAAGCAGCTGGTAACAGTCAATGGTTTTTGAAAAATAATAATTTGTTTCGTCCGGACTGTAAGCACGCCTTGCAGAAATAGCTTTATTTCCGTAGTAAATAAAAGAGCTGGTAAGCTGATGAACAATATATTCTTTCTGAAGCACTTCATTGGATGATGGAAAACTTTTTAAAGTAGCGTTCAGTTCTTCAAGTTTACTTCTATTTGAATAGTAAGCATCAATACTTTCAAAGGAACGGTAAATCACGTAATTTTCCATGTACTTTTCTGTAAGAGTAAGACATTCAGTAAAATTATTTATTTCACTATTTGATTTGTAGGCTTCTCCCAGAGTTGTCATTCCTCTTCTGGAAATCTGCAGGACCCCAAGGAGCAGTATATTAATGAAGAATATAGCCACAATCATAGTGATGGTAATGATTTTTCTTATACTCTGATTTTTAAGAGTCTGGGAAACTTTCAGATTCATTTGCTGCCTCTTTCAATTTTGATGTCGGCTGCAATATAACTGTTGGCGTAACCGTGATTTATATATTCAAAAATTTCCCTGATTGCAGTTTCCCCAATTTTTTCAGGATCGATTGAAATCAATTCATCCACAATTCCCTTGGAAAGATAAGACTGGCTCAATTCATTTGAACCTACCCCCAGAACCCGGAGATTCTTTATATTTCCCAGATGGAATTCGTTTATGTACTGGGCAAAATTCATTGTGTCATCTTCCGTAAGACAAACCGCAATATATTCAGTTTCCGGATGAAGAAGAAATTCATTAATATCCTGTTTTTCCAGGGAAGTAACATTTTTATATTTAATTCCACCGTGGCGGGCAAGATTAACCTGAATGGAAGTAGTTAAATTAGAAAAGTTTGGGTTGCTTGAAATATCCCTGCATAAAATATAAACCTGACCTTTTTCTTTCAGCAGACTGTTTATTTCTTCGGCAATAACCCGGCCAAGTTCCCAGTAACTGGTTCCAATATAGGACACCTGCTGGGAATTAGGATCAAAAGTTCCAGTTGTAACGATTGGGATTTCTTTTCCTTCTATATTAACAATTCCCTTTACATTTTCTGAACCAGACTGAAGATAAGCAATAACCCCGTCAGCATTAACAAAAGAAGCATAGTTAAAAAGTTTATCAACTGACTGATCCTGAGCCAGGGACTGAGGAACATAAAATTCTACGGTAGCATTATAATCGCTGCAAACATTCCGGGCCCCGTCACAAACCTGCTTTAAAAAAAGCTGATTCTCGTAAGTTCCAAGAACCACAATATGTTTTTCAAGATCAGTTCCCTCTTCAGCCTCTTCAATCAAATTGAAACGAATATTCTGAAGAACAAAAAGGAGGCCAACCCCAATTCCCACCAGAGCTATAAATAATGCGATTACAAGTCCAAATAAATTGCTTTTCTTCATTTTATTTTTTATTTAACAAACGCTCCGCATAATAAACTGACTGCATTGCATCCTTACCGTAAAAATCTGCTCCTATCATATCAGCATATTCCTGAGTAAGAACTGCTCCACCAACCATTACTTTACACCATGGAGCCATTTGCCGTAACAGCTTTATTGTTGCCTCCATATTAACCACTGTAGTCGTCATCAGAGCGGAAAGCCCTACCAGAGGAACATGTTTAGCAACTACCTGCTCCAGAACTTTTTCAGGAGCAACATCCTTGCCTAAATCAATAACATCGTAGCCATAATTTTCCAGAAGAACTTTTACAATATTTTTACCAATATCGTGAATGTCTCCCTTTACAGTTGCAATTACGATTGTAGGTTTCTTTTCCTGAGTTAACCCCTGGGCTGCCACGTGATCCTTTATTGCTTCAAAACCACTTTTGGCCGCTTCTGCACTCATTAAAAGCTGAGGCAAAAAGATTGTACCTTTTTCAAAACCTTTTCCTACTTCATCCAGGGCAGGCACAAGTTCTTCATTGATTACAACCATTGTATCTTTTGTTTCAAGAGATTTTTTTGTTGCTTTATAAGCAGGCTCCTTTAACCCTTTAATGATACACTGTTTAAGGGAAAGTTGTCCTGCATTTTCTCCACTGCCGGCACCACCGGAAGCAGCTGAAGTATTTTTTCTTGGAAGAGGAGTTGCAGGGGCAGCAGGAGCCGGACTTGTTCCTTCAGGAAGAGCATAACGTTCAATGTAATTCATGCACTGTTCATCGTAGCCGGCCAGAACGCAGTAAGTGTCGTAAGCCTGAGCCATTGCAGCATTACATGGATTTACAATTCCTGCTGAAAGCCCCGCCTGAAGTGCAAGAGTAAAAAATGCCGAATTGATTTTTTCTCTCTGAGGAAGTCCAAAGGAAATATTTGAAACGCCAAGCACGCTTCTTCCCCCGTGAGCCTTAACCCATTTTACAGTATCCAGTGTGATGTTAGCAGATTGAGTATTTGTACTCATAGTCATTGTGAGGGCATCTATAACAACATCCTTCCGCTTAATTCCATAGGACTCTGCCCCGGCATAAATTTTTTCTGCGATTTTAATTCTACCTTCAGCAGTCTCAGGAATTCCATCTTCATCCAGAGCAAGGCCAACTACAACACCGCCGTATTTCTTTACCAGAGGAAAAACTTCTTTCATAATTTCCTGCTTGCCGTTCACGGAATTTACCATTGGTTTTCCGTTATAAAGACGCAGGGCTTTTTCCATTGCAGCAGGATCAGTTGTATCAATTTGAAGAGGTACAGGAAGAATACTCTGTAATTCAAAAACAGTACGGCCCATCATTTCAACTTCATCAATTTCCGGAAGCCCAACGTTAACATCCAGAATATGAGCCCCCGCATCAACCTGCTTTACGCCTTCGTTTAAAATATATTCCATATCTCCATCGCGAAGGGCCTGCTTAAATTTAGACTTGCCTGTTGGATTAATTCTTTCTCCAATCATTACAGGCTTGTCACCCAGTTCAACGCAGTTTGAATAAGAAGTCACTACACAAATATCTTTTTCCGTAAGAGGAAGAGGTTTAAGATCCTTGCATTTTTCTACAAGTTTTTTAATGTGGGTAGGAGTTGTACCGCAGCAGCCTCCAACCAGCCATGCCCCCTTTGGAACAATTTCCGCCATTAAATCCGCAAACTCATTTGGACCAACATCATAAACCGTCTGACCGCCCACACTTTTCGGCAGCCCCGCATTTGGATTTATAACAAGAGGAATGGAAGCATATTTTGCCATCTCCTCAAAAATAGGTTTCATCTGTGCAGGACCAAGGCCGCAGTTCATTCCCACAGCATCTACGCCCAGACCTTCCAGCAGTGCAACAACAGTTTCAGGTCTGGCACCATTAAGCATCTTACCGTTTTCACCAAAGACAACAGTTACTACAACCGGTAAATCTGAATTTTCTTTTGCCGCAAGAACTGCCGCTTTTGTTTCGTAAGTATCGTTCTGAGTTTCAATTGTAATTAAATCAGCACCGCCCCTTACTCCGGCTTTTACAATCTGTGCAAACACATCAACGCATTCTTCAAAGTCCAGGTCACCCATCGGCTTAAGAAGTTTTCCTGTTGACCCAATATCCAGGGAAGCATAGGCAGTTTTACCACAATCGCTGCAGGCTTTTTTTGCAATACGCACACCCTCTTCAACAAGCTGCTCTACATTTTCAAATTTAAAACGGTTAGCACCAAAAGTATTTGCAAGAACAATATCTGCTCCTGCTTCCAGATACTCCCGGTGAATGCCGTAAATAATATCAGGCTTAGAAAGATTCCAGGTCTCTGGCAGTTCACCAGTTTTTAATCCCCGCTGCTGAAGAAGAGTCCCCATTCCTCCATCGTAAAAAATAATTCTTTTTCCAAGTTCATCTCTAAAAGCCATATATTTTCCCCGTACAGTAATTTACAAATATTTTTTTGATACACAGACCTAACGTTTGTAAGCGCAGTCCTTCTTTCCGCAGATTTCACAACCCTGACGGCTACATTCAGATTTTTCTTTACTCACAGCAATAAAAGCTGAAACCGATTTTTCCGGAATCATCATACCGCCTTCATTTAAAATTATACCAACAGTTTTAGGAGAATCAATCAATGAAAGAAAATCTTTCTGCACTTCAAGTTTAACATCTCCATACCCTGGACTAAATCTTGGTCTCAAATAAAGCCTTTCGTCTTTTACTTCTTCTTCAATCTGAGACTGCAGCAGATTACAATAAGCTTCAATTACAGCCGCAGCAGTAGACTGAAAAACCGCAGCCCGGAGCATATTCAGTTTAACATAACGGCCAAGAACCCGGTCCACTTCCATTCCTAAAGTTGCCGCAAAAAGAAAAACTTCCTTACAGCCCGCAAAATTTTTTGACAGTGATTTACTTTCAAATTCCATTCTGTCAATTTTAATCAGATTGTTGCTTCCAAACTCAAGAGAAAATCTTTTATAAAAATGCCGCATATCAGAAACCTCAAGCACTTCTTTAATGCAGGAGTCAATTATGCGGTCAGTATTCTCATCACCTTTAATTCCCCGGTAACCCAGGTAGCGGTAAATTTCCTGTCTGTTAATATCAGCAGAAGTCATTTTCATATTCAGCCAGATTCACTTAAAGGGAGTGGAATGCTTCTATTTAATGATTTCAGAAAGATTGTTCTGCAGGGCCTGAACCACTTCACTTTTATTCATTGAATAAACATGAATGTGATTAATTCCGTTTGCAATCAAATCAATAATCTGATCAGTGGCATAGGCAATTCCCGCCTGCTGCATTGCCCGGGGATTGTCCCCAAAACGGTCCACCAGATTTTTAAAACGCTCAGGAACATTACAGCCAGAAAGTTTTACTGCATTTGCAACCTGATTTGCTCTGGTGATCGGCATGATGCCTGGAATGACGGGAACAGTAATTCCTTCGTTACGAACCTTATATAAAAAGTTAAAGAAAATGTTGTTGTCAAAAAACATCTGTGTTGTTAAAAATTCGCAGCCCGCATCAATCTTACGCTTTAAGTTTTTAATGTCATCAATTTTATGGGCAGATTCAACATGACCTTCGGGATAGCAGGCGCCTCCAATACAGAAAGAACCATATTCTTTTATGGCAGCAGTTAATTCACTGGCATAGTGAAAATCCAGATAAGGATCCCCTTCATAATCCTTAGGCTTATCCCCCCGGAGAGCCAGAATATTTTCAATTCCGGCAGCCTTCATTGCATCAAGATTTTCCTTAAGACTCGCCTTAGTTGTTCCAACACAAGTTAAATGGGCAATAGTAGTTACATTATGTTTATTCTGAATTTCACTTGCAATTGCCAGAGTATTGCTTCCCGTACTTCCTCCAGCCCCGCAAGTAACAGACATATAATCAGGTTTAAGTTCAGCAACACGCATTGCTGCATCACGGACAGATTCAAAATTTGCAGTTGTTTTTGGAGGAAAAACCTCAAAGGAAAGAGTGATTTTGTCACTATTCAGCACAGAACTTAATTTCATAAAATACCACCTGCCGTTTTATAAACTGATTGATTAATTACCCCCATTATATTGATTTTCAACACTTAATACAAACTAAATATTCTATTTATAGAAACATTTAGCCCCGCAAGCCAAAATCCTATACAAAAATCTTCTATAATGTACCTTAAAAATAGAGTTAACTTTTTATTTGACATTTAAATGGCTTGATTTTAAAATTAAAAGGATAGATGAAACTAAAACTTACCAGAAGTGCTCTCATCGTCATAATATTTGCTGAACTGGTAGGTCTTTTTGGCATTCTCTTTCTCAGGCATTATTTCGATTTGAATCTGAAAACCTATCAGAATTTCATAAACGTTAATTTTGTAGAAAGAACTGACATAAGTACCATTAAGCAGCTTATTTATGAACATGAAGCCGTAATGAAAAATTACATCTGGGAAAAAAGCCCAGAGGCGAGAGTTGATATCAGAGAGAGTTTGGCTTTAGTTGAATTAAAGCTTAGACATCAGCTTAACGACCATATCGAAGTTATGGAAAAAAGTGATTTCGGTACCTACAAGATGGGATTATTTACAAGCGTTAAAGACGACCTTATAACCTATCTGAATTACAACGCTGTAATCTGTGCAGCAAATCTTGATGAAGAAGGCAACCGCCAGAACATTGAGAAATACGTAAAAGAAAACGTTAACCCTCTGATTAAACACGTCAATAACAGTATTAAACTTCTCGAATCAGTGTCACAAAATGAAACAGACACTATTAACAGGAAAATGTCCAGGAATTTTTCCCGCTGTCAGACAATTTCCCTGCTCAGCGTAATTCTTATGGGAATTGCCTGCATAATCTGTTTCTGGCACAGCTTTAAGGTATTCTCTTCCCTGGAAAAGGATAAAAATTCTGCCCTGGAAGATGTTAGCAATAAAGAAGAACGTATTTCTGAAATCCAGCACAGAACAATTATTGGAATTGCAGAAATCATTGAAAGCCGCTCAGGAGAAACAGGCCAGCACGTAAAAAGAACCAGTAAATTCGTAAATATGATTGCCACTAAATGCAAAGAGATGGGCGTTCATCCTGAAATGATAACTGAAGAATACATTGATTTAATTACAAGGGCTGCCCCTCTTCACGATGTAGGAAAAATCACCATTTCAGACACAATCCTGAACAAACCGGGCAAACTCACCCCGGAAGAATTTGAAGACATGAAAAAACATGCCCTTGTTGGCGGCCGGCTCATTCATCAGTTTTTAAAAGGAATTGAAGATGAAAAATATCTGCAGATTGCCCAGGACATTGCAACCTATCACCACGAAAAATTCAACGGCAAAGGTTACCCGTACGGACTGAGCGGAACAGACATTCCTTTGAGCGCACGAATTATGGCCATCGCAGATGTTTTTGATGCTCTTGTTTCTCAGCGCTGCTACAAACAGGCAATGAATTATAATGATGCCTTTGCCCTGATAGACTCTGAAGCCGGAGAACATTTTGATCCGGTACTTGTTCACGTCTTTATGCAAATTAAGGAAGATATAATTGAAAATGCAAAACAAATGTAAATTTGCCTTACTAACCCTGGGGCTTTTATTCACTACAGAATTCATTTCCTGCCAGAAAGAAAACTACCCCCTGATAAACCAGCTTCCCTCAAAAAAAACATTAATCTCCTTTTCCTGGTGGGGAAACTCTTTACGAAACGACTACACTCTGGAAGGGCTGCAATTATTCGAAAAAAATAATCCTGACATTATGGTAGAACCCTACTACGGTCCCTGGCACGGTTACGAGCAGCAGTTCCCGGACAGATTCTATTCAAATCATGCTGAAGATTTAATGATGATTCAGTATGACTGGCTCTCCATCTATTCCAAAGATGGGGACGGTTTTTACGATTTAAATAAACTTGATAAATGGATTGAATTAAATAATCTTACTTCAGAGGATCTTTCTTACGGCTATGTTAACGGGATACTTAATGCAGTACCAGTAGCTTTTAACACAACGGTTCCTGTCTGGGATATAAATCTCTTTGAAGAATACCATCTTTCCCTGCCGGAAAACTGGGATGATTTATTTAAATGTGCAGCAGTTTTCAGGGAACACAATCTTTATACTTTTGGAACCATGGGAGTTAATCTTTATCTGCTGCTGATTGCGTATATCGAACAGACTCAAGACAAAACTGCATTTAGTCCTGACGGTCACTTTAACCTGAATGAAACTGATGTGAAATATATGCTGCAGTTGTACAAAAAACTATTTGACGAAAAAGTGATTTATCCTGACATTTTGACTTTCGAATCTGAAAAAACAGCAGAAGAAAGCAATGTGGCAGGAATTGTCTGCTGGAGTCACGAATGCAGCAGTTATGCAGAAAGATTTAAAAGAGTTGATCACAAGGTACAGATTGGGAATTATTTTATAGATGAAAATGCTCCTGTCAGCGGCTGGTACATTAAACCTTCTTCAATGTACGCCATCAACAAAAATTCCCGTCACCCGGAAGAAGCTGCCAGACTGTTAAACTTTCTGCTGAACGACCCGGATATGGCTCTGCTCCAGAAAAATGACAAGGGCATTCCATTAAGCAACCGGGCCCTCACAACCCTCCTGGAAACAAAACAGATAGATTCCCTGGAATACGATTCTCTTATGAAAATGCGTTTTTACAGTAAGGAATTAAAAAGAATGACCCCGAACATGGAAAACAGCCTTCTGGTTATTACTTTTATTGAACACGCCAGAGCTTACCAGTCTGGAAAAGAATCCTTAAATAAAGCCAGTCGGGAAATTTATACCGCTTTCTGTACTTACTGTAACAAATGATTATTTAACGCCCCGGGAACACTGAGTGCAGCCGGTTACGATTACGTGCTTTTTTCCGTCGCTTTTGTTAAAGAGACGAGCTATAAGATGACCATCCTTAAGGGGAACTTCTTTATGACAGACAGGGCACTCTCTTTTTACCCCAGGCTCCGGCTTTGGAAAACAGTGGGGGCAGCCATTTATGGTACACAGCTGGTCAGGAACATTCATTGGTCTGTAGACCCTGCTGAATAAATCTTCTCCAGGCATCAGGTCACTGCCGCAAAGGGGGCAGGTTACAAGAAGGCCTTTTTTCTTTGCTTCCAGGGCCTGTTTTTTTGCCAGAGCTTTCTGCCGGTCTTCTTCAAGAGTTTTTTTGTATTTAAAAAAGAGGCTGAGAAGTACGATTATAAGAACTGCAGCGGCCCCCATAATGAGGTAAACTTTTATGTCAGACATAGTTACATTATACATAAGTTTGTACCTTTTTTAAGTATTTAATTTTCTGCAATTGAAATATTCTTTTTTAGGGGATATATTTAAACAATAACAAACCATTCATAAGGAGAATAAATTATGAAAAAGATTGTAGCTTTTATGGCTATTGCTTTAGCAGCTGTTTCATTGGCAAGCGCAAAGGGCATCGCAGTTGGTGTTCATGGATATCTTGGTGAAGGTTGGGGTTCAGCATATGCAGATACTGATTCACAGCCACAGAAACCATTCGGAGAAAACCTCTACTTTGGAGGCGGTGCATATTTCAGCTATGGATTTAAGAGTGCTCTGGCTATCCAGCCTGAAGTAAACTTCCGCGTTAACAACATTGGTTCTAGAAATTCTGTTAACGTTCCATTACTCGGAACTACAACAACTACTACAAGATGGACCTATAACTCAGTAGACATTCCTGTTCTTCTTACTTATCAGTACAAGAAATTCAATTTGTTAATTGGACCTTACATTTCTATTCCTGTAAGTGGACTTTCATCTACCACAACTACAGAAACATCATCTTCATCTAACACAGTTTCAGGAACAGTGAAAGACACTCTTTCTGGCGTAACATTTGGTGCAACAGTAGGTCTTGAATATGCAATGAGAATGGGTCCTGGCCGTCTTGTTATTGGAGGCCGCTACTTCCACGACTTTAACCCAGTTAAGTACGAAACAACAGATGGCGATGGAAACAAGTCAACAACAAACTACTTCTACCGCGGTGCAGCAGAAGTAACAGTTGGTTTCCAGATGGCATTCTAATCCAGCGTGCAGCCTGATTTTTTATATAAACCGTATTCCTTTTGTGGAGTACGGTTTTTTTTATGCAAAGAGTTTTACAATTTCACTTATCAAATCAACTTAGTTTCATCTATTGATGTTTAAATAAAAACATATTCATTCCCTTTATTATCTTTTCTTGTATAATACTCAGGAAATATTACTTCTTCTAAATCAAATATAATATTATTCATTGATTTACCTTCCGACTTCTGCTTTATTACTGTCACTATACATATAAAATGTATTACTTATGTATTTCATACAAGGTATTAAATATATAATATTCCCGATTTTGTTTTTTTATAAAATCTTCAAAGCATATATTCCCATACATTTTTCCAACTTCTAAATCATTTCCAGTTTGAATATCTGTGTAAAAAAATATTTTATTTATCGGAGAATACTTTAATGCACATTTTAATACTTTTATTATTGATGCAAACATGGAAGGTGTAAAAGTGAATATTTCTAAGTCTTCTTTAAATTTTTCTTTATCATTAATCTTTATTAATTTCATTTTTTCAATTTCTGAATCCCAATCTATTAATTCACTAGCAAAAAAATAAGTATTTCTACCAAATTCTTTATTTCCTAAATGCAATATAGTTCCATTAATTTTATTTAACTCTTCTTGAAATAAACTTCTATGACTAATTAATTTTCTATTTTGTAATACAGTAAAAGGAAGTGTGCTATTTTTTATGGGTAATAATCTATTACAATCTAATGAAACAATTTCGATTGTTGGCATAATTTTTTTCCTTTTTGTTGCCACTGGCAATCCACATAACAATTGCTAAAACCGCAAACCGGCTTGACCGCGTGTCGGCTACGAACCTTTGTTAGGTTGCGTCTCTAAAAAGCCAATTCCATAGAATTTAATTCATCATTAAGTGACTTTTCTACAAAACTATTTAAAGACATATTTAATTTTTTTGCAGCGATAGCAATTTTACTATGGAATAATGGTGAAATGCGAACATTGAATTTTCCTGAGTAAGGCTTTTCTGGTTCAACTCCATCTTCTTTACACCATTCAAGATAATCATCAACGGAAGCATGAAATTCATTTTCCACTTCATCTACTGATGTTCCCTGAAAAGTAATTACAGTACGAGTATTAATTACTTCGCCCGAAAAGATGCGAGCTTCATCATCATATTCAACTACACCAACAAATCCTTTATAAGTCATCATCTTTTACTCCTGCATTTTCAGGAAATCTTCGCATTGATTTTACAGCACCTTTGTCTGTAACTTTCTCTGGATGAGGTCTGTGGAAGACAGCCCTTTCTCCTTTTAATTCAATACGAACTCGAGAACCATTTCCTTCGGAAATTTTTGCTCCAAGTGATTCTAAGAATTTTTCAATATCTTTCCATTCAATATCTGATTGGACAGGATTTTTAAAAATTCTTTGATAAACTTTTTTTTTGTTTTGAGTTCATAAATATATGATACTAGAAAATGGTACTAGAAAATGGTACTAAAGGCAAATTCTTTTTTTTAATGGTGGGCTTGACCCGCCTTGTAAATTATTAGGATGAAAAAATTTATGCTATGACTAAATTGCTTTTATCAAAAACATTTCCATTGGTTGTTCATAGTTTGGGATATCAATTATAAGACCTCCACAATCTTTATATCCAAGCTTTCTGTAAAAATGTTGTGCAGTTTCATCTACCTGGGTTGAAGTAAGGACAAAATCATATCCTTGAGATTTCATATCTTTTTCCCAATATTCTAATAATTCCTTTCCATATCCCTTTTTCTGATTATTCCAATCAATGAAAAGCATTGTACAAAATGGGGTATTGTCCCAGAATAAATTATATCGAAGAAGTCCAACAGGTTTATCATTTTCAAGCAATACATATCCTTGCTTGAAATTTACTTTTTTTTCAAATTCTTTTTCAGGAAGATGTCTGTCGAGGGTGTACCAAAACTCTTTATCCGATATTTCGACATATTTTATTTTTGTCATAAAATCCTCCAAGAGGAATAAGAAATTCTTCACTGCAGTGCGTGTATATGTCAAACGGATAGCAGAAGCAAGCAAAGTTCTCTTTCTATAATTATTTTACCACTAAAAAATTACTCTCCAGCTTTTATTGAGTAATACTTGGCTGTATAATTCAGATTATCCCACTTTCTAGTATTTTGTTTAGCGTATTTATATTCAAATCCAAGTGACTCGCATAATCTTTGTGATTTCTTATTTTCTTCAAAACAACTGTAAATAAACTCTTTTCCACCGAGTTCTTCAAAAATCATTTTCAAGAGGAGCTGCATTGCCTGTTTTCCAAATCCGTTTCCTTGATATTTATTCGCTATACAGATTCCACTGTCTTCAAAAATACCATCACCTATATTGACAGCTCCAAGAAAACCTATTGCTTCATCAGTTTCTTTAAGGCAAATATAAAATGCAAGATTTGATTTTTGGTATTCAATAGTTTTTTCTAATCTAATTTTTGCTTCTTCTATGTTTTCTAAAGGTTTCCAAAGCATATATTTTGCGAGTTCTTTATCTTGCCAGATATTATTCCACATAGAGTCCAAATCTTCTAATTTTGCTTTTCTTAGGATTATTTTTTCCATTTTTTACCTTTCCAGCACCCCAGTGCGGGTGTCCACATAACAATGAGTTAAACCGCACGCGGCTTGACCGGTTTTTCGGTTTTGAACTTCTTGTTATGTGATATAGACTATTTCTTGAGCAACTTGATTTTTTTGCGTTACAAAGTTGCCATTTTTACAGGCTGTAAACTATATCCTAATTTTTTCATTATATTTGAAAGGGTTTTATATTTTACACTTTCCGCATTTCCACTGCGTAAGTTCTGGATAGTAGTGGGAGAAACTTTTGCTTCCTTTGCCAATTCCCTTACTGAGATATTTTCCTCTTCCATTTTTTCAATCATGAATTCTGAGATTAAAAATTCATTATATCCCTTTTCAAATTCATCCTTGAATTTTGGATCTTGCATAAGTCGGTCAAATGTTGTCACAGTATATTCCTCCTTTTACTCTGTTTCTGCAGGAGGTAGTTTCTGGCATTTCTTTTCAAATGCATTTGTTATGATTATTTTCTTTCCACTTGTGAAAAATGAAAGAAACCTATCGGGTTTAGGCTTAAATGCCCAAATACCATCCTCTTCAAAGTTAAATTTCGTTTTGTCCTAAATTATTCCAAAGTCTCCCATACGTTTTACCAAATACAAGAGTTTCATCTGTTGTTGCGAATCAAGTGAATTAAAGTATTCAAAAGGCTGACTTTTGTTTTTCTCAGTGTAGTACCATTCTACAGTGAACTTTTCGCCTTTGTATAAAACGTATTCTTTCTTTTCTTTATTCACATAAAGAAGTGTAACACTACACTGTTACAAAAGTCAATTATAGTTTAAATTTCATAACAATAAAAAAATCCAGACAAGTTTTACTTGGCTGGATTTTATACTCAGTTAGGGGATTTATCATGTATTTTATAATTTCAGCAAACTGACTTACTGACAAAATATATTCTTTTAATGATTTAATTCTTTTACCATATATCCGCATGTAAAAGGAAAGAAATCAAACTTCTCAGTTCCAATATGAACGAAACCTTCATTTTCATACCATTTTCGAAGAACAGTATTTTCTTCTACAATCCCAATGTTGATTTTATTGCATTCATGAGATTCAGCCTTTCTATAAGCATCTTTAAGCAATTCTTGTCCAATTTTCTTATGCCGATATTCTGGGAGAACGCAAAGATTGTTCAATTCACATTCTTCCTTGCCCTGCATCAAAAGAGAATAATATCCGATTATTTTTCCCTCAGAATTGAAATATCCAAACATGAATCTTGGTTCATTGTCCATTTGATATAACAGTCTCTCTGCTGTCGTCGCAAAGGCAGTGAATCTTGGAGCATTTTCAATAGTAAATCCAAACTGATCGGCAATTGTCATAAAACTTTCCCTTATGACTTTTACACATTCTGATACATTGTTTTTACTTATTTCTTTTATCATTTTTGCCTCGAAAACGCCCCAGTGCGGGCGTCCATATAACAATTGCTTAAACCGCAAACCGGCTTGACCGGTTTGTCGGCGTTGAATGCATCTTCACCTGGTACTGGGTTGCAGACTTTTGTGCAGAAAACGGAATTGATTTTGCACTTGGGCATGCCTATTACATGAAGTCAATTCACGGAGGAAAAACAAAAAGCGATAAAATCGATTCAGAGAAAATTGCAAACATGCTGCGCGGAGGAATGTTCCCGATTGCCTATGCTTATCCAAAAGAGAAACGGGCTGTTCGTGATTTATTGCGCCGCAGACTTTTTTTTGTCCGACAGCGAGCAGAACTTTCCGTTCA
>DGUP01000046.1 GCA_002394685.1 Treponema sp. UBA4307 | reverse complement strand
AACTCGACATTCGGGCTATTTAATTTTGTATAACTTGTATACAGATCAGATAATATTATAATTCACTATTACATTTAAAAAAATAAAAACCGCATAAAAATGCGGCTTAAAATGAGGTAAAGTAATTACTTGTTTACTTTTTCCTTCAGAGCTTTTCCTGGCTTAAACTTTACAGATTTTGAAGCTGGAATTGTAATTTCAGCACCTGTTAAAGGATTGCGACCCTTTCTCTCTGATCTGTTAGAAATGTCAAATGTACCAAAACCAATTAAAGAAATTGGGTTACCATTTGAAAGCTCTGTTTCACAAACCTTAAGAAATGCTTTAAGAGCTGCTTCTGTGTCTTTTTTTGAAAGGCCAGTTTCCTTAGCCATTGCTTCAACAAGTTCTACTTTGTTCATTAGTATCTCCAAAATAAAATTTACTTTACGTAAGATTTACCCACGCGTTGTGTTCTACATTATAACATATAAAAGGCCATTATTTCTAGTATTTTCTAAATTATTGGTAAATTTCATATTTTTTAAGAAAAAAAAACTTGACAGGTAAAAAGTGTGATGTAATAATGAATATAGTTTTATGAAAGCAGTTTCAAACAAGATTAATACAATTTATGATGTGGCTAAAAAAGCTGGCGTAAGCCCGGCCACCGTTTCAAGAGTTCTCAATGCCCCTGATACTGTAGCAGCAGATAAGCGTATGCGTGTTCAGAACGCAATTCATGAGCTTAACTTTGTTCCAAAAGCAGAGGCTGTGGCAAAGGCCCGTTCTCTTTACCGTAAAGTGGGGGTAGTAGCTCCTTTTTTTACAGAACCTTCGTTTATGGAAAGACTGAGAGGAATTGCAAAAGTTCTTGCTTCAAAGCATTTCGAACTTGTGGTTTATTCCATTGATACTTCTGAAGATTTATCAAACTACATTCAGTTGCTGGTAAATACCCGGCGGGTTGATGCTCTGATTCTTTTGTGCGTAAAACCTGAAAAGGAAGTTCTGTCAATTCTTAATGATGCAGATTTTCCTGTTTGTTTTGTAGAGGCAGTTGTTGAAGGTTTTTATTCTGTTGCCGTTCCAAATCTTTCAGGAGGAAAAAAAGCCGCTGAATATCTTTATTCGATTGGATGCAGGCATCCTGGATTTATAGGACAGAGTTCTGATAAAGGATATTCCGTTGGAGCAACAGAAGAACGTTATCAGGGTTTTATCTCATATTTTGAAGAGCAGGGAATACAGATTCCTGACAACTATGTGTGGATTAAGGATTTTACTTCAGGTGAACTGGAAGAAGGAATTGATTCATATCTGTCACAAAAAGTTTTGCCAGATTCTGTTTTCTGTTCTAGTGATGTGATTGCTGCAAGATTTATTAGAATTGCTTCTTCAAGAGGAATAAAAATTCCGGAAGACATAAAAGTAATAGGATTTGACAATATAGATATGTCTGAACATATAGGGCTTACATCAGTTAGTCAAAATCTGGAAGAATCTGGTGTTCTTGCAGCCCGAATGGTTCTTGAAGGAATTGAGAACAACAGTTCAGCTATTTTAAATGCAACAGTTCCGGTTGAAGTTGTGGAGCGAAGTTCGACCGGTAAAAAATAGGTTGTGTTAGCTTAAGGAGGCTATATGAAAAAAGAAGTGTTGGGCGCTGCTGCCCTTCTTGCTGCAGTACTTTCTGTAACAACAGGATGCAGTAAGGAAAGTTCATCATCAAAAAAAGCTGATGATGGTATCGTTCGTATTGAAGGTGCTTTTCGTGGAGAAGAAGAAGCTCGTTTCCAGGAGATTGTAAAAATCTTTAATGAAATGCACAAGGATTCTGGATTCCAGGTTACTTATGAAGGCAGCCCGGATTTTGAAGTACAGATTCAGGTAGAAGTGCAGGCAAATACTCCGCCAGATATTGCTGTTTTACCACAGCCTGGTACAATGAAGAGATTTGCAGAAGAAGGAAAACTTAAAGTTCTTGATTCAGATGTTGTAGCTGCAATAGATTCAAGTTACGCCCCAGTATGGAAGGAACTTGGATCTTACAAGGGAAATGTGTATGGCGTTTTCCATCGTGTAAATGCAAAGAGTTTTGTATGGTACAACAAAAAGGAATGGGCTAAGCGTGGATACTCAATTCCTCAGACCTGGGATGAACTTCGTGCTCTGGAAGATCAGATGGTTAAGGATGGAGTTACTCCATGGACAATAGGTTTCGAATCTGGTGCTGCAACAGGATGGCCTGGAACAGACTGGCTTGAAGATATGATGCTCCGTACTGCAGGCCCTGAAGTTTACGATAAATGGGTAAATCATGAAATCAAATTCAATGATCCTGCTGTTGTAAATGCACTTAAATATTGTGGCGAAATTTTCCTGAATAATAATTATGTATATGGAGGCGCAGCTAATATTGTTACAATGAATTATGGTGACAGTATTAAGCCACTTTTTGAAGATTCTCCAAAAGCAATGATGCATCGTCAGGGTAACTTTATTACAGGTTTTATTCAGCAGAATGTACAGGACAATATGGAAGAATATGTTGGCGTGTTTGCTCTTCCTGGTGTAGATCCTCAGTGGGGAACACCTGTTCTTGGTGGAGGTGATCAGTTTGTTGCCTTTACAGATAAACCTGGTGTAAAAGAATTCCTAAAATTCCTTACAACATGGGAAGCATGTGCACCTTGGGCACATATTGGAGGAGCTTTGTTCCCTCACAAAAATCAGAACTTTGATGATTATGGAAACAGCGTAGAACGTGAAATTGCAAAAATCCTTGTAAATGCTTCTGTGTTCCGTTTTGACGCGTCTGACCTTATGCCAACTGAAGTTGGTTCCGGCTCATTCTGGACTGGAATGGTAAACTATGTATCTGGTGCTGAGAATGCTGAAGATTGTCTTAAAGTAATCGAAGAAAGCTGGCCTCAGTAATTTTTCATTAAACATGGGCGGAGGTGTTAGCCTGAAAACATCTCTGCCTTTTTTTTTAAGGAGACTTGGAGATATCTTATGGAAAAAATAAAACAATCTACTTCACCGGGAGAAATATTCAAGGCACTTGGAATAACTCTGGCAACAATTATTTTTGCTTCTGGTGGATTTATATTATTAAAAGAAAATCTAATGTCGCAGATTCCTACTACATTTATTGCAATTGTCTGGGGGGTAGGGTCTGTAGCACTTATTTTTTATTCATTGAATTTACTTGGACAGATTTTTCCATCAAAAATTTATAATAAAATTGTTCCCTATATTTTCATTGGACCTGCAGTTTTAATAATGGGCTGGTACCTGCTGCTTCCAACTATCCGTTCTTTTATTTTAAGTTTTATGGATAAAAGTTCTACAAAATTTGTATGGTTTGAAAATTACAAATTTCTTTTTACTGATCGTTCAATGCTTACTTCAATTCGCAATACTTTAATCTGGCTTGTTGTAGGTACTGGATTTAGTGTTTTCCTTGGACTGTTTTTTGCAATTCTGGCAGAAAGAAGTTTAATAGAAAAAGGCGCAAAAACTTTTATCTTTATGCCAATGTCAATTTCACTGGTTGGTGCTGGTGTAATTTTTAAATTCATGTATGCAGCAAAATTCGGTGGAGCTGAACAGATTGGTCTCTTAAACGCAATTGTCGTTACATTTGGGGGGGAGCCTCAAAACTGGCTTGGAAAAGCTCCGTGGAACAATTTCTTTTTAATTGCCATTTTTGTCTGGCTCCAGACTGGTTTTGCACTAGTTGTATTGAGCGCAGCACTCAAAGCTGTTCCAGAAGATATGATTGAAGCTGCACGTATTGATGGAGCAGGTGAGTTTAAAATTCTAATGCGGATAATTATTCCAAATATAAAGGCTTCAATTATAAGTGTAAGCACAACAATTCTTCTTGCAGCCCTTAAATGTTTTGATATTGTTTATTCAATGACTAACGGAATGTTTGGTACAGAAGTTCTGGCAAGTCAGCAGTACAAGCAGATGTTTACATTCCAGAATTACGGACGTGGTTCAGCAATAGCAATTTTAATATTAATTGGTGTTAGTCCGGTAATTTATTACAATCTGAAAGAATTCCGAAACAGGGAGGCCTTTAAATGAAATATCAAACAAAAGAAAAAATCACTCGTGGTAAAATCATAATCACGTTAATTCTTGTTCTCTGTTGTATTATATGGACAGTTCCTACACTGGGAATTTTCATTACATCATTTCGTACAGGAGATGCAGCAAGTTCTACAGGTTGGTGGAAGGCTTTTTCAAATTTAAAAGATTTTACTCTTGATAATTATAATCAGGTTTTATTCGGTCAAAGATTTAATGTAGGAAATGCAAATGGAACGCAGACAATTCGTGGTGCAACAATGTTAAGCGCCTTTCTTTCTTCAATTGCTGTAACACTTCCTTCTGTTATAATTCCTATTTTAATTGCATGTGCCGCAGCTTATGCTTTTGCATGGTTAAGTTTTAAGGGAAGAAACTTTTTCTTTGCAATAATTATTTCGTTACTTGTTGTACCTTTGCAGATTTCACTTATTCCAATTCTCAGGGACTATAATAAAATAGGTCTTAACGGAAGTTATTTAGGAATCTGGCTTGCACATACAGGCTTTGGTTTACCACTGGCAACCTATATGATGTACAATTATATTTCTGCGCTTCCCCGTTCTATTCTTGAATCTGCATTTATTGACGGTTCAAGTCACTTTACAACTTTTGTTAAACTTATTCTTCCTTTATCCATGCCTGCAATTGCTTCATTTGCAATATTCCAGTTTATCTGGGTATGGAATGATATGCTGGTTTCTCTTGTTTTTTTAAGTGGAGCAGGTCAAAAACTTCAGGTTGTAACAGTTCGACTTATGAATATGGCAGGAACCCGTGGTACTGACTGGCATTTACTTACAGCAGGTGCATTTGTTTCAATGATTCTTCCTTTAGGGGTATTCCTTGGATTACAAAAGTTCTTTGTTCGTGGACTTCTTGCAGGTTCTGTTAAAGGTTAAACACAAAGGATAAAAACATGTATAAGAAACGTTTGGAAGAAAATATGGCATCCCTCACATCATGCCTGTATGAATTATATGGTCATCGCTGGGATTTTTATAACTTGCTTAACAGACTTGAAAAACTAATGAAAAAGGCCTGTGAAGAAAGGGAAAAAAAAGACTATCTTAAACAGGCTGATGAAGAATCTGAATCTAAAAGTCCATGGTATTTAAGTCAAGAAACAGTGGGAATGATGCTCTATGTTGATTTATTTGGAGACAACTTAAAAGGTCTTGTAAATAAAATTTCATATCTGAAAGAACTTGGTGTAAATTATGTACACCTTATGCCGCTTTTCCAGTGCCCTCAAGGGGAAAATGATGGTGGGTATGCAATTAGTTCTTACAGAATAGTTGAAAAAAGTCTTGGAACAATTGAAGATCTCAAATACCTTGCAGATGAATTTCATAAAAATGGAATACGACTTGTATTAGATTTTGTTTTTAATCATACATCTGATGAACATGAATGGGCTGTAAAGGCCAGGGCGGGAGATAAAAAATATAAAGATTTTTATTACATTTACCAGGATAAAAAAGAAGTTGATGAATGGAATGCAAGTCTTCGTGAAATATTTCCCACTGTAAGAAGAGGTTCCTTTACTTATCTTGAAAAAGAAAAAGTATGGGTACAAACTACATTTAATTCGTTTCAATGGGATTTAAACTATTCTAATCCGGAAGTTTTTCTTGCAATGTGTGAACAAATGTTTTTCATTGCAAATCTAGGAGTTGATGTTCTTAGATTAGATGCACTTGCTTTTGTCTGGAAAGAAAAAGGAACTCCCTGCGAAAGTTTACCAAAGGCTCATACATTAATTCAGGCTTTTCAGTTTGCTGCAAAAATTGCATGTCCTTCACTTCAATTTAAAAGTGAAGCCATTGTTCATCCAAATCAGGTTGTTAAATATATTAATCAAAATGAATGTAGGTTAAGTTATAATCCCCTGGAAATGGCACTCTTGTGGTCAACAATTGCAACCCGTGATACAAGGCTGTTAACTCTTTCATTAAAAAGACGATGGCAGATTCCTGAAAATTGTGCATGGATAAATTATATCAGATGTCATGATGATATTGGCTGGACTTTTAGTGATGAAGATGCAGCAGAACTAGGAATAAACGGATATATGCACCGTCAGTTTTTAAATAAATTTTTTACAGGAAGATTCGACGGTAGTTTTGCCAGAGGGGAACCATTCCAGTTGAATCCTACAACAGGAGACTGTAGAATATGTGGTACAATGGCAAGTCTGGCAGGTCTGGAGCAGGCTGAAGATAATCATAATTCTCTTTGGATTAAAATGGCAGTAGCGCGAATAAAGATGATGTATGCTGTACAGTTTGCTCTTCCCGGTATTCCACTTTTATATGCAAATGATGAAAAAGCAGTCCTTAATGATTATTCTTACAGAACTAATCCTGATAAAAAAGAGGACTCAAGATGGGTACACAGAATAAAAACTGAATGGAAATCTTCAGTGGAAGACAATCCTCAGAAAGAAATATCTGATTTTGTTAAAAGAATTATCAGTATAAGAAAAAATGAAAAACTTTTAGCTGGATCAAAAATATTCTTTTATGACACTCAGGATTCACACGTTTTTGCTTTTAGACGTGATACAATTCATGTTGTGGCGAATTTTTCTGAATGTCCTGCTCAGTTTAAAATTGATGCATGGTCCCAGGACAGTACAGATTTATTGACTGAAAAAAAATATAAAAATAATAATTATCAAAATTTGGAACCATATGAAGTTCGCTGGCTTAAGGAGAATCTATAATGAAATATGATCTTGTATCTCTCGGGGAAATCTTAATTGATTTTACTCCAGCAGGATTATCTGAAGCAGGAAAAAAATTGTATGAAGAAAATCCTGGTGGTGCACCGGCAAATTGTGCCGGAGCCTTAGCAAAATTAGGTGGAAAAAGTGCTTTTCTTGGAATGACAGGTTTAGACAGTTTTGGAGATGATGCAAAACAAGCCCTTGATGAAATTGGTGTAGATACAAGCGGAATGAAAAAAACATCAAAGCAACATACAACTCTTGCTTTTGTAAATCTTGACCCTAATGGTGAAAGGCATTTTAGTTTTTGCAGAAATCCTGGGGCAGATACGCAGTTAAGTGAAAATGACCTGGATCTGGATAAAATAACAAATACAAAAATCTTTCATGTAGGTTCATTAAGCCTCACTGATGAACCTTCAAAAAGTGCAACATACAAAGCTGTAGAACTGGCAAAAAAAAGTGGAGCTGTAATTTCCTACGATCCTAATTATCGGGAAAAACTTTGGAATGGTAAAAAAGATGCTGTTCCTTTAATGAAAAGTATTATTCCTCTGGCTGATATAGTAAAAGTGAGTGAAGAAGAACTGTATATTCTCTATGGAAAATGCAGTCGTAAAGAAGGTGCCCTTAAAATTCTTAAGGAAAATGTGCATCTTGTTTTAATCACTTTAGGTGCAGAAGGTGTTTATTATGCAGGAAAAGATTCTTCCGGAGATTATATTGATGGAATAATTGGTGTGCCAGAGGTAAATGTTGTTGATACAACTTGTGCAGGTGACAGCTTTACCGGTGGCCTTTTGTACTGTCTGACCCGAAAAGAATCACCTCTTGATTTTACAAAAACTCAGCTTGAAGAATATCTGGAATTTGCTAATTCTGTTGCTTCTATATGTGTAACCAGAAGAGGTGCAATACCTGCTTTACCTTCATTACCTGAAGTTACAGCTTTTATAAAGCAGTGGAAAGAAAAACAGTAAACAAAAATTATATCTGCTGCCATATTTCTGCCCGACAGATAAAATGTATGGCAGCAGCTTCTTTTCTTTACTTTAAATATTTTTCAAAAAAGTCTGCAAGTTTTTCAAAAGGAATATAATTCTTGTCACCTCCATCGTACAAATCTGTATGACTTGCACCTGGAACAATCACCAGTTCCTTATTATTTCCGGAAAGTCGCTTGAAGGCATCTTCTCCAAAGTAACGGGAATGAGCCTTTTCTCCATGAAGTACCATTACAGCGCTTTGAATTTCTTCAGCATAGGAAAGAAGTTTTGTATTTAAAAGTGAAGTTGCTGCTGTTACATTCCATCCACCGTTGGAATTTAGACTTCTCTCATGATATCCTCTTTTAGTTTTGTAGTAGTCGTAATAATCTTTTACAATATGGTGCATCCTGAGGGAGAGGATCAATTACTCCTCCTCCAAGTTTATATGATCCGCCTTTTTCCATTGACTTAAAATCTTCAATACGCTGTGCCATAAGTGTTTTCCGTAAATCATTTCTAGCCTCTGGAGTATTTGCATTATCAAAATATCCATTTGCAGTTACACGACTCATGTCGTACATTGTACTGGCAACAGTTGCTTTAATACGTGTATCAATTGCAGCTGTATTAATTGCCATTCCACCCCATCCGCAGATACCGATGATTCCAATCTTTTCCGGATCAATGTTGTCACGGGTTGAAAGATAATCAACTGCTGCCATAAAGTCTTCTGTATTAATATCCGGGCTGTTCATGAAACGTGGTTCTCCACCAGATTCTCCTGTATAACTTGGATCAAAAGCCAGAGCAATATATCCAAGGGATGCCATTTGATTTGCGTATAGACCTGAGGCCTGTTCTTTAACAGCTCCAAAGGGGCCTGAAACAGCAAGTGCCGGGTTTCCGGAGCTTGCAGCCTTTTCTGGTGTGTAAAGATCTCCTGCCAGTTCAATTCCAAAATGATTACGGAAAGTTACTGTTGTCCGTCTGACACCAGGGGCCAGTTCAAAAGTGTAATGTTCATTCTGTCTGTCTATTTTTGCAAGTGTTGGATTCATAGAATTCTCCTTTGTTTATTAGTAACGAAGAGTAACTAAAATAAAAAATACGATATAAAAAGTATCTTGTCAATACTTAGAAGTAAAATTAGTGACAGAAAGTAGCTTAAAACTTTGAATCTTGAATATGAAATCAATAGCTGGATTGCTCCCTTTATGATGGAACTAATTTGATGTTATAGGAATAAGGACTTTTGTATTCACATGGAAGTTGTATCATAAAAAATTCATTTATTCTCCACTTGATTTACTCTTTCAGTAAAGGAGGGCAAAAACCACCATTCCCAATGGACACTGTAATAAGTTGTGCTTCCTATGCTTTATTCGTAGGCTCTTTATTCAAGAAAAAACGTAAATAATTTACAATTTTATCTCTACCCCGGAATAAAGCATTAGATGAGGCGGTATTGTATAAATTACTGATGATGTTCACCGTGGTGATTGCATTTAGCCTCAAAATTTGGGATAAGTTCTCCTCTGGCAAAAAGTTCTGCGGCTTTATCTGCAGAACCTGTAATTCCAGGCATTTCTTTTAATCCGCTTGCTGCAATTGCTTCTACTGCGCCCTGACCGCGATTGCCAAGAATCAAAGTTTCTACACCAAGACTCTTCAAATATGGAGGAATTGCATGATGTCCGTTTCCTCCATTATCAACCACTTCTGAAGAAATGATTTTTCCATTTTCAATTTCATAAAGTTTAAAATACTGAGTTTTTCCAAAATGCTGAAAAACATTTCCTGTGTCTTTTTCGTATGTAACTGCTACTTTCATATTATTTAAATCTCCTTATGATTCGTTAACCAGTTTCCCTGTCATATCCTCAATTTTTGCTGCTTGAATCTTCCCATAGGGCTGAACATATAAAACCTCTTGATTTATCCTTACACAATTAAGCTAAAAAACTCTAATCAAATTATATAATATAATAAAAAAAATTGACATATACAAAGAGGGGTGTTATATTGTGTATGTACAATATACACAATATAGGGGGTTTTAAATGAAACTGATTGATATTCAGCATCTAAACAAAAAGTATCCTTCATTTGAATTGAAGGATGTTTCCTTTTCTCTGGAAAGTGGTTACATCATGGGATTTATAGGAAAAAATGGTGCTGGAAAAACTACTACAATGAAATCTATGCTTCATCTGGTTCATCCTGATTCGGGAAAGATTTTTCTTAATGGAATGGATATGGATCAGAATGAACTTGAAATCAAACAAAGCGTAGGTATCGTCTTTGGAGGCATCGATTATTACCCTGAGACAAAAATCAAAAAATTAAAAAATACAATCAGACCATTTTATAGAGAGTGGAATGAAGAACTGTTTCAAAAAATGATTAATCATTTTGAAATTGATGAAAATAAGAAGGTTAAGGAATTATCTGCCGGTATGAAAGTAAAAATTGCTGTCGCCATGCAGATGGCTCATAATGCCCGTCTTTTAATTCTTGATGAACCTACTTCAGGTCTGGATCCAGCTTCAAGGGATGATTTAATTTTACTCTTCCAGAAGTATATTGAAGATGGGGAACACAGCATTCTTTTTTCAACTCATATAACTTCTGATCTTGAAAAATGTGCAGACTATATAACATACATAAAGGATGGAAGAATTATTAATTCTACAGACAAAGAAACTTTTGAATCCAATTACCTGATTGTTAATGGAAAAAAGGAAGACTTATCACCTGAAAACAAAGATAAAATAATTGGCTTGAATATTCATTCCCTTGGATTTGAAGGAATGATTAATGCCCAGGATAAGGCTCTTTTCTCTGGCTGTATGATTGAGGCTGCAAGCCTTGAAGATGTAATGGTTCATCAGGAACGTAAAAATTTAAGTGAGGTATTCTAATGAAAAATTTAATTGCAAAAGAATTAAAACTATCTGTTGGCATATCAAGCATAATTTATTTAATCATAGGTATACTTGTAGAGTTTGCTCCAAACTATCCTAAATATATTCCTTGTTTATTTATTTGTATTGGATTATTTATGATTTTCAAGACGGGAAGTGTAAATAAAGATCTTTTGTATACAGCCTGTCTTCCTGTAAGAAAGAGTGATACTGTAAAAGCAAGGGTAATCATTTTTGCATTTTCAGAAGTGCTTCAGCTGAGCCTGTGCATTCCGCTGATTTTTCTTTCAAAAGAATTAAAATTGACAAATAATGCTGGAATTGATTTAAACTTTGCTTTTATTGGTTTGGCCTTTACTTTTTATGCGGTATTTAATTTTGTTTTTCTTACATCCTTCTACAAAAAAGGCGGGAAGGAAGGGGGAGCCTATTTAAAATCAATGATCATTCTTTTGATTTATATGATCATTCTTGAGATTCCTGTATTTTTAGTTAAAACAGACCTTCCTTTTGCAAAAATAGGAAGATTAATGGACTCAACGGAATATTCAGATATGATTAAGCAGCTGCCATTTGTTGCCGCAGGATTGATCATCTGGATTGTGGGCCTTTTTATTACATGTAAGGTTTGTATAAAAAAATTTGAAAAAATAGATTTATAGGTTATTTTGAAATGGATATTGTAATTTCAAAGATGGCTGATAAACCTATTTACCTTCAAATCTACGATCAGATTTCGTCTCAAATTTTACGTGGTGAAATAAAAGCCGGCACTCAACTGCCTCCAATAAGGACTGTAGCTGTTGATTTAAGAATCAGCGTAATTCCTGTTAAACAGGCCTGGGAATGTCTAGATTCTAATGGTTATATAATTACATCCCCGGGGAGAGGAACTTTCGTTGCTGAGATTAAATCTGATGATCTGGATAAAAAAAGAAATACTAAAGTTGAAAAACTTATTAAATCTTTTATAGATGAATGTAAATCTATGGGGCTTGATAAGGATTCAATTGTAGATATTATTTCTAAGTCCTGGTAAAAATCCCACCTAATTATAACGGATTACTTTTACTGTCTTTATAATTAAAGATAAGTATTTTGTAATCCGTTTTTTTTTGCTGAATCTGGATAGAAGATTGATTTAAAAAAAGAAAAGCTTCATCCATTTCTGAATGAAGCTTTATTTGACAGAGTCGGGACAACAGGATTCGAACCTGCGACCCTCTGGTCCCAAACCAGATGCGCTACCAGCTGCGCTATGTCCCGAAAGTTGAGTGGAGGATGAGGGGATCGAACCCCCGACATTCTGGGTGTAAACCAGACGCTCGTACCAGCTGAGCTAATCCTCCAGACTTGCTGTCGAAGTGATTAAGAATATATACTTTATTAAAAAAAGTGTCAATAGAAAATTCAAAAAATTGAAAAAAAATTTAATTTTTTTTTATAAAAAAAGGCCTGCACTTAATAAGTACAGGTCTGAATATTTAATATTATGGATTATTCCATTTCATTTTCTATGTCTTCTCTAAAAAGGAAGATGTCATTAATCTTTCTTGAATAAGAGGCATTTACCTCCCTTCTGTCCTGGGTTTCGCTTGTAAGAGTTACAGTAAAGGCAATTGTAGCAGGTACATAGCCCTGACAGCTTACATTTATAGTAAAGTTAAAATCTTTTGTTAAACCTTCTCTGTCTGTCTTTTCCGGAGCAACCCAGAAAGTAAAACCGCCGTTAGTAGCCTTAAAAGTTTTACATGGATTTGGCCAGGTAACATCCATCATCTCTGCAAGCTTATTATTTAATTTAAGCTCAATCTGTGCATCTGTAAGAGGTTCAAAAGTAGAACCATCGTAAACATTACCTATGAAGTTTGGAAAATTAAATACAAGGGCTTTTGATTTAGGTATTTCAGTAGGATGTTTTCTTCCATCCTTGTGATAAGGTCTTTTTGAGGAACTTACAAGACGCATTCCCTCTATGGCAAGCTTGTCTATATCAGCATTAATCTGGGAATTCTTAAGAATTGTACTGTTTGAATGAGTAACACCACGCCCACTGACAACATATCGCGGTGGAATACGATTTAATACGTAACTAACCGTATCCAGTCTGCAGTTTTCGCAGTCACATGAAAGCCATGTGGTTTGTTTTGACATAACCTGATCATAGATCTTGTTAACCCTGTCAATAACCTGTTCTTCCATTATGTTATGGATGTTAATCATTTTTATAATCCTCTCACAAAATTATATAATTAATTATAATCTCTAATTATCTATAATGCAAATTAAAAACAAATACTGACTTTTATTAAAATATAATAAAAAAATGCCCTATAGTCCGAAAACTATAAGGCATGATTAAGTTAATTATTGACCGCCGTCTTTAGTATATTTTGCAAGACCGCCTGCAAGAAGAATTTTTCTTGACCGTTCTGCAAGATCGTTTACACCTTCAATTTTTACGTCTCCGCTTGAAGAGTGAAGGGTAATATTGAAAGAAGAACCTGTTTTAAGACTCTCGAAGATATTATTGATTTCGAGGGTATCACCTGCTGAAATTTTATCATAATCATCAGGATTCTTAAAAGTTATTGGAATAATACCGTAATTTATAAGGTTTGCCTTGTGTATGCGGGCAAAGCTTTTTGTAATAATAGCTCTTACTCCAAGGTACATAGGTCCAAGAGCAGCATGTTCTCTTGAAGAGCCCTGACCAAAGTTTTCATTACCAACTACAAAACAGCCGGAGAAGTTAATGGCTTCTGCCTTTTTGTAGAAATCAGGATCAAGTCTTTCATATGTAAATTTGGAAATTTCAGGAATATTGCTTCTAAAAGGAAGAACTTTTGTTCCGGCAGGCATAATATCATCAGTTGATACATTGCTTCCTGCCTTAAGAAGAACCGGCAGCTTAAGATTGTCTTCACATGGCTTGCATGGTGGACAAGGCTTAATGTTAGGTCCACGGAGAATTTCAACCTTTGCAGCTTCCTCTGGTGAATATGGTGGAATGAGCATTCCTTCATCCTGAGCATTTTCAAGAACATCTTTAGAAGAAAGACGAGGATCCTTTCCTTCAAGCAGGGAAACTCTTCCGGAAGATGTATAAGTATTATCTTCATAAGTGAGTGTTGAAGGATCTGTAATAAAGCCTGTAATTGCAGATGCTGCAGCTGTTTCTGGGCTTACAAGATATACACTTGCGTCTGCTGTACCAGAACGTCCCTTAAAATTGCGGTTAAAGGTGCGTAAAGTTACTCCTTCTGAATTTGGAGCAAAACCCATACCGATACAAGGACCACAGGCACTTTCCAGAATACGGAAACCTGCACGGATTAAGTCTCCGAGAATTCCGGCTTTTTCTGCCATCATAAGAGTTGTACGGCTTCCAGGTGCGATTCCTGCTTCTACTCCCGGAGCAATATGTTTTCCCTTTACAATTGCTGCAACAGCGGCCAGATCATCAAGAGAAGAGTTTGTACAGCTTCCAATTGCTACCTGTGTAACCTTAATATCCTTTAATTCAGAAATAGGCTTAACGGCATCTGGAGAATGAGGGCATGCTGCAAGAGCTCCAAGTTCATCAAGATTTATTTCAATAATCTTGTCGTAAACTGCTCCTTCATCAGCTTTTTCTTCAGTCCAGTCCTGAGGACGACCCATGCTTTCAAGGAATTTTTTTGTAGTGTTGTCTGAAGGGAAGATAGAACAGGTTGCTCCTAATTCAGCTCCCATGTTTGTAACTGTTGCACGCTGTGGTACTGTAAGAGATTCAACTCCTGGTCCAAAGTATTCATATATGGCACCTACACCGCCTTTTACACTTTCACGTCTGAGAACTTCAAGAATAATATCCTTTGCCCCAATTGATTTTTTAAGTTTACCTGTAAGTTTTACACCAAAGATTTTTGGCATTGGAGTATGGAAGGCACCACCACCCATGGCAACGGCAACATCAATTCCACCTGCTCCAATTGCAATCATTCCAATTCCACCGCCTGTTGGTGTATGACTGTCTGAACCTAAAAGAGTTTTTCCTGGTTTTCCAAAGTGTTCAATATGTACCTGATGGCAAACACCGTTTCCAGGACGAGAAAAATATAAACCGTACTTAGCTGCAATGGACTGCAGATATCTATGGTCATCATGATTCTTAAAATCTGTCTGAAGAGTGTTGTGATCTACGTAGGAAACGGACACCTCAGTTTTAACCCGAGGAACCCCGATTGTTTCAAACTGCAGATAAGCCATTGTACCCGTTGCATCCTGAGTTAAGGTCTGATCAATTATAATTGCAATATCAACACCACGCTCAATAGGCTGACCTGGAGTAAAGTCCATCGAACCTGGAACAATGTGTTTCTGGATAATCTTTTCAGCTAATGTAAGAGCCATGAATATTCTCCTTAAATTTAAATTTGTAATATACAGCTGAATGTAATAATACCGATAAAAATACATTTTTACAAGAAAAAATCTGCATAAATATACAGAAATAAATAAATATTAGACTTAAAGGACTGGTTTTGTTATAATTTAACTATGCATAAAAATAAAAAACTGCTGCCTGGATTATTCATATTTTTTATATTTATCTGTAGTTGTGATAATAAGTTGTCTTTTGAAGAAAAAGAGCTTTCCACACTTAAATATTCAGCAGATAAAATTGAAAGAAAATTCAAGTGGTCTAATGAAATTGATGGTCAAATTATAACGGATAAAATTCCTGATTTCAGTGGTCTGGCCAAAAGTGCAGCAAAAAATGTTTCTTCAATAAATGTCATAGCTCCTGAATATAAAAAGGATCCTGTTTTTCCGGAAGTATTTTCTTTTTCAAATCTGGATCTTTCTAATTATACAAAAAATACTCTAGCCTTTGTAAAAAATTTTGCTTCTGATTTTATAAATAATAAACCTCTTGAAACTTATTTTTCAGATGGCAAACTT
Source organism: Treponema sp. UBA4307 (assembly GCA_002394685.1). GTDB lineage: Bacteria > Spirochaetota > Spirochaetia > Treponematales > Treponemataceae > Treponema_D. Next base: position 82,084 of record DGUP01000046.1, on the reverse strand, counting down.
TATGAATTGAAAATCTTTAAATATAATCTTGAAAAGCTTAATGAAGGACAAAAAACTGCTTTTGCTGATTATCTTTTAGGAAGCCCCTTTGCAAATGAAAATATTTTTGAATGTCCTGTAAGATTTTTTTATAAGGACACATACATTGAAGGACAGTATGGAAGCAAAAGTCTTGATATACTTCTTTATCTGAAAATTGAAGATAATGTTTGCAAAATTTCACAAATAACTTTCATGGAAAAAGAAAAAGTGTCTGAAGATAACACTGATTCAGAAAATGAAAACGATTCTATGTAAAAAACATATAAATACGTTATAAAACGGGAGGTTTACATGTCTAATGAAGAAAAGGAATTAAGCAAACTTGAAAGAGAACTGGTTCTCAAGTTTCTGATGGATAAAAAAACTCCTGTTACAATCAATTACGAAAAAAAAGTTTCTGCCACTGAAACCCAGTTGAAGAAAAATAAGGCTGAAATTTCTGATGATAAAAAGGTTTCTGCTTCAGATGTTTTTCCTTTAGTACTTAATCCTGAGCAGATGGAAATTATTAAACAGGGAATAATCCTTATTAAGAATTCTGAAAGACAGATTTCACCTTTTTTTGGAAAAAAAGTCCGGGTACAGTTTTATTTCAACCGCCTTCCGATTTATTTTATATCTGAAATTAAAAGTTATTCTGGAGGATATGCCCTGGTAATTCCTGAGATTCTGAAAAGGGCAAAAGAATATTCTTCAAAGAATAATTTTGACATTGAAGGAATAATTTCATATAAAGTTCATAATGATCAATTAATAAATCTATACTGTTATCCTCTGGACGGCTTCAGTCTTTTAAGTGAAATGACCTTTGCTGACATACCAGTTAATCTGCAGCAGTCATCAAAAGCGTACCTTGAAAAATTTGTAAATGAAGCTAAGTCAGGTTTATCTTCCCCAATTGGAAAGGGCCGTCATCTTATACCTGTGGCAAAATATTTAAGTCAGCCAGTAAACCTGGAAGTATTAAATGACATGGAAAAAAATCAAAATCTGAATATTATTTATTTTGATGATGAAAGACTTGTTTTAGCATCCCGTTCAAATAATAATTCCATTGAACTTGAAAATGATTATGATTTTGAATTTTCTTTTGTGCTGGTTCCAAATACCAGATTAAAGAGAAAGATAAGACTTTCTTTTACAGTTGAGAATATATACAACAGCGATACTAACTCATCTGTATGCTATATTTGTAAATACAATCGAGTTGAAAATGAGGATAAACGTTTTCTTAAAGAAAAAAATAAATTCTAAAAAACTTTTCAAGGTTTCTGTTCTTCAACGGAATCCTTTTTATTCTTTTTCCTGAAGAAAGGTCTTTTTGAAATTTTTAGCGCTCTTTCATTTCCCATAATGACTGCAATAGGCTGAAGAAGTTCTGTATTTTCAAAAATAATTTTCATAATTACAGTAAAAGGCACAGCTACAATCATACCTACAAATCCCCATATATAGCCCCAGATGGAAAGGCTGACAAGGATAACAAATGGAGAAATGCCAAGACCCTTACCTTCAATTCTTGGCTCCAGGAAACTTCCAATTATTTGATTTATTGCCAGTACAATTACAGCAACATAAACCATGTAACCCCAGTCAGGAAAGTATTGAATTAAAGAGAATAAAGTTGTTGCAGCCCAGGAAATTATAGATCCAAATGTTGGTATAAAATTAAGAACAAAAGCTAAGAAACCCCAGACGATCGGAAAATCCATATGGATAATGACTACCGATAAATATACAAGAATTCCTGTTGCAAGTGATGCAAGAAATTTTATTGAGACATATCGGGTTACATCATTAATAATATTTCCAACTATATGAGGAAATTTTTTCCCAAGTGGCCGTTCAGAAAAAGCAGCCCTGGATTTTAATTTAATTGATCTTATTTCCAGCAGTAAAAAAAGCAGAAGGAGGAGGATCATTAAAAGAGTTTTAGTAGTATTTAACAGATTTGAACTTAAAGAAAGTGCCTGAGTTTGAATCCAGTTCCTGATTTTTTCAGAATTCCAAAGATTATTTAAAAGAGAATCATTTTCATCATAGTCCATATGAAGTTTTTCTACGATGAAAAGATAAATGGATTTAAAACGATTTTCATATTTTTGATATGATGCAAGAATCGCTTCTACACTGCTGCCAAGGAGCCTTCCAATTACAGCACAAACAATAATTGTTATAAGCAGAATTAAAATAATCGAAAAAGTCCAGGGAATATGTATCTTATGTAGTTTTATTAAAATAGGGTAGAAGAGAAGAGATATTAATCCTGCAACAAAAATCGGCATTGTAACAGAATATGTGAATTTCAGGATTGTAAAAAATAAAATTACAGCAAAGAAAACTAATACTGCAAAAATTTGTTTTGAATAATCGTTTTTTTCTTCCAATTTGTAACTCGTAATATCAGTTAAAAAAGAAATTTCCCCTGAATCAAAAGAAACAGGGGAATCATTTATATTATTTTGACTTGTAAACTACGCTTTTCTTTTCACGAGGACCAATTTTATCAAATCCACAGTAAGGAACAAGTACAGGAGGAACTGTAATGCTTCCGTCTGCATTCTGATAATTTTCAAAAATTGCAAGCATAGCTCTACCAACAGCAATTGCTGTACCGTTGAGCATGTGAACGTACTTATTTTTTCCGTCATCATCGTGATATTTAACATTCAGGCGGCGTGCCTGGTAATCTGTACAGTTTGAAGTTGATGTAACTTCACCATAGTCTCCATCAGGATGATTTTCATCAGCACGACCTGGCATCCAGGCTTCAAGATCCCACTTTCTGTATGCTGGAGCACCCAGATCTCCTGTACAAGTATCAACTACGCGGAATGGAAGGCCAAGACCTTCGAAAATTTCTTCTTCAATAAGACGAAGCTTTTCGTGAAGTTCATCACTCTGCTCAGGGAGACAGTAAACAAACATTTCAACCTTATCAAACTGGTGTACACGATAAAGACCTTTTGAGAAATGACCTGCTGCACCTGCTTCACGGCGGAAACAATGTGAAAGTCCGCAGTAGAAGAGAGGAAGTGCATTCTTGTCAAGAATTTCTCCTGAATGGAATCCACCCAGAGTGATTTCTGCTGTTGCAACAAGACATGTTCCTTCTTCTTCAATAGCATAAACGTTACTTTCATTTCCACGTGGATTAAATCCAATTCCTTTAAGAACCTCTTCTTTAGCAACATCAGGTGTAATGAATGTAGTAAAGCCATGCTTTCTTAATGTATTAAGAGCATACATGATTAAAGCTTCTTCAAGGAATACAGCTTCATTTTTAAGATAGTAAAACTTAGGACCTGATACTTTTGTACCACGGTCAAAATCAATAAGGTCAAGTGATTCACCAAGCTGAACATGATCCTTTGGCTTAAAGTCGAACTTGCGGGGAGTTCCAACTTTCTTTACTTCCAGATTTTCTGTATCTACTTTTCCAACTGGTACAGCCGGATTGCACATATTTGGAATCTGTCTTGCAGCTTCATCAAGTTCTGCTTCAATTTTATTAAGATTTGATTCAACTTCAGAAATCTTATCTTTAAGAACTTTACCTTCTTCTACATACTTTGCTCTTGTTTCAGGATCCAGCTTCTGCTTCATACTTGCTGCATTTGCATTACGTTTCTGCTGAAGTCCCTGAAGTTCTGTTGTTAAAGCTGTACGCTTGTCATAAAGTTCAACAACCTTGTCTGCATCGGCAACCATATTTCTGTTAACGATGTTTTCTTTAACGGCCTGAAGGTTGTCCTTAATAAATTTGTAGTCTAACATTTCATTCCTCGATATATATATCTAAATATATTAAAAATTATTAGCGTTTGTTATAATAAAAACGATTTATATAAATAATTCTATTATTTGCGTCCTGCCATTTACTGCTTGACGGATAATTCTTAACTAAAGTTTCATAAGAATCAAGAGCTGCCTGGATGTCCCTCAATGATGAATTTGCTTCATAGCACTGTCCCTGAAGATAGAGCCCTTCATCAAGTCTGGTCGTAGATGTGTTAAAGAAATTCCTTAAATACGAAAGGGCCTTGTCATATTCTTTTTTATTATAAGCGGCCTGAGCTTTTTTCAGAAGATCATTTGCATTTTGATCAACAGTCTCATTTTCAATGATGCTGGAACTTGAGCCAATAATTGAATCCAGAGATCCCTGTAATGGTGCCTGTTCAGAAGTTGCCTGACTGGCAAGGAGTTCCTGAATTTCTTTATCTTCAGCAGACTCTGTTGAATCCTGAATTGCTGTAGAGAAGGTAGATTCATCTGCCGGAGCCTGGCTGCCGTCTGTTAAGGAGGTCTCTGCCGGGCTTGTGCTGCTGGTTGTTTCTGTTGTAGTTGTAGTCGTTGTTGTTGTAGTAGTTGTGCTGCTGCTTCCGCCGGATGTTCCTGTTAAACTACTACCTGTATCTGCCTGATTATTCAAAGCTGTATCTGAGTTGTCAGTAGATGCATTTGAAGAATTATTTGAAGATGTACCTTCTGCTGCTGAATTGTTTACGTCATTATTTTTATTAGAAGATGTTTCTTCCTGAGTTTGTGAAGCAGCAGTATCCTCTGATGAGTCTGTTTTCTGATCTTGAGAATTATCATCAGAATCATCTTTGTGAATCAGACTTGAAAGAGAAACCTGTTCATTTTCAATTTCTACAAAACGGTCTTCTTTTGAAGGTTTATCCTGATTTGCATAAATTGAAGGTCTTGCAGGAATGATAGCTGCATAATCAGGAGCAGTAACCTTTGAGCCGTCTGATAACTGATCGTTAATTATAACCTCCAGGTAATCATCAATAAATGAACCTGTAAGGGAATCATTTTTATAAAAATGAAGTATAGCGGTCCCTGCACCTCTGCTTCTTAAATTAAATACAGTATCTGTTTCGCCAATTTTTCTTCCGGCATAGCGGATTAAGTTTGTGTCTCCTGTTTCTCCCAGATAAATCCATCCGTTACCAGGGTAAACAACTTCCAGGGACTGGTTTCTGTTAATAGTTACACTTCTTGATGGCTGAACTGATGCAGATTGATTTTTTGAATTCTTAGCTGGTTTTGTGGCTTTTGAAGATTTTTCTTCCTCTGCTTCAACTGGAGAAGATGGTGAATTTTCATCAGTCTGTACTTCAGCAGTTTCTGAAGTCGAAACGTTGTTTTTCTTTGATTTAACAAGAAGGTTTAAGGTTTCATCTTTGTTGTCTGAAACTGTTTCTTCTCTGGTCTCCTGCTGCACCAGTTTCTTACTGTCGATTGAATCAGAATCAAATAAATAATCAGAAAGCAATGAATCTGACTTTGATGCGGTTTCTTCAATTACTTCCGGAATTTCTGTAATAAAATCCAGGGAATTTACATTTACTTTTTTTACAGAAAAACCTTCTGATGTTTTTTCATTAGAATTCCATGGACTCACATTTTGTCTTTCTAATACTGAATCATTTTCCTGAGAAATATAAACTGCATCCTCTTTATTAAGAATTAAAGAACTAATTTCTTCAGATGACTCTGTAACTGAATCTGTTACATTTGAATCAGGAGATGTCTGTTGAGAACCATTTTCCTCTGTTTCAACAATAGTATCTGTATCATTAGAATTTTTGTTGAATGAGTTTACTTCTGAAAGTGAAGTGCAGGAAACTGCAAATAAAGAAATTAAAACTGATGCACTAAGACTAATTACAATTTTTTTCATGGAGCTGCTCCCATTAAATCATTAATTAAAAAGTCGTTGCTCTTTGACAGGCTTTCTACAGAATCTGGATTTACTGGAGTGAACCATTCATCTATATCTTCCTGTGACCACTTTTCATTAACTTCTCTAGAGTAATAATAATCCTGAGTAAGAGTATTGTCACCCGTAAATATAAAATCATCAGATGGAGCAAAGGTTTCTTCTCCAACTGAAATTTGCTTCCTTTTGCCGGCAGAATTACACTGAACTGCAGCCAGAACAATGCAGAGAATAAAAATCAGGCCTAAACCGCTGAGTACTAAAACCAGCAGCTTAGTATTCTGTAAGATAAACTGGAATTTTTCCTTAAGCTTTTCAAAAAAGTTCATCTTGTCCTGTTTTCTCCCCATTTCAGATAAAATTAAACTAAGGATATAATATCCTTAATTTAATTTTTTACCTATAGCCGGTTTCTATTCCTTCTGATTTTCTGCTGACTCTGCATTTTCAGTATTTTCTTCAGAAGTTTCAGCTTCAACTGATTCCTTGTCTGTTGAAGGCAGGTCATCATTCTTTTCTTCAGATTCATCACTTTGATTTTCAGTGATTTTCAGGCTTCCATCTGGATTGTGTTCCCTGCGAGGAGGTCTTGGCGGAATGACAATTCCTTCCTCATCAGGAACATCTTCTTCAACGAAATCCTTCTGATCATCAAAAGTGATGCTCCCATTCATTGTTTCATCATCAAGCTTAATCTGAATAACTTTTGTAACACCTGATTCCATCATAGAAACACCCAGCATTGTAGAAGCACCTGTTACAGTCTTCTTGTTGTGGGTAATAACTATATATTGAGAAACTTTTTCAAATGCCCTTAATGTATTTACGAAACTTGAAACGTTCTTGTCATCAAGTGCTGCATCAATTTCGTCCAGAAGACAGAATGGACTAGGGCGAACCTGATATGTTGCAAAGAGAAGGGCAACCGCTGTCATTGTCTTTTCACCACCGGAAAGAAGTGAAATGTTTACAAGTTTTTTTCCAGGCGGCTGAGCAAAAATATCAATACCGCTTGTAAGTACATTTGTAGGATCTACAAGACGAAGCTCTGCTTTTCCACCGTTCATCATTCTTCGGAACATATTGTGGAAGTTACGGCGGATCTTGTTATAAGTTTCAAGGAACATTTCAGAACTCTTTGTCCTGATTTCTTCACTTACACGAATAAGGTTATCCAGGGCCTTCTGGGTATCACTGTAGTTTGCCTGAAGCTTTTCATAGCGTTCCTTTGCTTCGTCAAAGTCCTCAATGGCCATTGGATTGACAGTACCCAGTTCCTGAACTTTCTGTCTTACTGCAGCAAGTTTTTCCTTGAGTTTTGGAGTACTTTCCTTAATTGTGTACATCCTTTCTTCAAATTCAAGCAGATCCCTGGAATATTTTTCCTGGAAATTGTTCTTAACGTTTGCAATTTCAGTTTCGCTTTGACCCAGCTGAACAGAAGTTCTTTCAAGAATCTCCTGGTATTTATCCCTTTCTGCAGATTTCTTTTCGATAAAGCTCTTTTTGCCCTGGTCACTGGTATTGCAGTCACTTATCTGTTTATTAAGACTGTCAATCTCATCCAGAATAGAGCGGCCTTTCTGTTCCAGTTCTGCAATTTCTTCTTCCAGTTCGTTAATTGTATCTGTAAGAGTTTCTGCCTGATGATTTACATTATCAAGTTCTGTTTCCTGTTCCCTCAGACGATTTTCTTCTTCAGCAAGATATCGCTTTGTTGAAGAAATTTGCTGCTGACTGTTAACAATCTGCTGGGAAAGTCTGGCTTCCGTTGTATGAAGTTCTGACAGCGTTTCCTTAAGCTTTCCTGTTGTTTCTTCAAGTTCACGGTTTTCCTTGTTAAGGTTTTCATTCTGATCCTGATAGTCATGAACCTGGGCAATATTCTTCTGAATCTGGCTGTCGATGCTGCGTTTCTTAGTAATAATTCCCTCAGGAGAAAGAAATTCATCAATGAACTGAGGTGATGTTTTCGAATACTGATCAATTGCCTTTGTTAAACCGTCAAGCATTGAAAGCATATCATTAAATGCAGAAACTGCATCATTTGCAAACTGCTTTGAATCCTTATCTGTATGAGAAGGAAGAGAAGCAAAGTCAGAAAAAATATTTGCTCTTCCTCTAGAGAAAATCTTAAGCTTTTCAAGCTGTGTATTCAGTTCTTCCTTTGCCTTCTTATTGGCACTGCTTGAATAACCTGCATCCTTAAGCTTTGCATCAAGTTCAGTTACAATGTCTTCTGTAATTGCTTCAAGAGCTTCCTGTAAATGTTCCCTTTCTTCTTCCAGATTGCGGATTTTTCCTGAATTAACAGAGATCTGTTTCTGGTTTTCTTCAATCTTAAGGCTTGCATTCTGAATATTTTCAATAAATGTCTGAATATTCTTTTTTAAGTCTTCAAGCTGCTTATTGATATTGTAGAGTTCAGAATTTTTTTCATCGATTTCATCGTTATAAGAGTCAATCTTTTCCTTAGTGCTTTTAATTCTGTTCTCAATCTGTGCAATACTTTCTTTTATTTCAATATGGCGTCTTTTGTGAGTATCAACAAGATCTTTTTTACCCCGCTGCTTTGTGTGGGTATCTGTCAGTTCTATCTGCTTTGTGTTAAGTTCAGTATTTAACTGACGGATTTTTTCTGCATTTTCAGAAATTTCTGCATAAACGGCATTAAGTTCCTTGATGATTGTATCCCGCTTTTCTTCTGCATTACGCTTATTTTCTTCACGGCGGGCTTTTTCCTGAGTGTAATCCTTCAGTCTTAAAAGCTGAATATCAAGTTCAAGATTAAAAAGATCATCCTGAAGTTTTCTGTATTTTGCAGTTTTATCTGCCTGGATTTTCAGAGTTTCATAAGTACGCTTTGTTTCAGCAAGACCGTAATCAAGCTGAGCAAGATTTGCCCTTGTTCTTTCAAGTTCCCGTTCTGCTTCCTGAACTTCAGCCTTACTTCTGGAAATACCAGCGGCTTCTTCAAAAAGGTAACGGCGGTCTTCAGGTTTTGATGAAAGAACCTGATCGATTTTACCCTGTTCCATTACCGAGTAGGCAGCTTTACCAACTCCAGTATCCATAAAGAGTTTTCTGATTTCAGTAGCTTTTGCCTGACGGTCATTGATGAAATATTCATTTTCACCGGAACGATAGAGACGGCGCTTTATGGCAATTTCTGTATCTTCTACAGGGAGAAGTCCATTGTCGTTTGCTATAGTCAGCGTTACTTCTGCAACAGAAAGAGATGGACGGGTTTCAGTACCGTTAAAGATTACATCTTCCATTGATTCTGCGCGAAGATTTTTAGATTTATTTTCAGCCAATACCCACTTAATGGCATCGACTACATTACTTTTACCACAGCCGTTTGGTCCTAAAAGCGCTGTAATTCCGTCTGCAAAATTAATGCGGGTACGGTCAGCGAAAGATTTAAAGCCGTATATTTCAAGACTTTTTAAGAACAATTGGAATCCCCTCTAAATAATGAAGTCTATCTATTATAGTAAAAAGGTTTTCCTTTAACAATAGGTTTCCTTAATCTTCATGATTGCAGAAATTATGGCAGGAAGGGTAGAGAATAGGGTGCCAAGGGCCAGAAATGGTGCAAAAGGAAAGGCTTTATCTTTTTTCCAGTTCTTTGCTCTTTTCTGTATGAAAAAATAAATTCCCCCAAAGAATGCTGCCAGAATAAAACCACCGAATACTGCAATTGGACCTGCATACGCTCCGCATACTGCTCCAAATTTAATATCACCCCAGCCCAAACCCTTTTTCGTTGAGTATCTGATTGCCAGGAGAAGCAAAAAGGCAAGAAGGGCTGACATAATGTAAATGAGAGCTTCTTTTCTGTTTACTGCGAAGTGGTATAAAAGCAAAATCAAAGTACCGAAAAGAGTTAAAATATCCGGAATTTTTCCTGTTTTCAGGTCAAAAATTGAAACCGGTATGGCAAAAAGGAGAAAAATTACAAGGGAAGTTAACTCCGGCCGGGATAAAATAAAATTTGTAAAGGAATTCATATTATTATTCTCCTTCATCAGGGGCTGCAATTTTACCCTTATAAAGTATTTTTGGATAAACCGTGATTCCTAATTTTTTTTCCAGACGGGCATATTTTTCCAGTTCAATCTGGTCTCCAATAACCATATTGATTCCGCTTTTTCCTGCTCTGGCTGTACGACCGGCTCTATGGATAAAAAAGTCTTCGTTTTCGTTAAAATCCAGCTGGACAACATGGGTAATGTTATTAATATCCAGTCCTCTTGCAACCAGGTCAGTTGTTATTAAAATCTGAGTTTTTCCGCTTCTGAATCTGTCTATGATGGATTTTCTCTCCTTTTTATCACTTTTTGCACTTAATCCTTCACAGTTGATTTTTTTATACCTGAGTTTGCTGGTTATATTTTGAATTTGATCACTTCTTGATGTAAAGACAATCATTTTATCCGGATTAACCGCATGAATATAACTTCGTAAAATGTCAATTTTTTCTCTTCTTTCAGCAAAGAGTGCCTGATGGCAGATTCTTTTCCTGAGAATATCCTCCGGTGGGAGAAGAATCAGTTCCATGGCTGTATTATCAATGTATTCCTTAAAGTTTTCTTCAAGATGATTTTCCTTTGCTTCTGTTTCCGCCGCTTCCAGTCTGGCCTGCTGAAGAGCTTTCTGAGTATATGCATTTACAGTGGCAGAATTTCCAATCAATTCAACTTTATAGGAAAGCCTTTCCATCAGTCCTTCTGTAGACTCCCTTAACTCTTTTGCCAGAAGCCTGTCTGTTTCATCAAGAACAAGTGTCTGAACCTGATCAATTTTAAGTTTTTTTAAATGAATCAGTTCCAGAATGCGCTGAGGACTTCCAATTACCACCTGAGGTTTTTCTTTAAGCTGTTCAATCTGCCGGTTAAGGGGAGAAGAGCCTATAAGAAGTATGGATTTAACGTCAGAAATGATTTTAAGCTGACTTTTTATCTGGGAGGCAAGCTCGTAAGTTGGACTTGCTATTATTAATTTAACTTTACCGTTTGGTTCCTTGAAATCTTCACTAAAGCGCTGCACCAGTGGCAATAAATATGCAAAAGTTTTGCCTGTTCCTGTTTCGCTCTGGAAGAGGATGTTTTTGTTTTCCAGAATCAGAGGAATTACTTTTTCCTGTACATTGGTAGGTTTTGTTATAGATAACTGCTGTAATCTGGCAATCAGTTCATTCCCGATGCCTAGTTTTTCAAAGGTTTCACTCATAGGCTCAACTATAGCATATTTTATATAAAATGTGATATAGTAATAGAATGAAGATTGGAATCGATACATTTGGTTGCATACATGGAAGATCAGGACTTGGTTCCTACCTTCTGTCAATTCTGCAGAATTTACCTGAAATAGAAAATGTAGAGTATGACTTATTCGGGCCTGAAATGGACCGTTTTACCTATCAGTTTGAAAATACCAGTTATAACCCATTAAACATTCCAGACAGCCTTGCTGCCGAAAGATACTGGCATCATTACAGAGCAAATAAATTCGCCAGAAAAAACGGATATTCCGTTGTGATTTATACTGCAGCTACAAAAATGCTTCCTGTATCCTTTAAGACAAAAAGTGTTGCTATCGTAAATGACATTATTTCAAATCGTATTAAGAATGGAGATAGCTGGATTAACAGACAGATTAAAAAGGGACTTTCTAAAGTTGACTGCATTATTGTTTCAAGCGAATGTGTAAAAAAAGATTTACTTGAGATAGGCTGTAAATGTCCTCGTATTGAAGTAGTTTATTCTGGTGTAGATCATTCTCTTTTTTATCCAAGTCAGTCCTTGATTGAAGCTCCTGAAATTCTGGAAATAAAACCTTTTGCCATAAAAAGACCTTACATTATTTATGCAGGTAAAATGGAAAATAGTGACAAAAAGCATGTAGAACTGATTCAGGCTTTTACTAAGTTTAAGCAGAATACAGGCCTGCCTCACAGACTTGTCCTTGCTGGAGCAGATGGTCCATATAGTGATGAAGTACATAAAGCTGCTTTCAGTTCCCCTCTGGCTTCTGATATTTTTCTGACAGGCTATTTTCCTCACGAAAGTTTTGCTGAATTATACAGAAATGCTGATGCCTGCATTACTCCTTGTGTGGATGATGGATCAGGGCTTTCTGTGCTTGAGGCTCTTGCTACTGGAGTACCGGTCGCTTGCTCAAATAAAGGTGCATTTGAAGAAGTTGCAGGCGACAGTGCACTTTATTTTAACAGTGATGATGTAGACCAGATGGCAGAATGTATTGAAAAAATTATTACTGATACAGATTTACGACAGAGTTTGAATAAAAAGGCAATTCTCCGTTCTAAAGATTTTTCATGGGAAAAATGCGCTTCAGAGACCATTAAGATTATTCAGGATTTAGGCCGTTAAAAAAGATTAAAAAAAAAGCAGGTGCAGTCTTAAAGTGTTTAGATTTTGTAACGCTTTAAGTAATGCAGCCTGCTTTTTTATTTATGATTAAGCAGTTTTTTCGTCAGTAAGAAGTTTTGCCGGGTCAATAAGCTTCTTTTTTTCAACGATTTCTTTCGTAATAGTAAGTTTCTTTGCCCCTGGAATACTTGGAATTTCGTACATTATATCAAGAAGAACCTTTTCTACAATTGCCCTTAATCCACGTGCTCCTGTTTTATTCTTAATTGCGATATCTGCAATTTCTTCAATTGCTTCCTGATCAAAGGAAAGATCAACATTATCAATCTTAAAGCTGGTGATAAATTGTTTTACAATTGAATTCTTTGGTTCTGTAAGGATGCGCCTTAAATCTTCATTTGTAAGTTTCTTAAGTGCGCAGGTAATAGGAAGACGACCAATAAGTTCTGGAATAAGACCAAACTTAACAAGATCATCCGGAGTAACCTGGTTGAGAAGTTCCATTCTTTCATCTTCAGAAAGATTTGTTCCTGTAGCTCCAAAACCAATTGCAGAAGATGATACTCTCTGCTCAATGATTTTATCCAGACCAATGAAAGCACCTCCACAAATAAAGAGGATATTTGTTGTGTCAATATCAATCATTTCCTGATTAGGGTGCTTTCTTCCTCCCTGAGGTGGAACAGAAGCGTGAGTTCCTTCGAGAATTTTAAGAAGAGCCTGCTGTACACCTTCACCTGATACATCTCTTGTTATGGAAGTGTTTTCACTTTTGCGGCCGATCTTATCAATTTCATCAATAAAAATAATTCCTCTTTCAGCGGCAGAAACATCACCATTTGCAGCATTAATAAGCTTAAGAAGAACATTTTCTACGTCTTCACCTACATAACCTGCTTCAGTAAGTGTTGTAGCATCTGCAATGGCAAAAGGAACCTTAAGTTTGTCAGCAAGTGTTTTTGCAAGGAGAGTTTTACCGCTTCCTGTTGGTCCTAAGAGAAGTACATTTGATTTTTCAAGGGTTACACCAGTTGCCTTCTGTTCAGCTTTTGACATTGAAAGCTGTTTGTAGTGATTGTAAACTGCAACAGAAAGTACCTTTTTTGCCATATCCTGACCAATAACGTACTGATCAAGATAGTTTTTAAATTCCTTTGGAGTAGGAATGTTGTCCATTTGTACCGGCGCAACTTCATGAGGTTCGTCATTAAGAACAGACTGGCAGGCAGCAATACAATGTTCACAGATATAAATATCCTGAGTTGGTGAGCGGATTATTCTCCTTGTTGCACTTGATGCCTCACCACAGAAAGAACAGTATTGTATATCATTTTTTCCAAATCTAGCCATTATTAAGCTCCTTCAAAAGAATAACTTGTATATTTATTTTTTATTTTTAGGATCAAGTCCCTTTTTAGGGCTTTCCATGATATGGTCTACGATTCCATAAGCCTTTGCTTCTTCTGCAGACATATAAAAATCTCTTTCCATATCCTTAGCAATTTCTTCTACAGGTTTGCCGGTTTTTTCAGAAAGATACTTTGTACTAAGTTTCTTAAGTCTGATCATTTCTTTTGCCTGAATCTGGATATCACTTTCCTGACCTTCCATACCGCCTCTTACCTGATGAATCATAACGCGGCTTGAAGGCAGAGCGTATCTTTTTCCAACTGTTCCTCCAGCAAGAAGAATAGCAGCCATAGATGCAGCCTGTCCCATACAGATTGTCTGAATATCACACTTTACATACTGCATGGTATCGTAAATGGCAAGGCCTGCAGTTACAACACCACCAGGTGAGTTAATATAAATGTTAATGTCCTTTTCTGGGTTTTCACTCTCCAGATAAAGAATCTGTGCAACAATTAAGTCTGCTGTTTCATCCCTGATTTCACCATCAATAAAAATAATTCTGTCTTTCAAAAGACGTGAATACAGGTCATAAGCTCTTTCGCCGTTTCCACTTCTTTCAATTACAGTAGGAACCAGAGAATTCATTTTTTCAATCATCATATTCTTTACCCCTTTAATAATCATTCTATTGAATATAGACAAAAAAAGGGAATCCGACAATGGAATCTCAATTAATTTATTAATTTAAATAAATTAATTAAACTAAATCCATTATTGATTCCCTTTTGGTATATTCAGACCCTTGAAAAGGCCTTATTTTTATCTTTCGTTCTTAAAAAGATCAGCGAAAGACATCTTGTCGCCCTTAGAAACCTTTACTTCAGAATAAAGCTGGTCGTAGAGCTTGTTTTCCTTAGTATCGTCAATAAGGTATTCCTTAGCGCGGGCATCTTTATAGTGATCCTTTACTTCATCAACTGTAATACCATTCTGTTCAGCAATCTTTGCATATTCTGCTTCGATTTCTTCAGGTGTTACAGAAATATTTCTTTCGCGAAGAAGGGTATCAACAATGATTCTGCTCTTAAGCATCTTTTCACTGTCGCCTGTCCACTGCTTAAGCATAGATTCACGAGTCTGACCAGAAGCAAGAATCATCTTGTCAAGCTGTTCTGGAGTTGTCTGGAACTGCTGTGCCATCATATTCCAGCGGCTGTCAAGTTCTGCCTGAATCATTGATTTTGGAAGATCAAAAGGATTCTTTTCTACAAGCTGTTCAAGGAGTGAGTTATTCTTAAGTTCCTTGATTCTGCGGTCTTTTGCAGCTTCAAGATTCTTCTTAATATCAGCCTTGAGGTCATCAAGAGTCTTGTACTTTTCGCTTACATCCTGTGCTAAATCGTCATCAAGAGCTGGAAGGTTTCTAACCTTGATTGCTGTAACTGTTACGCTGAGCTTTACAGTCTTTCCTGCAAGTTCTTCGTTATCGTTCTTTGCATCATATTTCTTTGTGATTTCCTTAGTTTCGCCTTTCTTCATGCCAAGGATATCATCATCAATCTTATAATAGTTTTCACCAGATCCTACTGTGAATACATAATCCTGTCTTTCTGAGCCGTCTACAACTGAACCGTCTTCATTAAGTTCCTTGTAATTGATTGTAACAATGTTGTCCTTTTCTACTGGGTCACCGTCATTCTTGTCAAGAACAGCAGCATTTCTTTCCTGAATGCTCTTAAGTTCATCCTGAATTTCTTTGTCGCCTACAGAAACCTGAGCTTCCTTTACGTTGATTCCAGAGAAATTCTTTACTTCAACTTTTGGGAAAACATCATAAACAACTGTAAATGTTAAATCCTTATTCAAGTCTAAATCAGGAAGCTTGTCTCCTTCAAGTCTTGGCTGTGAATATGGAAGAGGGCGGAAATCCTTAGCATCATCGCCCTGAAGAATGTCGTTTAATGTTTTGTCAATTAAGTCACCGAAGATTTCAGCCTTAAGTGATTCACCGTACTTCTGTTCAAGAATATGAGTTGGAACATGACCGCGTCTAAAACCAGGAATCTGAATGTTTTTTGCATATTTTGCAAGAGTTTCCTTGTAGTTCTGAGCAACATCGTCCTTTGCTACTGTTGCTGTTAACTTAACAGCAGAATTTTCAATACGTGTGATTTCTTTGGTTACGTTCACTTTAGTGTCCCCTTAAAAAAATTTTAAGTAAAAAAAAAGCGATTTAGTTTAACCCCAAATCGCCTTACTTTAGAGCAGGAAACGGGGATCGAACCCGCGACATCGACCTTGGCAAGGTCGCGCTCTACCACTGAGCCATTCCTGCAAAAAAATTGTTGACAGTTCTTGGAATTCTGCAATACTGTCTGTTTTCGTTCTCCAGTAATTACTATTGAACTAGAGCAGGAAACGGGGATCGAACCCGCGACATCGACCTTGGCAAGGTCGCGCTCTACCACTGAGCCATTCCTGCAAAAATTAATGCGAGGGAAGGGACTTGAACCCTCACGCCAAAGGCACCAGATCCTAAGTCTGGCGTGTCTGCCAATTTCACCACCCTCGCTTGAAAGTGTTAACCGGCTTGGACACTATGTTTCAAATCCGAAATGAGCGATGGGAGGATCGAACTCCCGACCCACAGATTAAGAGTCTGTTGCTCTACCAGCTGAGCTAATCGCCCGAAAAATTATTCGGTTTTACGGTAATTTTTTCAATTATCCGTATGCCGGAAAAGTTACCTGCGCCCGACAGGATTTGAACCTGCAACCTCCGGATTCGAAGTCCATTGCTCTATCCAGTTGAGCTACGGGCGCTTATCTAAGGTTACAAGACCTGTTCACTGTCTATCGGTAGGTCTGGGTGCCTGGTGGGGTTCGAACCCACGACAACCAGATCCACAATCTGGGATTCTACCGCTGAACTACAGGCACCATGTAATCGATGAGTTAGACTATATATTAAAAATGGTTTTCGTGTCAAGAATAAATTGTGAAATTTCATAAAAAATTACTTAAAAAAAATCAATTTATCATTTTTTTCCATAAAAAATACTTTTTTCTTTAAAAAAACAATTATCAATTAAAAAAAACTAAAGACAAATAATCAGATTCCGATATTGGAAAGGAAGAATTCTAAATTTGAAAAAATAAGAGGTTTATATATGGCTGAGAATGTAGAAAAAGAGCTTTGTGAAATCTTAACTAAGCAGGATCTGCTTCTTGATTCCATGCTTAAGGTTCAATCTGATATTCACCAGAATATTCGAGAAAAGAACTGGGTTGATCTTGAAAATAATATTCATCAGTCAAAACTTATTTCAGATTCTTTTGTTGAACTGGACAGCAGAAGAGATGCCCTTGTAGAAGACAATGTGGAACTTTATTTTACAGAAAGTGTTCTTCCTGTATTTACAAGTGTAAGATCCAAACTTTCAAAAAGTAAAATAGAGAATTCTGCTCTTGCAGCTTATGTTAATACAACTAAAAAGTTTATTCAGGATTTTATGGATGACTGTGCAGACAGTAAAAAAGCAACAACTTACTCTCCATATGGAATGGTAAAACCTGACCTTCAGAGTGTAATGGTAAACACAGTATTTTAATTGAAGAACCCGTAGAATTTTCAGGAGATTATTATGGCAAGTTCATTTGCAGGAATTGAAATTGGTAAAAGAAGTATCATGGCTCATTCAACACAGATTCAGACTGCGGGCCATAACATTTCAAATGCAGATACTGAAGGTTATTCAAGACAGAGAGTTAATGTTACAACTTTTGAGCCTCTTTATCGTCCTGACCTGGAAAGGGCAGAAGTTGCCGGACAGATTGGACAGGGGCCTGCAGAACAAAGCATTACCCGTTTAAGAGATGAACTCCTTGATACAAGAATTATTGCACAGACAAATGAAGAATCTTACTGGGGAACTAGAGATAAATACTATCAGATGATAGAAGAAATCTATAATGAACCTATTGATGTATCTGTAAGAACAAATATGGATATGTTCTGGCAGGCATGGCAGGAACTTTCAGTTTATCCTGATAGTGATGCAGCCCGTCAGGCAGTTGTAACAAGAGGTGAAAGTCTTACAAATACAATCAATCAGCAGTATAGAAGTCTCAGGGGAATTTCTGATCAGGTTAATTCTGATATTATTGCTACAGTAGATCAGGTAAATGATTATTCAAGACAGATCGCTGCTTTGAATGGTGAAATCGTTCGCTCTAAGGCAATGGGTGATAATCCAAATGACTTAATGGACCGCAGAGATCTTTTAGTTGAAAAACTGGCAAATCTGGTAAATGTTACAATTGATAGAAAGGATCCTGATGAGTTCATGGTTCATACAAATGGACATGTTCTGGTTCAGGGTAGTGTTCCCCGTCAGATTGAGATTGAAGAAATCCTTGATAACAACGGCTACGGTAAACTGGTATGGTCAGATACAGGAGATGACGCTGTTTTCAAAGGTGGACAACTTGGGGCATTAATTGAACTTCGGGATAAAGATTTACGTAATCAGCTTCAGTCAACAAATACAATGACTTTGAATTTTATGGACCTGGTTAATGATGTACATCGTGCAGGTATGGGAAAAAATAATGTAACCGGACTTGATTTTTTTACAGAACATTATTTTGTTGAAAATGCAAACGGTAACTATGACCGTGATGGGGATGGTGTTGAAGAAACTTCCTACATCTTCAGAATTTCAGGAACAAATGGTCTAAAGAAAAATGAGCAGATTGGATTGTCTGGAACAATGACTTTTAATGGTCCTGATGGAGATGTAAATGTTGTTTATTATCCAACAGATACTGTAGAAACTGTAATTAATAGAATTAACGATTCCAATGGGGAAGTAAAAGCTTATCTTGACAGAAATAACAATCTCGTTTTAAAAGCGACTTCTGCTAATGAAATTGGCAATCCGGATTTTGTTATTCGTCATATTGAAGACAGCGGAATGTTCCTGTCTGGTTATGCAGGAATTTTAAGTGGAAGCGGTGCTGAAAATGCTTATGATTTTAATCAGGCAGATGCAGTTGAAATTTTAGGAACAAGTAATTTTTCAGTAGCTCCAATTATGAATCCTGCTGAATATGTTGAAGTTAATCAGAGAATTATTTCTGACAAACAGTCTGTAGCAGCTGCATTCCCTAATGGTCAGGGTTTTGCTGATCCGGCAGATGCACGTGCGGCAGTAGAAATTGCTTCAATCAGAAATACAAAAGTTATGATCGGAAGTCAGAGGACTTTTGACGATTACTTTGCAGATACAGTTACAGAAATTGGTCTTAAAGGAGAACAGTCTGCAAATCAGCTGGCAAGTCAGAATGCAATTATGAATGATTTAAGAGATCTTCGAGACAGTATTTCAGGTGTAAATATTGATGAAGAACTGGCTGATATCATTAAATTCCAGCATGGGTATAATGCAGCAGCAAAGTTTGTTTCGGTTCAGGACCAGCTTCTTGATACAATCATCAACAGACTTAAAGTTTAATGACTTTAAGGTTTAGCAGGTTTAATTAAAGGAGATTTAGATTATGCACAGAATCAGTTCACAGTTTAATCATAATGATACACAGTATAACCTTAGAAGTCAGGAAGTTAGAAATGCCAGAATTAACAGGCAGATTGGTACTCAAAGCAGAATCGGTGCATTGCGTGACGATCCTCTGGCTGCTGGACATCTGGTTCGCTATCAGTCTTTTTTAACACGTGTAAATCAGTTTCAGAAAAATGCTCAGACTCTTGCTGATGAATATAATGTAAGGGAAGGCTATATTTCAAATAATGTTGAAATTGTTCAGCGTGTGCGTGAACTGGCAGTTCAGGGAGCTAATGGTATCTATAGTGAAGATGATTTAAAAAATATGGCTGTAGAAGTAAATGAACTCCTCAAGGAAATGGTTCAGAATGCAAATGCAATTGGTCCAAACGGCGATACACTTTTTGCAGGAACAAAAACAAAAGGAATTGCATTTGATGTAGTCATGGGAAATGTTCCTGGAGCAAATGAACCCTTGATTGAAAATGTTCAGTATAATGGTAATGTTGGTACTAACAAAGTTGAGGTCGATGAAAATGCCTATCTGAATATTGATAACAGCGGAAATAAAATTTTCTGGGCTGAACCTCAGAAAGTTATGGGGCAGAGGGATTTAACTACCTGGCAGGCACAGGAAGATTCTGTAATTAACGTTGACGGAATTGATATTCAGATTAATCGTGGCGATAATGTTTATACTCTTGCGGCAAAGATTAATACAAGCGGTGCTGCTGTAAAAGCTTCGGTTGATGATCTTTCTAACGGTCTTGATCTTCTTACAACAGATTCACATCAGATCTGGCTTGAAGATAAAAATGGAAGTGTATTAAATCAGATTGGAATGATTAAGGATCGTTCAACTCTTCCTCCATATAATCTTGAAACAAATGTAAAAGTTTCAGGGGGTTCTCTCTTTGATAGTGTAATTGCCTTGAGAGATGCTATGTACCGTGGAGACCAGGAGGCTATCGGTGGAAGAGTGCTTGGTTCTCTGGATGCAGGACTTTCAAATCTTACTACAAGACTTGCAAAAGTTGGTTCAGATTATGAAAGAGCACAGAATAATATTTCACGCAACAGTAAAACAAATCTTAATGTAACTGCACTTGTAAGTCGTGAAGGTGATGTTGATATGACCAAAGCAATTACAGATATGAAGATGCTGGATTATGTAAACCAGGCAACAATGCGTAATGCAGGACAGATGTATTCATCTACACTTTTAGACTACATAAGGTAATATTTAATTAGGAAAAAAATATGCAGATTAAAACAAAATCAATGGGTTGTGTTGAAATTGATGAGAGTCAGCTTGTAACTTTTCCAAAGGGACTTTACGGTTTCGAGGAATATAAAAACTATGCTCTTATTGACAGTCAGTACAATCCTTTAATATGGCTTCAGTCAATCGAAGAACCTGGTCTTGCCTTTCTTATGATTGATCCTTTTCTTATTGAAGAAAATTATGAAGCTGATATTAATGACAGTGAGCTTGAAAAAATTGAAGTAAAAGACCCGGTTGATGTTGCTGTTATGGCTATTATCACAGTTCCAAATGATGGTAGTCCTGTTACAGCAAATTTACAGGGACCGATTATTATCAATAAAAAAAAGAAGCTCTGTATGCAGGCAGTTCTTGACGGAGAAAAATATTCAACAAAACATAATATTGTTGAAGCTCTGAAAAGAAAGGAGAAGAAATAATGCTTATCCTTTCAAGAAAAATTGATCAGAAAATTAAGATCGGTGACAATATTACAATAACTGTAATTGAAGTTCATGGAGATCAGGTTAAAATTGGAGTTGAGGCTCCAAAAAATGTAAAGGTATTCAGACAGGAAGTTTTTGAGGCTATACAGGATGAAAATAAAGCTGCAAGTAATCAGCCTTCTGAAGATAAACTTAAACAGTTGTTTGGAAAAATCTAATTTTTATAAATTGAATTATAAAAAAGAATTAAAAAAACAAAGCCTTCTGTAATCAAAATACAGAAGGTTTTTCTTTTTATGCATTTATTATTATCTGATAATTTTCCTGCGGTACACAAGGCTTGTGCCATTCCAGCGGCTTTCCATATTTTGGTAAAATTCAAAGCCGTATTTTTCATAAAGGCCTTTTTCTCCAGTTGAAACATATACATATTCCGAATCCGGATATTCTGTAACAGCCTCTTTCATGCAGTGTTCAATGATTGTTCCCATTAAGTGTCTTCCCCGATATTTTTTTGCAGTAAATACAAATCCAATCCAGGGCTTAAGTTCGCAGTCGATTTCATCCTGATCACAGAAATTTGCAATGGATGCCAGAGGAAATTCTTTATCAACAGGATTTTCATCATCCAGAAGCATGAGGAGTTTTGCTTTTTTAAAATAAAAATTATATTTTCCTTCTTTAATGATTGATAAAAGAAAGGGGAGAGCTCTCCATTCATCTTTTACAGCTTCAATACTTTTAAGAAGGCTTTCCTTATCTTCATAGGAATTATATTCAATCAGTTTCAATTATTTTCCTTACTTTCGGGATGATTTTTTTCATATACTAATTCTGCTTCACTTTTTCTAAAGTAAAGAGGTCCATCATAATCCTGGAGAGGAGGCTGTTTTGTTTCAATCATATTGTCTGCAATCTGGAAAAGACTTTCGCAGCAATCATTCTCAGGAGCAAAGCAATTTATTTTATAAAGAGGAAAATTTTCATTTACAGATTCGGTAAAGTGAAGTGCTCCTGGTCCACAGGTTAAAACTGTAATTTCAGGATCAAAGCTTTTTATTATTTCTTCATAAGGTGCAGAAGTAATCTCAGTCAGAAGTTTTCCGCTTTCATAATGAGCATAAAAATATTCATCTTCCTTTTCTTCAAGTAGAGGAAGAACAATAGTTTTTAGTGAAGCTGTAAGTTTTCTGTAAGGCCACTGATATGCTTCCAGTGATGGAATTCCATAAACAGGTACATTATAGGCAAGGTTTATTGCTTTCAGGGCACTTAATCCAAGACGTAAACCTGTAAATGTTCCTGGACCAATTGTAACAGCTGAATAGTCTAAATCATTTGCTTTAAGTTCTGCTTCAGCCATTACATAATCAATAGCAGGTAAAAGCTTTTCTGACTGTTTAATGCCCACATCCAGAGTAACTTTTACAAGTTTGTTATCCTTTTTAGCAGCAATAGAAATTTTTGAAACTGAACAGTCAATTGAAAGTGCATTCATTTTATTCGCCTTATTAAAAAAAAATTATAAACAAATCTCTTCGTGATTCCAGTTTTCCAGCTGAATGATTCTGGAGCCGTCTTCTTCGGGGGTAATTGTAAGGATGATTGTTTTTTTGGGCAAAACTTTCATCACTTTTTCACTCCATTCAATTATGCAGACTCCATCTCCATAGAGCATTTCTTCAACACCAAGATTAAGAAAATCTTCTTCTGAATCAAGACGATATACATCCATATGATAGAGGGGAAGTTTTTTTCCTTCGTATTCACTGATAAGACAAAAAGTAGGGCTTGTTATGGTATCTTCTATACCAAGAGCAGCGGCAATTCCTTTTGTGATAGTTGTTTTACCGGCACCTAAAGTGCCTTTCATTGCAATAATATCGCCCGCCTTTAAGGCAGAACCGATTTTTTCACCAAGTTTAATGGTTTCTTCTGATGTAGTTGTTTTAAAATTCATTTAGGGTAATTCACCATTCTTTGAAAGCTCATCGACGAAGGTTTTTAAGGCTTTTGTTAAAGGCATTACCGGGTAGTTAATATCATCCTTGTTAAAGTTAACATCTATGTTTCTTGTTCCAAGAGGTGTAATTTCAACCGAGAAATTAACTGGCAGATCAACCTTCTGAGTTATCAGTTCGATTACTGCATTTGCAGTATAATGATTCATGTAGTAAAGAGAACTGTCCTCTTTAAAAATTGAATTAATTCCTAAAACCTTCATAAAGTATACATTATCCTATTTTTCAGTTTAACACAATAATTTATGATTTCATGCTTAACTCACAAGTAATTGTAAACAAAAGCATAAATTGTGTTCTGCACTGAAGTTTTTATGTTAATGAATTGAATGTGGAGAACATATTCTGCATTAATCTTTGAACGGCCGGTTCTAAGAATTTTACCAAAAAGATGAAGATCAAGTTTGTCTTCATATACAATATCAATATGAATCAACTGACCATCTTTTATGGGCATGGAAGAAGACATCTTACAGCCTCCGCAGGAAATATCCATGAGATGGCCCTGGTAAGATTTTTCTTTCTTCTTGTATACAGCTTTATTTTCTCCGTCATAAATTACATCAACCGCAGAAAAAGTGCAGGTTGAAGATACATCAAGTCTCTTTGCAATACGTCTCTGGAGTGGAATAAGGTGATCATTGTGGTTGAAAAACAGATACTCTTCTCCGTCCTTTCTGGTTTCATAGCGGATTACTCTTATTGTGAGGCCGAAAGTAACGTGCTGCTTCAAGTTGAAGGAAATATTAATTTTTGCAAGAGGTTCCGGCTTAAACTGAGAATTACTAAGAAGTTTCGGGCATTTTAACCAGCATCCGTATTCATCCTTATCTGTTAAGGTAAAGATAAATTTTCTTCCATCTGCAAAATAATTAAATTCAGTTCCTTCAGCTATTCTTTTTGTTGAAGTCAAATAGAGTTTCGATGCTCTAAGTTTCTCCATTTTATATCTAAGGGAAAAAAGATTTCTGATAATTTCATCGTTTTCCTTTCCCCTGGATAATTCCCTGTAATAATCCTTAAAAGCAGGATCAATAGTTTTATTGTCCTTATAAAGATATTCTATATTTGTCAGCCTGTACCTGCGGCAAATTGTCCAGAGAAGCTCAATTTCATCTTCTGTCAATTTCGCTGCTTGAGCAAGTGCTGTAACATTTGCCCTTTTTGTAGGCATATCTTTTTGTTTTGTCTTCCATTCTGAAAAGGATGGAGTTTTTTTCATCTTTTTAAGAACAATGTAGAGGAGAAGAATGGCAACCAGTACTGCAATTGCAATCAGGATGAATGTATAAACTGCCGCATTAGATCTTGCTGCTAATAATTGTCCATCTCCGCTCATAAGCCTCTCCTCTGCTTACGTCACTAAAAAGCTTGTTTTATTGCTGATGAAATTTCTTCAAGCCGTGGGGAAATTTCATATTCTGCCAGGTCTCCTACAGATACAGTATCCTTATTCTGGAATGCATCTTCGAAATCTTTAAGAACCGGTGCAAATTCCTCAAAGAAAGTTTCAATTGCTTTGTCTCCAATCTTAACTGCCTGATAAACATCAGGAAAAAGGGCAGAAAGCGCTGCTGTATGACAAAACAAATCAATAACTTCCGCAAAATCTGCTATAGTCTTATTTGCTGCTGCCTCCTTACCGCTTTGTAACAGGACTGGAATTTCTTTAAGCTGACTGACATAATTTTCAAAGGCCTGTCCGCATTCCCTGAAGGTTGCCTGAATTTCAGCCTTTGTGACAATAGAGAGTTCAAGTAATGTATTGTCTTCAATAGGCTTCTGAATTGCAGATTCAAAATCATCTGCAGAAATTTCCTGACCATTTAATTTTATACTGATGGTTGTAGCATCATTTTTAGCTGCCTCACTTTCCCAGGCCTTTAAAACCTGTCCAACAGTTTTTTCACCTTCCAGAGTAATATCAATTTTCTGTCCATTTACACGTAATTCCATAGATGTATCCTTAAATAGCAGCCACTATTTATATTTTGAATGATGATTTGTAAAAGTCAAGTTAAATAACAAAGACTTAATCACCATATTATTATCGGCATAAAAGAGGATTTTAAATAAAGAAAATGGGGAAAAAGCAACAGATTATTAATTCTTTTTATTATTAAAAGTATTATTGATTGAAGACTGCTGACTTTCAAGTGAATTTAACGTTCCTTCCATTGTGGCATACTTCTGTTTAAGTTCAGCTTCTTTTTTATTAAGCTGATCTTCCAGAGTTGCAATTTTTTTATTGGAAGTGTCAATTCTTGTTTTGAGGCTTGCATTTTTTGTAGCAATTATACCGCCTGTAGAAGTCCATGCACCAAGACGCTGATCCAGCAGGAAACCTATACCGTTATCAATTACCAGATCCCCATCTGTATCGTAACCAAAAAGATTTTTAATCAAATCGAGGTTATTGTCCAGTACTGCATCCAGCTTTTTTTCATCGATTTCAAGGTAACCTCTTAACTGTGCTGCGTTATATCCTGTACTACCGGATGAAGCATTTGTTGAAATACCAATCTGAGAAAGCATGGTAATACTTGCATCATCTGTAAAAGCATATGGCGAAGATATTATTCTCTGAAAAGTTGTACGCTCGTTTGTAAGGCTGAATTCACTCATAAACATACCGAGCTGGCTTTCAGCTTTAGTAACTTCATCATCACTTAAATAGTCCAGTTCGGAAATAACTTCAGGCTTATTTGAAGTAAGAATATTAATTTCTGCAAGTACCTGATTATATTGTCCTACAAAAGTAATAAGGGCATCTTTTGCACTTTCTTTATCAGGCTTGATTGTGATTGTTGCAGTTTTTTCAGTTGCTTCATGAAGGTGAAGGGTTACATTAGGAACTACATCATCAATGTCATTTGTGCTTCGGGTAATAGTAATACCTTCATACTTGATAACAGCATCTTCAGCTGTAGAGATTGCATGTTTTGGTTCAAATCCCAGGGCTGTACTTGCATCGTAGGCTTCTGGACGGCTTAAAGTTATTTCTTTACCTGTATTTGAATTTCTGATAATTAAAGCCTGGGCATTAGGGTAGTCTGACATTTTGATTTTAACAGTCTTATTTCCGTTACCGTCATCTTCAATTGATGAATCTTCTACCTGAGTTTCAATTCCAAAATCATTTCTTATAAAAACAATATCATCATCAGAAATAGGAATAAGATCCTTTGCATTTGAAGTTTCTGGAACTTTTGCCGTGGTCTGGCTCTCATCATTTGGCACAATGATTCCGTGAAAGTTGATAGATCCAGGATCTGGAAGTTCCGGACCATGTGCTTTTTCATTAATTTCTTTTGTTATATCTTCAGTTTCTTTTGTTGTCAGAGTAAATTCCAGAACAGCATTGGGATTGTTTTTAATTTCATCCGGAATGGCAAGTTCAAAACCTCCCCGAGGTGCTACTGTTATGTTTTCTTCACTGCTTCTCACATTTGCATTTGTGATTGCAGGCATTCCTTCCTGCTTGTTTGTTTCTGTAATTGATTTAGGCTTTTTTAAGGCGCTTGTACTAATATCCAGTTTTGTTGTCTGAACATCAGCGTCACCTACCATTTCAATTGATTTTGCAAAGGACAGGGCATCATTTTTCAAAATAAGCCTGTGCTCAGTTCCTGGAATAAGACTTTCAATGAGAAGGGCTGATTTTGTAGGTGAAATGCCGATAGTTGTGGCTTTTAGAGTTTCACCGCCTCTCTTGTTAAGACCTGTAATAAATTCAGAAAGTTTACCACCTTTCCAGTTATAGTCGATTGTTTTATCTCCTACCTGAAAAGTGTATCTTCCCTGAGGAACGGTCATATTTTTATCTATATTTCCGCTTAAGAATCTGTCTGCTGTGGCGGGATGAACAACATCAACTTTAAATGATCCGAAATCTGCATTTCTCGATGCATCTACAGTTATTGCGTCCGGGTCTGAAGATTCTCCCAGTCTGTTAGAAAAAGGATTTTCAAATGAATAAAGATTCTTTACGCTGGTGCGCAGGGTAGACATCCGTTGATTGACATCGCGCCAGGCGGCCTGTTGATTTTGATAAGTTTCAAGAGTAGCTTGTTCTCTCTCCAATGGTATTCTTTCAGTAGCCATCAAGGCTTCAACGAGATCATTGGTCTTATATTTATCAGTTACGCCTGGTATTGCGAGTCCACTTGACACTTTACTCTTCCTTTTAACTTAAAGGTAACCTGGATCGAAATCCAGGCTCCATAAGTTAAATGATTATACCGTTAAATAGTTTCATCGAAAAGTAGACCCTGCTGCATTTTCAAATGTGCCTGAAGCTTCTGGATCTCTTCTGTAGGAATTTCGCGTATAACTTCACCACTGTTAGGGTTGATGACTTTAACTACGACCTTACCTGAATCACTATTTACGTTGAACTTTAAAGTGTGTCCCATTACTTCTTCGGATACACGCTGAATTTCTTCTATGCTTGCACCCGAGCCTTTATGAGACTTTGAAAGATTTTCAGAAACTTCAGCAGCTCCATTAGGTAAAGCTCCTTCGTTAGGAAACATAAAAACCTTTCTTCCGCTTGAAATATCTGAAATCGAGTTTAATGCATGGCCATCCATTGCCATAATCTGCCCATTCGTACTGTTGATTGTATTCATAGGCCTCCTCCTGATTTTTGAAAGTGAGGCAGGGGGCGCACCCAACCTCATTTTCATAAGCTTTAGTCAAAAAAGATGACATCCAGATATCTCTCAAGTCTAAAGCTGTTACTTTTTATTCTTTATTGAAGCAATGCCAGTACGTTCTGCGACTGACTGTTAGCCTGTGCAAGCATTGCTGTTCCTGCCTGAGTAAGAATTGAATTCTTTGTGTAATCAACCATAGCTTCTGCCATGTCTGTATCACGAATTCTTGATTCTGCACTCTGCAGATTTTCTGCTGCTATTCCAATGCCGTCAGATGCCATTTCAAAGCGGTTCTGGTATGCACCAAGATCTGCTCTTTGCTTGTTAACGATTTTAAGTGCGTTATCAAGTGTTCCAATAGCAATGTTGGCGGTATCAGGTGTAGAAATTGTAAGCTGAGCGTTGTCACTTATATTTCTTAATCCCAATGCCTGTGCTGTCATTGTACCAATGTAAGCATTTACATTCTGGTCCATGTTTGCACCAACCTGGAACTGCATTGCATCTGCTGTGGTAGAATCTGAAGAGAATCTTCCTGTAAGAAGTGTCATGCCGTTAAACTGAGCCTGACTTGCAATGCGGTCAACTTCTGCAACGAGCTGGCTTACTTCAACCTGGATCTGCATACGGTCTTCATCGCTGTAGATTCCGTTTGCTGACTGAACCGAAAGTTCACGGATACGCTGCAGAATATCTGTTGTTTCCTGAAGATATCCTTCTGTTGACTGAATGAAAGAAATTCCATTCTGTACATTTCTGTTTGCCTGATTCAAACCTCTGATCTGAGAACGCATCTTTTCAGATACGGCAAGACCTGAAGCATCATCGCCAGCACGGTTGATTTTTTCACCTGAGCTAAGCTTTTCAATGTTGCCCATTAATTCGGAATTAGAAATTCCAAGTTCACGGTTTGCGAACATTGAGCTCATGTTATGATTAATAATCATATATTTGCCCTCCATGTATCTTTGTACATAAATCATCATGATTTATGCCTGTTTATGCGGGCAACCGCTGGTTTTTGCGCCCCCAGCAGTTGTTTTAGACCCATACAGCAGGAACCGTTACTATTAATTCAATGCCTTGTCAAAGAATTTTAAATAGTAACCGCCCATACCGTTATAAACGGATTCATAAAGGACAGTTTTCAAAGATCTATGCCCACTCTAAAATATGGGCAGAGGCTGTCTGTTAAAACGGATTTCTTGAAAACGCAGGATGTATTAAAAAAGAAGAGTCCGCACAGTCAGCAGGGTAGTGTTAAAAAAAGTAAACACTAACCCTGCTTAAATAATACTACACTACTGGAGCAAAGACAAGACTGTCTGAGACTGAGAGTTAGCCTGAGCCAGCATTGCTGTTCCTGCCTGTGTAAGTACCTGATTCTTAGTAAAGTCTACCATCTGAGCAGCCATATCTGTATCGCGGATTCTTGATTCAGATGCCTGTGTATTTTCAGCAGCTACATCAAGTCCCTTTACAGCATATTCGAGACGATTCTGGTATGCACCAAGATCAGCTCTCTGCTTGTTGATGCGTTTGATAGCTTCATCAAGAGTACCAATTGCGCGGTTGGCATCATCCGGAGCCGCAAGAGTCATAATCTCTTCTGAACCAACATTGCGGATTCCAAGAGCAGCTGATGACATTGTACCAATATAAACCTGCATACGCTGGTCCATATTTGCACCAATGTGGAGCCACATAGATCCTGTTGGTACGTTTTCACCTGTTGGCTGAGCAAAGCGACCTGTAAGCATGTTCATACCGTTGAACTGTGCCTGAGATGCAATGCGGTCAACTTCCTGAACGAGCTGAGAAACTTCAACCTGAATCTGCATGCGGTCTTCATCGCTGTAGATACCGTTTGAGCTCTGTACTGCAAGTTCGCGGATGCGCTGAATGATGTCAGTTGTTTCCTGCAGATAACCTTCTGTTGTCTGGATGAAGCTGATACCGTTTGCTGCATTCTTAGAAGCCTGATTCAAACCGCGAATCTGAGAACGCATTTTTTCAGATACTGCGAGTCCTGAAGCGTCGTCGCCTGCGCGGTTGATTTTTTCGCCAGATGAAAGTTTTTCCATATCCTTCTGTAAGCTGATACCTGTAACGCCCAGAGTACGATTGGAATAAATAGCGGACATGTTGTGGTTGATTACCATAGTTTGTTCCTCCGTGGAAATGTAAATCAGGCAAAATCCTTTCTGCCTGGGTGTAAAAGATTACATCTGTTTAACAAGGCTACATCTGCAATCTTTTACGGTGTAATATTGAGAGCCTCTTCTTCTACGAAGCTTAAGGTTTACAACACTACATTTTCACTATCGGCACTACTATAAAATTTCTTTAACATTTTTTTTTAAAAAATTTAAATTTTTTTTATTCAGAGGAACTATTTTCTGTCAAATGTTCAATTATGGACAAACTACTTTTTTTTTTGTATAGTGACTTTACTCTGCAGTTTATTTATGCATGAGTAATTTCACAAATTAAATTATAAGTGAGGTTAAGAATGAAAAAAATAATTGCACTTTCTATGCTGATTTCTTTATGTATTCTCTCAGCTTTTGCCCAAAAAAGTACAAAATTGGGACTAAATGTTGTGGATTTAACTGATTCTGAAAAAATATCAAAAGGTTTGTATTATGAAACTCCAGGGGAGCCAGAAATAATCTATGGTCTTTATGTTTATTCAGTAGAGAAAGGATCAAAAGCGGATTTAGCCGGAATTAAACCGGGAGATTTAATATTCAGTGTAAAGCACACTCAGTATGTTGAGTATGATTCCATTAAAAAGTGTGATATTTATAGGACGGAAGCATGGAGTATAAATAAAAGTGCAGACCTGATAAACGTTTTAAACATCATTAACGGGAATAGTGATCGTTCTTCCTGGGAATTTTATATCAGACATTATGGAGAGAATGATAGAACAATCTTAATCTATTTCTAACTTTCTGCACTTAATATCTCTCTAAAAACAGAGTGTAAAAATGGCTTGAAGAAAAAAATTTCATCAAGCCATTTTTTTTTATCGTAAAACCTGATCGATTATCTTAAGCAGGGAGCGGGTTGCTTTTCCTCTGTGGGAAATTGCATTTTTCTCGTCTGCAGTAAGCTGGGCAGCTGTTTTATCATACTGAGGAAGATAGAAAATAGGGTCATAACCAAATCCTCCATTTCCCCGGGCCATTGAAATATCTTCAATAAGGGCTCCTTCCATTGTGTCCTGACTTACATAGAGCCTGTCTGGTCCAAGATAAAGTACCATGGCACAGGTGTAGTGAGCACTTCTTGGACCGTTTAAAAATTGTGCCGAATTCCTGATGCTTTCAAAATCAACTGATTCTAGTTTTTTATTCAGGGATTCGATCAGGAATCTGTTCTGATCTTCCTGGGGACACTTACTGCCGTCAGCTTTTCCCTGAGGAAAGTCTGGTCCTGCATAGCGGGAAGAGTAGATACCTGGTATTCCTCCCAGTGCATCTACGCTGATTCCTGAATCATCTGCAAGTACCGGAGCGTGAACCAGTTCCCACAAAGCCCTTGCTTTAATCAGGCTGTTTTCGTAAAAGGTTTTACCGTCTTCCACCGGGTTAAAATCAATGTTTTCATCCTTTGGAATGACCACTTCAAAATCACTGAGAATCTCTGCCATCTCTTTTTTCTTGTTCAGATTTCCTGTTGCTAAATAAATTTTCATAGCTGCTATAATAATCCTTGAGAGAAATGTTGTCCACATTATGTTCTGCCTGCTGAAGTATATAACTTATCTGTCTTTCATTCATTCCAGTAAGTCTTGCAATTGCCCTGTTTGAGGGTGTGGGAAGAAATCTTCTTTGATTTAGAAGTTTGTTTTTTGCTTTCCATATATCAGTTTTTTTATCATCCCTGGTTTTAATTGAATCGTACCAGTGGCTGTTTTTATGAGAGCGGGAAAGCTCCAGTTCATATCTTTTGTGATAAAAAAAGGCATTATTCCTGCAGGAAATAACTTTTTCCCGTCTGGCCATTCTTTTTGACATACTGTCCATAGCCTGGCGGCAGAGATATTCTAAATCTTCATAGGGGATATTTGTAAGAATGCTGGCTTTCCTTATGTGCTCTTCAGTTATAAAAAAACAACTTTTAAGTGTAAGTACAAGAATTGCCCTTCGTCTTAAATTATATAGCCTGACATATTTCTGGGAAGATTTTCCCGGGTTTCCGCTTCCTGTGAGTGTTTCATATTTTTTTCCCAGAAGTTCTTTCTGTATTAGTTTTAATTCCCGTTCTTTATTTTTTAATTCTTCACTTTTTTCATACACCAGGGCTGTTTCGTTTGAATGAAACTTTAACTCTGCTTCAAAACAGCAATCTTCATGAGTTAACATTAAGGTCTCTTCCCTCAGTTTTTTCTGATTGAGTCCCCTTTTCCAGGTTGAATAATTACACTGAACGTTTGTGTAAAGAAAATTGCTGAAGTTTCCAAGATTTTGGTTGTAAAGTGCAAGAATTCTTTCAAGACCTTTATACTGAAATTCCAGAAAGTCCATGAAATCATCTTCGCCAAGAGCTTGAAGTCCAAAAAAAGCTTTATTCTGGAAAATCAGGCTTAATAGTTCTTTTGCTCCCTGTTGAGGTGAAATCAGTCCTCCCTTTACTTTTAGTGCTACATCATCAATTTTATGCATAAATATCTCCTAATATTATTGTTATTAGGAAATATGCAATTTTCATGCCAGGTAGAAATTATGATAAAAAGGGCTATTTACAAGGTGAAAAACTATACAAAAGTACTGCGAAATTCCATAAAAAAGAAAAATATCACTGAAAATATCACTAATTTTATCACTAAAAATATCACTGGATTGTACACAATTAATAAAAATTAATGGTGTACAATTAATATTTTTATTAAAGAACTTTAGAAAATTCCTTTACTATTGCAGGAATTATTGTTTCTATTTTTCCTTCCGTGCTGGCTCCTGATGCATTTTTATGACCGCCGCCTCCGAATTTTGCAGCAATTGCACTTACATCACAAATATCTTTTGATCTGAAGCCTAAAGTGCAGTTATGTTCTGTTTCCTGTCTGACAAAAAGAACTGCCTGTACATTTTCAACTGCAAGCATGAGGCTGTAAAGGGCATCACTGTCTCTTCCTTCCTGACCGTACTTTTTTGTGTCTTCCATGGTCTCGTAGGTAACAACAAGTTTACCGTTGCAGTAGAGGCTTGCCCGGTCCAGCATGAGTCCAAGAAGCTTTCTTGTCATGAATGGTTTGCCACCTGTCATTTTTGAATAGAGTTCCCTTGGATTTGCGCCGCTTTCTACAAGACGTGCTGCTGAATTAAATACATTTGCCTGAGTAGAATCAAGAAAACGGAAAAATCCTGTGTCTGTGCCCAGTCCAAAAAAGAGAACTTCTGCTTCTTCCTTCTTAGGTTTTCCAATTATTCCTTCATAAATCTGCTGAACAATACATGCTGCAGCAGGTGCTGTAGGATCAATTATTGTATTTTTTCCTTCTGCTGAAGATGTTTTGTGATGGTCAATAATAAACTGGTCAAAAACTTTTAAATCTGTATCAAGTTCTCCAAGTCTGCTGATTTCACTGCAGTCGCAGATAATAAGTCCTGTTGTTGAAACATCCTGACTTGTAAAGAAGGGCAGGCTGTCTGTAAATTTTTCTGCAAAGTCCTTTATTTCAGAGCGTTTGAAAGGGCCTGCATTAATAAGAATGTAAGGTTTATCAAAATAGTCAAGAATATAGGACACTCCAAGACATGAAGAAATACAATCTCCGTCCGGTTCCTTATGACCTGCAATAATGAATCTCTCGTATTTTGATATATAGTTTTTAAAATTTTCAATTTGTTCTGATGTAACTGTCTTCATAAAAAAATCCTTCAGGTAAAAAATAAAAAAGGCAGGCCTTCTACTGAAAGAAAATACCTGCCGTATAATGATTAATCTTTAGTTTAAGAATAATGTCGTATGGTAATTACCATTCCATTTCCAGAGATTCGATGTCTGTACTACCAACATCATATCCGTTTGGAACAACGCCCCAGATAGAATCCTGCTTGCTTACAGGAAGTGTGAGCCATACCTTGAAAAATGAGCCGTCCTTATAAAGAACTGTCATATATGGAGGAACAGACTTTGGACATTTACGCATTTCAAGTGTTCTTGGGAATGTCTTACCCCACTTTTTAGGAATTGTTACTTTACCGATTTTGGTACCTTTCTTTTCATAGAGAACAACATAAGCATCCTGTGATTCCAAAACACTATAGACTCTTACATTACGGTATGAAATGTTTGAAACATTGTCTCCATGATCCCAGACAGGTTTTTCACTTTCAGTTGACTCAGAAGAACTCTGAGCAATCACTGGAATAATGAAAAAACATGAAAGAACTGCAGCCAAAACTAATTTAATTTTCAAAGTCTTTCTCATAATGTACTTCCTGATTAACTTCCTGTAAAATTTCGGTTCATTTAAAATAATAAACCGATTAGTACTACATAATTTATTATCGGCACTAATCGGTTAAATTTTAAGCATGAAGTTAAAAAATTGGGATTAGTTCCGCAAATTATATTAAAGCAAGCATAATTGCTTTGATAGTGTGCTTACGGTTTTCAGCCTGGTCCCAAACCTTACTCTCAGGGCTTTCAAATACTTCTTCTGTGACTTCCTGTTCTTTAACGGCAGGCAGGCAGTGCAAAAAGATAGTATTATTTTTACCTGTGGCTTTCATAAGATTTTTGTTGACCTGGAATGGAGACAGAAGCTTAATTCTCTGTTCTTTAAGGGCTTCTTCTCCCATTGAACACCATACATCAGTATAAAGGCAATCGGCACCTTTGACAACAGAAATTTGATCGGATATTGTAATTTTAGCTCCAGTTTCAGCAGCAAAAGGCGCACAGATTTTCTGAATTTCTTCATCAGGGGAAAGCTCTTTTGGACAGAATACAGAAAAATTAATGCCGAATTTTGAGCAGATAAGCATAAGTGAACGGGCCATATTATTTCTTCCGTCTCCGCAGAAACAAAGGGTAAGGCCTTTTAATTTTCCAAAATGTTCTTTAAGTGTCATTATATCAGCAAGAACCTGGGTAGGGTGGAAGTCATCCGTCAGGCCGTTTATTACAGGAATTCCTGAATATTTAGCAAGTGCTTCAACATGTTCCTGCTTAAAGCCTCTGAATTCAATTGCACTGAACATTCTTCCAAGAACTCTTGCAGTATCTTCAACGCTTTCTTTTCCTCCAAGCTGAATGTCATCAGTTGACATGAAAACAGGATGGCCCCCTTCTTCTCCAAAGGCTGTTTCAAATGAGGAACGGGTTCTTGTTGAACGCTTTTCAAAAATCAGGGCAATTGTTTTTCCTAAGAATCTCTGATGAACTTCTCCCTTGTGGGCTTCTTTTTTTACCTGAATGGCCCAGTTTAAGATTTGATTAATATCTTTCTGGGGCCAGTCAATCCAGTTTAAGAGGCTTTTTCCCTTGTATGGACTTTTGAATTTTTCAGCTTTCATAGTAATTCCTCGCATCAAGTAGTAATATTTTTTCAATATACAATAAAATGTAAAAATATGCAATAAAATATAGGTTAAAATGTAAAAATATGCATAAGAAAATTTTAAAAGCCTTAATTTTAGGGATAAAAAACTTTCTTTAATTGATAAATATACAGTTTAGATTGCACAGGGTGGAGAAGGAAAGGGAAAAAGATTAAGAAAAAGGTTTAAAAATAAAAAAGCACCTCAGCTTAAAACTGAAGTGCTTAGTAGTGGCAAGAGGGATCGAACCTCTGACATACGGAATATGAGTCCGTTGTTCTACCTACTGGACTATGCCACCGTTGATGTTTAAGAAGTTACCATAAAGGCATATGTTGTGTCAAGGGCTTAAGCTAAAATTTACAAAAAATATTTAAATAAACCTGGAAAAAAATCCTGTAAAAAAGTTTTTTCATATAACCTTAACTTTTTAATGAAAAATCTTCTTCACTTAATTTTTCTTCTGTTTTTTCTTCAGTTTTTTTTTGTTTTGCCTGATCTTCAAGGGATTTTACTTCCGTAATGAATTCGTCTAAATCTTCAAAATGCTTGTAAACCGAAGCAAAGCGAATGTATGCAACTTTATCTATTTCGTAAAGTCTTTTTAAAACCAGTTCACCGATGTCAGCAGTTGTAACTTCTCTACTGGCTTTTCCCAGAGAATAGGTTTCGTCTTCAATTTCGGTTACAATCTGTTCAACCATTGCTGTGGAAAATGGACGTTTTTCAAGGGCTCGTTCAATTCCTTTTGAAAGTTTATTCGAATCAAATGGCTGGCGGCGGTTGTCTCTTTTTACAACCATAAAAGGCTTTTCTTCAATTCTTTCATAACTGGTAAAACGGAAACCGCAGCTTATGCATTCTCTTCTTCTTCGAATGTTTTCTCCGTTTGCCATTGTTCTGGATTCAATTACTTTATCATCAAGACTTCCACAATATGGACAGCGCATTTTTCCTCCCGAAAACACAATAGGTGTTATGATATAAATATACTAATTTTTCTTTTTATTTCCAGTTTTTTTAATATTTCTTAGTTTTTCAAATAATTCTTTTTGTTTCTTCATGTCTTCAAAAATTGCTTCTTCCTCTTTTCTGTCTGAGGGATAAAGAATTTTTGCTGCATAAGGTCTGATTACTGCGGTTAAAGGAACTGTAATTATCCATTTTACAATGTCTTCACCCAGGAAAGGATAGAATGTGATTTTTAATAATTCCTTTAAGCGCTGATTTTTTTCCAGACTTGAAAAATATTCATAAAGAATCTGGGTTTTCTCCGGGTATGTATTTTCCATAATTGAATGCTTGAACCATAAAATGCCGGGGAGATAAACCGTGGCATAGCAGAGAAAAGAAATTCCTGCGATGAAGAGCCAGTGCTTAAGGGAAAATTTTTTTTCATATTCGTAGGGATTTCCCAGTAACATTCCTCCCATAAGTGCTGCAAAAAAATATCCCCAGATATAGCCTCCAGACGGTCCGAGAAAGTATTCCATTCCAGCCATTTTTCCTGGAAAAACATGCAATCCTGCCGCTCCAAGGATAATAAAAAATCCTGCCGCACCCGCTCCCTGAAGTCCTCCAAGAATTAATCCTGAAAGAATGGCAAACATATTCTGAACACTGCCTGTTACAGCTTGTCCGGAAGAAACTGTCAGCTGAGGAATAAAAACTCCAAGGCATATGAGAATGGAAAATAGTATTACTGCAAGGCTTCTTTTAAGGCTGTTTTTCCTGTTTTCTTTCATAAAAACCTTCTATTCTGAAAGAGATTTCTTTCTGCTTGATTTAATTCCGCTTTTTTTTGAGGAATCTGTTTTAGTTTTTGTTTTCGAAGACATTGTCTTTTTTTTAGATTTTTCAGAATCTTTTTTTACAGTTTTGCCTGCAGTTTTCTTTGTTATCTTAGTTTCTGCTTTTCCGGATTTTTTTTCAGCAGTTTTTTTAGCTGATTTACTTCCGGCAGATGTTTTACTGACTCTTTTTACTTTTTTTTCGGAAGATGAATTTTTTTCTGAAACTTCTTCCTTTTCAGTTTCCAGGTTTTCCTGACATTCATTAATACAGGTCTGGAATGTTATTGTTATAAAATGACGGCGCCTTCTTTCCGGCCATTTCCAGTTAACTATAAAGAAATAAATTCCATAAATGCTCATGGAGATTAATATTAGGTATACAAACCAGTCTCCATATTTTGCGTATGGAGTCATTCTTCTTTCATAAACAGGAATATCAATAGTAGCAGAGGCGTCCTGGAATACTGGTAAATCTGCAATTATATTACCTTTCGGATCAACTACTGCCGAATAGCCCGAATTACAGGCCCTTACTAGAGTTGTTCTGTATTCAATTGCACGGTAGCTTGCAATAATAAAGTGCTGGTATTCGGCAACCGCAGTTTTTGACCAGGAATCATTTGTAATATTGACAAAGACTTCACTGCCCAGCAACCACAAAGGGCGGCATACATCATTAAATGAATCTTCAAAACAGATTGGAGTAGTGAATGAAACGTAGCCTTCAGGATTTCTTTCTGTATTTTCCGAAAAGTAAAACTGATCATCCCTTGAACCTCTTCCTTCTTCATCAAGGGTTACTGTTCTTAAGAGATCATTTCTATACTCAAGAGGTGTTTCTTCATCCTGATATCTTTTAATAGGAATCTGAAATAGAACCAGCTGTTTTCCTTTCCTGTAACTTGGTACAAAAGGAACTATATTTTTCAGGAAAGCTTTCATTGTTGGGTTGTTTTCAAACGGAAAACCTTCTGCAAAAGGAACCAGATGTATTTTACCGTAATTACCTGTAAATCTTCCTGCAGCATCAAAAAGAAATGCTGAATTATTGTAGTATTTCTTGTTTTTGTTGATAAGGGTTCGTCCCCCGATAATAAAGGGCGTATTTGTTGAGGCAATAAAATCTGAAAGGGAAAGAGGTTCAGGATGAGTTTCATAGTATGTTCTTGCCTTAGGGAATGCCCTTGGAAGAACACCTTCGCTCCAGACAATCAGGTCAGGACTTTCATTTTCTTTATATTTTTCCAGTTCATTTCTGGTAAGTTTTATGGATTTTACGATAGCATCGTTATCAACTGCTTCCCAGGGGTCAATATTCTGCTGGACAATTACGGTTTTCAAGGATTTTGTCCTGTTTATAGGGGTAATATAAGCCAGAAGTCCATAAACGAATACTACTGAAAAAACTGTAAAGGTAAAAAAGGCAAGCTGCCTGTAATTTGAAGAAACTGCTTTTTGATTCTGAATCTGAATGCTTTTTCTCAACAGAAGAAGGCCTTCACCACAGAGGGCTGAGAAAAGGGCAAAAATAAAGGTAATTCCCCAGACGCCGGTTACTGAAGCAAGCTGTGTAATTATTTTCCATCTATAGGCTGCAGAGAAGATTGTTCCCCAGGGATAGCCTAAGAATCCGGTAGATTTAACCCATTCCCATACAAGCCAGGCTGAAGCAAACCAGAGGGCCCTCTTGAAAGGTTCAAAAGGTCTCTTTCCGGAGTTTTCTTCCATTTCTTTTAAGGCTCCCTGATTTTTTACAAGGGTGGAAGGATAAAGAAAAGCTATAATCCCGCAGAGAAAACCTTTAAGTGCAGTACCGAATGCAGATGCTCCCAGGGTGATAAATCCGAATTCATGGTAATTTGCAAGCCAGAAGCTGGAAATCATATGAACTGTAAATATTTGAATCATAAAGAGCAGGCCTGCTTTTCTGTAACTTTTACTTGTATAAAGAGCTAAATACAGAGGCGCAAGGGCAAAGAGGGCAAAAAAAGGCTGGCCCAGATGTGATAAACTATTTGAAATGGCTGTTCCCTGAATGATACCAGAAAAAACAGCACAAAAAACTTGTAAAATGGAAATATTCATTATATTATTTTATTATCTTACATGGAAAAAAACAACAGCGTACTTGTACGGTCTGATGGTCATTTTCAACTGGAAAGAATTAAAAATTTAAAAATATTAAAAATCGGGAAGTGAAAATGGAAGCTGTAATTCAGGCGCATAAAAAAGAATATGGTGTAAAACCTGATGTAATTGCATCGGCACCCTGCAGATTTCATCTTATGGGTGATCATACTTGGTTTTTCAGGGATAAAACCCTTTCTATGGGGGTTGATTTACCTGTTTATGTAGCAGTGTCAAAACGTTCTGACTACAATCTTAAGTTCTGCTATGAGCAGCTGGATGAACAGAAACATACCACCCTGCAGACAAATAAGTTTAAGAAAGAAGACAAATGGGCAAATGCAATTAAATCCATAGTTGCAGGCTATCAGGCCCTTGGTTTTACCTGTCCGGGTATGGAATTTACGGTTTATTCAGATGTACTTCCTTCTGCCGGTTTTGGAGTAACGACTGCAATAAAGGTTGCTTCAGCCTGGGCCATCAAGGAACTGAATGGATTCCGCTGTTCCGAGGCAAATCTCCTGAAAGTAATAGAAACGGCAAACAGAAAATTCCTTCAGATTGAAAATCACAAGGAAGATAATTTCTCATGTATCTATTCGAAAGCTAATTCCATGATTCTTACGGATCACAATAATGCTAATTTTGATATTATTCCTTTCCCTTACAAAGATAAGGTAATCGTACTTACAGATGCTCAGGTTCCAAGAGTAACTTTATGGAATGAAGAAAGCCTGCTGCAGCCTGAAAATGTACTTCTTCTGGGAGAGCTTAAAAGCCGCAGTTCAAATGTTTACGGGGGCTGGAAATACGAAGACAATACTCAGGAAATAAATGAGGTTCTTTCTGTTACTTCAGAGGAAACAAAAAGAAGGCTTCTCTGCGTAATGAACGAGCATAAATATATTCTGGATGCTGTTAATTCCGTTGGCAAGAAGGATTTTGCTTCTTTTGCAAGGGCTGTTAACCGGAGCTATGAAAACATGAGGGATCTTTACGAGTTAAGCTGTCCTGAAATTGACTGGATTCTTAAAAGAGTGCAGACCCTGGATGAAAATCCTGAAGATGTGAGAAATCCGGTAAACTGCGGAAGAATTACAGGAAAGGGCTTCGGACGCTGTACTTATTCAATTCTCCGGGCTTCTGATGTAGATAAATACAAGGCCAAACTGGAAGAATATTCAAGAATTTTTGGATTTGATGCCAAGACTTACATTGTAAAACCTAGTAAGGGTGTTCAGCTTGTGTAAAATCTGTCCTAAGGCTATTAGTGGTACCGCTATATGAAGATTCTTTTGTGTAATGATGACGGCTATAGTGCTGAAGGAATACAGTCTCTTTATAAAATCCTTTCAGGTAAACATGAAGTGAAGATTTGTGCTCCCCTGACTAATAAATCAGGTTTTTCCGCAAGTATAAATATATTTAAGGAACTGGATTTTAGAAAAATATCAGAGGATATTTATGCCCTGGACGGTTCTCCTGTGGACTGTGTAATGACAGCCCTTAAAGGAGAATGGCTTCAGTGGAGGGATGGTTCTTATATTCCTGACCTGCTGCTTTCTGGAATTAACCACGGTGGTAATGTAGGTACGGATATTACTTATTCAGGTACAGCGGCTGCTGCAAGGCAGGGAGCAATTTATGGAATTCCTTCCATGGCCCTCAGTTTGGAAAAGCGTAACTGGGACGATCCTGCTCCTTACTGCTTTGATGATTTTTCAAACTTTATTCTGAATAATCTGGAAAAACTTCTTGATATTCTTCCCGGAAAAGAAGAATCCAATAAAAGTGTTAAACACATTAATTTTGCTAAACCAGTCAACTATTTTCTGAATATTAATGCTCTTTCCATAAAAAAATATAAAGGCA
The DNA here is from genome assembly GCA_002394685.1 of Treponema sp. UBA4307. Lineage (GTDB taxonomy): Bacteria > Spirochaetota > Spirochaetia > Treponematales > Treponemataceae > Treponema_D. Next base: position 41,254 of record DGUP01000046.1, on the reverse strand, counting down.
TAAAGCTGGCATCAATATGTAACCGCATATACGGGGATAAAATCTACATTGAAAAAAGGGATGATGGATCTTTGTATTCAGTCTGCCGGCCGGAATCTCCTGTTCAGACTTATGGTGACGGGCAGAGTGATTATGAGCTTATACGTGATGAATATGTAGCAATCTCCATACTGAAAGCTCCTCCTGCCATACTTGAAGATTCCAATATAAAACTTGATAGAAAGGGCGGATTTATTCTATAATAGTAAGAAATTGCTTGTTCTGGCGGTTTGGGAGGACTTATGGCAGAAAGTGGCATTCTTAGAGAAGGAATTGAGCTCTACAATCACGATAATTTTACCGGAGCTCTGACGTATTTTTTGTCATTACCATCGGACGCTGACTGTAATATAATGGATTTGTCCTATTATATTGGTCTCTGTTATACCAAACTGGGCCGCTATGATGATGCCCTTCTTTATCTGGAACAGGTTGTTACAGGAGCGGGGGATGGTGAAGAAAATAAGTCCCGTATCCTTCAGTGCAGATATCTTCTTGCTGTAATTTATTGTAAAAGCGGAAGAATGAAACTTGCTGATTTTGAGCTGCAGAAACTTCTGGAAATTAATTATAAACCTGCATCTGTTTATTCCTCACTGGCATATGTTGCATGGGAAAATAATGATGTTGAACAGTGTCTGGAATACTACGAAAAAGCCCTTACTGAAGATAATAAGAATCTTACTGCCTTAAACGGAATGGGCTATGTTCTGGCAAATGAAGAAAAAGATTTAACCCAGGCTCTGATGTATTGTAAAAAAGCTTTGTCCATGGCACCTGAAAGTGCAGCCTGCCTTGATTCCGTAGGCTGGGTCTATTTTAAGATGGGGCTGTATACTGAATCTAAATCATATCTTGAAAAAGCATATAAAAAAGACAGCCAAAATACTGTCATACAGGAACATTTGAAGATTGTTCAGAGGGTAGCTGATTGAAATTAACTTTATTTAAAAAGTGTCTGACTGTTTTTGCAATAATAATCTCAGGTAGTTCAATCCTTAATGCACAGATAAATCTTGTTGATACTGTGAGGGAGGAAGATGCTTCTGCCCGTTCTGCCAATTCAGGATTTGCTGAAGATGAATTCCGGCGGGGAGTAGAATGTTATTACAGGGGCGCCTATAACGATGCTATCAGGGAATTTGAAAAAGCCCTTTCTTATCTCCCAGGCGAAAATATGATTCTGGACTGGCTGGGAAAAGCTTACTACAAGGCAGGACTTGAAGGTTCAGCCTTAGGCGAGTGGAATTATGCTGCAGAGAATGGATATGGGGGAATTCTTCTTTCCAACAAGATTGAAATAGTCAGCGAAAGACGTATTGTAGATTCTGAATATTCCTACAATCAGCATTTTACTGAATCAGGTTCCTTTCCATACGCAAATGGCAAAAGTTTAATTTATTCTCAACCCATTTCCTGTCTGGCAAATGAAGACGGATCAATTTGGATTGCTGCATACGGTTCCAATGAACTTGTACGTTTTGATGTGAACGGAGTTGTAACTAGAAGATCCCGTGGTCCTTTGAACGGATTTGACAGGCCAAGTGATATTATAAAACTTCAGAATGGCGATCTTCTGGTTTGTGAAAGTGCAGGTGACAGGCTTGCCCTTTGTGACAGAAATGGAGTTTTTAAGCGGTACATTGGAAGTCAGGGAATCTATGAAGGTCAGTTGATTGGACCTCAGTATATGGCAGAAGATTCCTATGGAAACATATACGTAACTGATTTTGGTAACAGCAGGGTTGTGGTATTTGATCAGGATGGAAATTCTCTTTTAAGTTTTGGAAGAAATGATGGAATTTTTCAGGGATTTTCTTCTCCTACAGGCATAGCCGTAAAAGATGACAGAATTTTTGTTGCTGACAGTGTTTACGGGGCAATTTACGAATTTGACCGTTCAGGAAACTACATTGGCAATCTTACTACAGAGCATGCAATTGCAAGACCTGAATGCATGAAAAACTGGGGAGATTTCCTTGTCCTTACAGACAGAAATAAAATCATTACTGTTGATACTTCTACAGGTTCTGTTTTTACAAATGCAACAACGGGAAACGGAAAGTCAGAATTGACAAGTGCTGTTCCTGACAAAAACGGAAACCTTATTACTACTGATTTCAAGGCAAATGAAATATATATAATGTCCAAGATGCCTGAACTTGTAGGGGGATTTTTTGTTCAGATTGAAAGGGTTATTTCTGATGAGTTCCCAAAAGTTATTCTTGAAGTAAGCGTAGAAAACCGCCGCAGGGAACAGATTGTAGGTTTAAATGAAAGTAACTTCTTTGTAACGGAAAACAAACGTTCTGTTGCTGATTTTAAATATCTTGGATCTGCAAATAATAATGATATTTGTGACATAACTTTCATTCTTGATAAGAATTTAAGAATGGAAAACTACATTGAAGAGATAAATGATGCAGTTCGTGAAATATGTCAGGCAATGGGAAACCAGGGACAGGTCCAGATTATTTCTGCAGGCGAAATTCCTGTAATTGAATATACAGGTGGTCCGGGCAATCTTTTTGATTTTGATATCAGGTCTACAAAAAACAACTTTGCACAAAACAGCAGAATGGATCTGGCAATCAGACTTGCAGCCAATAATCTTATAAATGGTGAAAAGAAGAGGGCCATTATTCTTGTTACTGATGGATATACAGGTCAGAATTCCTTTGAAAGTTATACACTTTCCGATATAAGTGCATATCTGAACAATAATAAGATTTCATTATCCTGCCTCATGGTTAACCAGGGAAATCCTCAGGAAGAAATTAGTTATTTGACTGAATATACAAGTGGTAACACTTATTACGTATACCGGAATGAAGGGCTTTCTCCTGTCCTTCAGGATATTCTTGAAATTCCTGTGGGACTGTATCAGCTTTCATATAATTCAGCTCTACCGATTGAATATGGAAGAAAGTATCTTCCTGTAGAGGTTGAGGTTTACCTTCTTAACAGGTCCGGAAGGGATGAAACCGGCTATTTTGCACCTTTGCAATGATTTCTTTTAATCATTTCTGTTATTTTTTATAAGCCGGGCTTTCTGCATATTGATTTCTGGATGCTTTTTTTTCAGATTGAAAATTGCTTCTTCCAGCCTGGCTTTTTTTTCATTTTTTTCATTAAAAAAATCTTTCTGCATAGGAGAGTCGATTCCTTCAACTTTTTCCGCTGCAATTCCGAGAAGCCTTATACCTCGTCCGGGTATATATTTTTTTTGGAAAAGTCTTTTTGCTTTTTCAAATAAATCATCTTCATTTAAAACTGGAAGCTCAAAAGTTTCCTGAACAGATACTGTTGTAAAATCATCATAGCGAATCTTAACAGCAATAGTTCTGCTTCTGACTTTTTCACACCGCATACGGTAAAGAACATTTTGTGACAGTTCCATAAGGGCACTATCTATAACATATCTTTCTGTTAGATCTTCTTCAAATGTTGTTTCAGTGCTTATGGAATGATTTTTTGCCTCCGTTCCAAAAAGCATTTCCTTGTTACCCCGTAATGCGTTAAACAAAAACTGTCCCATATTTTCACCAAATATGGAAATCAAAAGCTTTAAGGGGCACTCGTAAATTTGCCTGCAGCTTTTAAAACCCGCCTGTTTAATTCTTTTTTGTGAAGCTTTTCCCAGTCCCCATACTTTTTCAAGAGGCAGGGACAGCATAAAGGCTTCTTCCTGACCGTCAGGGATAATTGTTAAACCGTCAGGCTTTTTATAACCGGATGCAATTTTTGCAACATACATGCTGCTTGAAATCCCCACGCTTACTGTAAGTCCTGTCAATTTATGTACTTGATTTTTCAGATTCAATGCAAGCTCTTCTGGATTCCCATAAATTCTTTCTGTTCCGGTTATGTCTATGAAGGCTTCATCAATGGACATTTGAATAACATCAGGAGAATACTGATAAAAAATTTCCATTATTTGCCGGGATACTTGCTGATACAGTTTGTGATTTCCTCTTATGAAAATTCCATTCGGGCAAAGACGGACTGCTTGTGAAAGAGGCATTGCAGAATGAACTCCAAATTTTCTTGCCTCATAGGATGCAGTAGAAACAACTGCTCTTTTATCCCCAGGGAGTCCGCCTACGATCAAGGGTTTTCCTCTGTATTCAGGATGGTCTCTTTGTTCTACAGAAGCAAAAAATGCATCAAGGTCCACGTGCAGGTATGTTTTTGTCATGGATTCCTCTTTACAAGAATAGATTGTTTTTCATGATAAATCAGTTTTTTGTTTAATTCTGATTCATAAAATGCTTCAAGAGTAATTTTCTGATCATACAAGTTGTCGCTTCTGTAGATTATTTCAATTTCTCCATCAGGATTATCTGGTAAAACAAAATAAACTTTATTAGTACCATCAAAAGTGTATTCGTAATTGCTTCCGTAAATTGGGGCAGCATCCTGACATTCCACACTGATTATGTAGCGGATAACTTTTTCCCTGGAATTTAAAACAAGATGTTTCATTTCAAGGCCTGCAAAAGTTGTCCTGCTGAAATCAAAGTCTATCTTTTCATCCGGACTTTCAATTATTGTTAAAATATTTTCGCCAGCGGAAGACCGTCTTGTGTGGGTAAGAATAAATGAAGCATAAGTTACATAAGCTGCAAAATAAATACTGATTGTAATGCTGATTGAAATAATAATTCTTTTAAGGGCTTTCTTTCTTTTTAATTGTTCCTGATCATTGAAAATACCAAAAACAATTAAAATCCGTGACCATCCAAGTTCAAATGGATAGAGAATAAGGGCAAAGAGACAGTTCTGAAGATAGGAGAAATTTTTCAGTTTAGAAAGTTCTGCGCTGTCTGAATAATGTGCGATTGCATAGAGGTAAGGAATAAAAGGTACAATAAAAAGAATTGTTGCTATAAGAATAGTATGTTTTTTTGTAAAATAACTTCCCACAAAAACTAATATAAAGAAAAGGAAAAATGGTAAAAGCATTGTTAAGTCGCTGTAGGTGAAAGTAAAAAGTGCAAAACCTGCTGCAACCTGAAGCAAAAAACGGCTTGATTCTATAGAGGTTCCCCAATGGAACTTAACTTGAAGACTATAAAGTAAAAAAGCAAATAAAAGGGAGATTATAATTTTGATTCCCAGAATAATTGCAAAATTTAAATTACTCCTGGATAAAGACCATTCTACTACCTGACAGATAAGGCCTGTAAATAAAACCATAAAAGGAATGATAAACCATGTCTTTGCTATATCCCTGCGAATCTGCCTCGTTCTTGCACTTTTTCTAAAAGTCATGAATACCAGAGAAAAAAGAGTCAGAAAGGAAAAAACTGAAAAAAGAATAAGAAGAAGGCCTTCCGGTATAAAAATTTCAGTTAACCCAAATCTGTAAAAGTCATAATTTTTTTCCCAGTCAGCATTAGTAACGCTGGATAATTCTTTCATCAGGTTTTTATACAGTTCCAGATTATCATCTGAAATTGATAAATAAAGTCCTAAAGAAGGAATGTTGTTTTCAAGAAAACTGGTAACCCTTTTATTTCCAGAAAGCATGCCGTTTTTATACAGGTAAACGAATTTTGAAGGAAGCCAGTAGTCTAAGCCTGATGTTTTTAGGGCTTTAATTGTAGATTTGAGAAGATAGGAAGGACTAACAAGTTTAGCTCCACCAGGAATAAGTTTTATAGTTGAAGAGGATTTTTCATTGTCAAGAAAAACAAGGGCACAAATCTGGTCTTCTTCCGAAAGATTTTCTGCATAACAGTCAGTTCCTGTTAAATGAACGGCATTATCTTTTGTAGAAATACGGGGATTGTCATTTGCCGTAAGAAGCAGCTGAAAATTAAATGAAATATTCCCTGTCTGGATTAATTCACGGGTTTGGGAGAGAAGATTCAGCAGTTCTTCTGTATTTTTTAAAGCATAATTTTGAGAAAAAGAAAAAATAACTGTTTTTATTTTGTTGGAATTAAGGCTATCATCCGATAATAAAAGTGTATCTTTTGCGTCCGCTGAAGTGTTATCAATAGAAACTATGATGTTATGAGGATAAGATTCTTCATCGGAAGAGGAGAGGGACTGATAAACCGGAGCCCATTTTTCTTTCTTCAGGAGCTGATATAAAATTTCAGATATTTTTACTGGAGACAGGTTTTCTTCATCAGAAATTGAATAAGAAGGATTCATTTCTGCAAAAAAAGGAGAAATAAAGACTGATACTGCAGAAAAAACGAAGAGAATAAGGGCTCTTCTAAACAAAAACTTCATATTTTAACATTATCCTATTGGTATTTACTTTGCAATACCTTAGTAGTATACTATATGAAGTTAAAAATATGCCAATTTCAGGAGAAATTAATTAACCAATGGCCAACGAAAAGAAGTTTATACTGGATCTTCCTCTGAAAGTAATCCTTACAGAAGAAGGTGCTTCACATTTTATATCGAACAAGAAGAAGCTCCTTCGCTTTAAACTTGCGGATAATGTGGAAGAATATGGTATTTCACTTGATCATTTCTCACCAATGTCTATTCAGAATATGATTCTGGTAGATTATATCTCCAAAATTGAAATTTCCATGTCAGAATTTGTTACAAAGCGTCAGGAAATAATGGATCTTTCAAAAGTCATTGTTTATTCAATACTCTATAAGCAGTTTGACCGTGAAATATATAATGAACTGATTGTCTGCGATTGTGTTAGAAATCATAACCGAAAAAATCCATCACAGCTTATTGATGAAAAGACCAGATTTACTGACAAGCAGTTGAGAATGACTCTGCAGACAAAAGAAAGTACAATTCAAAAGGCCAGACAGACAATTCTTGACCCTGTATGGAAGGGAATTATGTCTAACAATGATTTTACTCCTGAGGAAAAAAATGTTTACCTTCTCATGAGTGAAAAATTCCTGAACCGGCTTAGTCTGATGAACTGGCATATTATAACAAAGTTTTATAAGCAGGAAGGATTTTCTCAGATTCTTTCCATTTTGCGCCAGGCTCTTCAGGCCTATATGGACAAGTCAAAGGTTGCTGAATATATCTCTGTAATGGTTATGGAGCTTGCCCTTAACTGCGAAAATACAAATATGAGAAAAGAGGCCAGAATCCTTTATCAGGGAATCGAGAATTCGGATACTCTTATTTATGATCAGGATATCCGTGCTAAAATTATTCAGGAACTTGAAAAGAAACATGAATTCGTATTCCTTTCATGGAAACTTGGTGGTGGTTCTGCCTCTATTGGAAAGCAGGGACGTCTGCAGATTACCCTTTACAATAAAAATGATGAATTCCAGGAAGTAAAGGAAAGCATTGAAAGTAAAATGTCTGCAGATTTGAATAAGCGCTCACTTATTGATTACTACCGTCAAATGCCGGAAGGTCAGGAAGGTACAGACTTAGGTTTATATTACCTTTCATACCTGGACGATGCATGTAAAAAGGTAAATGTTAAATTTGAATCTCTTGTAAATCAGTTTACTTCAAGTGATTTAACCGTTATTACCTTGATCTTTAACTTTTAAAAAATTATGTACCACCCGGCGAAAAAAAATCATCTGGCAATATTTACATTATTTCTTCTCATAGTATCCTATTCACTGCTTTCCTGCTCTGACTCTGTTCCAAAAATCAATAGTGTTAATCAAAGCGTAATTATGGATTTTTCAGATGAGCAGTCTCCCGCTGTAGTTTCCCTTTCTGTCTTTATCCAATCTGATTCGGAAGTTAGAAAAATAGACAGCCTGACACTTACAAACGTGAATTCTTCATTATCCTGGACCTCCAGAACAATTGAGCTTTTACAGGGAAAAAACAATAAATTCTGGGCCGGCTATTCTAATTTCAAGGCTGTGCAGGGGAATTTTTTCCCACAGGGACGCTATACAGTTTTGATTGAAGACAAAGCAGGCAATGAAAGTGAAAGCAGTTTTATTTTAAATATTCCAGAAGAAATTAAAAAAGGAGATTTGAAATCAATCAGGGCATATTTGTCTGGAAACAGTGTTCAATTTTTGAAAAATATTGCAATATATGATGGTGAGAATAATCTTCTTTTTCTTGGTGAAGAAAATGAAAATTTTTCTACAGATGAACAGTTTATAAAAAAATATCCTGAGGGTGTAAAAAAAAGACCTGTTTATCTGGTTAATGGGGGAACTGTTACAATACTTTTTCCTTCTGAAGAAATTAATAATCAATCAAGTGAATCTTAATTTATTATAGGAGTTTATAGATGGGCCAAGATCAGACTGAAAAATCAGTTGAAATTGACAATGAGTCGGAAGATGTTCCGATAAAAAGACGGGGAATAAAAACTTTTGTTCTTCGTCAGGGTAGAATGACTGAAAATGAAAAGCGTGCTTATGATGAATTACGTCAGGTTTACTGTATTCCTTTTGAGCACAGAATGCTTAATTTTACTGAAATTTTCAATAATACAAATCCTGTAACAATGGAAGTTGGATTTGGTATGGGGCATGCAACAGTTGAAATTGCAAAGGCAAATCCTGAAATGAATTATTTAGGAAGTGAAGTGCATGTTCCTGGAGTTGGCCGGCTTTTAAGTGAAATTAAGAAGAATCAACTTAAAAATCTTTACATATTGAATCACGATGCACTGGAAGTTCTGGATGTAATGATTCCTGATAATTCTATCTTTGGATTTCATATTTTTTTCCCTGATCCATGGCCTAAAAAAAAGCATCATAAACGAAGATTAATTCAAAGGCCTCATACAGACATCCTTGCAAGAAAACTGTCTCCCGGTGGATATATTTATTTTGCAACTGACTGGGAAGAATATGCTCAGTCTGCATTAGAAGAACTTTCCCTTACAGAGGGACTTCATAATAAATATGAAGGATATGCTCCTCATCAGGAGTGGCGGCCAAGAACAAAGTTTGAAAGAAAAGGAATTGAAGCAGGCCGGGAAATAAGAGAACTATTCTTTGTAAAAAGATGAATAAAATCAGGAGAATATGATGGATCTTTTCGATATTGATGAAAGCCAGAAGCAGAATGATGAAGCAAAGGCTAAGAAGAATCGAATAAAGGAACTGGAATCTTTAATCACAAAGTATCAAAAATCTTATTATGACGGCGAAGGTGAAATATCTGATGCTGAATTTGATAAACTCTGGGATGAATTAAAAGTTCTTGATCCTGAAAACTCAATTCTTCATAAAGTTGGTGCTGATAACAGTGCTAATTTTGAAAAGGTTCGTCATATTATGCCTATGGGGTCACAGGAAAAAGCTGCGGATAATGAGCAGTTTATGGCCTGGGCTCTTAAACATGATTATTCAGAATATCTTGTAGAATATAAGCTGGATGGAGCCAGTCTTGAACTTCAGTATGAAAATGGTAATTTGATGAAAGCTGTTACCAGGGGTGATGGTTCAACTGGTGATGATATTACCCGAAATGCCCTGAAAATGAAGGGGGTAATAAAGACTCTATGCCGGAATGGTCAAAAGGTTGATTTTACCGGAGGAATTCGTGGTGAAGTTATTATGACTCACCAGGTTCATCAGTCATATTTTTCAGATAAAGCGAACTGCAGAAATGCTGCAAACGGTTTGATGAAGAGAAAAGATGGTTCCGGCAGTGAATATCTGACACTTATTACATATGACGTTTGGGCGACAGAAGGTGAACAGCCATACAGCGATGAAGAAGATAAACTTAAGTTTCTCTCTGACTGCGGCTTTAATCCTGTTGTATTAAAAGTTTGTAATTCAGCTCAGGAAGTAATTGATTACAGAATCCAAATAATGGAAAAAAGAAAGTCTCTTGAATATGATATTGACGGTCTTGTTATTAAAGAGCGCTCTGTAAATCATCAGGATGCAATGAGGGACAGACCAGACCGTCAGATTGCATTTAAATTTAATCTTGAAGAAGCTGTAAGTATCCTCCGACAGGTTGAATGGGGGGAAAATGGTGCAACTTATACTCCTGTTGCAGTTTTTGATAAAGTGGATTTAAATGGTACTCAGGTTCAGAGAGCCAGTCTTGCAAATCCAAATTTAATTCGTGCCCTCAACCTGAAAATTGGAAGCCATGTTGTTGTCGTAAAAAGAGGCGAAATTATCCCAAAAATCATGTCTGTTCTTCATACAGATTCTTCTGATGACAATCTGGAACCGATTATTTTTCCTTCAAAATGCGCTGTTTGTGGAAGCGAACTTGTGGATGAAGGAACAAGACTCTACTGTCCGAATAAGTCCTGTCCTAAGAGAGTCCTTCACCAGCTCTTAAAATGGGTATCTGTCCTTGATATAAGGGATTTTGGGGAAACACTTATTACAGCTCTTTATAATAAAGGTGTCCTAAAGTCAATTACGGATATTTATTCTCTCACAGTAGAAAATTTAACTCCATATTTTTTGACAGAAAAAAGTATGAGCGAAGAAAAAAAATCCCTCGGTGCTCAGAAAGTTTATGATTCAATTCAAAATCATCGTCAGGTTACTCTGGAGAAATTTATTGCAGGTTTCGATATTGAGGGAATTGGAGAAACAATTGTAGAAAAAGTTGTTCAATCTGGTTATGAAACAATTGATAAAATTTTTGAACTGTCAGAAGAACAGGTTGCCGGCATCTATGGTTTTGCTGAAATAATGGCACATACTTTTGTTCAGGGAATGAAAGAAAATTTCCTTGAAATGAAAAATCTCATCGATAATAAAATTATTACTATAAAAGTGCCGGAAAATAATGCTGCTCTTTCCGGAAAGTCATTCTGTTTTACCGGAGAACTTCATTCAATGAAAAGGTCTGATGCTCAGGCTATAGTAAAAGAAAAAGGTGGAAGCGTAAAATCTTCTGTGGTAAAAGGTTTGTCTTATCTTGTAACCAATGATACTTCTTCAGGCTCATCTAAGAACCTTAAAGCTAAGGAGTTAGGAATCCCTGTAATCAACGAAGAAGAGTTTCTTGCATTGATTAAGGGCTAATCCATAATGCTATTGGATCTTTAACTGCTGCAGGTTTTTTGTACCGGCAGCATGTTAAAAACTGACAGATTATTCCTTGTTTTCAGGAAGATCTTCAAAAGTAAAGTTTCCCTTAAAGAAATCTGGACTTACAGCTTCTCCGTTAAGTCTCATTTCCCAATGCAGGTGAGGGGCTGTTGAAAGTCCTGTATTGCCTGAAAGCCCAATTAACTGACCTTCCTCAACCATGTCACCAACTTTAACTTTCATTTCACTTAAATGATAATACAAAGAATAAAGACCAGGCAGATGTTCAATAACAATACTCCAGCCTGTTGAAATACGGGTTTCTGCCATTACAACCTTACCTGCCGCACAGGCTGTAACTTCTGAACCTTGAGGAGCACCAAAGTCTATTCCATAATGAAGGCCTGTTGATGAATGTCCGCTTGTATACTGATAAATACGGCGGTCAGCGAAAAATGATGTTCTTCTTTCAACAGTTGTAGGAGATACAAAAGGTTTTGTCTGATATACAGCGTCCGGATTGAATGTTCCAAGAAGGGCGTTAAGTTTGTTAATCTGCTGCATTCTTTTATCAGAATTGTCAGTTTTAATGGAAGTATTACTTTCATTAAGGTAAAGTGTTTCTGAAACAAATTCTTTTCCGATTAAAGAGAAAGGCAGGTCAAAGTGATATGAGTTTTCTCCGTAAAGGTTATATGTAATTGTAAGGGTTAGATTCGGCTGACTTTCAGGGGTCCACCATGAAGAAAGCGGGATTCCTGCAAGAAGAGTAATTTCCTGTCTGCTTCTGGAACTTACTGCTGGGATTTCATAAAAATCACTTTTTCTTAAAGTTTTATCCGGATTTTTAAGGGTAAGTTTTGCTGTTGTTGCCCGGAACTGTTCCTTTGAAATCTTTGCCTTCCTGTTATTCTGGGTGATTTTCATTCTTACAAAAATAGCATCCCCAGGTGCGGAAGTATCATTGTATTCCACATAAAGACTGTAATCTTCTGAATCAAATATTGCTTCCTTTGCAAAAAGATTAACAACTGCAAAGGAAATTGTTAAAAGAACTCCAATTTTTCTAAGAATACGATTCATAGTAACTCCTTATTTATTACTTAGTTAAATTTTAATTATCAGTTAATTTGAGATTTCTCAAGTTCCTGGATTATAATCTGTGCTTTTTCCATTCCATTAAAAGTATTTCTTTCAATATGATAGAGCATATCAATTTTATCTCCAATCCTGAAATCTCTGTTAAGCCTTTCTCCTTCATTCCAGAAGAGACATGGCCATTTTAAATTTGCCCCTTCAACTGTAAGCTTAAGATGCTGCTTTTCTCCTTTTCCAAGAAGCATTCCATCTTTTACAGAAAGCCCTCTGGACATAAAAAGAAGCTGTTTATTTTCTTCACCGTAAGGCTCAAATTTATCTTCGAGCTCAAGAAGTTTTGGAGTGAGATAGGAATTTGGAATTTCTGCATCAACTTCATATTGATTTGCTTTAGATTCTTCCAGTTCAATAAGTGGAGCAAGCTGCTTTAATCTGTTTAGAAAATTGTCCAGATTTTCTTTTTTAATGGAAAAACCTGCAGCAAAATTATGACCACCATAACTGAGAAAAAATTCATTTAACTGGTCAAGAAGGGAGAGAACTGAGTATCCTCTGCAGGACCTCATGGAACCAATACAGATGTCATCTACAAAGGTGATTGCAATGGCAGGAATGTCATATTTTGCACATAATCTACCTGCCAGAATTCCGCTTACCCCCCTGTTAATTCTTGAATCTGCTACAACACAAAGTTTGTCTGAATACTGTCCTATAGATGCCTCTGCCTGAATTGCGGCATAATCCCAGGCTTCCTGTGAAAGAAGTTTTCTCTGGCTGTTAAGTTCAATAATCTTCAGAGCAGATTGATCTCTTAGAGAAGGATCTTTTGAAAGAAATAATTCTGCAGCTAATTCTGGCTGTCCTAGTCTGCCGGCTGCGTTTAAGTTGGAAACTATAATCCAGCTTAAATCTACTGAAGAAACCTTTTTTCCCAGCAGATTCAAATGGGACATTAGTTCCAGCAAACCTCCGCGAATTCTCCCTGCATTAATGGATTTTAAGCCGTTTCTTACAAAAAGGCGGTTTTCGTTTTTCATTGGCATTATATCTGCCAGGGCTGCAAGTGCGACCAGCTGAAGATCTTTTTCTTCCAATGCAGAATAGTCCGGATTCTCCAGTTTAAGGGACTGCTGAACGTAGGTGACGTAAATGTTATAAAATCCGCCGATTTCAGTTGATGGATGAGATCCGTATCTGGCAATTTTGGACATATCCTTTATGCGAAGAAGAGAATATTGTCCGAAAGCAGGAAATAGTTTTGCAACTTCAGGCCTTATATCAAGAAAATTAAACTCTATACCCGAACCGAAACAGTTCTTAAGCAAATGCTTTGTTGTTTCTCCATCCCAGACAAGAAGAACCTGATTCTGAAGATATGAAGGTAGTCTTGTCTGCATAACACTGACAGTGCCGGGAACAATTGTTTCTTCAATTTTGCTGAGGGGAATTAAATTTTTGATTTTAATACATTCAATAGTGTAGGCTTCATTTACAGGCCTTACATTCATCAATGTACATTCTGCCTTATACCATTTTGATTTAGAAAAACGTACTGCAGAAACAAATTTATATACAACTGCCGCCCCTGAAATATCAGGAAAAGGATAACCGGAATCAGGAAGTTTCGGATCAAGATATATTGCATTTTCAGACAGAAGTTCAGGAGGATTATGATGATCCATTACGATAGTATCAATTCCTAAATCTGCTGCATGCTCTATCTCATTATAATTTGAAATTCCGCAGTCAACGGTAATTATAAGGCTGCCATCTTTTGAAGCAAAATCATCCACCGCATCCATGCTGAGACCGTAAGTTTCATCTCCCTGGGGAAGTCTGTAACTAACATCCAGCCCAAGTGAAGAAAGACAGTCATAGAGAATCGTTGTTGCAGATACTCCATCAACGTCCCGGTCTCCAAAAATTAATACTTTCTCTTTTTCTTCTACAGCAGCGAGAACTCTGTCCACTGCATCTTCCATATTTTTAAAATTAAAAGGACTATGCTGAAAGCGGAGATCATCTTCAAGATAGTAAAGGAGATCTTTGCCTTCAACAATTCCTCTTCTGGAAAGCACACTGGCAAAAAGTGAATCGATGCCATATTTCTTAGTTAATTCTTCAATTTCACTTCTTGAAATTTGTTTTTTATTCCAGTCAGCCACTTATCTGATATCCTTTATGATTAATTTTCCGTTTTCAAATTTTTCCTGTGAGTATGATACAGCGGACTTTAATCCTTCAATTCCGCTGTCAAGACTTGCCTGGTCTTTAGCGAAAACTTCCATGATTAAATCACCTTTGTTAACAAAGTCTCCCTGTCTTTTATGGAAAATAATTCCTGAATCTGCATCAACTGAATCTGAAGCTTTATTCCGGCCTACACCAAGATTTATACAGGCAATACCTGTTTTGTAAGCTTCAATTTTAAGGTAGCCGCTGTTTTCAGCAAGAAGGTTCTTTGTAAACTTAGAGCGTCTTGTACCTAATTCAGCCATAAGTTTTTCCGGATTGCCCCCCTGAAGCTTTACATTTTCCAGGAATTTTTCCAGGGCTGCACCAGATTCAACAGCTTTTCTGCAGAGTTCCATTCCTTCTTCAATTGAACTTGCCTTTCCCCCAAGGTAAACCATTCTGCCACCAAGAGCCAGAGTTAATTCCATAATATCATCCGGACCCTTGCCCTGAAGACACTCAATGCTTTCTTCGATTTCAAGATAGTTTCCAGTTTTAAATCCAAGAGGTGTATCCATTCGTGTAAGAAGGGCCATTGCCTTTTTGCCCATTGCCTTTGCTGTGTTTACAAGAAAAGCTGCCAGTTCTTCTGCATCCTTTTCATTCTTCATGAAGGCCCCTGAACCGCATTTAATGTCAAATACAAGGGCATCTGAACCTTCTGCTACTTTTTTTGAGAGAATTGAACTTGTAATCAGAGGAATGCTTTCTACGGTTCCGGTCACATCCCTAAGGGCATACATTTTTTTATCTGCTGGAGCGATTGCAGGTGTTTGCCCCATCATTGCAAAACCTGTCTTTGAAATAATTTCTGCAAATTCTTCCTGCGTAAGGTTAACATTATAGCCCTGGATGGATTCAAGCTTATCAAGTGTTCCTCCAGTGTGTCCCAG
Organism: Treponema sp. UBA4307; assembly: GCA_002394685.1. Lineage (GTDB taxonomy): Bacteria > Spirochaetota > Spirochaetia > Treponematales > Treponemataceae > Treponema_D. The sequence continues at coordinate 26,040 of DGUP01000046.1, read as the reverse complement.
TCCACGGCCACTCATCATAGGAATCTGAACACCGCATGCAGCAACCACTGGTGCAAGAGGAATGGAAATCTTATCTCCTACGCCTCCAGTTGAATGTTTGTCTACGAAAGGGCCTGAAAGCTCCGGATATTTGTCCTTCATTTTGTACAGGTCAATAACATCACCTGAGTGAAGCATTGCCTGTGTAAGATATGAAGTTTCCTCGAAAGTCATTCCATTAAAAAAAACACTCATTAAAAATGCTGACATCTGATAATCTGGAATGGTCTGATCAACATAACCCTTTATTAAAAATTTGATTTCATCTTCTGTTAAAGATTGAGAAGGCTGAATAGGAGAGCCTCTTTTTTTCATGATTAAATCTGCTGTTCTCATAATAATCCCACCTGAAAAAATTTGTTTTATTATATCATATATATCATAGTTAAAGAATATAAAAATACAGTAAACAAGGCAAAATAAAATAAAAAATTATAGAATTGAATGCCCGTCTTCAAGTGTTTTCAGTTTTCCTCCGCAGGCATAGCTTATGAGGCTGAAAACAAAATTCTTTATCTGATAGGCACTGCTGGCACCAATTTGCAATTTTCTGACCTGCCCGGGAGAAAGTTCATTGATTGCTGCCAGGTAGGTTAAAGCATATTTGTCCATAGAGAAAATTTTATCTTCAGAATTATAGTTTTTAATGCATTCATGACAGATAAAACCATTTTTATGATGAATGTAAAATGAATCATACTCTTTTGAAAGAAGGGATTCTCCGCAGTCCTTACAAAGGTGAAGGTCCGGCTGCTGTCCAAGAAGGCAGATGTAGCGCCAGAGAAAACGCAGGGTTCCCAGTCTGGCTTCTTCTTCTGTACTTAAATCAATTCCTGTAAGAAAGGCACTGAATAAGATATACGAGTTTTCATAATCTCCTGCGCACCTGGTTTTAAGAAGAATCTCTCCTGCAAGATCAGCTGCCATTATTTTGTAAAGATTCTGCCTTAAATCAAGATGAAAATCTTTAACGTCAAAGTCTGTAATCTTGGAAGATTTTTTGCTTTCATCGTTGTAAAGATAAAGAGTGCCTGTGTTAAAAGGCTGTACCATAGAGCGCAGTTTGCTCCTGGGACCGCCGAAAAGCATTCCCTGGCAGATACCATTTTCCCTGGAAAAATAAGTAACCAGTTTATTGTCTTCTCCAACAGTCTTTAGTGTAAGAATAATAGCTTCTGTTCTTTTGTTGCGCTCACTCATACTATTAATATAATGTAAAATTATTACTTTTGGAATGAATATAGACATTAGACTTTTATTAGTTTATAATAAATCTTCGAGGTGAATTGAATGATTTTTCCATTAGAGGAACTTGTAAAATTTAAGGGTGGAATGTATGAAATTACTGTTGCCGCTAGCCGCCGTGCATATCAGCTTGCAATGGTAAAGGACGAAATTTTGCAGGAAAATGACGATAAATCTGTCAGCATTGCAGCTCGTCAGCTTTTCACAAATGAAGTTCAGTACCGTATTGAACGGCCATCTAAATAAAAACAAGGCAATAGTTTGCAAAAACAAATACCTGTTATAACAATTTTCGCCCCAACGGCGTGCGGTAAGACTGCTTTAGCAACCAGATTTTTTGGTAAAAGCAGTCTTTCACGTTTTAAAGGAATGGGGGAACTGATTTCTGCAGACAGTCAGGCCGTATATCAAAAAATGAACATTGGTACGGCAAAGGCAGATGAATCCACAAAAAGAGAACTTCCTCATCACATGATTGATCTCCTTACTCCGGATATTCAGTTTGGAGCAGGGGAATTTGTTACCCGGGCTGATTCTTATGTTCAGGAAATATGGTCCAGGGGCAGGTTTCCTCTTCTTGTAGGGGGAACAGGTTTTTATATAAGAAATTTTCTTCTGGGGTTAAGTAAAGCTCCCGAAAGTAACCTTCAAATCCGCAGTAAAATAAAAGAAAGAATGACTGTGGAAGGAAATAAAAAACTCTATTATGAATTGAAAAGTGTAGATCCTGTTTATGCAAAAAGAATCCACATAAATGATGAATACAGAATTATCCGGGCACTGGAAGTATATTATTCTACAGGAAAAGCCTTAAGCTCTTACGGGGAAAATGATCAGCTCAGGTCTCAGTATGATTTCGCAACAATAATTTTAACACGGGACAGAAAGGAACTGTATGAAAGAATTGACCAGAGGGTAGAGGAAATGTTTAAGGAAGGCCTGCCTGAAGAGGTTCAGAAATTAGTTAAAGAAGGTTATGATTTTAATAGTCCTGGAATGAAGGCCATCGGTTACAGTGAATTCTTTGACAGTCAAAGCGGCGTGTTAAGAAATGATCTGGAAAATATAAAGAATGAAATAAAACATCACAGTCACCGCTATGCAAAAAGACAGTATACTTTTATGCGGGATATTCCTGGAGCTGTTACGATTCATGCAGACGATGAAGATACATTCTGCCGTGTACTGGAAAACTTCTGCTCTAAATATATGAGTATGAAGCAGAATTTTCCGAATCATCCTCTTCCTGGTGAGGGGCTTTAACAAAACCGTCCGGCTCTTCTTCCAGTGTAGTGTTATCTATTTTTTTTCTGTCATCATAAGGAATGATTATTGTGAAGGTTGTTCCTACATTCAGTTTTGATTCAACCTCCAGGTCCCAGCCGTGAGCGTCTACGATTGTTTTTACATTTGAAAGACCTATGCCCATTCCCTGTTCTCTACGGGAATTTGTGCCCCTGTAGAAGAGATCGTAGATATGGCTTAAATCTTCTTCTGCCATTCCAGAGCCTGTATCTGAAATGGAAATATGGATTTCGGCTTTATGACCTTCCTTTATGCTTTCGTTAATTTTGAAAACTTTCAAGGCAATTGTATCTCCGTCCTTTGTATAACGGAAAGCATTGCTGGTAATATTTTCCAGGGCTCTGTTTACCAAAGCCTTATCCATTGGAACCATAACGTCAGGTGGCAAGTCTATATCAATTGAAATGCATCTTTTATAAACTTCAGACATCTGATTCATGCTGGTGGCAAATTCTTTTATAAAAGGCAGAAACTGAATATTAACCAGTGAAGAAAGCCATTCCTTATTGTCCAGTTTAACATAATTAATAAGATCATTAATCATGGATTCCAGCTGGTCTGCCTTGGTCTGGATGATTTCAATGGAATTTATAATCTGTTTGGGATTGTTGACTACCCCGTCAGTAATGGCTTCAGAATATCCTTTTATAAGGGAAACTGGGGTCCTCAAATCGTGGGAAATACCCATGATAAATTTACATCTGCGCTGCTGGTCATCTTTCAGGGATTCCCGCATTTTTTCAAGGCTTTTGGTGAGGGAAGTGATTTCATTCAGCTTATTTGTACTTGGAATGTCAAATTTTGCATCCAGTTCACCGTTGGCGATTTTTTGAGTGTTTTTTTCAAGAATTGTAATTGAAGATGTAATGTTCCTTGATGTAAGGATAACCAGAATTACTACAAAAAGCTCAAAAATGATTATGCCGAAAAATACCGGAATATAGAGTCTGTTTATCAGAGGCTTTTTTGCTCCCGGAACCCTGGATCTTGTAATAGCAAAAACATGCCCCATTTTCTGTCTGGCCATTCCGTTAGGGGTAAGCTGGGGTTCATGCTGCAGGGACTGAAACTGGTAATCGTATTTGTTGTTAGAGGAATTGATTAAAGTAAAAATCTCGTAAAAATCCAGGGAACTGTTTACAGGAAGTTCAGGAATATTTGAGATTATGAATGTATCTTCATAAAGAATTGCGGTCTGAACATTTGGAGGAAGTTCCTTAATCTTTTTTTCAATGGCAACCCATTCATTTTCGTTAAGATTAACGTTGTCCAGCTGTCTTATCTGCTTATACCCCTTCATCAGGTATCTCTGTGGAGAAGAAATGTAATGATATAGAGGTAAAGTTATAGCCATGAGCATCGGAATAAAGATAATGCCTGCTATAAGAATCTTAAACTGGTTCTTAATCTTCATGGTTTTACAGCCAAAAAATTATTTTTGAAACTTCCTCTTATGCCTTATTCTGATTTTCCAGATCCTTCAATCTGAAATTTGTAGCCCATACCGAACATAGTAGTAATATATTCCGGATGAGAAGGATCCTTTTCAATCTTCTTACGGAGACGCTGAATGTATACGGCAACAGCAGTAATGTCACCAAACTGAGCTTTCCATACACCCTTGTATATTACTTCCGGACTTAAAGGTTCTCCTGCATGGCGGGCAAGGAATTCCAGAACTTCATATTCTTTTGTTGAAAGCTGAATTTTTTCAGAACCTCTTTTAAGAATACAACTGTTGCAGAGAATTGAATAAGGTCCAAAATTGATTGTTTCTTCAACTGAAGCTTCAGTTTCGTTAAGTCTGTGAAGTTTTGACTGAACTCTTGCTACAAGAACCTTAGGACTGAAAGGTTTTGTAACAAATTCATCAGCTCCAAGACCCAAACCTGCAATAATATCCTCATCTGCATCCCGTGCAGAAACAATTATTACAGGAATAGTTGCTTTGTAGTTTTCACGGAAGTGTTTGAGAAAATCCAGTCCACTCATTCCCGGCAGATTCAAATCCAGGAGAACGAGATCTGGGAGATATGTACCTTCAAGAAGTTTCTGTGCATCTTCAGCACTTTCGCAAACCTGGGTATCAAAACCTCCGTTTGTCATATACATGTTAATAAGTTCAGACATTTCAGGAACGTCTTCAATAATCAAAATTTTATTCTTCATATTTTCAGATTAATCCGACTGAGAGTAAATCTCAATAATTAATTTTGTTATTTAAGTGGGAATAACACATTTTTAAACAATCCGGGTTAATAATATACAATTAATTGATTAAAAAAAAGCCTTTTTCCATCAAAAAACTAAATATAAATTAATAAAAACCGATAATTTAAGCGTGTAAGTGGATTTTTTTAATTAAAGCTTACTTGACGATTTTATGTTTACTGTAGAAAATATGGGGTATGATAGAAGTAACTCGCCTTGACGGTAAACGTTATTGGGTAAATCCCCATCAAATCGAAAGTATGGAAGAAAATCCTGACCTTACACTGACACTGCTCTCAGGAAAAAGAGTTGTTGTCAAGGAAAAACCTGAAACTGTAATTCAGCGGATAGTGGAATATAGAAAGAAAATTGGAGTTCTTCATCAGGAACTTTAGTTAAAAACATATTATAATATTGAATGTGATTACTGGGAGGAAGTAATGGATATAGCAACACTGGTTGGTTTTGTAGGTGGACTGGCCATGATTTTCGTCGGAGTATTTACATCCGGCGGTTCTATTTTGGGAATTCTGGATGCTCCATCTTTCTTTGTAACTGTAGGTGGTTCATTCTTCTCACTCTTTATTTGTGCCCCGATGAATCAGGCCTTAGGTCTTTTTAAGATCCTGGGCCGCTGTTTTAAAACATATGATTATGGGGAAAAAGCTACTGTACAGAATATGGTTCAGTTGTCAGAAAAAGCCCGCCGTGAAGGTATCCTTGCCCTTGAAGAAGGTCTTGATGATCTGGATGATCCTTTCCTTAAAGAAGGTCTTCGTCTTATGGTCGATGGTAATGATGGTTCTGCCATTCGTTCTATTCTTGAAAATGAAATGGCACAGACAGAAGCCCGTCATATGGAATGGGCCAACCTTGTTACCCAGTGGGCCGGTTTCGCTCCTGGTTTCGGTATGATGGGTACAGTTATCGGTCTTATCGGTATGTTGAGAAACCTCGAAGATAAATCAAGTCTTGGTCCTAACATGGCCGTTGCCCTTATTACAACTCTTTACGGTTCCTTCCTTGCAAACTGGCTTTTCGGTCCTATGGCCCAGAAACTTATCTGGCAGAATTCCAGGGAAATGAACTCAAAGGAAATGATTCTTGAAGGCATTCTTTCCATTCAGACTGGTGATAACCCTCGTATTCTGGCGCAGAAACTTCTTACCTTCCTTGATCCTAAGTCAAGAAAGGCAATTGAAGGCGACGTTCTTAAGGATTAAGGAGCTGGTTAATGGGAAAACGGGAAAAAAAGGAGCCTGCAAAGCCGTCAACCGCCTGGCAGGGTACATATGGAGATATGATTACCCTCATGCTCTGCTTCTTCGTAATGCTTTACGATCCTTCAGAAACAGATGCCGTGCAGATGGCTTCAATGATGGCTTCCCTTGCTAACAATACACCTGGTGGCGGTACTTCATTAAGTGCTGGAAGTCTTGCAGATTTAGGAAATACAGTCAGTTCCCTTCCTTCATCGGAAAGAGGTCATTCAATGGCTGCAGCACGTAAAAAGGCTGTTACTTTATTTGCTCCTGAAATTAAAACAAATAAAATAACGGTAACTTCTGATGAGAGAGGGCTGGTAATTTCTCTGGCTTCAGATGCTTACTTTGAAAGAGGAAGTGCTGAAGTAAACATTGAGGCAACAAGACAGGTTCTTTTGAATCTTGCTGATTTATTTAACGATGAAGAAGTTCGGGGAAGAAGATGGAGAATTGAAGGCCACACAGATAATTCTCCTGTGGATTCCGAACTTTTTCCAAGCAACTGGGAACTTTCAGCTGCCAGAGCGGCAAATGTACTTCATTACCTGTCTGATTTTGGAGTTGATGAAAATCAGTTTTCCATTGCCGGATATGCAGATACAATGCCAAAATTCAGCAATGATACTGAAGAAGGCAGGGCTTATAATCGTCGTGTAGATATAATAATTCTAGACGAGGGACACTTTTAATGATACTATGATTCTGGGACTAGTACAAAATTATAGTATTTAAAATTGGGGGATAATATGGCAGACGATGCAGACGACTTGGGCGGCGGTGGACTTGACGAAGGCGGCTCAACAAAAAAACGTGGAAAGGGAATTTTTCCCGGCATATTAAAGTGGATTTTAATCGGTATTGCAGCCGTTATTCTGGTAGTTACAATCGTAATTATCGTTGATACAATCAGAGATAAAAATTCTAAGCCTCAGACTGTAATAGGAGTTTCTCAGGAATACTCTGTAAATCATCCAAGTTATGACTGGTATACTTCTCTTGACCAGATTCGTACTTTAACAGATGACACAACTCCTGCAAGTGTTACTGTTACAATCGCTCTGGGCTATAAAAAAGATGATAAGGCTGCATCTACAGAAATTACTGAAAAGCGTATTGAAATAATTCACTTCTTAAGACACTATTTCTCTACAAAAACATATGATGAACTTAAACCTTATTATGAAGATATTCTGCGTGAAGAAATTCGAAATCAGATAAATGATGACATTCTTTCTGGTTCAAAGATTCGTGATGTCCGGTTTACTCAGCTGGATGTTGTTCAGCAGTATTGATTCTGATTAAGTTCGAAGATAAATGTATTGGTGGTTTAGATAATGAATGAAGTTCTGTCACAGGATGAAATTGACCAGCTTCTCCAGGCAATCTCTTCAGGGGAAAGTGAGTCTGATGATTTTAAGCCCGTTAATGACACCCGGCGAATTAAAATCTATGACTTTAAGAGACCTGATAAATTCTCAAAAGAACAGATTCGTACAGTTTCCAATATGCACGAATCTTTTGCCCGTTTAACGACAACTTCTCTTTCAGCTCAGCTTCGTACACTGGTTCACGTACACGTTGCTTCTGTAGATCAGCTTACCTATGAGGAATTTATTCGTTCTATTCCAACACCAACAACACTTGCTGTAATAAACATGGATCCTCTCAAGGGAAATGCGGTACTTGAAATCGCTCCTGAAATCACATTCATTATGATTGACCGTCTGTTTGGTGGTTCGGGGGATACTGGCGGAAAAGTAAATCGTGACCTTACTGATATTGAACAGTCAGTTATGGAAGGAATTATAGTCCGCATTCTTGCAAATATGCGTGAAGCCTGGACTCAGGTAATTGATTTAAGACCTCGTTTGCAGCAGATTGAGACCAACCCTCAGTTTGCACAGATTGTTCCGCCAAACGAAATGGTTATTCTTGTAACCCTTGAAATTAAAATTGGTGAGGAAGCAGGTATGATGAATATTTGTATTCCTTACATTACAATTGAACCTATCGTTTCAAAACTTTCTACTTCATTTTACTTTAGTTCTGTACGCCGTGGTTCTACAACACAGTATCTGGGTACACTTAAGGAAAAACTTTCTGATGTAGAAATGGAAACTGTTGCTGAAGTAGGTTCCATTGATGTTCCTATCCGTGATGTTTTGAACTTAAGGGTAGGTGATGTTATCAGACTGACAAACGTAAGGGTTTCAGATCCTCTGGTTCTCTCTGTTGGAAACCAGAAAAAATTCTATTGTCAGCCTGGAATTGTTGGTAAAAAAATGGCCGTTCAGGTTATTGGTAAAATAAAAGATGAAAATGAAGATGAATTCGAAGAATTAACTGCGGAAGAAGGAGATACATTATGAGTGAAGGATCAATTTCTCAGGAAGAAATCGACGCATTGCTTTCAGGCGTAGATATGGGCGGCTTGAGTGGAGCAGTGCCTGCTACTTCTGCCGGCTCAACAAATATTGATGTTCCTACACTGGAAAAATTTACCAGTGGAATCAAAGATAGATTAGCAGAAAACCTTAAGAATTTTACTTCAGGTGAAGCTTCAATCGGTACACCTGTAGTTGAAATTTCTGACAGGGATCAGCTTCTTGCAAAGATTCCGGAAATTGTTGTAGCTGTAATGGCTGATTACAGTACAGGTCTTAATGGTGACCATCTTTTTGTTCTTTCAAATGAATTTGCCCAGAAAATTGTTTCTCTTGTAAACAAAGAGGAAGAACCAACTATTGATGATATGGCTCTTTCTCTGATCTCTGAAGCAATCAACATGCATTCAAGTACAGAAATTGATGAACTTGCAAAATCAGGTAAACTGCCTGGTCTTGCAACCGGTGTACCTGAAGCAGTGAATCAGCCTAAGGCAATGATTCGTATTCCTCAGGGAAAATTTGCACTTTTTACTTTCCCTATTACTCTGGAAGGTCAGCCATATACATTGTGGGAAGCTGTATCAGGTCCTGTTGCTGAAGGAATGGTTAATGCTCTTGGAGGCGGCCAGTCTGCTCAGAGTGCTCCTAATCCAATGGGAGGCTTTTCTGCTCAGCCAATGCAAAATATGACCGGCGGTATGCAGATGCAGCAGCCTATGCAGGGAATGGGTATGGGCATGATGCAGCAGCCGGTACAGAATATGGGAATGGGTATGGGTATGATGCAGCAGCCAATGCAGAATATGGGTATGGGCATGATGCAGCAGATGCAGACACCTCCTAACGTTCAGTCCCTTTCTTATCCTAATCTTGCACCTACAATGACTACCCCTGAACAGGGAAACATTGGACTTATCATGGACGTATACATGGAAGTCACTGTAGAATTAGGTCGTTGTAAAAAGACAATTAAGGAAATCCTTGGAATGGGCGAAGGTACAATCATTGAGCTGGATAAGCTTGCCGGTGAACCTGTTGACATTCTTGTAAATCACAAAGCAATTGCAAAGGGTGAAGTTGTAGTAATCGATGAAAACTTCGGTGTCCGCGTTACTGAAATTCTTCCTTCAATTGAACACGTTACACAGCAGATGTAATTTTTTAAAGGCAGACCTTGTGGAAGATCTGCCTTATTTAATAAATAATTAAAGAATTTCTTAGCAGCAAAATGTGGGGATCAGGCTGCATAAAAAAGAATTCTTTAGGGTGGAGGATATTACGAAATACTCATTCAAAAAAGGCCTTAAGTTTTTATTTGCTTTAAGCGCCTTCCTTTTCATAAACCAGTTTATTTTTTCTCAAGTCAATAATAGTTCAGAATCAGAAAATTCAGCTGTAGTCATTGAAAATGAAGACAATCTGCCTTCTGAAAATGAAATTAAGATTAATGCAGCGGATGAAAGTAATCTTCCCTTAAACAATACTCCTAACACTGGAAGATCAATCTGGATTTTTATCAGAATGATTCTTGTCCTGATTTTTATAATTGCAATCATATACATTATTTCAAAATTAATGAAGAAAAACTCCAATGCCCCTTCAAAAGAGGATGAATTTCTGAGGGACGTTGCTTCAATTGCAGTTGGCCCTAATAAATCAGTTCATGTGGTTACATTAATGGATCAGGCTTATATGATTGGAGTTTCTGATAATTCCGTAAATCTCATTGCCAGGGTTGAAGATAAAGAGTTGATTAATGCAATGAATGTTTATGCTGATGATCATATTGGTCAGAAAAAGTCTTTAAATTTTTCACAGATTCTTGATCTTTTTACACAGAAAAAAACAAAAGAGTCAAATGAAAATAAAAATGATGGCGCTACCAGACAAATCCTGAATATGCTCAGAAAAAATGGAAACCGCTTAAATAAAAAAGATGATGAGGAGTAGTATGACTTTTGATTCTTCAAAAAGAACTTCAAAACTTGAAGTAAAAAAGGCTGTAAAAAAATACTCCCTCAGATTTGCAGTGATTTTACTGTTTGCAGTTCTCTGTATCCTGCCAGTAGCCTCACAATCTTCCGGTAATCAGAATTTTCCAGAGGGATCCACATTAGGAACTACAGAAATGTCAACTCGTGTTATTGATATGGATATTCCCAATATCAGTATAACAGCTACATCTCCTCAAAGTGGAAAGGAAGTTGCTTTTTCTGTTCAGCTTATGCTTGCCCTTACTCTGCTTACTCTTGCTCCAAGTATTTTAATTCTCATGACCTGTTTCCTGAGATTTTCAATTGTACTGGATTTTATTAAAAGGGCACTTTCCCTTCAGCAGGTTCCTCCTACAGCAGTGCTTAATGGTATTGCACTTTTCATGACTCTCTTCTGTATGTGGCCTACATTCAAACAGGTTTACGATGTTTCCTTTCAGCCTCTGCAGCGGAATGAAATCACTTTGACTGAAGCTATTGATAAAGCCCAGGGGCCTGTACGCTATTTTATGTACCAGCAGATGGAAGATGATACAAGTTATATTGCAACTTTTATGAGTATGGCAAAAATGGACAGACCAAATACTCTTGCAGATGTACCTACTTATATTTTGATTCCTGCATACATTCTTCATGAACTTACAGCTGCTTTTAAAATAGGTGTAATGCTCTATCTTCCGTTTATAATAATTGATATGGTGGTGGCCAGTATCCTTATGTCTATGGGTATGATGATGCTGCCTCCGGTTCAGATATCAACACCATTTAAAATCATGCTTTTTGTTCTTGTGGATGGATGGGGTCTTTTGACTCAGCAGCTTTTTGTAAGCGTAATTCATTAAATCCGGGAGGAGTGAAAAATGAGCCTTAATGAAATAACTCTTCTTCTTCAGGGAGGCATTTGGGAAGTTTTTGTTCTGATTGCACCTATCCTCGGTTCAGCCCTGGTTATTGGTTTAATAATTGCCATATTTCAGGCAACTACTTCCATTCAGGAACAGACTCTTACGTTTCTACCAAAACTTCTGGTAATTCTCCTGGTTCTTGCACTGCTTGGTGGATGGATGTTTGCCCGCATGAGAAATTATACAATTAATCTTTTTAATCTGATTCCTCAGATTGATTAATTCAGGTGGAGAGTCGTAAAAGAAAAGTATGCTAGATCAAATTGTAAGTTCAGCACCTGTCTTTCTTCTTGTAGCAGTAAGGTGTTTTGGATTAATAATGACACTTCCTCTTTTCTCATCCAGGTCCATTTCCCGTATAGCAAAGGTTGCTCTTTGCGCTTACATGGCATATTTTATTTTTCCTCAAGTTTCCCTGGTGTCTGGTCCATACGCTGATTATGCTTCTTTTATATCTCCAGACGGTAAATTCAACCTTGGTTATATATTCTGCCTGATAGGGGAAGGTCTGATAGGTATAATACTTGGGTTTTACATCAATATAATTTTTGCAGCTTTTTCTACAGCCGGTCAGTTTTTTGCATTTCAGATGGGTTTTTCTGCTGCTGAAGCCTACGATTCTTTAAGTCAGGTAGAAAATCCTTTGATGGGGCAGTATTTAAATTTCGTTGCATTACTGGTTTTTATCAGCAATCACTGGTTTCAGAAACTTTTTTTAAGCGGCCTTTTAGATAGTTTTAAATCTATTTCTGCACTGGCAATTGTTGAGCATAATCAGGAATTGATGAATTTTATGCTGACTGCATTAACTCATCTTTTTTTTAATGCCCTTCTAATTGCACTTCCTGTAATGGCAACTTTGTTTTTAATAAATGCAGCTATGGGAATTTTATCAAAAGCGGCTCCTCAAATGAATATGCTGTCTGAAGGTTTTCCAATTTTAATGCTTACATCCTTTTATATTTTAACAAGTCTTTTGCCTTCTCTGGTAAACTTATTTACTTCAAGTTTTTCTGAAGGTCTTAATGAAATTCAAAATCTTTTTCTAAAACTTGGAGGGCAGATAAAGTGAGTCAGATTGATTTACAGTGGTTTGCCGCTGAAGATGAAGGAAAGACCGAAAAGCCTTCAGAGTATAAATTAAGAAAAGCCCGGGAAGAAGGTCGTGTTGCAAAAAGTCAGGAGTTAAATGGAGCGGTAGTTTTTCTTTTTACAACAGTTCTCCTTATTATAATGGGACCAAGACTCCTGAAAAGATGTCAATATATTTTCACTTATTTCTTTTCAAGTATAAATAATGATGTAAATGATCCGGAATTTTATCTTTTTTTTATACAAAACTTTTTAATCTGCATTTTGCCTTTTGCCGGCCTGGGTCTTCTGGCTGGGGTTATTGCAAATGTAGTTCAAAACAGAGGATTCCTTTTTACAACAAAAACAATTCAGCCCAAATTTTCCAAAATTGCACCTAAATTTGGTGAATACTTCAAGAGAACTCTTTTTTCCTTTCAGGGGGTATTTAACTTTTTTAAATCTATTATAAAAATTACTGTTCTTGCAATTGTAGCTTTTTTTATTATAAGAAGACGTATTCCTGAAATCCTTGCAACGCAGAATTCAGGTGGTGTTCTGGCCGCCTTGAAAATAGTAGGTAAAACTGTAGGTGAGATGCTGCTGATTGCTGTGGTATTTCTTCTTGTTGTTGGAATTGCTGATTACTTTGTGCAGAGAAAAACTTTTATGGACAGTATGAAGATGACTAAGCAGGAAGTTAAGCAGGAATACAAGGAAATGGAAGGTGATCCTGAAGTAAAGCAGCATCTGGAATCTGCTCAGAGGGAAATGCTCAGAACCAATATTAATAAAGCCGTACGTGAAGCGGATGTTGTCATTGCTAACCCGACTCACTTTGCAGTTTCCCTTCAGTGGCAGATGGGAATGCAGGATTCCCCCCAGGTTACTGCAAAAGGAGAAGATTTAACCGCCCTCAATATGAGAAAAATTGCGGAAGAAAATCATGTTCCTGTTTATGAAGACAGGCCTTTGGCAAGAACTCTCTATACAAATTTGGAAGTTGGTGATATTATACCTATTGAGTATGCTATGGCTGTTGCCACTGTTTACAAGCAGATTGGATATATGGAAAAGCATTCTTCATAATAAAAAATTGAATATAATTAACACAAAGTGGGTGGGGACTCTATGCCAGAAGAGAGGCTAAGTGTTAGGGAACGTTTAAGTTCACTGTTTAAAGGCGGATATCTTGCCATAGGACTAGTTGTAGTAATCCTATTTCTTATCATTCCTCTTAATAAGACAATAATCGATATTGCTATGGTAATAAATCTTGCAATGTCTTTTGTAATAATGATTACTGTCATTTATATGAAGAGAGCGGCTGATTTCACTTCTTATCCCCGGGTTGTTCTCATAATGACAATTTTTGGTCTGGCTATAAATGTTGCTTCTACAAGAAATATTCTTTATCATCCTGTAACTGCTTCAGGAACAACTGTTCATCTTGAAAGTCAAAGTGAAATGGTTCAGGCATTTGCAAATATTGTTGCCGGAAGTAACGTTATTCTTGGTATAGTAATTTTTGTAATCCTCATAATTGTTCAGATGCTGGTTATTACAAAAGGTGCTGACCGCGTTTCAGAAGTTTCTGCAAGATTTACTCTGGATAGTATGAATAATAAAATGTTTGACATCCAGAATGATTTAAATGCAGGAATTATTACAGAAGAAGAAGCCGCTCTCAAAAAGAAGCAGATCCGTCAGGAAGTGGACTTTTATTCAGCAATGGATGGTTCTACAAAATTTGTAAGTGGAAACGTAAAAGCAGGAATTGTAATTACTGTAATCAACTTAATCGGTGGATTTGCTGTAGGAATGATTCAGGGAGAACTTTCTGCTCAGCAGGCTCTTGATACTTATGCCAAACTAACAATTGGTGACGGTCTTATGTCTCAGATTCCGTCATTGATACTTTCTTTCTCAACCGGTTTGCTTGTAACAGGTTCAAGTTCTGAGCAGTTACTTTCGGAACAACTTAAGGAACAGTTCTCAAAGGATGGTCTTCAGTACATTGTTGTAGGTGCGATTCTAGCTGTTCTGGGAATTGCATTTCATAATCTTGCAAGTCTTGTCCTTATTCCAATTGGCGGATTGCTGGTATTCATTGGAGTACGATTAAGAAGGGCTGAAAAAGCAAAGAGAGCGGCAGAAGAAGCAAAAGAAGCTGAAAATAAAGCCCTTAATCAGAAGGGATCAAGTCCAGAGGATATTTCACCTGTTATTAATCAGGATCCTCTCACGATTGATATTGGTATTGCCCTTATACCTCTGGTGGAAAAAGAAAAAGGTGCTGAACTTCTTGAACGTATTCCTAGAATCAGGAAAGAATCTGCGTTGAATCTGGGACTTGTAGTTCCTCAAATTCGAATAAGGGATAATATGTCTCTGGAACCGGAAGAATATGTTGTTAAAATCTGGGGAAATGTTGTAGGAAGATCCAAACTGAAAATGGGGCATTATATGTGTCTCAATACGGGCAATGTTCCCAGGGACAGAGAAATTAAAGGTGAACCAACTGAAGATCCTGCATTTAAAATGAAGGCTATCTGGATTCCTGAATCAAAAAGGACGGAAGCTGAAAATGCAGGGTATGCAGTTATTGATTTACCGACAATAATTGCAACTCACCTTACTGAAATTATCAGAAAGCATGCGGCAGATATTCTTAACAGGCAGGATGTTGATAAAATCCTTCAGGAAATCAAAAAAACAAATCCTGTTGTTGTTGATGAAGTTCTTACAGGTGAAAACAAGCTTACAGTGGGTGATGTTGAAAGAGTATTCAAAAACCTTCTGGAAGAACAGGTTAGTATTAGAAATACTGTTAAAATCCTTGAAACACTTGCAGACTGTGCAAGATATACAAAAGATCTTTATATGCTCACGGAAAAAGTTCGTGAGTCAATTGGGCAGCAGATTTGTAATGAATACGTGGACAGCAATGGTGTTCTTCATGTACTGAGACTTTCTCAGCAGATTTCACAGCTTGTTATGGAGCATGGAGTTCAGCAGCCGGGAGAAAAACCTTTTGTTGCCTTTGATCCGGAGACTGCAAGAGCATATCTTAATGCTGTTACAGGCAGTATTGCAGCTGTTAAAGACAGGGGGTATCTGCCGGTTATTATATGTCCTAGTCAAATAAGATACCTTGTAAAATCGGTTTCTGAAAGAGAGTGTCCGGGAATTGTTGTATTATCTGTAAACGAAGTAATGGCTGCAGGAAACAGTATTAAGGTGGAGGAAATTGGTGAGATCGAATTACAATGAGGAAAAAGTTCCCGAAATTCATACTATCCGTGGTAAATCACTGGATGAATGTAAAAATAAATTAAATAAATCTCTTAACGGTAATTACGAAATAATAGACTGGAGAACTGTAGAAGAACAGGGGCTTTTTAAAGTAAAAATGGAGGTTGAAGCTAAATATATTACAAAACTCAAGCCTTCAGTTCCTTCGGATGAAAAAAAGTCTTTTGCACAAAATCAGACAGATATTCTTAAAACTCTGACTCAGGGAAAAGATATTTCTAATGTTCAGGAAATTGCCAGACTTGGAAAACAGATATCTCAGATTCAGCAACAGTTGAATGCGGGACTTAATAAAATATATGAAGATTCTGTAGAACACGAAGTTCATAAAAATATTACCAAAATGGAAGAACTTCTCAGGGCAAATGAATTTACAGAATCATACATTCTTAAGATGCGTGAAAAAATGAAATCATTAAGCCTGGAGCTCCTTGATGATTTCGATATGGTGCAGAAGAAAGTTGTAGACTGGATTGGTGAAAGCGTTAATGTTGCTAAGAAAACAGTTCACCGCCCGCCTCATGTAATTGTAATTGTAGGGCCGACTGGTGTTGGAAAAACAACAACCATTGCCAAACTGGGTATAAAAATACGTCTTGAAAACTCCAGAATAAAGGATAAAGATCCACTTGCAGATGAGAAAGTTGTGAAATATATGACAACAGACAGAATGAGAATCGGTGCATTTGAGCAGCTTTCTAAATGGGTTCATGCAATTCAGGATGAAGATGAAGAAGTTCTTGTTGCAGAAGATGCAGATGAATTAAAAAAACTATTTAATCAGTATAAAGATAGTTCTGATTATTTTCTGATTGATACTTCCGGCTTTAGTCCTAATGATCATGAAAATATTGGAAAGATGCTCAGCCTTTTTGAAGTCAAGAGCCTTCATGCTGATATAAATCTGGCAGTTTCTGCCAATACAAAAACATCAGATTTGAAAAAGATTCTGCAGAATTATGAACCTTTTGCATATCAGAATGTTATTGTAACAAAATGTGATGAAACAACATCTTTGGGTAGTGTTATTTCAGTACTATCAGAAAAAAATAAGTCTGTTTCATATGTGACTACAGGTCAGAATCCAAGTGAAATTGAAGAAGCAAATCCTATCTTCTTTTTAAGAAATCTGGATGGTTTTACTATTGATCGGGATCACCTGGAGGAAAAATTCGGCAAGGCTCAAGATAAATAATAATTCTGCCGAAATTGTAATAAAGTCAGGAGTATTTAATTATGGATGATCAGGCAGAAGAACTGCGCTCTCTTTTGGGAAACGAAAAAACAGGCAAAAAAAACGGCCATAAAACAAGAATCATTGCAATTACCTCTGGAAAGGGCGGTGTTGGAAAAACTAACATTGCTGTAAATATGGCAATAGCTTATGCCCAGTTGGGAAAAAAGGTCATTCTTATTGATGGTGACCTTGGAATGGCAAATGTAAATGTTTTGCTTAATGTTGTTCCTCAATATAATCTTATGCATGTAATTAATCACCAGAAAAAAATGGGTGAGATTATTCTTGATACTGAATACGGTATTAAATTTATTGCAGGAGCCAATGGTTTTTCGAAAATTGCCAATATGTCAGTTGAAGAACTGGAATATTTTGCAAAAGAATTTGCTTCCCTGGGAAATGCTGACATCATAATTATTGATACTGGTGCAGGTATTACAAACAATGTAACTCAATTTGTTGCTGCTGCTGATGAATGCTATGTAGTTACAACTCCTGAGCCGACAGCCATTACAGATGCATATGGAATCATAAAAATTCTTACAACCGAATTACTGAACAAAAATCTCAATATAAAGCTTCTTGTGAACAGGGTTCATTCTGCTGATGAAGGAAAACGTATTTCAGAAAGAATCATTACAATCGTAGGTCAATTCCTTAATTACAAGGTTGAATACATAGGTTTTGTATACGATGATCCTTCAGTTCAGACTTCAGTTATTCGTCAGAAACCATTTATGGCTGTAAATCCATCTTCAAAGCCATCAGTCTGCCTTAAGCATATTGTTGGACGTATTGAAAAATCTGAACTGGGTGATGACAGTAATGTTTCTAACTTCCTGAAGAAATTCATGAGTGGAAAGAAGAAGCGTTAAAATTACAAAATATTACCATTTTTAACTAAATTTTCTCTTCTTATTAGTCATTTTTAAGGAATAACTTGACCTCGGACATTTTTTATCGTACCATTATAAAAAGGGTGGAGGATAAAAAATGTTAAAGCCAAAAAGGATAGTAGTGCCTTTTTTTATAGGCTTTGTTCTTTCTTTTCTAATAAGCATAATTTCTACAAAACATTTTGGACCTTCTCTTTTAAGAGCCCTGATTTTCGGACTTGTATTTGCCGGAGGAGCTATAGGAATTACTTTTCTGTGGAGAAAATTCCTTGATGCAGAAGGGGTAATGAGTGAAGATTCGTCTCCTTCTTCAGCAGGTAAGGCTGTGGGAGGTCATGTTGATATCACTTTAAGTGATGAAAATCTCACTGAAGACGGGTCTGGTTTACGGTTTTCTGTGGATTTGAACCGGCAGAAGATGAATGAGGAAGAAAAAATAAAGTCTGATGAAAGAATTAAGGATTCTGAACCTTTAAGCAGCGGTGGAACATCTCAATCTGTTAATGAAGCTGCGGCAAAGGCTGTATCTGATGTTAAGTCGTCTGCTGATAATGGATCTTCTTCGTCTTCAGCAGAAAGTTCGTCATCTGCTTTTAAACCAGTTAATTTAGGTGAAAAAATAGACTCTTTTCCTTCTCAGGAAGAAATTGCAGAGTCAAAAAAATCAGCCCGGTCCCTGAGCCGTGAAGCTGATATAAAAGAAGTTGAAGAATTGCCGGATATTGCAGAAATGTCTTCGATTGGAGGTTTGGATTCCCAGACTTCCATGGCATCGGAATCTGGTGAAGGAAGCGGTTTAGACAGTGATTTCATGGAAGTGGAAACTGCAACTGCGGCTTCCCTGGATTTTGGAAAGGGAAAAGCAGAAGAAGCGAAATCCCATGATGTTGAGACAATGGCAAAAGCAATTTCAACTTTGCTAAAGAAAGATGACTAAAGTTGTCTATTGCAATTTTTAGGTTATAATACTTGTTATGGGCGAGTCAAAATTTTTATTTTGATGAACCTTAAGTGCATAATTAATTTAAGAATTTAAATAAGGGTGTGGAATAATGGCTGATTCTGAGATGGATGAAAAAGAAGAAGAGAAACTCTGGCGCGAATACAAAAAGAACAGATCTCCTTCCATCAGAGACAAATTCATTAGACAATATATGCCGCTGGTAAAATATGTAGCCGGTAAAGTATCCACTGGCATGCCTGATAATGTGGAATATGATGATCTTGTTGGGTATGGTCAGTTCGGTCTGCTGGACGCTATAAGTAAATATGATCCTGATAAAGGTGTAAAATTTAAGACTTATGCGGTGACAAGAATTCGCGGAGCTATTTTTGATGAACTTCGTGAAATGGACTGGGTTCCACGTTCTGTTAGACAGAAATCCCGGGAAATTGAAGATGCAATTGTAACTCTGGAATCTAAATTAGGAAGAACGGCAACTGATGCAGAAATTGCAGAATCAATGGGAATGACAGAAAGTGAATATCAGTCTGCTGTAATGAAAGTGAGCGGAACCTCTGTGCTTTCACTTAATGATGTCTGGTATTCTGGTGACGACAGCGACCATATGTCTATCGGGGATTCAATCGAGGCTCCTTCATCACTTAATCCTGATGTAATTGTGGAGAGGGAAGAAGTTCGTCGTGTAATTATTCAGGCAATCAAAGAACTTCCGGAAAATGAGAAAATGGTAATCGTTTTGTACTATCATGAAGATTTGACCTTTAAGGAAATTGGTCAGGTTTTGAATGTTAGTGAAAGCCGTATTTCTCAACTTCATACAAAAGCAAACCTTCGTTTGAGGGCTAAGTTAACCAGTCTTAGAAAAGGAATTTTTTAAGATTATACAGGGCATTTTATTAGAGTTAAATAATGTAAAAACAGGAGATAGCATCATTGGTAAATCTTGATAGAATCAGAATTGATCTTGAAGACCAGCTGGCAGTAGATAAAGAAATTACTACGGTAGATGTTATCGCAGACACTATTGAAGAATGTCTTCAGGATGCTTCTGTGCAATTAAACACAAAAATCTCTGACCTTCAGTATGAAGTTATTGAAAAAGGTTTTCAGGGAATTGTTGGTTTAATGAAGAAACCCTGGAAATTAAAGGTATACGAAAATCCTAAAATCATTCAGGCTAAAAAGAAGGCTGAAGCTGCGGCTGCTGAATTTGACGAAATGGGTCTCGGCGGTGAAGCTAAGATTGTTGATAAGGACGGATTCTTTTACATTCATCGTTTTGGTTCAGATATTTGTCTTAAAGTTATTCTGCCTACAGGAAGTGGAAACCCTGTAAATACAAAAGAAGTTATTAATTTTGCAAAAAGAGAAGATACTCTTGAAGTTTACGAGGATGAAGTAAAGAGACTTTGTAAATCTGGAACTGACGGACAGTATTTCCCTATAGGAAAATTTAAGCATGAACCTGCCGGAGATGCAAGTATGGCAGTTGATATTGCTAAGGATGAAATGAATGCAACTATATATGTTTCTCCTCCTTCAATGTCAGGTTCGGAAATTTCTCCTCAGGCAATTAAACAGGCCCTTATGACTCAGGGAGTTGTAGCGGGTATATCAGAAGAAAAAATTTCTGAATTTATTGATATGCCGGTTTACAATGCTTCTTATGAAGTTGCTCATGCTATTGAACCTGTAGACGGAAGGGATGCATATATTTCCTATAATTTTGAAACTGACAGATCTAAACTCAAACTGCAGGAAAGTGATACCGGTCAGGTTAATTTTAAAGAGCTTAATTTGATACAGAATGTTGTGGAAGGGCAGGCTCTTGCTGAAAAAATGCTGCCTCAGAAAGGTAAAGGTGGAAAAACTGTAACCGGCCGTTATCTTGAAGCAAAAGACGGTAAGGATATTAAAATTCTTCTTGGACAGAATGTGGCCTTTGATTCTGATGGAAAAACAATTATTGCCACTAAGAGCGGTCAGGTAATGCTGATTAACGACAAGATTACCGTTGAAGAAATCTATGAAGTTAATGGTGTTAATATTAAAACTGGAAATGTTTCATTTATGGGAACAGTTATCTGTCATGGAAATGTTGAAGACGGTTTTGATATTAAAGCTGACGGTAACATTGAAATATATGGCTCTGTAGGAAATAGTCACATAGAAGCAAAGGGTGATATTATTATTTCTCAAGGTGTCATGGGACGTGATGAAGGTACAATTAAAACTGAAAAATCACTCTGGGCACGCTTTATTCAGAATACAAGGGTTGAAGTTGGAGATAGTGTAGTTGTAAATGATAATATCATGAACTCTGAAATACTTGCCATGAAAAAGATTATTCTTCGTGGTAAGCGTGCTCAGATTATTGGTGGCCACCTTTTTGCGACAGAAGAAATAACTGCGAAATTTATAGGTTCCCCTGGTGGTGGTACAGAAACTTTACTTGAAGTAGGTTTTGATCCAAAGGCTAAGCAGCGATTAAAAGAACTGCAGGAATCTTCTTCTTCTCTGTCAAAGCAGCTGGAAGAAATTGAGCTTAACATTTCAACTCTTGAAAATCAGAAAAAAATACGTCGTTCTCTTCCTAAGGAAAAAGAAGAGAGCTTAAAGAAAATGATGACAGAGCGCGACACCTTGAGCAGCCAGGTTCTTGAAATCTCCAAAGAGATAGAAGAAATTGAAAAACGTCTTCGTGAACTTAAGGTTGTAGGAAAGGTTAATGCCTCTAACACTGTTTATGCCGGATCTAAAATTGTCGTTCGCGATGAGAAAGATGAAGTGAAAAACGATGTAAAGGCTGTTACGTTCTACTATGATCAGGGCTTTGTCAGACGTGGTAAGTATGACGCTTCAGCAGTTACAGAAAATGTTGAGGCACCAGATGGCTATACATCCAATTGATTTATCTACTGTTTATACTCAGCTTGATACAGTTGCAAAATTAACTCCAGCCAGTCAGAATCAAAATCAACAGCTTGCAAGTTCAATGGCTATTGTACAGGAAGGCCAGAAACTGCAGGAAGAGGCTGAAGGTGTAAAACAACTGGAGCAAAGTTCTGAAACTGATTCAGCAAAGATTACGGATCAAAAAAAGTCTGGCAATGAAAACCCGCAGTCAGAAAAGAGAGAGAAAAAGTCCCTTCAATCAGATGAAGTGATTGAAGAGAAGAAAAAAATTCAGATATCAGATCCAAGACTTGGAAATCATATTGATGTTACAGGTTAGGTGTTTCTGATTTATTAACCGGTGAATTATTTATGGTTGCAGCTGTAATTCTTTTAACAATAATGTGTGCTTTTAACATAATTATGTGGACAGTATTTCTTGCCCGTTTCAAGAAACTTTTTGGGGCTGAGGATGTTGTTGATGAAACCAGGCAGATTTTAAATAATATGCTCAGGGATATGAATAATAATGCTGAAAGAGACATCAATCTTCTTGAAAATAAAATTCAAGAGTTAAAGGAAGTGTCTAAAGAAGCTGATAAACACATTCTTTTATTAAATAAAGAACTTGAACAGAAAACAAAGGAAAAAATCTTTTATTCAGAATTGTCTGCTGATGAAAAAAATATAAGAAAAAAGTCTCAGGGAAAATATATAAATCCTGCTCAGCGTTATCTTGATGAACAGAAACAGGGGCGGCTTTTTGAAGAAAATGAATCATCTCCTGTGCAGAAAAGTGGAAGAAAATCCTCTGAAAAAACAACTGAAAAATCTGCAAAAAAGACAAATGATAGTATAAAGTCTAAGGCTGATAGCAGTAAAAAAAATGTTATTCAAAATGTCCCTGAATATACTAAAAGTGCAGACCCGATTGTACCAAAAAAGACTGTAAAACAAAGGATTCACGAGCTTCACAAAAAGGGAAAGAGTGATTCAGAAATTGCTTATGAACTTGGTTTAAGTCTTCAAGAGGTTAAGTTTTCACTTGAAATTCCATAAAACTCTAGTTATCATTACTATATGTCAAATATTAAAGTCAAAAAATCTACATTTGGTGTTTTATCTGATGGAAGAGAGGTGTCTCTCTACACTGTTTCTAACGGACAGATGTCTTTTTCTGCAACTGACTATGGCTGCACATTAACAAGTATTATCCTGCCTGCTAAAAATAATCAAACAATTGATGCACTTCTGGGCTTTCATTCTCTGGAAGGGTGGCTTAACAACGATTCCTGCTTTGGAACTGTTGTGGGTCGTTATGCGAATCGTATAGGTTCTGCTTCTTTCAAACTAGATGGTCAGGAGTTCAAGCTTGACAGGAATGATGGTCAGAATACTCTTCACGGAGGATTTGACCGCTGGGAAAAGAAACTCTGGTCTTCACAAATTGTAAAGACAAAAAATGGAAAGGGAATTCTTTTTTCAAGGGTAAGTTATGATGGGGAGCAGGGCTTTCCTGGTGAACTGGTTGTAAATGTTACTTACACTTTAAACGAAAAAAATGAACTTACTCTGGATTATCAGGCTGTAGGCAGTAAAGATTGTCCTGTTAATTTAACTAATCATGCTTATTTTAATCTTAAGGGATATAATGGTGGCGATGTAGGAGACCAGAAACTGGAACTTAACTGCCCTTATGTTCTTGAAGTTTCTGATGAGTTGATTCCGACCGGTAAACTTCTTGATGTAAAAGATACCTGTTTTGATTTTACAAAACCTAAATTAATTGGTCAGGATATCAGTGAGACTGCTCACGGTTATGATCATTGTTTCTGCCTTGACAACTATGACGGTTCTCTAAGACAAATCGGAAAAGTGACAGATCCTGCAAGCGGAAGAAGTATGGTTGTTAAGACAACTATGCCTGGAGTTCAGTTTTATACTGCAAATTTCATTGATGGAATTGTGGGAAAGAATGGCTTTAAGTATTCAAACCATGGAGCTTTCTGTCTTGAAACTCAGCATTATCCTGATGCTCCTAACAAGGAAAATTTCCCTGACAGCGTTTTGAAAAAGGGTGATGAATATCATCATATTACACAGTATATATTTACTTGTTAAACTGACTGTTTAAAAACTTCGTCGGAGAGAACAGTTAAGCTAAACGGTATAAAAAATTAATATAGAGAGGTCACAATGGACGTCCAGTTACAGGAATTGATTGACAAAATCAAAAAAGACGGTGTTGCCAGTGCAGAAGCTCAAGCAAAAAAAATTATTGCTGAAGCTGAAAAAAAGGCAATATCAATTATTAATGACGCAGAAGAAAAGGCCGACAGCATCATTAAAAGTGCAAAGGCTGAAACAGCTCGTATGGAAAAGGCCAGCGAAGATGCAATTACACAAGCTGGACGTAATCTGATTATTACATTCAGAGATGGAATTAATAAGGAACTTTCAGCAATAATTAATGAACAGACTGATAAGGCTTATGATAAAGATCTTCTGAAAAAACTTATTCCGGAAACCGTAAAGGCCTGGGCTGACAAGAAGGAAGCTGAAAGCCTGTCTGTACTTCTTCCTTCAAAAGATCTTAAGGCTCTTGAAACAAGCCTTAAAAGTGCTCTTAAAGCTCAGATTAAGAAGGGCCTTGAAATTAAGGGTGATGCATCTCTTTCAAGTGGATTTAGAATCGGGACAAAGAATGGAGAAGCCTTCTATGATTTCTCTGCAGAAGAAGTTGCAGGTCTTTTCTCAGCATATCTTAATCCAAAAACAACAGAACTTATGAAAAAGGCTGCTGCTTCCCTTAATGCTGATAATACTGCTGAAGAAAGTGGAGCTGCTGTAAAAGAGGAAAAAATCCTTCCTGCAGAAAAAAAGCCTGCTAAGAAGAGTGCTTCTGCTGCTTCAGGAAAAAAGCCTGCTGCAAAAAAGCCTGCTGAAAAAAACAGCGCTAAAAAAGGAAAGAAATAGTGAAACATCTTTATTATTTGGTATCACAGTTGCCTTCATTCTCATCAAGTGCTGATTCCAATAATAAGCTTCCAATCACTACAGAGTATTTTAAAGATTTATGCCAGCGTTTCATGTCACCGGAAGATGCAGAAACGGCAAGTAAACTTTCTTTAGAGCCGCCTAGAGTAAAGGAAAGCACTGGTTCAGTTTTTCTTGATACATGGTACCAGCAGGAGAGAAAATTAAGATTTGCTCTTGCTCAGCTCCGTGCTTTGAAAATGAAGAAGGATGCAAAAGATATCCCTGCTACTACAGAAGCTGAAATCGTACAGGCTGCCAGAACGGCAACTGGTATGGATTCCCCTTTAAGTGCAGAACAGTACCTTAATGAATACAGGTTATCTGTGCTGGATAAAATTGCACCGTTGGATAATTTTTCTGTTGATGCAGTATTTAATTACGGATTAAGACTTATGCTTTGTGAAAGAATGCATAAATTCAACAAAGATGAAGGTCTTGCTTCTTACAGAAAGATTTATGATGAAATTCTTGGAGAAAACAAATGACAGATACAAAGGGCAAAGTAGTTGCTGTAAACGGAAACATGGTTTCTGTTGAATTTGACGGAAAAGTATCTCTCAATGAAGTAGGTTATGTAAATGTTGATGGACAGAGCCTTAAGGGAGAAGTTATCCGTATCCGTGGAAATACAGCACAGATGCAGATTTATGAAATGACTAACGGTATTTCTACAGATTGTACTGTTGAATTTACCGGTGATCTTTTAAGTGTAGAAGTAGGACCTGGTCTTCTTGGACAGGTATACGACGGATTGCAGAATCCTCTTCCACTTCTTGCAGAACATTCAGGCTACTTCCTTGAGCGTGGTGTTTATCTTCCTGCTCTTGATGAAAATAAAAAGTGGGATTTTACTCCTTCTGTAAAAGAGGGTGAAAAACTTATGGCCGGAGACAGTGTAGGTTCTGTTCCTGAAGGTCCATTCACTCATAAAATTCAGGTTCCATACGGATTCCTTGGAACATATACTGTTAAAAAAATTGCTAAGGCAGGCAGTTACAAAATCCATGATACTATTGCAACTTTAACAGATGAAAAGGGTAAGAACCACGATATCTGCATGAGTTTTAAGTGGCCTGTAAAACGTGCCGTAAACTGTTATGCTGATCGTCTTATGCCAAAAGATACAATGGTTACAAAGGTTCGTCTTATCGATACTTTCTTCCCTGTTGCAAAGGGTGGAACTTATTGTATTCCTGGACCATTCGGTGCTGGTAAAACAGTTCTTCAGCATACAACCTCAAGAAATGCTGATGTTGATATTGTAATCGTAGC